>JAKAFL010000074.1 GCA_021817945.1 bacterium | reverse complement strand
AGCAAGCGCCAGACATGCCCCGGATGATAACTCACTCCCGTCAAATCTTTGATCAGCAAGGCGACGCGCGGCAGCGTCCAGAGGTTGGTCCGGTAGCCCTGCGCCAGCGGGCCTGCCAGGAGCGCGGCGGTCACGGTTTCCAACTGCGCGGCGGTCAGCTTCGCTTTGGGTCCGGCGGAACCTTTACTGGCCAGCGCGGCCTTGCCGCCTTTCTCCCACGCCTTCTTCCAGCGGTAAGCAGCTTGACGCGCGACGCCCAAGCGGCGGGCGACCTCCGGGGCGGAAATTTCTTTGGCGAAGAATTTGGCCGCCTTTTGGCGGCGTTTTTCCATTGCGGCGTGGTCTCGCGTCTCAGGCATGTCCAAATATAACTTGAAATTCACAAATGTCAACCTATTATGCGAAACCCAATAAATTGAACATGAAGATCAATCCCAGCAAACAGACTGCCAGCCGCCCCGGAATCGCCCGCGCAATTTTTCAAGCAGTCATGGCACCCAACAGTGCCCATTTTTCTCAAAAAAATCCCCATGCGGTTTCCTGTCAAATAATCAGAGGCTGGCTGTGTTTTGCGGTCGCCGGGATGATGGCCCTGGGTTGGGGTGTGGCTAATCCGGCGTTTGGCGGCGAAACCGTCGGCTCCGATGAAACCAATTCACTGGCCTGTCCCTTTATCAAGGAGGTCCGCGATGCCACGGATGACTGGTTGCAGCGGGTAAGCGCCACCCAGGCCGAGCAACCAGGTTGGGTCACACCCTTGGTGACGGTGACCCCAAGGCTGGAACAAGAATTAAGGTATGACCAGTACCAGGAGGCGTTGCCCGGGGGCAAAAACCTGTATTCCTATGGCGGTGGAAAGGGTGTGGAATTGATTCCAGCCCGGCAGGTGGAAGTGATCATAGGCCTGCCGGCCTGGCAAACTGAGAATACCCAGCCTCGAAAAAGCGGGTGGACGGATGAAAATTTTTTATTGAAATACAGGCTGCTCTCTGCGGACAAGGACCATGGAGACTACATATTGACCGCGTTCATGGGGTTATCCGTGCCAAGCGGAAGCGATGTGTTTTCGACTCATCATTTTGGTTTCACCCCCACACTGGCGGGAGGCAAGGGCTGGGGCCGCTTTGATTTTCAGAGCACCCTTGGCATTGCCATTCCAGACAATGGCGCCGCAGCCGGCGGACCTGGCACGCCCATTCTTTTCAACACGGCATTGCAATATCATGTGGGCCGGTATTTCTGGCCGGAAATGGAGTTCAATGAAACATATTGGCCCAACAGCGCGCGGCGTGGCAGGAGCCAGCTCATGGTCACGCCCGGTTTCATCCTGGGCCGGTTTCCAATGTGGCATCGTGTGGGCGTTACAGTGGGGCTCGGATACCAGGTCGCGGTGACAGACCAGCCGTTGGTGCGCAACAATTTGGTGCTGTCCGCACGCATTCCTTTTTGAAAAAATTCATTAATCTTGTTTGAGGCAAATAAAAAATGAGGACCCGTTGGACCCTTTACGTTTTGTGGCTTTACCAGGTCGGGTTGCTTTGCGCTCTGGTGGCTTCCGCACGCGGCGCAGAGGTGATGGTTTTTGCTGCTGCCAGTCTGAAGGAGAGCTTGCAGGCTGTGGGTGCCGATTATGAGCGGTGCTCCACCAACCGGATAAGGTTCAATTTCGCGGCTTCCAGCCTGCTGGCCCGGCAGATTGGGGAAGGCGCGCCGGCCGACGTGTTTTTCTCCGCTGATGAGGCCAGCATGAACCTGTTGGATCAGCAGGGTTGTTTGGTGCCTGGAACACGGCGGGATATTCTGGGGAATAGCCTGGTCGTGGTGGTTCCATCCGGAAGCATCCTGAAAATTAAAAGCGCTCGTGACCTGGCCGATCCGAAAGTGGGGCGTCTGGTTCTGGCGGACCCCGCAGCAGTGCCTGCCGGGGTTTACGCCCGGAAATGGCTGGAGATGGAGGGCGTATGGAAACAGATACAGGGGCGCGTGGTGCCCGCTGAAAATGTTCGCGCGGCATTGGCTGCCGTGGCCTCGGGTAACATGGATGCAGGAGTTGTGTACAGCACGGATGCGGCTATTTCGCGGCGTGTGAAGGTGGTTTACACGGTGCCTGTGGGCAAAAGCCCGCAGATACGCTACCCAGCCGCATTGGTGAAAGGGGGATTTTCAGAAGTGGCGGCCCGGAGTTTCTTGAATTACCTTTGCGCGACCACTGCGTTGGGGGAATTCCGTCGCAGAGGATTTTTGATGAACCCCTGATGAATTTGGAAGAGTGGCAAATTACCGCATTTACCGCATGGGTGGCGGCTCTGAGCACCTTGGGCATACTCCCATTCGGGCTGGCCACGGCATGGTGCCTGGCCCGGGGTGACTGGCCTGGTAAATCCCTGGTCGAGACCTTGGTGGCCATGCCCCTGGTGATGCCTCCGGTGGCCACGGGCCTGATATTGCTGGATGTCATGGGGCGGCGCGGATGGCTGGGTGGCTGGTTGCATGATTCGCTTGGATTTGATGTGGCTTTTACCTGGCGGGCGGTCTGGATGGCCCTGGGGGTGATGTCTTTTCCTTTGCTGGTGCGCTCAGCGCGGGTAGCTTTTGAGCAAGTGGACCCGCGATTGGAGAAAATGGCCGGCACGCTTGGAGCCGGGCCGTGGCGCGTGTTTGTTTCCATAACCCTGCCTTTGGCTGGGCGAGGAATCCTGGCCGGGGTATTGCTCGCTTTTGCCCGCGCCCTTGGGGAATTCGGAGCCACCATCATGGTGGCAGGCAACATTCCCGGAAAAACAACCACTCTCGCCCTCGCCATATTTGAACATGTCCAATTGGGTGAAGATGCGGCCGCAGAGCGCCTTCTGGCGGTGTCGGTGGCTCTTGCCTTTTCCTCTGTCTGGTTTGGCCAGTGGCTGATGCGGCGCCAAAGGTTCGATTCATGAAACTGATTTTCAGCCAGGTCAAGCTCACCTTGGGCGCCTTTATCCTCCGTGTTGAGGCAGAATTATCCGGGCCGGTCATCGCTCTTTGCGGACCCTCGGGTTCTGGCAAAACCTCGTTGCTGGAGTTGATCGCAGGCTGGCGACGCCCGGAAAGGGGCGTGATCCAACTGGATGATACAACACTGACCAACACTTTTTCCTCGATACAAATCCCCCTGCGCCACCGCCGCATTGGTTACGTGCCGCAGGACCTGGGTTTGTTTTCCCATCTCACAGTGCGTCAAAACATGCTCTACGGCCAGGGCCGTCACGGTGGGGGGACCCTGGAAACAAGCAGGACGTGGTCTTTTGAACAGGTGGCGAATGTGCTGGAGGTGGAATCGCTGGCTGAACGCCGGGTTTGGCAGTTGTCGCGTGGCGAGCAGCAACGCGTTTGCTTGGGACGGGCCTTGCTGGCGGGGCCGCGCCTCCTGCTTCTCGATGAACCCTTGTCCAACCTGGACCGGGATTTAAAAATCAAAATCCTGGGCCATCTCAAACAGGTGCGCGAGATTTTTGGGATTCCCATGATCCACGTAACCCATGATGACGAGGAAGCGGAGGGCTTGGGCGGACCCGTATTGCACATGCGCAGCGGATCCTTGGATGTTGCGTGAGCGGGAGAATGCATGCAGGCTTGTTTTTTACCCGAAAAGCGAAATGGAAAAGGTCCAGATGCGGCAGGATGCTGGAGCGGAAACTCTTGGAAAAAATCGAAACCCTACCCGAAGCGGTCTGGTGAGATTTTTCCAATGAGTTTGCGCCCTGTTAATTGGGACAGATGGGCCTTTTGAATTTCCTTTTTCGCGTTTTATGGAACGGAGGAGGGAAGCACGCAACCATCGGATTGAATGGTGCATGCGGCTGGACTCATTCCATCAGCGTAAGCCTCTAATCGAATGGCTCCAGGCTTTTGAGTGGATTGCACAATCACCTCCGCCAGGCCATTGAACAAACTGCGGGACCAATTCACAGGTTCCGGTTTTCCCTTCAACACCACTTTCACATCAGGACTTAATCCCCCCGCGCCGCCATCGTTTTTCACCCCCACCACAATGATGTTATCGCCCGCATGAACCAGGGATTTGATTCCAAAGCCAGGGTGCGCCCGCCAATCATGTGATTCACCAGCCCGTTGGCCATTGACATACACCCAGCCATGATCGTCAATGGTCTGGAAATGGATGGCGATTTCCTCTTCATTTAAGTCTGCGGGCGACAAGGTCACATGGCTGCGGTAAACCGCCTGCTCACCTTCATTCAGCGGCATATCATTATTTTCGTCCACCTGCTGCCAGTTTTGATCATCAAAATCAGCCTTCAATTCCGGGCCTGTCAGGCCGGTTCTCCTTGAAAAGTGTTCGGTATGCCATTTCCAATTCCCCACCGCAAGGCTGCGCACGGGGACGATGGGAACGTAGGTGTCCGGCTCGTGACAACTTGGGTCTCCATTTCCCACACCCAGGATACGGCCTTCGCCTTGGATGGCAAAATGAATGGTTTCCTGCGCATCCGGCACTTCGCGGCCTTGTGCATCCGTGCACGATACGCGCAGAACCGACACATCGGCGCCGTCTGCTCGAATTTTCATGCGATCCGGGGTCAACCGCAGGTTTGATGGCTGGCCGGTGGTTTCCACCTCGGCATGGCATTCCTCGCGTCCATCCGCATCATATCCCTCCGCACTCAGCTTGCCGGGTTCATAGGGCACCATCCAACGACCCCTGGAATAGGGCGCCAGTTCCTGTCGTCCCAGCGATTTCCCATTCAAGCTCAGTTCCACCGCCTTGCAGTTGCTGATGGCCTCCACCCGGATGGGCTGACCCTCCCTGCCTCGCCAATTCCAATGCGGCAACAGGTGCAGCACCGGGTTGGTTGTCCACATCGCCTTGTAATACCAGAAGTTGTCTTTTGGAAATCCGCATGTGTCCAAAATGCCAAAGTGTGAGTTGATGCAGGGCCATGAATACGGGGTGGGTTCGCCCCGGTAATCAAAGCCGGTCCAAACAAAACCGCCGGATAACCAGGGCCTCGGGGCAAAGTAGGACCACCACTCATGGGCCGTCTGTGTTCCGCGATCATCATAGGCGCGCACATAACCCCGCTCCGGATCGTCTGCATAAATCCCCCGTGTGCATACCGTGCTGGCTTGCTCCGTTCCCACATTCGGCTGGTCCGGGTGCTCGGCATGGTACCGATCCATTTCTGAACCGGGATGATAATTCCAACCCCGCACCTCAATCACCCCGTTGATTCCCGCAAAAGAATCCCCCTCCGGTGCCGCATAAGTGACCGGGCGCGTCGGATCCAATTGCTTCACGTAGGCCTGCATCGTTCGCGCCACCGCCCCGCCTTGCGGCGTGGATTGCACGTAAAACTCCTCGTTCGCCACGCTCCAAATGCATACGCTTGGATGGTTCCTGTCGCGTCGGATTTGTTCATCCCATTTTGCCAGGTTGCCTGAATCACTGCCCAGCAGCCGGTTTTCATCCATGACAATCATTCCCAAACGGTCGCACGCATCCAGCAGCTCCGGGGTGGGCGGATTATGGCTTGTGCGATAGGCATTGCAGCCGAAGGCCTTCAGCCGTCCAATTCGAAAGGCTTGCAGTGCGTCCGGAAGCGCCGTCCCCACGCCAGCCATGTCCTGATGATTGCATGTTCCTTTCAGCTCATACGGCTGCCCGTTCAGTAGAAACCCGCGTTTCGAATCAAAGGCCACCGTCCGAATTCCAAATGGTGTTTCCTCCCGGTCCACCACCACGCCGTCCTGTTCCACGCATGTCACCAGGGTGTATAGCGCGGGCGATTCAGGCGACCACAGTTCCGGGTTTTTGACCCGCATCCTTAAATGCACCACACTGCGGGAATTGGCATCCAACTCGGTCGCCTGCTGGTCCGTGTCCGCAAGCCCCCCTTCAGGCGAATGGGTCTGGCATCGCAACCGGATGCGGACCGCATGCGGCAGGGTGTTCACTATTGTGGCATCCACCAGCACGTCCGCCCGGTTGGATGGTTGGTAGTTTTTAAACTGGCTGCGCACAAACACCCCGTCCGGCGCCACCGCCACGGGGGCTGTTTCGTCCAGCCAGACATGACGGTATATGCCCGCCCCTTCATAAAACCACCCCTCAAACCGGCTCGCATCCACCCGCACCGCAATCACGTTGGTATCGCCAAAACGCACTTCATCCGTGATGTCTTCTCGAAACGGGTAATAGCCGCTCTCATGATGCCGCACCAGCCATCCGTTCACCCAAACCGTGGCATCCCGGTACACTCCGTCAAAGGTCAGCCAGATCCGCTTTCCCTGGTCAGAGGCTGGCATTTCAAACCGGCGACGGTACCAACCTGTGTCGTTTTGCGCAAAACCCGGTCCAACCGGCTTGAACCCGTGTCCGCCATCGGCATTTCTGTCAAATGGCAATTCCACTGCCCAATCGTGCGGCAAATCCAAGGTCCTCCAGTCCTCATCTTCAAAATCCGGCGCGGCAGGACCCCCGCTGTCTCCCGCCTTGGCCAGGTCCATGATTCCGGGCCAGTCATTTCCCAGATGAAACCTCCAGCCTGAATCCATCAGCAAATGTTCCCGAACCATGCCCGTATCCCTCATCCCGGCGCGCACGGTCAAACAGTGCAGACCCAAAAGACCCAAAATGGCAATATGTATAGACTTCATTTTTCTTGTTCGTTTTTCCAAACCTCGGTTTTATAACTTTCTTATCTTCAGGATTCCGGCTCGTGAATGGCAATCGCCACGGCTGTGTCTCCTTTGTAGCCTTGGGGGAGGACGATATGCAATCCATTCGCATCCCGCGTATGGATGAGTTCCGGTCCGTGCACCAGGGTCACCCGGCCCATCGCAGTGCCCCAATAACTGGACCCTGTCCCCAGCGCGCGAATGTTGATCCGCCCATCCGCTGGCAGCCCAAGCGCGATTCCATAAACAATCCGGCCATCCTTGCTTTGTGTGAAACGAATGTCTTCCGCAGTGTAGCCCTGCTTCGAGACGTCCGTTTGTCCATCAAAATGCCCTTTCTCATTCCGTGTCGTCGAGGGTCCTTCACCATATAACTTCCATGGACGGGTGTCATAAATGGCCTCGCCATTGTTCCTCAGCCATACTCCGATTTTCTGGACAATCCCCACTTCATCCGAATCCGGCTGCCCATCGCGCTGCAAGGGAACGCTGAGCATCAGGTTTCCGTTTTTGCTCACAATATCCGCCAGCATGCAAATCACCGAACTGGCGCTCTTATACCGGTGCTTTTCGAATATGGCACGGTCGTAATGCCATGAGCCCAGGCAGGTGTCCGTCTGCCAGGGTTGGGGCAGGATGTCCCTCGCCTTGCCCCGTTCAATATCATAAACCATGGCGCGCCTCTGGTCCTCGCTCAGCCATTTGCCGTTCATCACCGCCTCCGTTCTTCCGTCTGCATCCAGCCGCGTGTTATAAAAATGCGCTGCCAGCTTCAACCCCACTTCGTCCGTCACCCCATGGAAAGGCAGGACTGTGTCATCAAAATAAATCTGGTCAGGGTGATAATCGTCCCAAAGCTGTTGCACCCGCTTGTAAAATTTTTCCATGTACGCGGCATCCGGCACACTGCTGCCCTCGCTGGATTGCCATTCCCATTGCAGTTTTCGGCCGGGCACATGGTTCTGCGCATACAAATCCTGGGGATCCAGCCCGTCCCACCACTGTCCCTTGCCATCCTTGGCTGTCAGCTTCCCGTCATAAGGAACCCCGGCCAGGGGACCGGTGTGGTCCGACCCTTGCGCCACCTCGTACCAGGACCAGGCATGCGAAGCGTGGACGCTCACCGCAAACCTCAGTCCATTTGCCCGCGCCGCCGCAGCCCAGCCTGCAATCAAATCCTTGTGCGGACCCACCCGCACAGAATTCCAGGGCTGATACCTTGAATTCCACAGGTCAAAATTGTCATGATGATCCGCCAGCGCCATGAAATAGCGCGCCCCATTTTCCTTGTAAAACTTTAGGAGATGATACGGGTCAAAATGTTCCGCCTTCCACTCGTGGATCACATCCTTGAATCCATTGGTTGAAGGATGCCCATATTCAGCCAGGTGGGATGCATAGTCTGCATCACCCTGGATATACATCTTGCGGGCGTACCAATCGCCATGCTCAGGCTGGCATTGCGGGCCCCAATGCGCCCAGATGCCAAATTTGGCGTCCCGAAACCAATCCGGGCACTGGTAGGTTTCCAGCGATTTCCAATCAGGTTGAAATGGCCCCGCCACGTCTGCGGGCAATTTCAGTTCGGTATTTTGTGCCCGCATCGGGAGGCAAAACAATCCGGAAAGAGCCGTGGAAAATATTATGCGCCTCAAAAATGGCAATCCATGCAAGCCGGTCTCGCCTGGTTGCTCCTCGGCCGCAGACCCGCGCGGGGCATGCTCCCTCGCCGTGCCTGGCCAGACCGGCTTGGACACGGAAACAGCATCCTTGCGAATTTTCAGAAAGGCTCTGAAGCTTTTTGGAATCATCCGGCACAAACTAACTTCTGCAATCGCATCCAACAATCATCAATTTTAGTGACAAAACCCAACGGCCTGGGTGTAGGGGGCAGAGCCATGCAAGGCATTGTTTCATGTGGGGGCGCATCTCAGTTTTCAGGCTGGTGAAATTTGGGTGGAAGGAGAGCGAAGGGGCGGTTTTGGGTTTGTGTTTGACCATTTGGAGCATAGGCATGCCCAACGGAGGGTGGATATTCCCCTCAATTTTGCATGGGTTGAATGCCTTGTGTGCGCCTGCCCAACGGGGCTTGGAATGATTTTTGGAGATTGGATTTCCACAAATAGGTCGCCCCTCTTGGGCTGGGGGCAAATTGCCCGTTTCCGAAAGCTCAGTGCCACCCCTCCCCGGCCCTCCCCATCAATTGGAATTGATGGAGAGGGAGAAAGAGGCGGTGAGTTCAATAGGGTTTTAAACCATTTCGAAGCTCGAAGGCCATCGCCATTTCAAGCGCACGCAACAGCCCTGCGCCTCTGGTTTCCTCGCCCCGCCAGCGGAGCGCGGGGAGAGGATTAAGGAGAGGGGGGATCGCAAACAGCCAATGCGATAAATAAACCATCTCACTTCCCGAAAGATCAATGCCACCCCTCCCCGGCCCTCCTCATCAATGGGATTGATGGAGAGGGAGAAAGAGGCGGTGGATTTTAGAGACTGTTTAAAAATTGGGAGGGGCGCTGCAACAAGGGATTTTGGGCGGAGGCAAGGCGGAGCGGGACGCCAATCCCCGCAGCGGGCTTGGCGTCCCGCGACAACGCCGCCACCGCCTAAAAGACCGGTTGCCCAGAGGGTTACCCCCCCAAAGGCCGTCTGGCGTCGTTGCTCCTCGGTCGAAGATCCATGACGGATATTCTCTCTCGTCGCGCCTTGCCATTCGATCCTTGGGACGTTAACAGCACTCCTCCGAATTTTAAATCAGTCTCTCAGAGAGTTTTAAACCATTTCGAAGATCAAAGGTAATCGCCATTTCAAGCGCACGCAACAGCCCTGCGCCTCTGGTTTCCTCGCCCCGCCAGCGGAGCGCGGGGAGAGGATTAAGGAGAGGGGAGATCGCAAACAGCCAGTGCGATAAATAAACCATCTCACATCACGAAAGCTCGGCGTCACCCCTCCCCGGTCCCCGCCACCAATGGAGATTGATGAGGAGGGAGAGCGGAGCAGTTGGTTTGTGGAGGTTTATAAAAATTCAAACGCGGAGGCTGAGGGGGACTCTCCCAGAAACTGAGACGCGCCCTTTCATGTTCGACCAGCGATTTGTGACTTGCGGCCAAACTGGCGAATTCTAACATCCCTGCATGGGATTTCGTTTCAGCCGCCGGATTGCGATTTTGCCGGGTTTGAAGTTAAACTTAAGTCGTAGCGGTATGTCTCTCTCAGCCGGCGTTCCCGGGGCGCATCTAAATTTTGGCCCGCGCGGAACCTACGCCAGCATGGGAATTCCAGGAACGGGCCTTTCCTACCGCCAACGCCTTGGAGGCAGTCGTCCGCCCGCAGCCGCCCCACAGACAGAAAATGTGCAACCCGCCGGCAACCCGGAAAACGACCCGGCCGCCCTGAAAATACTCCATGAAGGCACACAAAAAATGGCTGTCAGTCCCGAGGAGGCCCGGCGCTACCTGGCTGACCCTCGGTTCAAGCTCTTGGACCCGGAAACCGGGCGGCGTCTAACCCCCGAAAAACTTGAGGCGTTGATCAAGGCCGGCGAACTCAGGGAAAAACGGGAGCAGCAGCAAGTATTGTTGCAGGCCGAAGACAACGAATACCAAAACCGGCTTCATTTTTGGGAACCTTTGCCGGCCATTCCCTCCGTGGAGGATTGGAATGGCGCCCTGGCCAAAAAGCCTTTTGAAAACAAAACCGCCCCTCCGCCGCCTCCTGACCTGTTTGCCGAACAGGCAAAGTACCTGGATGAATTGACCGCCATGGAGCACGCCGGCTTGAATAAACTCCTGCCGGGATTTGTCTCAAGAAGCGATGCTAAAGCCGACCTGAAAACCATGTGGCCGGAAAAAGAGGCGCAGATTCAGGAGGCATACAACCAGCGCTGTCAGGAATACAATAAACAGGTGGAGACGGCGTCAGCCGCCTGGGATGAAAGCGAAGGACAGCGGATTGATTGGGTCAAAAAATTGCTGGCCGGGGACCTGGAAGAAATCAACCACACCGTCGCCGAGGTGTTGACAGGATTGCAACTCCCTTTCAAGACACATTGTGATTATTTCATTGAGGAATCCCGCTCCGTCTGTCTTCAGGTGAATTTGCCGGAAAGGGAGGATGTCATTCCATGTGTGACCAGGAAGGTTCTGAAAGATGGCAGCGTGCGCGACGAGCGTCGGACCATGGCGGCGCAACAAACCGATTACACCCTGCTGGCGATGGGAGCCTGCCTCTTTCTGGCTGCCGAATTGTTTTCCTATCTGCCCCTGGCATTGGAAATCAAGGTGGCAGCCTATACCCAACGCCCGCGAATCAAGGAAACCGATCCCGTGGATGCTTACGTCATGGACGTGACGTTCAGCCGGGATGCGTTAAAAAACTTCGTTCCAGGCCAGAACCTCGCCGCATTTTTTGCATCGCTCGGGAGCCGCTTTGATGTCCGCGCGGATGGCGGCTTAAACCGCATTGATCCACCGTCCTGGTTGAAACACGAGGATTACCAGCATTTGCAATAAGCCCGAAAAGTGATTTATTGCGGAAGTAAGGCGAACTGGAGAACACGGCTGAAGGCCAGCGACGCCGGCAGCGGATGGAAATCGCGAGGAGGACAGGGTTGAAAACGGGATGGTCGCTGGCAAGCCTCCTTTGCAGGCGCGTCGGACGACCCGGCGCATCTTAGTTTTTAGGCTGGTGAAATTTGCGTGGAGGAAATGTGAAGCGGTCGGTTTGAAACCATTTCGAGCCTCGAAGGAATGGGCCATTTCAAGCGCACGCAACAACCCTGCGCCTCTGGTTTCCTCGCCCCGCCAGCGGAGCGCGGGGAGAGGATTATGGAGAGGGGAGATCGCAAACATCCAATGCGATAAATAAACCATCTCATATAAACCATCTCATTTTCCGAAAGCTCGGCGACACCCCTCCTCGGTCCCCGCCACCCATGGAGACTGATGGGGAGGAGGAACGGAGCAGTTGGTTTGTGGAGATTTATAAAAATTCAAACGCGGAGGCTGAGGGTCACTCTCTCAAAAACTGAGATGCACCCTCGGACGACCCGGCGCAGCGTCAAGTTCATCCTCTGGCTTCGCCACGCACTGCGGAAAAAACCTCGCGGAAGCGGCTGCCTTGCCCCGCTTCAGGAAACCTTATACTTCGCTATGAATGCCATGGTTCAACACCAACGGGCAAAAACGTGCGCCTGACGCCTGAACGCATGGCCACGCTGTCGGAACGGGTTTCGCACATCGCGGTGACCGTGGTGGGGCATGGATTGGTCCCCAGGTCATCAACCCAACGTCTGTTTTTCCAAGGTTCGACCCGTCCATCCCTGGTCTCGACGTCTTGTTACATTCGCCTTTTATGGTCTGGTTACTGGTTCTTGAGGCAAAGTTCAAGGAAGCGGGGGATGACCTGCCCAGGCATGGATTGCTTTCCAGGTTTTATGGCTCTCCTTTTCCACCATCCGTCCCTCCCAAATAACACCGCCCATTCCCCGTAGCTATTGCATGCAGCCAGTGTTGCAGTGTCCCATCCGTTTTGCTTTGGCGGAATCACGAGTTCTCGTGATTGGCAACAACAAGCGGCCTGATATTTTATAAGGACTACCTCTTTAGATTGGTAAAAAAATCGGTTATCGCTGCTGCCATTTTTGGTTTGGCCGGATTATGGAATTTGGATTAAAAAAATGCAGGTTGTACGGTGCTTTTATCTATGTTGCTCGTCAAGCGCGAGGTGGGATTAATTTTGTTTTGGCGAGCGATCTGGGGTGTGGCTTGTCACCGCACCCGAGCCGGACTGGATTTTGGCAAAGCCTCCTAAATGCGATATATG
>JAKAFL010000073.1 GCA_021817945.1 bacterium | reverse complement strand
CGCATTGCTGGATAAACTCGACGTCATCAAACTCTTCGCCACCACCCCGGATTGGGCTATGTAGCCAGACAAAATCCCCAATACCCACTATTTATTGGGGATTTTGCAAATACGGGGGGAAGTTAGGTTAGAGGCTCGCTTTACGGTGAATTGCCTGAAATAGAAAATCCGCACCCAACATCAACTGCATGCTTGCTTCCTCGTAAAAAATGACGTCGCGGTTTCCTCACTTCAACCTGAAAGCGAAATTGAAAGGGTCAAGATGCGGCAAGATGCTGGAGCAGAAACTCTTCGGAAAAATCGAAACCCTACCCGAAGCGGTCTGGTGAGGTTTTTCCAAAGGGTTTGCGCCCAGTAGTGACGCAGATTGGCCTTTTGAATTTTACTTTTCGGGTTTAAATGACGGCAACCCCGCCCGGTTCATTGAATGATCCGAACACACCGGAGAATCCAGCGAAAAAACTTCACTTGGCGCTTGAATGGCAATGACCGAAAGCCTCTAATGCAGCCCATGGATTCCCGGGAAGCGCTCATTGCGCTAAACATGATCGAAGGCATAGGCCCAATACGTGCCCGAACGCTGGTGGAGCATTTTGGCGATGCCTCCGCCATTCTGAAAGCCTCGAAGTCAGAACTTCTGCGCGTTCAAAATATCGGGGAAGACACGGCGGAAAAGATTTTTTCATGGGAAAAGACCATTGACCTGCCTGGTGAGCTAAAGAGGATTGAGGACTACGGCTGCCATGTTTTGATCCAGTCCGATGATAATTACCCTCCATTGCTTAGGGAAATCTACGACCCGCCGCTGGCGCTTTACGTCAAAGGCCAATTGTTGACTAAAGATAAGAATTCCATCGCCTTGGTGGGTTCGCGCATGGCAACGCATTATGGCTTGGAAACAACGCGCAAATTGGGCTATCAACTGGCTTATCTGGGCGTGACGGTCATCAGCGGTGGTGCCCGTGGAATTGACACGCTAGCGCATCAAGGCGCCTTGAGCGCCAAAGGGCGAACCGTTGCGGTCTTGGGCACGGGGCTGAATATTGTATTTCCTCCTGAAAATCGGGAATTATTTGAGCGCATAGCAGCCAGCGGCGCGGTCATCACCCAGTTTCCTTTCAACCGTCCAGCGGATAAACAATCCTTCCCAATACGAAACCGGATTGTGGCTGGAATGAGTCTTGGTACGGTGGTGGTGGAGGCTAATCTGAGCAGTGGCGCCCTGATCACCTCGAATTTTGCAAACGAGTATGGGAGACAGGTTTTTGCCGTGCCAGGGCGCATTGACTCACCCCGCAGCAAAGGTTGTCACGATCTCATCAAAAAAGGCGCAAAATTGTGCGAGGGCGCGGAGGATATTTTAAGCGAGTTTGAGTACCTCTTCCCAGGCAGCAACAAGCCGCCGACAGCCGGCGAAACTGGCGCCCTGCCCTCCTTGGAACTCAATGAAAATGAGCAAAGGACGCTGGTTGCCGTGAAGCCGGGTGAAGAATCAAGCATTGATGAAATCATCCGGGCCAGTGGGTTGCACAGCTCGGCGGTCAGCGTGGCGCTCTTCAGCCTGGAAATGAAGCGGCTGGTCAGGCAGTTGCCAGGAAAAATGTTTGTGCGAAACTCGTAGCCCGAATCGCATTTGGCCCTGCCTCAATTATCCGCCAATAATCCACGCATTGTCCCATTTTCCGTTTCGTGCCGCCTATGCAATGGTACCCGGCATCTTCATGGCTTGCCTTGGGCATCCGCCGTTTTTGTCGGGTTCGCCCGTTTGTTGCGATCACAATAAACACTTCCATCCGGTCTCATCTCCAGGTCGGCCAATTGCATAAAATCGCGACGACCAAATTCCGTGAAATAATAAATCAGGCATTGCTGTCTGCTACCGGATTGTTGGACCACCACCCCGGGATGATGCCCCACAGCATTGTCCTGCGCACGCACGCCATCGCCCTTGTCCAGGATGGTCGTCACATATTTGAAATGGTCCACACCACTTTCAGAGGAGTAAAGCCGGAGTCCGCGCCCGGGGATGGCATCCACGATTAACCACCACCGGTCCTGCCATCGAAAAACGAAAGGCGCTTCCTGGCTGCCATCTGGATCAGCCGTGCGGGCATTTGTCCAATGCACCAGGTCATCGCTCTGGCTCACGAAGGTGTGTGAACCAGCGGCTTCGTTTTTATACACCATGCACCAGAGCGATCCGACCCGGTACACCGTGGGGTCTATCACGCGGTCACTGGCCAATGTGCAGGTTGATTCATAATGCCACCTGATGCCATCGTCGCTGGTGAAATGGAGAATATTCCGTTTGCCTTCCCAGTTGGTGTAAACACCATCCACACGGACTATCCACATGTGGAACTTTTGATTAAGGTACAAAAAACAGGGTGCCCACCACGTGATCCCAGGTTCAGGCCCTGCACCCCTTGCCGAAAGCGGGTCGGATAGGTTGTGGTCGCCCTGGCACAGGCCCAGGTAAGTCCAGTGAACGCCATCCGGCGATGTGGCAATGGCAATGGGCGAGCCATGAACCCAATCCACTCCCACGGGGTGTTGCATATTGGATCGGCGCTGGGTGTAATACATGAACCACACGCTGCGGACTGGATTCCAGATCACGAACGGATCGGTGCCGCCATGGGTGACCGGGTCCACATACAACGGTGCCGGGACTTTTGAAATGTCAATGACTGGCGGAGTCTGGGCCAGGACAGACACAACAGAAAGGAGGGACAGGCAGGAGAAAAAAAACCAAGACATGACGTTATTTCATGATGCCCAAACGTCCAGGTCAAATCCAAATAAGCAGCAGTTCCAATCCTTGATCTTTTTCAAACATCCACCTGAATCCATTCAGGATGTGGTCTTTGCGCATGGATTTTACAAATACGACCAAAAAGAATCCTTGTCCCGGATGGATGGTCAAACGCGTAAACCAAAGCAATCTGCCCAGGACGGATTGCCATGGCGTCACAGACCATCCAACTCCAGACAATGTTTTAAGAATGTCCAAAAAGTCAAAACGATTGATATCGCCCGAATGTGATTGGAATAGTGCCAAGCAGATGTCACAAGAATGACCCATTCGCTCTTTTTCTGTGCAAAAACTTGCACTGCCGCCATTCATATATTAGAAACAGGTTGGAAGTCATTAATTTATGAACACCTATGTCATCATTGGGGGAGATGGAAAGGAATATGGGCCTGTGTCGGCCGAGGAATTGCTGCAATGGTATAGGGAGGGCCGGTTAAATGGACAAAGCCTGGTCAAATCCATGAGCGATGCTGAATTTCGACCCCTGATTAAATTTCCTGAGTTTGCCCTGCTTTTTCAGCCCGCTGGAGCAATGGCAGGTGCCGGAGCCGCGAAACCGGGCGGGAGGTTGGACTATGAATTGGATTTGTCCCAGTGCATCTCGGCTGGCATGAGCCTTGTCAAAACGAATTTTGGGCTTTTATTTGGTGCGACGCTAGTTCTGATCGGATGCAAAGTTGCCGTTTCAATTTTGCTCGGGCAGGTTCTCGCGTCACTGTCTGCGAAAAGCATGACTGTTCCATCCCTTACAGTGGCATTGGGGTTCTTATACAACCTTCTGGGCAATACCTTGATTGGACCAGTGACGGCCGGTGTGTGCGTGTTTTATCTTCGAGTCATCAGGGGTTTGAACCCCGGACTGGGTGAAACATTTGAGGGATTCCGGATGCGTTGGTCCCATTTGTTCTTGGGCGCTGTTTTGGTGGATGGCATTGCCAACTTGCTCATGAGCCCTGCCAACGTCATGGTTTCAATTAAAATGGCTCCTTTTTTACATCAAATGCAGGATTTTCAACCCACAGGATCCAACCCTGAAGTGATGGGTAAGCTTTTTGCCGGGCTTTTATCCGCTTACGGATCCTGCATGCCGGTTTTATTGGTTTGCCTTGTGCCAGTGACTTATTTTTGGGTCTGCTGGCAATTCACCCTGCCGCTGATCCTCGACAAGGGATTGCGGGTGGGAGAGGCATTGAAATTTGGCTGGAAACGGGTTCACCTGCATTGGTGGCATGTGTTTGGCTTGAGCGTGCTGGCAGGTTTGATCGGCGTCAGCGGTCTGCTGGCTTGCGGAGTGGGTATTTTTTTCACCCTGCCGATTGGTCTGGCTATTCTAATGCATGGTTATGAAACAATTTTCCCCCCCAAAACTCCTTAGCCGCGCAAAAGTTCGCAATGTGATGTTGCTCAACCTGCTGGCCACGCCGGGTTTGGGCACTCTGGCTGCCGGCAGATGGGTGGAAGGTTTCTGTCAATTGGGGCTTTCTGTGGCTGGTTTCGTCGCCTTGATGGTTTGGTTCGTTCGCCAAATGATTCCTTATTACGGAATGATGTTTGGCGATTCAAACGCGCCACCGGTTGATTTTTTCCTTTTAAAACTCGGTGCGGCGCTTTTCCTATTTGCCTGGGTTTGGTCCCTTTTCACGGGGTCCATGCTTTCCAGGCAGGTTTCACAGCAGGAAAAAGCCGCCATCCAAATGTTCGGCGCCGGCCAGGTCAGGCTCAGTGAGCCGGAAATCCATCAATCCATGGCCACCATTCCCGATTGGCAGCGCCAGGGCGAGGTGATAAGCCGGGTTTATGCGTTCAAGGACTTCCCTGCTGCCATAAAATTTGTCAATTCCGTTGCCCTCCATGCGGAGCAGGTGCAGCATCATCCAGACTTGGATATCCGGTGGAACAAAGTGCTTCTGAAATTTACGACCCACGATGCCGGTGGCCTTACAGAAAGGGACTTTGCCATGGCCCGGCAATGCGATGCTTTGAATTTGGGATGATGTTATTGGCTTGATGGGCTAAAAAACCCTTGGCACCCCTTCTTGAAGTATCACAATCCTGTCGGTGAGTTTTTCGTTCCTGGCAATTTCCATGAGCCACCGGGGCGGTTCATCCATGGATTCGAATGACAACTTGAAAGTGCCATAGTGCATGGGCACAAAAGTTTTCGCCTGCAAATCCTTGAAAGCCTTTACCGCCTCATCCGGGCCAATGTGAACGCGCCTGAAGGACTCCGGGTGGTATGCGCCTATGGGAAGCAAGGCAACTTCAGGGGCAAATTTGCGCCCAATTTCTTTGAAACCAGGAAAATACGCGCTATCCCCGGCATGATAAATCCGTCTTCCCTGGTGTTCCAGAACGAAACCGCCGAATCCCCTGTGCTGGTCATGAAGCGTCCGGGCGCCCCAATGTTTGCTGGGGGTGAAGGTCACCTGCCAATCTTTTTGCGCAAAACTCTCCCACCACTCCAATTCTATCACCCGGGAGAAACCCAGGTCGTGCGCCAGGTCGCCCACGCCCCGGGGCATGATGCCAATCTTGGGCTGGGGCAGTCGCCGCAGCGTGGGCTTGTGAAAATGATCAAAATGGGCGTGCGTCAGCAAAACAAGGTCAATGGGCGGCAGGTCGCGCAGCTTCAAGCCAGCCCTTTTAATCCGCTTCATTAAAAAAATCCAGTTGGCAAAATTGGGGTCAATCAAAACATTCAAATCCGTGAATTGAACCAGGAATGAGGCATGCCCAATCCAGGTGATGGCGACCTGGCCGTGTTTCAGCCTGGGAAAGACGGGCTTCAGGGTTTGCCCGCGCCTGGGCGTAAACCATCCTTTTAAAATCAATTCCCGAAAAAACGTCCCAGGGCTGAAATGCTTCGCCGGGGTCAAATCCTTGAAAGAGCGGGGAATCTTTCTTTGCGGCGCTGAAACTCGTTCTTTGGGTCTGGACTTGTGCATTCGTATTCCACCCTTGCCATAAATCCGTCAGGTTT
This sequence comes from bacterium, assembly GCA_021817945.1. Taxonomy (GTDB): domain Bacteria; phylum Verrucomicrobiota; class Verrucomicrobiia; order Limisphaerales; family UBA11358; genus UBA11358. The sequence continues at coordinate 6,786 of JAKAFL010000073.1, read as the reverse complement.
CAAATCAAAATCCATCCTGCCTGCATTTCAAATACAAACCATCTCCTCTCCGGCACACCTCAGCATGATTGAACATCCTTAAATCCAAGCTTTTTCCAATGGCCCTCCAAATGCATTGTTGTCAACGCAGGTTTGGCTTAACATGATTTCATGACGGGTCTAAAACAGCAACTGGACCGATTCTTGACAAAAACTCCCAAACTGGGCCGCCATGTTTTTATTGCGCGCAATGCCACCGTGGTGGGAGATGTCACTTTGGGAGATTACTCCAGCGTCTGGTACGGTGCGGTTCTGCGCGGGGATATCAACCGGATTCGTGTCGGGCACCACACCAACATTCAGGATAATGCCGTCCTGCATCTCGCGGATGAATTCGCCTGTGAGGTGGGCAACTGGGTCACCATCGGGCATGGGGCCATTGTCCACGCCTGTAAAATCAGGGACAGGGTGCTTGTAGGCATGGGAGCAGTGATTCTGGACGGCGCCGTCGTGGGCAGCGAATGCCTTATCGGCGCAAAGTCTTTGGTGACCCAGGGAATGAGGATTCCGGCGGGTTCGCTTGTATTGGGTTCCCCGGCAAAGATTGTTCGGGCTCTGTCTGCCCAGGAACGAGCCAGACTCAAGGGATGGGCCGATAAATATGTGAAGAACGGGGCCTATTGCTTGCGCCATGGCATTGGATGTGCCAAGCCAATGGATGCCTGATTGAACCACGCTTTCCATCATCCTTCCTTTGCTGGAAATCACTCAAAATAGGCTTGTTAAAGCGGGAGCAGGGTAAGTCGCTCGATCGGTGGGGCGCTAAAAAGGCAGGTAACCCGATTTGAACAATCAGGGTTTGTTTTCACCCTTGTTTTTAACACCTTTTTCCACGCTGCGCAGGCAATGGGTGAGGTAAGGCAATAGTTGCTTTTTGCGGGACACCACATCGCGCAACTCAAAAATCCCCGCCTCCAGCCTGGGGTAATCAATTCGCTTGAGCAGCTTTTCATTTCCCACCAGCATCAGCAATGAATTCTGGGTGGTGACATCCGTCACCAGCAAAGCGGAAAAATGGTATTCCCCGGAGGCACGGTAATTCTCCAGGGCAGCCATCAATTCATCCTTGCGCTTCCAAAACTGCTCAAAGCCAACTTCCTCAATCTGGGCGACGCTGAATTTGACACGGTTCTCCTCGTATTCCTTGCAATCCGTGGTGACCGCCTGGGGCGCGGGCTTGAGTGTGAGCAGGGAACCGCAGGCAAAAAGTTTTTCCGTAAACAACCGCGCATTCAACCCGGCCACCGCCTCCAACCGCCTCAATACCTGTGAATCCCTCGCGGTGGTGGTCGGGGAAGTCAGGTTCAACGTATCCGATACCACCCCAGCCAGAAGAAGCCCAGCCACCTGGGCGGGCAACTCCACCTGGTTGAGAAAAAAATGATCCGCCACAAGAGTGCAGGTGGAACCGACAGGCTCATTTTGGAATAATATCGGCTGCTGCGTGGCAAGCGATCCAATGCGGTGATGATCCAAAATCTCAATGATTTCCACTTCATCAGCCCCCTGTACCGCCTGCGACAACTCATTGTGATCCACCAGGATTAATTTGCGGTTCACGCTTTTCAGGAAATCTGTCTTGGAAAGAATGCCCACCGTCTGACCCTCCGCATCCAGGACAGGGAATACAAAGAAACCAGAGGACAAGGCTTCCTCCCGAACGGCGGCAAGCGGGGCGGTTTCCCGGAAGCACAGAAACTCCTCGTTGAGCACATGGCGAACCGGGACGGAAGCCCGGCATAGGGAAACAGTCGTGGCAGTGTCATGCGGTGAGAGGATGACACTGACTCTTTTACGCAGGGCAATCTCAAGGATTTTCGGGTTTACCACGCCGCCACCAGTGATGACCAGCACACGTACACTGCTTAATATGGCAACTTCCTGGATGTCAAGACGGTCTCCCACCAAAACGCAAAGCTTTTCTGATGGAACCTGTTCCAAACGGGTTGAAAAGGAGTCCAGACCCATCGCTCCAATCATGAGGATCAATTCTTCCTCGCGGTCGGAATGAAACCCCAGCATCAACTCGCCTCCCACCGTGGCTGCCAGCCCGGATAGTGAGGAAAGCACCTCACGCGAATGCCGGCCGCGGTTGGCGGCTGGAAACAAAAATTTGCTGAGCTTGAACAGGGAGAGCAGCCCGTGACATTTGCGCGTCTCATCCATGACGGGCAGGATTCTCAGGTTTTTCTCATCCATCAACCGCAGCGCGTCTGCGGCGGTGGAATCCGGACGCACGCTGAGGATCTTTTGCTGCATGACGTCTGCCACCTTTGGAGAAACGTCCGCCACAAACTTGGGGGCCGGAACCCGGAAAGTGTCCAGCACATAATCAATCCGATCATTGGTGTCGCCGCAACGCGCGGCCACCGCTTCCGTCATGCCGGTGCGGCGTTTATATTCGGCGTAGCCGATCGCCGAACAAATGGCGTCGGTATCGGGATTACGGTGTCCAATAACCAGGATTTCACTCATGCAACGGGGCAAAGGATATGCGCGGGTTGTTCCTCCGGCAAGCGCAAGCGGCCAGCAAATGAATCAAGGAGCCATGACTCGCAACCTGCCGGGTTGCAGACTGAAGGATGCGGGCAGGTGGCCGACCCATTCTCCATCCAGTTCCAGACCCGCCTTTGTGTCGCAGGTCCATTCAAAACTGCTGCCGCGCAGCCGCAGGATCTGGTTCTCCGGCAGCCGACGCGTCAGCAAAAGCCTGGGCGCCCAAAGCAAAAGGGTTTTAAAATTGATTTTGGGCACGATGCAAACCTCCAGGAAACCGCTGTTCATATCGGCATTTGGAAACAAGGTAAAAGGACCTCCATAAAGCTGCCCATTGCCAGCCATTACAAACTGTCCCTCATGGGTTTGACCTTCCACGCGCACCGCCAGGCAGGGTTGGGATTCAAAAAGAGCCTTGAATCCAGCCACCACATAGGCAAACGGACCGGTGCGCTGTTTCAATTTCCAACTGACCAGTTCAATGGCCCGGGCGTCCAGACCAGCTCCGGCCAGTTGAATGAAATAGCGCCGATTCATTGCCCCGTTCAGGTAAAAATCCACGCATGGCAGGTCCACCCTGGTCTCCCGTCCATCCTTAAGGACTTTCCAAGCCTCCTGCAGTCGCAGGGGAATGCCTGCTTCCCGTGCAAAGACGTTTACAGTGCCCAGAGGCAAAACACCCAGTCGAGCCCGTTGAAATCCATCCGGCACGTCCCCCAATCCATTTAAAACTTCATTGACCGTGCCGTCTCCTCCCGCTGCCACGATTAAATCAAAACCATCCTGCACGGACTGTGCGGCCAGCCTGCGGGCATCTCCAGCCGCCGCAGTGGCTTTGAAGGCGCAATCCCCGGCCACCGCGTCCAAATGCCGCCGGAAATGACGGGCCTTGTTTCCGCGAGCGGCAGGATTGAAAATCACACAGGTTTTCACCCCCTGATGATTTCTCCCCCAGCCCGTTAGTCGAGCAGATTTTGACTGCAATCTTGCACCAGATTGGTTTTTGTCGGAGAATGCCGCTTATGAGTGTGTCCTCGTCATGGAAGGTTCCAAAATGGATGTTTCTTATCATGGACGGTGTTTTGATTGGCACCGCTGCCTTGTTGATTGCCTTGGAAAAGCACCCCATCACCTCTTTGGAATGCTTTCTAGCCACCCTGGCCGTCATCGTGGGCACCGTGGCGGGCTGCCTGCCTTTCATCCTGGATTATCGCGCCACGAGCCGCATGCTGGAAATAAATGCCCTGGGCGAGGTCTGCGACCAAATGTCCAGCCTCAAGGATTTCACCGAAATGATTTCCGCTGCCACCCGGCAGTGGGACCAAATGCAGGAAACCACGGCGGCACAGGCAACCAAAACCACGACGGCAGCCCGTGAAATCAGTGACCGGATTTCTGCCGAACTCAAGGATTTCACCGAGTTTCAGAAAAAAATGAACGACGCTGAACGTGGCTCTTTGCGGCTGGAGGTGGATAAATTGAGGCGGATTGAGGGAGACTGGCTTCAAGTGGTCGTTCGAATGCTGGATCACATCTATGCGTTGCACACTGCCGCCAACCGCTCAGGCCAGCCCGAATTGGCCGGGCAAATCAGCCACTTTCAAAACGCCTGCCGGGATGCGGCCAGGCGGGTGGGGTTGAACTCATTTGTGGCGGAGCCGGGCGAGCCTTTCGACAAGGAACGCCACCGTGTGCATGGAACTGAAACTCAACCAGATTCCGGGATGGCCGCTGAAACCCTTGCTCCAGGCCTTACCCTGCAAGGCAGGATGATCCGCCCTGCCCTGATCCGGCTCCAAGATACCAATGCCAATCCTACCTTGATGGAAAAAGCCCCGGAAAACATTGCCAGGTCTTCTACTGAAAGTGGTCATCCGGAAATTCTTGAAACGAAAAGCATCATCCAAGATCAGCCTGCACAACCTGTGGCTGCATCAAAGCCGACCGAGACTCGCGACCTGGCGCTGGAGAGTGGCCCAGATTTGGAATCACGGCAAAAGCCGCGTTCACCAGCTTTAACACCCCGGAAAACGTCCTCCCGCAAGGATATTCCCAACTCCACGGGAGATTTGCTGGAACCGTAATTTTGACGGCCCCGATTCATCTGGCTGGGCTGGAATCAACCCTTTAAAGGTTGAATGGTTTGGGTTTGTACGGGATTCGGGTTTTCGACTGATAAACTTCTAAAGCCCATGGTGGCAACCTTTGCCGCAGTGGCCGCCAAAAGTCCACGATACCGCATGACCACCCAAGCCAACATCCCGCGCAAGGACGTCGGAACGTGGAAAATCAGTTCAAACGCTCCATTCTATCGAAAGCCTTGCGGTTCGGCGTCATTCCTGCGCCAGGAGCTTTTGGAGCCACGTAATAGCCATTCTGGATGCGTACCGGATCCTCCATCCACTCACTCAGCCATGGAATGAACTCCAGCCACTGACAGGCGGCATGGGCGAAGCACAGGTGCTGGTGTACTTGGCCCATGTCCCCCACGTGAGGCACCACCGGCAAACGAAAGGCATGAGCAAGATCAGCCACCTGCCAAAATTCAGTGATTCCACCAAGACGAGTTACGTCCGGTTGAACGTAGTGCACCGCCCCGGCATGGATGAAATCACGAAAATGATGCAAAGTGTAGATCTGCTCACCCAACGCTATGGGAATGTCGGAGGAGGCAGCCAGCCTCTGGTGACCCAGAACATCATCAAAATAAATTGGCTCTTCGATCCAAGTCACATTGTAAGGCTTCATTTGAGAAACCATTTGGATGGCTTGAGGCAGAGTCCAACGCCCGTTGGCATCCGTCATAATCCTGATTTTACTCCCCACCGCCTTGCGCACGGCCGCCAGCCTGGCCACATCCTCCTCGGGGTCGGGTCCACCAACCTTGATTTTCAAGGCTCCATACCCCTCTTTTTCAACCATGCGCCTGCAATCTGCAAGAAGGGTTTTTCGAGACCAATTCAGCCACCCGCCGTCAGTGTTGTAGGCCTCCACCCGCTTTTTGGCGCTTCCGCCCAGCAGCTTCCACAAAGGCATCCCGGCTTGCTTTGCCTTTAAATCCCACAGTGCGATATCTATCGCCCCCAGGGCCAACTGAGTGATGCCGGCACGCCCCACCCAGGTTATGGGTGGATGTTTGTGAAGCATTTCCCATAGCGCCAGCGTCTCCACAGGGTCCTCTCCCAGTAAAAGCGGGCCAAAGGCCTTAACCATTCCATCCAGAATCATCACATCCGTGGCGCGATGGGCGTGCGTGCCGGAAAATCCATATCCCACCAACCCCGCATCCGTATGAATGGCCACGCCGGGCGCTCCCCAAAAAGCCAAACGATGGGTGCTGTCTGCAATGCCGCCACGCGTTACCGGGGCATTTAGCAACAAAGGTTCAAGACGGGTGATTTTCATTCGGCATACTGGGTTTTGGCCAACAGGAGCAAAAAGGACAGGCTCCCCGGGAAAAAGCTCGCCCAAAAACAAGGGCCGGCACAGGCGGCACAGATTATAAAAAACGGCGAAGGGCCAAAAGCCCTTCGCCGCACACAAAAATCAATCAGGTCACTTCTTGGCTCCCAAAATGGCATCCTTGGCGGCCTTGGCCACGCGGAATTTAACCACGCGCTTGGCTGCAATTTTGATGGCCTCACCTGTCGCAGGATTACGTCCCATGCGCGCTTTGCGATTCACCAAAACCAGCTTGCCCAAGCCCGGAAGGGTGAAGCTGTTTTTGGCATTCTTATAAGCCAGGTGTACGGTCGCTTCCAGCGTGGCAGCGACTTGCTTTTTGGTTAAGCCAGTGGTTTCAGCCACGGCACTGATGATTTGTGATTTTGTTAGTGATTTTGCCATAAGCCTCAAGAATTAATTGGATTTTTCCGGGAAGCAAGCCCAATTCCCCATATTTTTCAGGATTTTTTTGATGAGCTCTTCAAAAGCGTCAGGTTTACGGCCTTTCTCCCGGCGATTCCACCGATTCCAAGGCAAACCCCGAGGAAATTTCATTTCCAAAAACGCTCGTGACAACTGGGGAATCCTTTGCTTTTTGACCTTTAAAATGGTGTAAAAACCCCTCAAAACCGCTGCTTCCCCAAAAAATGCATGACCGGTTTTCAGGATTTTTTAAGGGCCAGGGTCTTTTGTTTTGGGTCTCATTTTGCGGTAAGGACCGACAGGCAAAGTTTGGGATTGGAATGGAATCGTTCACGGAGTGCGGGGAGGGATTCTTGTTGGAACTGCTCAGCCAGGAGGGTGAGC
>JAKAFL010000072.1 GCA_021817945.1 bacterium | reverse complement strand
ACCCCGGCATGTCCACCATCATCACAGTTGATCGTCAGGTGTATCCATTCCGGGGTCCCCAGGTGAAGAATCCCAGCGGGAAGATCATGGTTGTGGAGGAAGACCGGAGCACCATTAATGATTCGCGATGGACACCGGCGGTGAATCCAATCTCGACCCGTCATGGCCCCAAGGGAGACGTCGTTTTTGTGGATGGCCATGTTGAGGCCGTCACACCGGAATTTGGCACCAATCAGGCGAATTCCAACCCCGGATTCTGACCAGTCTTCCATTTTTGCAAACACCTGAATGGCCGGATAAAGCTCGTCAGAAACCCGAATCTTTGCACGGCATCCCTTTGGCCAACCCCGACTGGGCAGTGGAGCGCCAAGTATTGCTTTCTGAAGGTGGACAGGGATTGGATTGTCAACAAGTCCCCCGCAGCGGGAAACCTCCCCCACGTCAAACCTCACTCTGGTTGGCTCATTACGGATGAGACGCGTGACGAGTCTTACCCTGCACATCCTCGAAAGGTTTAAACCCGAAAAACGAATTTCAAAAGGCCAATCTGCCTTAATCATCTTGCCGCATCTTGACTCTTTCCATTTCGCTTTTGGGGTTAAGTCGCTCTAATCCATTCCCAGGGTGTCGGCCAGGTCTTCCACCGTCCATCCGCTGCGTTTGGACTGGAGGATATCGGCCGTGCGTCCGTGTCGCCAGACGGCGTGGGTGAGCAGGCGAGCCACACCTTGTTTGTGTGCCAAGGGCTGGGCCAACCATCCGGTCAGATAACCGGTCAACACATCTCCCGCCCCGCCTTGGGCCAGGTAAGGGTTGCCCGAGCCATTCACATGGCCCGGACCTGCGGCCCTGCCGGTCAGGGTGGCGTGTCCTTTGAGAATGACCCAGCATCCGCCCAGCTTTCGGGATAAGGCTCGCAAGGCTGCTGGGCGATCTGCCTGTACGGCGGCCGGGGAGGTTCCCAGCAGCCGCGCGGCCTCGCCCGGGTGGGGTGTGATGACCCGCACGCGGTCGGCAGGCAGGTTCACGCCTGCCACGTTTTTCAGGCCGTCCAAGGCGCTGGCATCCACCACCAGCGGCACCGGGCAATCCCGCCAGAGTTGGGCGAGCCATTCCGACCAGGCGGCGGCTGGGGCGGATTGGCCAGAGTGGGACAAGGGGGCCAGGCCAGGGCCCACGCCAACCGCTGAGACTGAATCCGGCCAGGGTTCGCCGGGTTGCCATGAGCGGACCATTGCGGCAGAAAGCTGGCTGGCCACCTGTGTGTAAACCTCGCCCGGGGTGAGCAGGGTCACCAAGCCTGGCTGGGCCCGAAGAGCGCCGCGGGCCGCCAAAACCGCCGCGCCATGATACCCGGTGCCGCCCGCCACCAGCAAAGCATGACCATGCGTGCCCTTGTGCCCATCCACTTCGCGAGCGGGTGGAAAGTTCATAAAATCCTGCTCCATGGTCCACCACCATTCCCCGGCCTCGGCACATTCAGCCAACCCCACGTCAGCGGCCAGCTCCAGCCGGCCCACAAACGACCTGGCTTGCGCCGACAGCAATCCTGCCTTGGGCGCGCCCACGGCCAGCGTCACTGCGGCGCGGATCGCTGAGCCTTCGGGTTTGCCCGTGTCTGCATTCAACCCGGAAGGCACGTCCACCGCCAGCACGGGCAACCCTGATGCGTTGACCCGATCAATGATCCCCCGCCAAGCCTCGCCCAGCGGACGATTCAGCCCAATTCCAAACAATCCGTCCACGATCAGGTCCGGCCCATCTCCCAGCATCATTTCCAGCCGGGTCAGGTCCGAGGCGGGCAAAAGCATCTCCATCACCTTGACTTTCCGGCCTTTTAAATGGTCCTTTGCCGCCAGCGCATCCTCGCCATTGTGTCCCTTGCCGGCCAGGATGAGGATGGAATCGCCGGGATGGGTCATCTGACGCGCACACCGCGCCACCCGTTTCCCCACGCGACGGATCACCTCCGCCTCGGTCTGGTCTTTTGCCCAGGTGGTTTTTTCCCACGCCCGCATCTGGGCCACTGTCATCACTGGTATTGGCATTTCTTCCCAAGTTCCGCCGCCCCGGGACACTTTTCAATCAAAATTCAAAATGAAAAATCAGGTCTTTCACCGGAAGAACCGTGCCAAAACGTATATTATAATGCGCCCTGCAGGGACCAACAGTTATGTATGAACATGAACGCGATGCCCTGTAGTCCGGATGTTTCCACCCGGTATGCAACCATCCTTCATGGTTTTTGGAACCGCATCCATCGCCAAAGGTGATCACCCTTTTCCAAGGCATTTCCGGCACGAGTACAGGAGCGCTGCAGGAGCGAAATATATGCGATACTGGCCGGGGACGGTCTGGCAGGCGCTGTTTTAGCCGGAGTTGGGGCGTTTTTTTAATGAAAATTGTTTGAGTTCAACATTAAAAATCATTCATCCGCTTCTCATGGAACTGCTTTTGTGTCATTCTGTTTTCAGAAGGGAAGAATGGCAGGGACAGTGGCCGGGACGAAACCAGGATTTTTACGATTCGCTGTCCTAGGGTTGGCATAGGGGTTTTGCTAGCGGCGTGGCTGGACAGCGTCCCCCAATAAGCTGCGTCGCCCTTCTGAGCGCTTCGGTGAAGGCGTTTAAACCTCATCATCATTAATGGCCGGATGAAAATCCGGCCATTTTTTTTATGGGCGAAGGCCGGCGCGCATGACTCCGCCAGGTTTTGATTCCGCCCAACCTGGGTTGACGACCTAATCCCGAAAAACGAAATTTAAAGGGAGAATCTGCCCCAATCCAAGGGGCACAAACACGATGAGCCTGTCTTAAAATTGGGAAGGGTGCTGCGACTGGGGAATTTTGGCTTTGGGCGAGAGGGAGGTTTCGGAGTATCCCCGTGGCGGGCTGTAAAGACGGCGACAACAAAGCCCAAGGGCAGAAGTGCCGTCGCCCGGAGGGTTTTCGCGCCCAAGCCGGTCTGGCGATGTTGGTCCCCGGTCGCAGACCCGCGTGGGGTATGCTCCCTCGTCTCGCCCAGCCGTACCGGCTTGGGCATAAAACAGCATCCTTTTGAATTTTAAGACAGGCTCTATGGAAAAGCCTCACCAGACCGCTTCGGGTGGGGCTTCGATTTTTCCGAAGAGTTTCCGCTCCAGCATCTTGCCGCCTCTTGACCCTTTCCATTTCGCTTTTCGGGCTAATACAATGCACGGTTACGCCGGTCGCGGGCGGCAGTGAACCGGGTGGGGCGCGTCGTGGCGGGAAGGCCGGTGTGCCCGGCAATTAAGGCCAGTTCGGCCAGTTTGCCGGAGTCAAAGGTATCCGCATGGGCGCCGCTCAAGGGGTCTGGCAAACAGAAATAGCGACCCTCCTTCTTGATCATGCGGCGGTAATCCTGGCGGATGTAATCATCGGGCGGCAGAGCCAGGCGCCCTTCGTTGACGAGGGCGGATTCAAGGTCGCCCAACCAGGTTTTATAATTGATGGGGCTGGCAACCGGGGAGGCACCTTGGGGCGGGCGGAGAACGGATTGCGAGGCAACCACGCATTGAACCAGAACGATGGGTGCCAGGTTTGCGGCGAGGTCTGCGGCGAAATAGCGTTCGTTGGTGGCATCCACACACAGGCGCCTGGCAGGGCCGCCTTGACACCGGTTGCGGATGGTTTCGAGGATCTGGCGCAGTCGCAGGCGGACCAACTGGGGCTGGCGTTCCTTCCAGATAAGCTTGAGGCGGTCCCATCGCAGGGAGCCGTTCAGTTCACGGACTGTCACGCTGGAGGGGTTGCTGATGTCCCCGGAAGTGGTGGCCACGTCAAATCCCAGGCCCACTGGACCATCACCCAGGCTGGTTTGCAGCAGGCGCAGCGCCTCGCCAAAGGCATGTTCAGACCGGATATCGGCGAAATGGCACCGGCCCAAACCACGTTGCTGGGCCAGGGCCAGGGCGGCGGCATCCACCACGCCTATTCCGCCGGGTTGATGATTGAGTCCGTAGCTCACATCCCAGCCGGCGCGCAGGGCAGGGTAGTGGCGGCATCCCTCGTAACTCAACGGGCGCCCCAGGTCATCATAGAGAACGTGCCCGGATAAATAGGCATCCCTGAGCGCGACACGATGAACCACCCTGCCCGTGCGGCCCGTGTATAAATGGCCGGTTTCTGAAGCAGGAAAGGCATCCTCCTCCAGCAGCGGGCCATCCATTGCCAGACCGTCCTGGCATTGCGGAAGGGTCATTTCATACCAGGGATGATGATCAGCAAGGCAGAGGTTGCTGAAAAACAAGAGACGCCTGTCGGGAGTGTCCCGCATCATGGCATCGGCGGAATTGACCAGCTCGCGGGCCAGTTCCGGCGGCAGGTAGCCAAATTCATCCAGACCCACCAAGGCACGGTAACTGCGAAAAGTTTGGACGCTGGGGGCCAGGATAAGTTCCCGCGAATATTGGGTGGAATTGAAATAGAGCCTCAATTCCATGGCGCGGGCCTGGTAGAGGTCCAGGAAATGACGTGAACTCAGGCGGCTGGTGTATTCACGCCCTGTGACGTTGTTGGCCACGCGCGTGTGCAGACCTTTCAGGGCGGCATTGGCCTCGAACCTCCCTCGAATGACGCCAGCCTCCTGCGCCAGAATGGAGGCCCGTTCCAGAGAAGAAAGGGTAAGCCCGATGGATTCGCGCCCGAGCAACAGGGAGGCGGAACAGTGGATGACCGTGCGCCCTGGCGCCAGGCTGAGGTCTTGAAAATATATATCCCCCGCCGTGGTGGATTTGCGGCAGCGCCTGGCCCAGAAAAATGCCACCACCCGATGCAGGTTTTGGAGTTGCATGGCCGTCGTTTGATAGGGGCGATGGGAAAAACCGGGCGCGGAATACAGGGCCATGGCAAAGCGTGGAACGGGTGGAAAATGCGGTCGGATCAGTCACGGACAGATTGGTTGAGCCTGCCTTCCAGCCGGGAAAGGCCGGCCATGATGTCATTGATGCGATCGTGGAGTTTGCCCATGCGCACTTCCACCGAGAGGCCGATGCGGCGCTCCATCTCTGGAATTTCGCGACGCAGGATTTCACGGAGTTCGTGCATATCCCGGGCCACATGGGCGGTGTGCGCCTGAAAATCCTGACGCGGGACGAAAGTTTCATGCGTGCGCACCTCCAGGGGCCTGTCCATTTGCACGGATTGCCTGCGGTTCAGCGCCACGATCATTACCACCATGGCCCCGAGGGAAGCCAGGGCAGTAAGCCCGGTGAACCCCACCATCCACGCGTCCATGGTGGTGGACTCGGCCAGGAAAAAGTTTGAAAAAGCAATGGTCATGGAGCCTCCCATGCCGCCATGGCTTTGGCGTAAGCGCCCAGGGAATGGTCCTGAAGCGGTTCCAAAGGGTTGAACAACCGGTTTTCAAGACGGCGGGCAATGGAAAGAATGGAATCCCGGAAGCCGATGGATGGCCCTGCAGAGACATGGCCTGGCAGAAAATATTCATTGCCTGCATGACGATATCCCATGAGCCAGGGAGGCAACCAAGGAACCGGGTCGGCTGCATGAACAAAACGCCAGGTGCGGCTGCCCAGGCTCCATCCGCCAGTGTTTCTCTGGAACCAGGCTGCAAACACGCGGTTGCCCACGCGCGGCTGACCAAAAGTGCAAACCCCGGCCACTGGCAGGTTCCAACCCCGCGCCATGGCCGCAGCGAGGATGGCCAAGGCGCCACCCAAAGAATGTCCGGTGAACCAGATGCCGCCTTGCTTCCCGTGTTTTCGCCTCCATGAAGCAAGCGTGGAGAGCAAAGGCTCGGCAATGCTCCGGGCATCCTCCCCGAACCCCGCATGGACCCATGCCCCATGGCTTGCCACAGGGTAGGGCAGGTGTTCCACCCTGGCATCCTGGATGAAATCCTCGGGAGAGGTGCTGCCCTTGAATGCCACCACCAGGCTGCTTGAATCAGTTCCAAAACCCTGCACACAGGCCTGTGCCCCGGTGGTGGAGCTTCTGAAAGCGGCATCCTGATAGGCCCGGGCCGCCGCCGCAAGCAGTCGCCGCGCCCCTGCGCCATCGAGCGACGGCGCGGGGTCGGCCAGCCTGGGTTGTGCCGGGGAAACCCAGTGAACCGGGTCCGAGTTAATAGGGTTCATGGCGGACTTTGGTTTAAAAAGTGAACCCAGTGCACACGGTGAGAACCGGGGCCGAAGGAATGGCGGCTCCATCCTGTTCATAAGCCAGGCGAAGGCCGGCAAATGTGTTTGGAGTGAGCATTTTGCGGACATCACCATAAAGGGTGAAAGCGGCAGTGTGTTGGTCCATTCGGATTCCACCCAAAAGACCCGCCGATAATTCAATGTCCGGGCTTGAAGCCGGAATCAGGTAACCTCCCATGCCAATTTGTTCACTCACGATGATTCCATTGATGCCAGCATTGCGGGTAACCGTCTCTGCAAACACGCCCGACCGAGCTGACAGCGGAAACTTGAAGCGCACCGAAAAATCCGAGGCGATGTTCACGCCGGATTGATAAGCCATGCCAAGGGACACTTCACCGCGTCCACGCACGGGCAGGTTGGTGTTGGCCGAGGTGAACCAATTTCCAACCGTGCCAATGAATGATCCGGGACTGGCTGCAGCCGCCATGTTGTTCGTGGAACCAGTTACGGGGATGGTTGGCAGGGTCTGACTCTGAGCCTGGCACGCCAGCAGGACCAGGCCGGTCAACAGGGCGGTTATGAGTCGCAGGCAGCCTGGGGTGTATTTAAATGAGATGGATGCGGTGGATGGATATCTTTTCATGGAGTGTTGGTGTTGTTGCAGTCGGGAATGGACCCGCCTCGGCACACACCGGCAGGAGTGCCGGAGGTCTGATTCCTCAGGGATCGGTTCCAAACCATCCCATGGTCATGTCGAGTGGCCATACTCGGCCACCTTAACCACCCCGCCCGAAGTCAAAATGGCATGGTGAACGCATCCTGCGTTTTGCGGCATTTCGATCCCTCCCCTGATGCCGCAGGATGTTCCTCCACCAAAAAACCTCCCCGATTCCCGCCCTGCTGCGTCTGGTTTTCAGTCACAGCCGTGGGTTGATCAAGGCGCATTCAGGAATGCCTTTTGCCCTGGTCATCCAGGCAGCGCCCCCCGTTGACTCATGGAAAAAAGAACTAGAAAGGCCGGGTCAATGGGTTTAGCTTGGGATGGCGTGGATTGGCGCAAGGCGCCGCGCCAAATGGCGCCCGCAGAAAGCAACCTCAACCAACTCAAACAAAAATACAGAAATGAAGCCTCAATCACCCCAATCTCCCGGACCGGCGGGATGGACCATGATCCATGAGAACCATTTTTTCGCGTTCCATTTGCCGACAGCCGGTCTTGTGCCTCTTGTGTTGTTTTTCCTGTGGTTGACAGCCGGACCGGTGGCGGCGCAAAGTTACACGATTGATTGGTACAAGATTTCCGGCGGGGGCGGAACCAGTTCCAGCGGGCAGTACACTCTCACCGGCACCATCGGCCAACCGGACGCCGGCGGCACACTTTCGGGCGGCAACTTCTCGCTCACCGGCGGTTTCTGGGCCATTATTTCCCTCGTCCAGACCCCCGGGGCGCCAGTCCTGCACATCACCCATGACGGCAGGCAGGTGACTGTTTTCTGGCAGGATGTCACGGGCTGGAGTCTGCAGCAGAACAGTTCGCTCAAGTCGCCCGCAGCCTGGACGGCCAATGCCTCTTCCACCAACAGCAACGGGACTAATTACCTCACTTTGCCGTCACCGTCCGGCAACCTCTTCTTCCGCTTAACTGGACCCTGACGGACCCTGACTATGTTGCGGGATCTGATCCCCAACCCGTGCTTCAGCGCGGAGTGGCGGAATAAAGTGGCGAAATAAGGCGGCCCAAGGCGGAAAGTCTTTTTCAAACGCTTTTGTCCCTGGAGAAAATGGCGCGATTAGCCGGATTAATTCCGGTCGCCGGATCACAATGCGTCTTGCTGGCCTCTCCGAATGCAATCCACCCCGCCCACGGCAAACATGGAAAAGGCGATTCGAAAGGGCGTATTCCCAAGCTTTTTCAGTTTGCCATTTCAGGCGGGCTTCTACTTCTGCGGATTTGCCTCGGCTGCGTGAATCAATTTCATGTATTTATCCGGGTTCTTGATGAACCGCGGCTTGCACATGGGACAGCAGAATTTGATCTCCTGGGTCACCCCATTGGTGGTATAGAGAAAAGTGATTGGGGCACCCATGTCCCCTCCAAATTTTTCGCCGGAGACCACGCAATAGTCGAAAGGATACGGGACAACCTTTTTGGCGCTGGCTGCGGGTGTGTTCGTGGGGTTATTATCCTGGGCCTGGGCGTTTTTGGCCGTAGCCAGGGCCAGCACAAGCCCCGCAATGAGGGGGAGAACCAGGCAAGCCATGCGGTTTCTCTGCGACACGGGCGTGGCGTTATGGGAAGAAAAGTTTTTCATGTCATGAATCATGTTTGTGTTTTTTGACTGGCAATTATTAAATTCAAGGCCAGCCCCGCGCTGGGCTGACCTCACAATGTTCCCACATAAATGAGGTTGTTTCATGAAAAGTCAAGACATGGAAAGCATCCACCAATCTTTCGCGGCTGCAACGCTCCCGAAACCAATGCCATGATTGGCTCGTGGGAAGCCGGGCAGGCTCCCTTGAGCCAGGCTGCCCGAATCCGCCCGGGGCGCAATAAATGTGTCGTTATTTATGGCCTGCTCCACTAGCTTGGCGGGTATTGGGAAAACCTATATGAAGTCCAAAAAACAGAAGGTGGCCTATTTGGGGCCGGAGGGAACTTTTGCCCACCTGACCGCTCAAAAGCGGTTCAGGAACGGGGCGTTGCTTGTCCCGGCGCCGAGCATTCCTGAAGTGTTTGAAATGGTGGCCCGGGGACGCGCCAACCTGGGCCTGGTGCCCCTGGAAAACTCCTCGGCAGGCTTCATTTATGAGACGGTGGATCAATTGGTTGACTTGGGAAACTCCCTGAAAGTGCAGGAAATGTTGTCCTTGAACGTGCGCCTGGGACTCCTTGGCCGCAGTAAAAAAAACATCCGGGTGATCCATTCCCACTACGCTCCACTGCATCATTGCCAGGGCTGGATCCGGCGGCATTTTCCGAAGGCGGAAATGGTGAAGGAAACCAGCACGGCCATGGCGGTGAAAAAAGCGGCGGAAACACCCCATGCGGCGGCAATTGGGAACCGTGATGCGGCGGCCTTGTACGGCTTGAAAGTGCTGGAATTTCCCATCCAACAGGATGCCGAAAACGTGACGCAATTCCTGCTGGTGGGCCGTGGGTTCTCCCGCCTCAAGGCCTGCACCAAGACATCCATCGTCTTTACCGTGCCCAACCTGCCGGGGGCCCTCTACGCCTTCCTGACGCCTTTCAAAAATGAAAATGTCAATCTCACCCGCATTGTCTCACGACCCGTGGTGGGCAAACCGGAGGTTTACATTTTCATGGCGGAATTGGCGGGCAATCTGAATCAACCCAGAATCAAGGCTGCCTTGGATCGAGCCACCCTCCTGGCCACGGCCATCAAAAACCTTGGCTCCTATCCGGTAAAAAAACGGTACCAATCCTGATCGCCTGGACGAAAACGGCCCAAGCCGGGTTGACACCGGGTTTTCCTCTTGATCATTTGGATTGGGAGGTGTTGAAAACACCCGGCTATTTGGCTTCGTTTCGGTTTGTCCACAATCTTTTGCTCAGGCAGGCTCCATTGCCATGAACCTCGCATTGTCCGGCAGCGCCTTCGCCCTCAGTCATGGGCCGGATGAATTGTCCGGCATGCAGTTCGCCGCGCCGCATGCCGTGGGTTTTGAAATCCCCGATCTTGGAAGGATGGCTGCGCACCGGTTTTCTTTTTTGGGTTTGGGTGCGGTTTCATGGCTGACCATGGCGCGGATTGTGCGCGGCCAGGTGCTTTCCCTGCGCACACGGGCGTTTGTGGAGGCCAGTCGTGCCCTGGGAGCAGGTGGCGGGTGGATTATCTTCCGCCATATCATTCCCACACCGCCCATGGCGAGCTGGGGCAGCCGCATCAGCGAAGCCGTGTTTCAAATCAATCCCATTGGCATCAATTGGTGGCTGATCGTTTTTCCCGGCGGAGCCTTGTCCGCAACGCTGGTGGCGCTCAATTTTGTGGGCGATGGTTTGCGGGATGCCTGGAATGTCAAGGTTCGATAACCCCATGTTCATCGGAATTCCTGGTTTTACTTTATAGGAGCTTAATTATTTGAATTTACAAGCGGCACTCGCTTCGCGCTTATGGAGCTGCCCAATGAGCCAGTCGGTTGAAAAATAAAAATCCTTTCTATCAAAAGCTATTGGCCAAAAGACATAGCGCCTTTCGATTATTAAAACCTTTAGCGATAAAAAATAAAAAGCATGTGATGGGTAAATGATTGCAATGAAAATTTTTGAAAATAATTGTTGACTATTTCGATTTTCGGGTGTCAAGTTGAAGCCAAGTAAATGATTTTAAATAACAAATTAATTTCATTTTCGCAGCTGGGACCGCACCACGCTGGGACCGCACCACGCTGGGACCGTGCATGAAAGGAATTAAAATTTGTTTCTGGAGCAAATTGGAAAAAAACTTGAATTGTGGTGGGGTTGGCAAATTCCCAAAAGGTTGTGTAAGAACTGATGATTTTCGGGGGGTGGAATCTAAAAATAAAGTTCTTGGATTGGGCCGAGTTTCAATAGGCTCAGGTTACCAAGGCGTTGTAATTGGGTCTTTGCAGGACTACCTGCAATGGAATAAATTTCAGAACCGGAGGAAAAAGGAAGGACTTAAATGGCGCTCGCGAATTTTCCAATTTAAATCTGATTTGATTGTTACCCATTTAAAGGGTTAGAGAAGAAAATCTGAAGTTGGCATTAATAAAATCATGAAAATTGACTTTGCTGAAAGGATCGCAAAAAATAAATAAAAAAAACCGGTCAATAAACGGCTTGGGCCAGTATTTCCAACCATGGAGAAATTCAGGCTGAGTTTTTGAAATAAATTTTGGTGAAATAAAACAAAACAAAATAAAATAAAAAAATGAAAACAATAACTCTGATAGTGTGTGCGACAATAATTGCTTCTACATTGGCAGCTATTGCATGCCCCTGTGCTGATGGCGGCAACAATTGTGCGGCGTGTTGCGCGATATCTTGCACTAATGGTGCGGACAGTTGCTGCAGTGGATGTTGTAATTGCGACTCAAACGGAAACCCTTCTTGCAATTGCCCAGAAAATCAAAGCGGGTGCAGTTCAAATTAATATTATTTGCCAAAAACAACAAGTGTTGGGCCGCAATTGAGCGGCCCAACACCCTGTAAAACGAAGAACAGTTCGATTTTTTAATATTGAGGCGTACATTATTTTCAATGAATTGTATCAAACCAGGTCTCCACTTTGAAGGCGAAATGCCAAATATTTAAATTGTGAGCATTTACAGAATGCTTTCATGGCATTTCTCGTCCTCAATTGCTCCTTTAAGAATTAAAAAATATGAAGTTAAAACCATTTATAATTTTTATTTCGGTTTTAATCCCGGCGTTGATTATAACACTTTCCATTCAACGACACTTTGGAATAAAGCGATATTATCGTGGTGGTGATCAGCTAATGAAAGAGTGGTCTTCCCAGGCTTTTATTCCAATAAACGACAAAAATGACTTTTCTGATACGATCAGGGCGATCCAAATTAAAAATTCAAATATACTGGACGATCAAATGGCTGAATCACTTCGATCTGCCGTCCTAAGCTTGTTTATGGCCTATAATTCGGGAACATTTGATTCTTATAAAGCGTTTCACATGCCAACTGGCAAAGGACACTATGATCCAAAACTTTTGCAAAGGCGCATTTTGGATATTTTGGCCGCGGGCTCAGAACCTGTCACCAGCAACCTGCAAGAAGGTGGGGAGATATTTGCTGACTATTGGAAAAAGATTGGCTCAAAAAAATGCGCTGATTTTTTCCAGGGCCTATGCACCAACCAGTGTGATTTGGTTGTTTCGGTCACAAACACTTCATCTGGAATCGAAGACCTTTTTAATATTAATCGCTACATACAAATATCAAACCAGCTTGGAATAACTGATATTAGATACCCAACCTATGTCTCGGATCCGCAACCAACCTCCGTTGTCAAAAAACATGGAAATATTTATCAGGCGGAATTGAAGGCGCTTGTTAAAAACTCGGATGGCAATGCGTATCCCATTTTTTGCCTTTGGTACTTCAGTCCTGATGATAAAAAATGGATTCCATTCACAATTGGAACTGAGTACATGGGTTCAGTAAAGAGAAAAACCTACCTTGAATTTTAAATTTAAGGTTTTCCATGTCATTTTCAGGCATGTCCGTGTAAGAAGAAAATCTGCCGGTTTTAAAGCCTATGAAAAACAATATTATAAAAATCTTTGTTGTTTCTGCTGGAGCACTGCTTTTTCTGACTGCGGCAGCAAAAATCATCAGCGCATGTGGAAGCGTTCGTGTTTTGCAGGCACCCGAACCGATTTTTTTATTGTCTTATCGCGGTCTTTTATGGATTCTGGGGATTGCTGAACTTATTACAGCCATGTGGTTCTTCGACGTTTTTAGTGGATAAACTGGGATAGATGGGGTAAATCGTCAAGTAATTATGATTCCCGAACAAGTGTTTCATCGGATTTTGGCGTTGGGCGAAGGCTGGAAAGTGCGGCAAGTGA
>JAKAFL010000017.1 GCA_021817945.1 bacterium | reverse complement strand
TTGCACTGGCTGGCCCGCCAAGGACTGCGCACCGCCCAACGCCGCAAAACCACCCTGGTTGCCGCCTTCTGGAAACAGGCCGACTTGTCCTTTTGAACTCACTATTTTATGCAATGATCAGTAGATGCCGATGCCCTGCGAGCGGCGGGGCGGCGGCACCTTGAGTTTGATGTTTGGGCGGCGCACGCTTGGTCATTGGCGCGTTTTGGAAAGTTTTTAGCAAGGAAGCGGCACGCCCTCTCGCCAGCCATGGCAGGGCCGTCGGTTCAGGGGCAGTCCTCAGTTCCGCAAATAAGAACTTATTCACCGCTGCCTTATGTCCGGGACTGTCCCGGTGAATAACCTTCCTGTTTGCCATGTTATGACCTTGGTTTGCAAGGCTTCCCTTGTTGTTTTTACCAATGCTTTGGTCCTGGCATCGGTGGATAAATGGTGGATATCAATTCATTGTTGATTCATCAAATCGTGATAGGATGTTATTGTTCGTTGAGAGAACGCGGAGACAGGCCGACAGTCAAATGAAGGTGGTCGCCGCAGGATAATCCCGGGATAACCGGGCAATGGCAAGGTGGGGCGGATCCGCCTTGTCCCTCCGGGTTCAGGCTCGGCCTGACGGAGGCAGGACTCACGGATTCCACGGGCGAGATTCGCGCGTCGCCATGCGCGAGGTTGGAGTCTGACGGCGGAAATTGAAAAGATTCAAAGAAACCTTTTCCACCGGGTGAAGTAAACCAGGCAGGTTTCGGGTCTGGTTGAATCGCAGTGACCTTTAAGGTCTCAGGATGCAACTGCGTATTCGCGCGGTTCGTGTGCGAGGTCAGGTTTGGCTTTGAGCCAGGCTGGCCGCTGTCAAATACGTCGAGAGACGGACAAAACGGGAACATGAACCCGGAGGTTCACGCTGGCTCGGCACCCAGCGGAGTCATCTCCAAAAGTCGGCGATAGGCAAATACCGCTGGCCTGCAATCAATGCAACCTGCGAGGTAAGAGGCGAGACCCGTCGTTCCGGGCCAACGCGCCGCCAACAGCGGTGGCTGTCCCGGTTGAAAAGTTCTGGCATGCAGCCGATTGCAGGCCTGCCAGGGCAAGGTCGGTGGGCAGGTGGCGCAACCATCTGTCGCTCCCGGCTCAAAAGCCTCACTCAGCATCCCCGGATACCGGGGACGGCCCTGCCACGAGGCCGAAACTCCGCTTGCCGTGGAGAATGGCGTCGGGAACCCGGCAGCCCCAAAAAGGCGCCCAATGCCGGTTCGGGAAAGAGAGTGTGGCGAACTCCCACCCCCATTTGTCCCTGCCCGGCCGGTTGGCCGCGCAGGGGCATTTTTTATTTGTGCCGAGGGCCCTGCTTTCTTCCAGGACCTGATGCCAGACCCCAAAAAACCTTCCACTTGGGGTCTGTAAATTGTGCTTGCGCCCCATGCCTTTTGGCCGCAATTTCAGTTTGATAAATTTCAAACTGAATCACCTGATCCAATATTGTCATTATGTCACGCATCTTTAATAACATCGTGGAAACCGTGGGCCGCACTCCCTTGGTGCGCCTGAACAAGGTCACCGCCGGGTTGGATGCCTCAATCCTGCTGAAATGCGAATTTTTTAATCCTCTTGGCAGTGTGAAGGACCGCATTGGCGCTGCCATGATTGCAGATGCAGAACAACGCGGCATTCTCAAAAAAAACACCGTGATTGTTGAGCCTACCAGCGGCAATACCGGCATTGCCCTCGCCTTTGTCGCCGCCGCCAAAGGCTATAAACTCATCCTGACCATGCCGGAAACCATGTCGTTGGAACGCCGCACCCTGCTGGCCATGCTGGGAGCCAAGCTTGTGCTAACCCCCGGACCCGATGGAATGAAAGGGGCCATTGCCAAAGCTGAACAAATTGCCCGCGAAACGCCCGATTCCTGGGTGCCCCAGCAATTCGATAACCCCGCCAACCCGGCCATCCATTCCAAAACCACCGCAGTCGAGTTGTGGGAGGATACCGATGGCAAAATTGACTTTCTTGTTTCCGCCGTTGGAACTGGCGGCACCATCACGGGTTGCGTCGAATTCATCAAACCCAAAAAACCCTCGTTTCAGGCCATTGCCGTGGAGCCCAAGGATTCTCCTGTTATCTCCCAAACCCTGGCTGGTGAGCCGATCAAGCCAGGTCCCCACAAAATCCAAGGTGCCGGTGCCGGGTTCATTCCCAAAAACCTGCATCTCAAGGATGCCTCCGGCAACGGACAGATTGTGGAGTGCGTGCAGGTGAGTAATGATGATGCTTTTGCCATGGCCCGTCGTCTGGCCAAGGAAGAGGGTATTCTGGTGGGCATTTCCACAGGGGCCAACGTGGTTGCCGCCTTGGAAGTGGCCAAACGGCCCGCCAACAAAGGCAAAATGATTGTCACCGTGGCCTGCTCCACGGGTGAACGTTACCTCAGCACCGCTTTGGCGGCAGAAGCCAGGGCCGAAGTTGGCGGATAACCCACCGCTGCCCCAAAACAATTGGTGTACCTGCGCTTTCCTGCCGGGCGGGAAAACCAAATGCGCTGGGTTGTTTCATGCCGTTAAGAAAAGAATGGCGGATGCCATTGATCCATACTTTGTTTTAACCCGAAAAGTGAAATGGAAAGGGTCAGGATACGGGAAAGGGTCAGGATACGCCCGATAGATTGGCGCATCTTGGCCTTTTGAATTCCGTTTTTTTGGGTTAATCCCATGACCTATCCACCGCCTCTTACACCCTCTCCATCAATCCCATTGATGGGGAGGGCCGGGGAGGGGTGGAACTGAGCTTTCGGGATGAGTGTTTGTTTGATGATCGCCTTGGATGTGTGTGAAGGCCCATCCCCTTCAGAGCAATCTGGAAATGACAACAGGTGAAGGATCAATGGATTTTAATCCGAAAACGAAATGCGAAATGGAAAGGGTAAGGATACGTCCGGTAGATTGGGGCAGACTGGTTTTTTTGATTTATTTTTCGGGTTTATTTGCCTTGGTTTATTTTGATTTTGTTATCAACCTTGCTGGGCCGCAAGCCAGCCAAATCCATCAAATAATCCGTCTGGTCATAGGCTTCCGTAACCCATTCCACGATTCTTTTTGGGTCCGGTGAATATTCCAGCTCAATGGAAATGGATCCTTCCATCTTCAGTTCTTTGATGGCCTGCAAATAGGGCTGGAATTTGACCACTCCACGCCCGGGCGGCAGGTCTCCATGCACTTTGCCGTCGCAATCACTGAGGTGAACGTGTATGGCTTTGCCTTTTAATCGAGCCACCTCACCGGGGCCGCAATCCGCAAGAACCAGGTGGCTGATGTCAATGTTCGCTCGCACCCGGGGATGGCGGCAATCCCTCACGAAGCGCGCCATGGCGTCCACGCTGTTCAAAAGACTTAGACGAAAAGGCTCCAGTTCCAGGGCAATATCCACGTTCTTGCGGTCGGCGTAGTCACCGATGGCCCGGCAGGTTTCGACCGCCCATTTCCACTGCATTTCAGGCGGGATGACTTCCTTTTGCCACAGGTATTCACCCAGGACCAGGAGGATGTTGCGCGCGCCCCATTCATGGGCCAGGTCCACAAACTTTTTACAGCGCTGCACATGGAATTCTCGCACGGGGTCGTTGAAATCAATCAACCCGGTTGCCACCACCACCAGCGAGACGATCGGCAGGTTTGCCTTGGCGCAGGTCCGTGCGACAAGCAGTTTTTCCTTCTTGGGCAGGGTCAGGGCTTCCGTGAAAATATCCACGGTGTCAAACCCGATCCGGGCGATGTGTTTCAATCCGGTGGCCGTGTCCACGCCGGCCTGGCCGAATGCGCTGTTGATGATTCCAAGTTTCATGACATGTGTTTGTTTATGGGGTTGAGGGAACGGTTGGGTTGGCGGCAGCCGTCCCCGAAAGTATTTCATCCAGAGTGACCAGCCGCCGCTCGGCCGCGCTGAGGTAAGCAGCCTCCACCAGGGCCATGGTTTTGAGATTGTCCCGGCCATGATTCATGGGGGCGCATCCCGTTTCGAGGGCCAGCAGCAATTGACCCATCGTGCCGGCAAAGGCATCTGGAAACCAGCTCCCGGAGAGTTGCGGCGCCTGAAAGACGGTGTGTCCCCTGGCCGCGTAGCGAAGGGTGGACGCACTGGTGTAGGGATCCTTGCACCAACCCAGGTCGCCCATGGCCAATCCATTCATGCCTTCAATCCTCCAGGTGATCCGAAGGTCCGCTGGACAGCCCTCCCGCGCCGGTCCTGTCCAGGTGTCATCAATCCCCACGCATCGCAAGCCATTGGCATATTCCAGAATGTAGGAACATATGCCGTCGCTATGCGGAAAAGGTGTCCTCGGGTCCGTTCGGGTGCTGCAAAAAATGCCGGTCGGATCCCCGAACCAGTGCCGGAAACAATCCAGATGGTGGATGGACATGACACGCAGGGTAACCCAGCCCAGTGACGACTGCCATGGCATCCAATGCGGAATGGCCCGCATGTCCAGAGTGGCAAAAACAGGGTCGCCCAAAACCCCTGCGTCCAAAAGAGACTTCGCCGCCCGCACGGAAGGGTCAAACCGCATGTTTTGGTTTACGGCCAGCACAATGCCGGCCTTTTCACAAAGGGTCACCGCTTCACGGGCCTCCGCCAGATTCATCGCCAGGGGTTTTTGTGCCAGGATGCCGCGAACTGTTCCGCGCTGGCAGGCCGCCTTGATCAGCCCCAATTGAATGTTCGGGGGCACGGCTATATCCAGCACCTCAATGGTCTTGTCGTCCAGCAGTTCCTCATAATTGCCATGCACGCGGGGTATTCCGTGGCGCTTTGCGGCGCGTGAGGCATTTTCCTGCGTCCGCGAGGCAATCGCCACCGGATTGAACCCCGCCTGGCGGTAGCTGGCCAGATGACATTCACTTACAATGAATCCACTGCCGAGGATGCCAATCCTCGCGTTTTTTCTGTCAGGCAATGGACATGGCTGGTTCAGGTTCATGGTGGAGTCTGGTCAGGCATTGGGTGCGAGGTTGAAAAAGGAGGCGCGCTGCCGGGTTGCCATCCAGTCACACACCTCTGCAAGGTTGGTCACCGGCGCCTGGGTGAAGGGCAGGAGCGGCATGTAGGGGGCAGGCCCAAATTCGGGGGTCAGGGTCGTGAGTTTCAGGCCCCGTTCCAATTGGCTCTTCCAAATGACCCTCCACCAACCTTCGTGGGCGGCAAGGTGCCCCGCCCACTCCGGGGCCCTGGGGTCCGATACTTGGGGACCTTCTTCAAACCCAACCCGGGCATGCACATGATGACATTGCCTGGCCGCTTGGGCGATGATCTCCCCACAGTCCCCCAGCAGCCGTTCTGCCACGCACACCCAATGGCTAAAATCACAGGTCAGTTTTAATTCAGGAAATTGTTTCAGAACAGCCCGCGTGGTCCAGGGATTGCCAAAATACCGCATTCGATGGGTTTCGTGGCTGAGAACCACGCCGGTCTGTTTTTCCAACCCCATGGCGGCGCCATAAAAATCCTCCGCCTCCGCCTGGCTCCAGGCATCGGATCCGCCATGGGCATTGATGAACAGGGGTTGCAGCGGCAGGCATTCCTCAATTTGATCCCGCAGAGAATCCAAATGCTGCCGCACCGTGCCGCCAGGTTCAAAACCACGGCTGAAAACCTGGGGCACCCAGCCCATGCCGCTTTCCCGTAGAAATTCGATGAACCCGGACCTGTCCGGCACGAGCCGCAGGGAAATTTCCACCGCCTCGTAGCCCGTGGCCCGCCATGAGGGCAGATACCGTGAATACCCATGCGATCCATCCACTCCCCAAAGATGCCGGACGAGTTTGAATTTCATAATATCGAAAACCGATACACAGTGGAATGCCGATAGGTGTTTCCTGGCCTCAACAAAATATCGCCCAAACCCGGTGTGTTGACGCCGTCCGGGTAGCCCTGGCATTCCAGGCAGAACCCCCCAAACTTTGGATACTTCCTTCCCGTTTTGCCCGTGAGGCTGCCATCCAGGCAGGCGCCCCCGTAGAATTGGAGGCAATCCTGTGTGGTCCAGGCTTCCAGGACCCTTCCACTGCCCGGATCCCATGCCCGGGCGGCACGTTCAAGGGATAATGGTGAAGCGTGGGGGACGAGGTAATTCTCGCCGTGCATTTTCAACAGCCGTGGCAGGACATCGCCCAATTTTTTCCCGCAAGTCAAGTCACTGGGGTGTCCCTTCACATCCAGCCTTGTTCCCAGCAAAGTCAGTTGCTCATTCACCGGGGTGATTTGATCGGAAAAAATTTGAAGGTGATGCCCCTCTATGCTGCCTGATCCCTCGCCGGCCAGATTGAAATAGGAATGATGGGTCAGGCTCAATGGGGTGGTCCGGTCCGTTTCCGCCTCATAATGAATGGAGAGTTCACTGTCTCCTGAAAGGTGATAGGTCACCCGTGCCAGCACATTGCCCGGATAGCCCTCCTCGCCATCGGGACTTTTCAGGGCCATAGTCAGTTCCGGGCCATTGCCACGGTCACCAGCCGACTGCACCTGCCAGTTGCGCTTGTCAAACCCCCGCCTGCCACCATGCAAATGGTTGGGGGGATCATTAATGGCCAGATTATAATTTTCCCCATCCACCCTCAAGCGGCCGTGAGTGATCCGGCCCGCGACCCGGCCGATTGTCGCTCCAAAATAGGGATGCGGGCCCAGGTATTCGGGCAGACTGGCAAATCCCAGGACCACATCCGCCAGCCGCCCATGCCGGTCTGGAGCGTGAAGCTCGCGCACCGTGGCGCCCAGGGAGAGGATACGAACGATCAAACCCGATGGCCGGGCGAGGGTGTGTTCAATCACTTCCTGCCCGTCCGGCAGTCGGCCAAAGGTTTGGCGGGAAATGTCAGTTTTGCCGGATTTCATGCACGGCGCATTTTAGAATTCATCAAAGGAGATTTGTTCATCCGGCACCTTGAATTTGGCAAGCATCCCGGTTAAGGCACGGATCATGGCAGGCGGTCCGCACAGGTAATACTCCACCCCGGTCGGGTTGTCATGCACAGCCAGGTATTGCTGTTCGAGGACGTCGTGAATGTGTCCAACAGGCCCCGCCCAGCCATCCTCCGGCAAAGGCTCCGAGAGCGCCACATGAAAAGTGAATTGTGGAAACCTGGCTGCCAGGCCCTCAAAATAATCCTGGTAAAAAATCTCCTGCCGCGATCTTGCGCCATACCAGAGGCTCACCCGCCGCGTGGTTTTCAGGGTTTCAAATAAATGGGATATATGCGAGCGCAACGGCGCCATTCCAGCCCCGCCGCCCACATAGATCATCTCCGCGGTGCCGGGTTTGATATGAAAACTTCCAAATGGCCCAATCGCCGTCACCTTGTCCCCCGGCTTGAGCCGGTGCACGTAGGCGGACCCGGCGCCAGCCAGGCAATCCTGGCCCTGCGGCGGCGTGGCTATCCTCACGTTAAACCTCAATTCCCGGTCCGTGGCAGGATTGGTGGCCAGCGAATAATTGCGCCGGATGGGAATTCTATTTTCGGAGCGGAAATCATGGACATGCCTCGCCTGCCAGACGGCGGAGTAGGGTGGTTTCACCTCAATCTCGCGAAACGAAATTTCTCCATAGGCGGGAATTTCCAGTTGTAAATAATCGCCGGGTTGATAAGGGGGAATATCCGTTCCTGGTTCCGGTGCCAATACCAGTTCCTTGATGAACGTGGCCACGTTATCGTTCCGCAACACCCGGAAATGATGGGTCGCCGTCCCGGATGGCCTGTCACTTTTTCCAGCCGCGGAAAGGTCCAGGAAAATTTTTTCATCGTGTTCGCGCGCTGGATAAGTTTTCAGCGCCACGCAGACCGGCTGGCGTTGGGGCGATCCATCCGTAATGTCAAAACGACCGTTGTGCTTTGGGCATTCAATCAGATTTCCCTTCACCATTCCATCGGCCAGGTGGGTGTTCCCGTGCGTGCAAATGCCATCGGTGGCATGCAGGCTGCCCCCGGCTGAACGGTAAATGGCGTAGGTTTTCCCCTCATGATCAAACCGGATGACGTCCTCCAGTTTCAAGAAGGAGCTGGCGCAGATTTCTATCCATCCATTGCGCGGCTGGCCCTTGGCGGTAAAAACATGGGCGGTGGCCGGAGCTTCCCGGCGGATGGTGGGGGTGGGGAGGCTGCGTTTGACACAGTAGCCGGGGTCCTTCACCTGGCGCAACACCGCCGGAACGATCTCCCGCCAGGCATTCCACAGGCTCGTGTAGGGCGCCGGCATGTCCGATTTCACCAATCGGTGCAATTGGGGCAGATTGTGGTAGGGGACCAGCGGAAACATGTGGTGCTCCACATGGTAGTTCATGTTCCAATAAAGGTACCGGTGGATGAAATTCACATAAACCGTGCGGCAGTTCAGGCGGTGATCCAGCACGTTTTCAGCCAGCCCCGCATGCTGCGTATATCCGTAAATGGGCATCAGCCAGGATCCGTACAGGGTCGGCAACCCGATGAACATCAGCGGCAGGATGCTGTGTTCATAAACCGCCAGTCCCGCCACCCCGGCGTAGATGACCAGGTAAATTCGCGCCCGGATGATGACCTTTCCATATTCGGATTCCGGTATGAAGGTCTTTTCCTCCGCGCTGATTTTTCCCGTGGCGTGTAATGTCACTTGCCGGAAATATTTGGGGATCACCTTAAGGCTGAAAAAACTCATGAACAATCCCAACAGGTCGGGCGGGCGTGGCACAGCTATCTCGGGATCCCGGCCCACGATAATGGTGTCGCTATGGTGGCGGGTGTGGCTCCAGCGCCAGACGCTGGATTCACGCATCACCATGAAGGAGGCGATTTCATACAGCAGGTCGTTCAGCCAGTCGGTTTTAAACGCGGTGCCATGGCTGCTTTCATGCCAGCGGGAATCCGAAGTGGAGGCGTACAGCGTGCCATAAACCAGAAAAGCCGGAATCGCCCACAGGCTGCCTTGCTGCCAAAAAACAAATCCGGCCCAGCCTGAGCAGAAAATCAGCGAAAACCACAACACGGTGTCCCGAATGGCAGGCCAGTCTCGGCGCTTCAGGAGTTCCCGCATCTTTTCCTTGTCCACCGGGCAGGTGTACCACGTGGCTTCGGCAAGGCCCTGCTCAATGGCCCGCGCAGTGTCACGGCCCACAAGGCTGTAATCACTCAGTTGAATCCGCGTTGCATTGCTCATAAACTTGATTGGGCGGTTTTCGCAGGGCTTTTCAAAATTTAAAATTGTCTCTCCAGATTGGCGCTAATGGTGTCCGGCCAGTTCCCCCATCCGGTTTCCGTATGTTAAGAATAAAACGGCGCAGGCCAGCACGCCAAAAGCCAAACCCACCACGATGCGGGTGAACCGCCGGGCGCCGTGCCATTCGTTCAGGAGAAAACCCACCACGATGCTGAACAAAATAAGCATGATCATGTGAATGGCCCAGCTCGTGAATTGATACGAACCCATGTGAACATGGCCGAGGTTGTAAAAGAAAAATTGACCATACCATAAAACCCCCGTCAGCAACGCCATGGACCAATTCACAGGCAGCCTGGATGTCTCATTTCCAGCGGGCAATTCCACCATCTCTGAGAGTGTCCCATGCCGAAAATGCAGCCACATGCAATAAAAACCCGCAGACACAAAAGCGCCGGTGTTGGCAAAGATATACACCACGTTGCCTTGAAACACCCCGGCGCCATGGGCCGCCGCCACCCGGGCAATGGGTTCGCCCGCTGCCAGGGACAGGCCGTAAACCGCAGACAACACCCCTGCCAGAAGCGACAACAAAAGCCCCTTGGCCAGTGAAAAACCGCCAAGCCCCGCCGTTGAACTCAGGTCCTTCTCCTTCATCCGCCCCGCAAGTCCCGCCAAGCTTATTCCGGCTATTCCCGTGGCGATTCCCCCCATGACCCACCCGGCCCCCGCCTGGCTCATGAGGCGGGGCAGGTCCCCGTTGATCAGGGGTGGGGTCAACGTGCCCAAGACCGTGGATAATCCCACCGCAATCGCGTACGTAAGGGAAAACCCAATGTGGCGGATGGCAATTCCAAAGGCCGTTCCACCAACGCCATATGCCGCCCCCAGGACGAAACAGGTCTCCATGCAGCCCCGGGGCGATTCCAGCAAAACCCGGCCCAAGTCCGGCACGGTCAGCCACGCGCCCAGGATCGGAAGCAAAAACCAGCACACACTCGCCTGGATCAACCAGTAACTTTGCCACGACCAGCCTTTTACCCGCCTTTGCGGCGTGTAGCACAGGGCGGCAAAAGCCGCCCCAATCGCGTGCAGCCCTGTCCCTAAAATCGGATTGGCCGGGATCATGGGATCATGAATAGCGCCTGCCCGTCTTAACCACCCTGGCCCGCCCATCCAGACGGCAGGGAAAAACAACCGGGACGGTCCGAAATCGCCCGGAGTGGCATGTTGATTCAGTCATGGGCTTTTGTTGCCGTAAACATGGCCAAAAGAGTGCCTGTTTAAAATTCAATTAATGACCTATTAATTGCATAAAATGATATTCAAACCTTTGCTTTTGTTGCGTGTTGACGCGGCAATGATGAGTTTTTTTGGAATTCCCCCTCCTTGGGGCGCCGGGCCACGGCTTTTATGGCCTGCCCTCGTTGACAAATTTCCCAATTTGGCATAATCTTCTGACTATCATCGGTCTGGACTATAAGGTGAGGTGATGTCCAAGTTGGTGGTTCTGGTGTTTGATTCATGAAAATGAATTCCGGGAAATCCATTCATGAGCCCCAAGGCGGGGCGGACCGTGTCAGGGATTCGGCCATTGTTCATG
Organism: bacterium; assembly: GCA_021817945.1. GTDB lineage: Bacteria > Verrucomicrobiota > Verrucomicrobiia > Limisphaerales > UBA11358 > UBA11358. The sequence goes on along the minus strand of JAKAFL010000017.1, from coordinate 48,955 downwards.
CGCGGCTGGCTGCCATCGTTCGGGATTCCCAAGATGCCATCGTGGCCAAGGACCTTGAGGGAATCGTCACCGACTGGAATGAGGGGGCTGAAAGTTTGTTTGGCTACCCGGCTGAGGAGATGATTGGCAAGTCCATCCGGAAGATCATCCCAAAGAGCCGGATGCATGAAGAGGAATCCCTGCTTGCCCGCATCCGGCAGGGGCTCAAGGTGGAAACCTTTGAAACCGAACGGGTTCGCAAGGATGGTCGTTTGATTCATGTTTCCGTTACGGCTTCACCCATCAGGGATGCTCTTGGCGGGGTGGTGGGTGTTTCCAAGATCGCCAGGGACATAACTTTTCAGAAGGAGCAAAATGCCGAGTTCGAACGGCTTACGCGCCTCTACGCGGCATTAAGCCAGATCAACCAATCCATTGTGATGGCCTCTTCGAGGCAGGATTTGTTTGATAAAGTCTGCAAGGTGCTGGTGGAATTCGGCGGCTTTCAAATGGCGTGGGTGGGCCGGATGGATGAGGGCACCCGCAGGATTTTGCCTGTGGCGACGGGTGGCCAGGGAGTTGATTACCTCAAGGACGTGGAGATTTTTGCAGATGACCAGGTCAAGGGTCGCGGACCCACCGGACGCGCTTACAGGCTGGGCCAGCCATCCATTTGCAATGACATGTTGCACAATCCCACGACCCAGGTCTGGCGCAGCGAACTGGAACGGTTTGGGTTCAGTTCCTCGGCCTCCTTCCCAATCCGCCAGATCGGAACGGTCTGTGGCACCCTTACTGTTTATTCCAGTGACCCATGGTATTTCCGGGACCAGGAAATCAACCTGCTGGAGGAGGCGGCAGGTGACATTTCATTTGCCCTCGAGGCCTTTGCCGAAAGGGAACGGCGCGAGATTTCAGAGAGAATGGCCGAGAGCGAGCGGCAGTTCTCCAAAACCATGATCGAGAGCCTTCCCGGGATTCTTTATTTTTACGATGACACCGGGCGTTTTATCCGGTGGAACCGGAATTTTGAGATGATTTCGGGCTATTCCGCCGCAGAAATCAGCGGCATGCATCCTTTGGATTTCATTGAGGAAAAAGACCGGGAAATGGTGCGCCAGCGGATTATGCGGGTTTTTGAAACGGGCGATGCATCCGCCGAAGCCTCTTTTTGCTCCAAAAATGGCAGCTCCACGCCTTATTTTTTCACCGGCCACCGGATTCTGTTTGGGGGCAGGCCCTGCCTGGTGGGGGTGGGGGTGGACATCTCGGAACGCAAACGAATGGAGTCCGCCTTGCAGCAAAGCGAGCTTAAGTATCGTGAACTGGTGGAACTGGCCAACAGCATCATTGTGCGATGGAACATCCGCGGTGAAATCACCTTCATCAATGAATTTGGCCAGCGTTTTTTTGGATATTCCGCCGCCGAACTTCTGGGCCGCAATGTCATGGGAACCCTCGTTCCAATACGTGAGAGCACGGGGCGCGACCTGGAAAGCCTGATGAAAAACATTTGCGCGGATCCTGCCGCGTTCCAGCAAAACACCAATGAAAACATTCGCCGGGACGGAAGCCGGGTGTGGATTTCCTGGACCAACCGGATCATTCAGGGTGAGCGGAGGGAAATCACGGAAATCCTCAGCGTGGGCACCGATATCACGCAACAGCGCCAGGCAGAGCAGGCATTGAGGGTGCTCAACCAGACGCTTGAGATGGAGGTGGCGGAGCGCACCCGTGAATTGCAATCCGCCCTGCAAAAGGCGGAATCCGCAGACCAGCTCAAATCCGCGTTCCTGGCCACCATGTCTCATGAGCTTCGCACGCCGCTGAACTCCATCATTGGCTTTACAGGCATTCTGTTGCAGGGATTGGCCGGTTCCCTGAATGACGAGCAAACCAAGCAACTGGGCATGGTGAGCAACAGCGCGCGGCACCTTTTGGAGCTGATCAATGACGTGCTGGATATTTCCAAAATCGAGGCGGGTCAGCTTGAGGTCCGCTTGGCGCCCTTCAACCTCGCTCAGTCATTGGAGCGTGTATTGGCCCTGATCCGCCCGCTCGCCGAACGCAAACACCTGGAACTCCGCGTCCAATTCGTCCAGGCGCCCGCCGAAATGTTCAGCGACCAGCGCCGATTTGAACAGGTGTTGATCAATCTGCTCTCCAATGCCGTCAAATTCACCGACCACGGAAATGTGACATTGCAGTCAGAAATGCTTTCACACTGGACGCCTCCCGGGCGCTCTTTCACCCTCCAGGCCTTGCGCATTCGCGTGTCCGATACAGGCATTGGTATGAAACAGGAAGAGCTCAAGAACCTGTTCCTGCCCTTTCACCAATTGGACAGTGGAACCACGCGCCAATTCGAGGGAACTGGCCTGGGCCTGGCCATCAGCCGCAGGCTGGTGGAGTTGCTTGGCGGGGAAATATCCGTCGCCAGCCAGTGGAGCATCGGCAGCGAGTTCACGGTTGTTCTGCCGTGCCAACCCCATTTTCAAAAATGACCGGAGCCACCATTTTACTCGTGGAGGACAATGTCCAGAACCGTTATCTCGCCACTTTTCTCTTGCAGCAGCATGGCCACAAGGTTGTGCCGGCCGCCGATGGGCGCGAGGCGCTGGAGCTGGCTGTACGACTTCAACCCCACCTGATCTTGCTGGATATTCAACTGCCCGTCATGGATGGTTACACCGTGGCCAGGGCGCTGCGGGTGATTCCCCTGCTTCAAGCCGTGCCCATCGTCGCTGTCACCTCCCACGCCATGGTCGGAGACCGCGAACGCTGCCTTGCCGCAGGGTGCGACGGCTATATTGAAAAGCCCATCAACCCCGAAACGTTCGTGGCGGAAATCCACCGGTATTTGCACTCCAACCCCCCAAGCCAATCATGACCCGCGTACTGATAGTGGATGACAAGGAGGAAAGCGCCTATTACCTGGAGGTGTTATTGAAGGGGCAAGGATTCGTGACCGATACGGCGCGGCACGGGGCCGAGGCCCTGGTCAAAGCCCGCCAATGCGTGCCGGACCTGGTTGTCACCGACCTCCTCATGCCGGTGATGGACGGTTACACCCTGCTGCGCCTGGCCCGCTCCGATGACCTGCTCCGCAATGTGCCCTTCATCGTTTACACGGCCACCTACACCGACCCGGAGGATGAAAGGCTGGCCCTCAATCTCGGGGCGGATGCCTTTGTGCTCAAGCCCGCACAGCCGGAGGATTTTCTTGCCCGGATTCGGGAGGTGCGCAGCAATCTGGCCAGCGGACGCCTTCCATCGGCCAAGACTGGAAAAACAGATGACCGGGAATTGCTCAAGGTTTACAGCGAAACCTTGATTCGGAAACTTGAAGAAAAAAGCCTCCAGTTGGAGGAAAGCAACCGGGCGCTGCGCCAGGACATTGCCGAACGCAGAAAAACCGAGCTGGAAAGGGAGCAGTATTACAAATTCTTCCAGATTGCCAATGACCTCATGATTTTCACCGATGCCCGGGGTTGCATCACCAGGGTTAATCAATCCTGTCTGAACACGCTGGGCTACTCCGAGGAGGAAATGCTGGGCCAGGCCTATCTCTCCCTGGTTCATCCAGAGGACAAGGCTTTGACCGGCGAGGAATTGCTGCACCGGGTCCGGTCGGGGGCGCCGGTCCAATGGGTCAACCGTCTCCTGTGCAAGGACGGGTCCATCCGCTGGTTTTCATGGCGCGCCAATTATGGCCCCTCAGACCAGATGACCTATGCCATTGCCAGCGACATTACCGACCGCATCCAATCGGATGAATTGCTGCGGCTCTTGAAATCCGCCGTCGTCCAGGCCCAGGAAGCGGTGCTCATCACCGATGCCCAGATCAATCTTCCCGGGCCGAAGGTGGTTTTTGTCAATCCAGCCTTTTCCCGCATGACCGGTTACGAGCCTGCCGAAATCATTGGTTGCACCCCCCGCAAGCTCCAATGCCCCGGCACCGACCGCGCCGTGCTGGATCGTCTGCGCATGAATTTGGAAAGAGGCGAGCCATTCAAGGGACAGGCCGTCAACCGCCGAAAAAACGGCGAGGAATTCATCTTGGAATGGCAAATAACCCCGCTCCGCAATGAAAAAGGCATTGTCACGCATTTTGTGGCGATCCAGAGGGATGTCACCGAGGCCAAGCGTGCTGAGGAGGAATTAAAATGGAAATCCGCCTTCCTCGAGGCGCTGGTGGATGCCACGGCGGATGGCATCCTGGTGGTGGACAGCCTTGGCCGGAAAATCCTTCAGAACCAGCGGTTCATCAAATTATGGAAAATGCCGCCCGCCATAGCCGGGCAGGGGGATGACCAGGAGTGGATGAATTTTGTCAGCGCCCGCACCCGCAATCCCCGCAGGTTCACGGAGCAAAGCCAGGCCCTCAATTCGCAGCCTGATAAAATCAGCCGCGAAGAGTTGGAATTGCTCGACGGGACCTATCTTGACCTTTATTCCTCCCCCGTGCGTGACAAGTCGGGCCGGCATTATGGCCGGATTTGGGCATTTCATGATATCACCCTGCACCGGGAGTTGGAGGCGCAATTGCGCCAATCCCAAAAAATGGAGGCCCTTGGCCAGCTCGCAGGAGGCGTGGCTCACGACTTTAACAACATACTGGCCGTCATCCAACTCCAGGCAGGGCTGCTTCGCTCCGAGGCCAGCCTTACCCTGGAACAACTCGAGTTTGCCGCAGAAATTGAAAGTGCGGCCTCCCGCGCCTCAAACCTGACCCGCCAGCTTTTGCTTTTCAGCCGTCAGCAGGCCATGCAGCCCAGGACTCTTGATCTCAATGAGGTCGTGGAAAACATCGCCCGCATGCTCCGCCGCACCTTGGGCGAAAAAATCTCCCTGGAGTTCAGCTTCAAGGAAAAGGACCTGTTCATCGAGGCCGACCCCATCATGCTCGACCAGATTCTCCTGAATCTGACCGTCAATGCCCGCGATGCCATGCCCAATGGGGGGATTATCACAATTGAAACTTCAAGCCTGGATTTGGGTGAAAAGGATTGCCATGGCCGTCCGGGGGCGCGGCCGGGTTCTTTCGTCTGTCTCACCGTTTCCGATACGGGCAGTGGCATTGCGCCCCAGCATCTTCCACGCATCTTTGAGCCTTTCTTCACGACCAAGGAAATTGGCAAGGGCACCGGGCTGGGGCTGGCCACTGTTTTTGGCATTGTTCAGCAGCACAAGGGTTGGATCGAGGTGCGCAGCGAGTTGCGCAAAGGATCCTGCTTTCGCATCTTTTTTCCACGCCAGGGCCGCCCCGCCCAGGATGGCGCAAGATGGATTTCCCTTGAAACGCCCAAAGGCTCCCAGGAAACCATCCTCCTGGTGGAGGATGAAAACGCCGTCCGCAAATCCATCCATATCATCCTGACGCGCCTCGGTTACCGCATTCTTGACGCGGAAAATGCCCTAGATGCGCTGGAGGTCTGGAAAAATCATCAGCAGGAAATCAAAATGATGATCACGGACTTGGTCATGCCCGGCCCGCTCAATGGCAGGGACCTCGCCCGGCAGTTGCTCGCGGAGCGCCCCTCCCTCCGGGTTGTTTACTTAAGCGGCTATAGCGCCGACATCGCAGGAATGGACATCAAACTGGAGATGGGGGTTAATTTTCTCACAAAACCCTTCGATTCCAATATGCTGGCTCTTATGGTCCGGCAGGCGCTCAAGCCATAAAGCACCCATGAAGCGTCATTTCACATCGGGCCCGCCTCGGAATCCTTTGCCGCCTGGCAATCCAGCAGAAGGATCATTTTTAGCTCCTGCCACGGTCTTCCCGTCCTTATGATTTTTTCCCATGCGAATCCTGGTCATTGAGGATGAGGTCAAGACGGCTGCCTATCTCAAAAAAGGCTTGGTGGAGAGTGGTTTTACCGTGGAGGTTTTCTCCTCGGGCACGGAAGGCTTGGACCAGGCCCTGCAAGTGGCTAATGACCTCGTCATTCTCGACATCATGCTTCCTGGCCTGGATGGCTGGTCCATTCTTTCTTCCATGCGCAAGGCTGGCTGCCAGACCCCGGTTCTCCTTCTCACGGCCCGCGACCTGGTTCAGGACAAGGTTCGTGGTTTGGAACTGGGTGCGGATGATTACTTGGTCAAACCCTTCGATTTTTCCGAATTGCTGGCCCGCGTGCGGACTTTGTTGCGCAGGGGTCCGCCCCGCCAGGAAGACGCGTTGCAAGTGGCGGACCTGCACCTGGATCTTCTCCGACGCAAAGCGTTCAGGGCCAGGCAACCCCTGGTCCTCACCGCCAAGGAATTTGCCCTGCTCGAACTCCTCATTCGCCGACAGGGGGAGCCTCTTTCCAAAACCCTGATTGCCCAACAGGTTTGGGATATTCATTTCCACAGCGACCCCAATGTGGTGGAGGTGGCCATAAGGCGCCTCAGGGCCAAGGTGGATGACCCGTTTCCACGCAAATTGATCCATACCGCCCGCGGCGTGGGCTACGTCCTGGAGGAACGCTGAAATGACTGCGCTTCGCTGGTCCATCACCGCCAGGCTTACCGTATTATACGCCCTGTCCGCCTTGGGCATGCTTCTCCTGGCCGCAGTGTTTTTACATTGGTCCCTGGTCGCCAATCTTCACCGGGAGGATGGCCAGTTTCTGGCGGATAAAATCAGTTTGCTGCGAACCATCCTCGGCCAGAATGGACCCGGGACTGATTCCCTCCAAGAGGAGGTGGAATGGGAGACGGCCGCATTGCATTTCGCCAAATACTACGCCCGGATTTTGGATGCCAATGGCCGCATTCTGATTGAGACCCCGGGCATGGGCGCCATTCTGCCCGCTTCTGTTTTCCCGGCGACACTCGCCCCGCCGCGGTATCAATCCGCGTTGGCCAGCAAAAGCTTCCACGGGGGGCAAAAGTTTATATTGCTTGCCGCCTCCGCAGACCCCGCGCTTCCTCATTCCCGCCAGATTCAGGTGGCTTTGGATATTTCCCCGCAGGAAACCTTCCTCCAGAATTACAGGCGCAGTCTGGCGTGGGCGATTCTCTTTGGAGTGCTTTTTTCCGCTGTCACCGGCGCCTGGGTGGCCCGCCATGGCATGCGTCCCATTGCGGAACTGACCCGTAGCACCGACCGCATCAGCGCCAGCCAGTTGCATGAGCGTATCGCCTCCGATTCGTGGCCGCCTGAGCTGGAATCCCTGGCGCGGGGGTTTGACCGGATGCTGGATCGGCTTCAGGATTCTTTTGGGCGTCTCTCCAGGTTTTCAGGAGACCTCGCCCATGAACTGCGCACCCCCATCAACAACCTTCGCGGTGAGGCTGGCGTGGCTTTGTCCCAGAGCCGCTCCCCGGAGGAATACCGCCGGATCATCGAGTCCAGCCTTGAGGAATACGCACGCCTCTCCCGCCTGATTGACAACCTCCTGTTTTTGGCCCGTTCAGACAGTCCCACGGCCAGCATCTCCCGCCAGCCCTGCAACGCCACTCTCGCAGTCCAGTCCCTGTTCGATTTCTATGAGGCCCTGGCCGAGGATCGCGGGGTCTCCCTCCGGTGCAGCGGCCATGTGGAGGTCTCCGCCGATCCCTTGCTGCTCCGGCAGGCCTTGAGCAACCTCGTTTCAAATGCCTTGAACCACACCTCGCGCGGGGGCAAGGTGGAGGTGATCCTTAAAGGCCAGCCGGATGGTTCAAGCCGCATCCAGGTTTCCGATACGGGCTGCGGCATTCCTGAAATTCATTTGCCCCACATTTTTGACCGGCTTTATCAGGCTGACCCATCCAGGTCTCGTTCATCCGGCGGTGCCGGGTTGGGCCTGGCCATTGTCAAAACCATCATGACCTTGCACCAGGGAGAAGTCTCCGTGGAAAGCAAGGTGGGCCTGGGATCCTCGTTTGTACTCCATTTTCCAGCCGTTGCCTCCCGCACGAACAATTCTCTTTCCTGACAAAATTGTCAGGTTCCAGTCAGCTTCCTGACAGGATGGCTCTGCTAAGGTGACGGGGTCATGTCATGGTATTATTTGCTTAACCCTCTTTTTTGGCGGCGGAAAACCACCCACAGTGGTCTTTCAGGCCTGGTCACTCAAGCCCTGGTGCTGCCCGGGCTTGTGTCCCTGGTCCTCCCTTGGTCACTCCGTGCGGATGATCCTGCGCCCGGTTCCAATTCAGCCAAGCCGCCGTCCGTATCTGCCGTCGCAGCCGGATCCGGGTGGGTCACCAACCAATTCACGGCCTTTGCGCAGGTGGCGCCAGCCGCCGTTCTGCCATTGCGTGCCGCCCAGACTGGCGTGGTCCAAAATCTTTGCGCCCTCCCGGGTTCCAGCGTGCTTTCAAACCAGCCAATTGCCTCGCTCGAAGGTCCGGAAATCAAGGCGCTTCTTGACCAGGCCGCCTCGGAGCTGGCCGGCGCCCAAACCAATTTTATCAATGCTTCTCTGGACCTCAAAATCCAGCAGCAACAACTGGCGTCACACTTGGCCACCCGCCAGGCCGTGGCCCAATCCGGTGCAAACCTTGCCCAGGCGCAGTCCGCCCTGGCGCTGGCCAGGGCACACCTGGACCAGTTGCGCCAGATGGTCATTATGCGCTCGCCCGTGGATGGCTCGGTGCTGTCGGTGTCGGTCGCCAATGGAGAGCGGGTGAACCCGGGGGACCCTCTTGTGGTGATTCAACCAGCAGGCAGCCTGTGGCTCTCCGCCGCTTTCCATGGCGCTGACGCTCCGCTCATCCACACGGGAATGACAGGTGTCTTTTTTCCAGATGACCATGCCGAACCCGTGCCAGTGACCTTGTCTTCCGTTGCTTGCTCCCTTGCCCCGGATGGCGGCCTGGCAACCGGCGCCAGGCCCTCAAACCCTTCCGCCAAATGGATGGCAGGGCAGATGGGAATGCTCGTCTTGTTTGGAACGGCATACCAGGCGGTCACCGTTCCAACTCGTGCCCTGATCCTGGACCAGGGCCGCTGGTGGGTCTTGGTTCATGAAAAGGACGGGAATCATCCCAGGCAGGTCGTGCCCGGTCCCGTCCGCGGCTGGAACACAGCCATTCAACAAGGATTGGCTCCAGGGGAACAGGTGATGGTGGATGACGCCTTCCTGGAATACCACCGCAACATTGCAGACAGCTACCAATCCCCGGATTAACCAGCATGAATCTCCAATTCCGGCCTGGAAAAGGCATTTTAAGGCCCCTGCCTTGGATCCTGGCCTATGGGACTATTCTGGCTTGGGGGCTTTTGTCGCTCTGGCGCATCCCCATGGAAGTGCTCCCGCGTTTCAATTACCCGCAGGTCAGCATCATTTCACATCTGCCCGGCGCCACCGCGGCTGAATTGGAAAGCCAGATTGCCTCTCCCATTGAAGACCAGTTGCTCGCTCTCCCAAATGTTTTGAATGTCCGCTCCGTGATGGGTAATGGAACGGTGGAGACGGATATCCGGTTCCAGGAGGGAACGGATGCGCAGCAGGATTTGCTTGTCGTCAATGGCGCGGTGGACAGGGCGCGAAGCCAGGTGCCTGCCTCTGTCCAGCCCCAGGCGGAGGTCATGGGAAATGCCATCAATGAAGTGGCCGATTACACCGTGCAAATTCCCACGGATATTCCGCCCGCCAGGGTCCAAACGGCTGTGCTGGCCTCCGTGGTTCCCGCCCTTCGGGCCATACCCGGGGTCCAGAAGGTGGAGCTTTTTGGAACCGGTCCGGAAGCCTTGTGGATTCAGCCGGACCTCCATGCCCTCGAGCACGCCGGAATCCCCGTCACCACTCTGTGCCAGGCCGTGCAGGATCAGGTCCTTTTAAGCCCCGCCGGTTATGTGACCCAGGGACACCAGGATTTGATGATCGAGGCCCGAAACCTGCCCGCCCATGTGGCGCAATGGGAGCAGATTCCCGTGCCCGGCCCCCAAGGTCCCGTTCCCCTCCATGACCTCGCCCGGGTCGTGCGGGAAGCCGTGCCTGCGCATGGTTCCGTGCGGCTGGATGGTCGTCAGTGCATCGCGCTGGCTGTGTTCAAGCAGCCGGATGCCTCCACCGTGCCCGTCACTCGTGCCATCAGGGAGGTTCTCGCCGACACGGTTTCCCAACTGCCCGCCGGTGTGCAATGGGTTCAGGTTTATGACCAGGGCCGCCTCGTCCATGTGGTGGGAGTGGATTTGGGCAGAAATCTTTTGCTGGGCGGGTTTCTGGCCGCTGCCGTCCTCTTTTGGGTGCTGGGTGCCGGGCGCGGAATCTGGACTCTCGCGCTGAGCATCCCCATTTCCCTCCTCCTGGCCATCGCCGCGCTCCATGCCGCCGGACAAAGCCTGGACTTGATGACTCTCGGTGCCTTGACCGTGGCTGTGGGTCTCCTGGCCGATGATGCCATTATCGTTTTGGAAAGCATTTATCACTGCTGGGAACAGGGGACTTCTTCCTGGCTCGGCGTTTGGCAGGGGCTGAAGTCAATCGCCATTCCCGATATAACGGGCACCCTGACCACGGTGGCGGTTTTTGTGCCGCTCCTGTTTGTCGGCGGGTTGGTGGGTTTGTTTTTCATTCCATTTGCCCTGGCCATGACCTTTGCGCTGCTGGCATCGCTTGTGGTGTCCCTGACCTTCATTCCGCTTTCCCTGGGGTTCACCGGTGCGGTTCCAGTTTCCAAAACCACCTCGGGTGGCCGGGCGCTCGAATGGCTGGCCGCTTGGAATGAGCGCCTGTTTCAATGGGTCTCCCGCCGGCCCATCCTCAGTCTTGTCCTCACTTTTGTCATGCTGGCGCTGAGCCTCGTGGGCGTGGCTCTCGTCCCTGTCAATTTCCTGCCTCTCCCCAATGAAGGAGTCCTTCTCATGAGTTTCACCCTTCCGCCTGGCAGCGCCTTGGAAGACACACAGGCCGCCGTCCGGCAAATGACCAGGCATTTGCTGGCCGATCCCAGCGTGGCTCATGTCTTCGCCCGCATCGGCTCTTCGGATTCCACCACCTACACCGAGCCTGCCTATGCCGGTGAATTGCAGATCGTCCTGAAATCCGGCGTGAGCGTCAACAGCCTGGATGCCATCGGCAACCGGCTTCTGGATGAAGCCCGTTTGACCGGTGTCCAGGATGCCTTGGACACCCCCACCATCGAACGGGTCGGCGAAAGCCTCTCCGGCCTTCCCCAGCCCTTCGTCCTCCAGTTGTTTGGTAGCCAGATCCCGGAGCTGGGCCTCTTGGGCGATCAAATCGCCGCACGGCTTCGTTCCATTCCTGCTCTCTCCGATGTCTTCAATAACGACGGCTATCCCATCAGCCAATTGCAAATAATCCCCAACCCTGTGGCCCTGGCCGATTATCAGATAAGTCCCGCCCAACTTTATGCCCAAATCAATCCCATCCTGAATGGACAGGTCCTTGCACAGGTGCCCGATTCCAGTGTGCCCCTGGATGTTTATATGCGCCTTGCCAATGCGCCCGGGTTGTCCCTGCCGGAATTGGCGCAACTGCCCATTCATGACACTGGTTGGACCCCGTTGGGGGACTTGGCGGACATCAACCTGGTCCAAACTCCCAACCAGATTCGCCATCTCAACGGCGCGCGGCTCCTGGAAATCCTGGCCACACCTACCGGACCCCTCGGAAGTTCCATCGCTGCCGCACGGCATGCCCTCTCCGATCTCCCCCTTCCTCCCGGTTATCGAATCGCTTTTGGCGGGTTGTTCCTGGAATTGGAAAAGGCTCTCCTGGGACTGCTTCTGGCCGGCATGGCCGCCTTGGTGCTCATGGTGGGGATTCTCATTCTCCAGTTTGACGGCTTTCTTGTCCCGGCTTTGCTGCTTCTTGAAATTCCACTCGCCCTTATGGGGGGCGCCATCGCCTTGGTCGTCACCGGTGTGGGCCTGAACGCCACAGGATTGATTGCCTTCCTCACGCTGATTGGCATCGGCTTGAGACATGGAATTGTCCTTCTGGACAGGGCGCGCCAAAACGAGGCCGACGGCATGGACGTGGAGCAGGCTGTGCGGCAGGCGATTCGTGTACGGTTCCGGCCCATCGTTCTCACAGCGGCCACGGCCATTTTGGGCATGTTGCCTACCGCGCTTGGCTTGGGTCAGGGTGCCGCCCCGGAACAGGGCCTCGCCGTGGTCATTCTTGGCGGCGTCCTCTGGAGTGCCCTCCGCAGCACCAACTTGATCCCGGCCCTTTACCTGCACTGGCGCCTCAAGCAAATCAACCGCAAATAAATGGAATTGGTCATGACGCGTTTCAATCTCCCATCCCTGCCAGTGTGGGTCATTTCCCTGGCGCTCCTGCTGGGTGCTGGCTGCCAATCCTATCATCCCAACCCTTTGCCCAACCACCCGGACCTGCAATCCGTGGTGCCCGGCCCGGGCCCGGTGACAAATTGGGATTTGCCAGGCTTCAAACCCCGCCCCATTCAACCGGACGCCTTGGATTGGATGGCCGTGGTGACGCTGGCCGTCCTCAATAATCCAGACCTCAAGGCCGCCCGTGCCGGCCAGGGCCTTGCCGCAGCGCAGGTTCTCGAGGCCGGCCTTCTCCCGGACCCTGTCCTGAGCGGCGGACCCGGTGAGTCCTCGCGTTACACCGGCTACGCCGTGGGTTTGAGTGAGGATATCCAGGCCTTGATCACCCGCGGCGCCGCAAAAAAAGCCGCCCAGGCCCATTCCACCCAGGTCCACCTGGATATTCTCTGGCAGGAATTGCAGGTGGCGCAAAAAGCGGAAACCTTATTCATCCAGGCCACCTTGGACCAATCCATTCGACCATCCCTCCTCGCCGCAAAAAACCTCCAGGAACAGCGGTATCGCCAGGATGCGGAGTCCCTCCGCCGGGGCGACCTGGCCCTTCCGACCGTGACTGCGGATCTCGCCGCGATGGCCGATGCCGATGCGGCTCTCCAGCAATTGGACCTGGATGAATGCCAGACGCTTCACGACCTTCATGCCTTGCTGGGTTTGGCGCCCAACGCGCCTTTGCATCTGGAGGGGAAATGGTCGGCCCCGATGCTTTCGCGCGACGCTTTTCGCAGGGCGTTGGATTCCTTGCCCAATACCCGGGCTGATTTGCTGGCGCTTCAGGCTGGTTACCAAAGCCAGGAGGAATCGCTTCGCCAGGCTGTTTTGGCCCAGTTCCCGGCCATGACTGCGGGGGTGGAGCAGGGGCGTGACCCTGTCGAGGGGGTCCAAACCATTGGCCTCAGTGGAAGCATCACCCTGCCTCTTTTCAACCGGAATCAAGGCCAGATTGCCATCCAGAAGGCCACTCGGGAGGCTCTGCGGCAGGCTTATCAGGCGCGCCTGGACCAATCTATCGCCGACGCGGATCAGCTCTGGTCAGCCATCCGCATTCAGGATTCGCATCTCAAGCTCCAAAAACAGCGGCTGCCCCTGCTCCGTGATGCCGCACAGGCCGCCGATTCTGCCTGTCGCAAGGGCGAAATGGACCTTTCATCCAATATTGGATTTCAATCCCAATTCGGAAACGCCCAGGTGGCCTTCCTGCAAGCCCAGGCCGCCCTGGCACGCCAACAGGCCGCCCTGTATGTGCTGCTGGGCCTGCCTTTTGTCAGTGCGAATCCTCCCCGCGAGCTTCAGGGGCGCGATTGATTGTCCCGGCGTGTTTGCAGTGGAGGGGCTGTGGATGGGCCCTCCGGCAAGGTCATCGTCTTATTCTGTCCAAGGGTGCCGCATCAGGAAAGACTCTCCCCGTAAAACGATTGCTGGCGCAGCGCTTCATACAAAACCAGCGAGGCGCAGTTGGCCAGGTTCAAGGACCGGCACTGGTCATGAAACATGGGGATGCGCAACCAGCTTTCCTGATGTTCAACCAGCAATGGCCCAGGCAATCCCGCTGTCTCACGCCCAAAGACCAGGTAATCGCCGGCTTCATATCGAACCTCGGCATAATTTTTTGGCCCGCCCGATTCTATCAGCCAGATCCGGCCCGGGCCGTTTCCGCAGGAGGCCATGAAATCGCCCCAGTTTTTCCATCGGCGCCATTCCAGGTGCTCCCAATAATCCATCCCGGCGCGTTTGAGCTGGGTGTTGTCCAGCTTGAATCCCAGTGGCTCGACCAGGTGCAGCACGGTGCGGGTGGCTGCGCATAGTCGCGCCACGTTTCCCGTGTTGGGCGGAATCTCAGGCTGGAGCAGCACGATGTTCATCGCGGGAAAATCATCCTTCCTCCAGCGGGCCTTGCGCGGTGGAATCCTTCCACCGCTTTTTCGCCGTTGCGGCATGGTAATAAACTTTCCAAAGCACCAATCCGTGGGCGGGGGCCGTCATGCCTGCCTCTCGCCGGTCGCGGCTGGCCAGAATGGCCGGAACTCTCTCCAATGGAATCCGCCCCTGGCCCACTTGCACCAGCGTCCCCACGATGCCCCGGCACATCTTGTAGAGAAAACCGTCCCCTTCCAGGATAAAGGTCAGCATGGGTCCCGTTTTGCGGATGTCACACCGGGTCAGGGTGCGGACGTTGGAATCCATCTCATAATTCCGGGTGCCGGCGAAGCAACGAAAGTCATGGCGACCCAAAAAATGCAGGGCGGCGGCCCGCATCCGTGAAACATCCAACCCCGTGGGAAAGTGCCATGCCCTGTTTTTCAAGAGCGGATTCATGGCATGATGATTCCAGACGGTGTAGCGGTATTGCTTGCCGCTGGCCTGGAAACGGGCATGAAAGGTGGGGTTGACCCGGGCGGCGGATAAAATGCGGATGTCTCCGGGCAGAAACGCATTGAGCGCCAGCGCCAGGCGCGCCACGGGCATTTTAAATTCTTCCCGGGCCACCTCCACATGGGCCGCCAACCCCATGGCATGCACCCCGGTGTCGGTGCGGCTGGAGGCATGCACCCTCTTGACCGAGGGAAACAACCGTGACAACGCCTCCTCAACTTTTTGCTGGATTCCAATGCCGCTTTTTTGCGCCTGCCAGCCCTGGTATCCCGTGCCGTCGTAGGCAATCACCAGTTTGAATTTTAACTTCTCCATGGCTTGGATTCGCTTTACACCTGCTCAAAGCGTGTCCAGGTAGCTCTGCAATAAAATGGCCGCTGCGGTCTGGTCCACTTTCTCCTTGCGCTTTTTCCTCCGCACTCCCGCCTGGATCAGCGACCGGTTGGCCATGGTCGAGGTCAGGCGCTCATCCCAGAGTTTGATCGGGATCATGACCGCGTTCTTGAGAACGGCCACAAAGGTTTCCACCTTCTGGGCCGCAGGTCCGTAACTGCCATCCATGTTGCGCGGCATCCCAATGAGAATCAGCTCCACCTCCTTCTCCGCCAAAACCTCCCGCAACCGGTCCAAAAACGGACCGAATGGCTCGGCTGGAATGAATTCCAGAGGCTGGGCAATGGTCCGGGTCTCGTCGCTGATCGCGAGGCCCACTCTTTTTGTTCCGTGATCCAGGGCTAGAATGCGCATGGCTTGGTCATGTTGCCTGATGATGTGAATAGTTCAATGACGGGGATCAATCCATGCCCTCATTCGGTCGCCTTCAATGGATGGCTTAGTTCAAGCCCCAGGGCTTCCGCTTCCAATACCGCCCTCCGCCCGCTGGCTTTCCTGCAATGCCCATCCCGAAAATAAACCGCCCTCAATAAAATATCCTGTCCCTGGACATGACCATGGGCAGCCAGGGGGCTGAGACAGCCGCCGCCCATCGAGCGCAGCAGCGATCGTTCCGCCGTGATGGAGTGGAAAGTGGGGGCATGATTGAGCGCGGCGCAAACCTGTTCCATTCGCGGGTCGTTGCACCGTATTTCCAGGCCTATCGCACCCTGGCCCACGCAGGGAAGCATGACTTCCAAATCGAGGTATGTGGCTTGCAGGCCTGCCGGAACGCCGTCTCCGGCCAAAAAACCGTCCGGCCCAATCACCCACCCTAGGCGAGAGATGCCCGCCTTCGCCAGAAGGGTCGCGGACAGCGTTTCGCTTTCCGCAATTTTTTTCAGCCGGGTGGCCAGGTTCCCCCGGATTTCAACCACGTTCAAATCCGGGCGCGCTGCATGAATCTGGCATTTCCGGCGGGTGCTGCTGGTGGCCACGGTGGCTCCAGCCGGAAAACCAGACAGGTTGATTCCGGCCTTCAAACCCGGTCGGGCCTGGGTTTCCGCCCGGTAAATCAAAACATCCCGCACATCCTCCCGTTCAGGGGTCGCGGCCAGCATCAAACCCTCGGGCAACTCCGTGGGCAGGTCTTTGAGGCTGTGTACCGCCAGGTCGGCCTGGCCCTCCAGCAGCGCCACTTCCAGTTCCTTGGTGAACAATCCCTTGGGCAGCGTGCCGCCTGCCTTTGTCAGCGAGGCGCCTTGCAGCCGATCCCCCGTGGTCTTGAATATCTTGATCTCAAAAGCCATGGCTGGATAAAGCTCCCGGCACCGCCCAAGGATCAGACGGGCCTGGGCCATGGCAAGGGCGCTCCCGCGCGTGGCAATGACAACTGGACTCGGCAAATTCATAAAAATTTCCCCTTATCATAACCACAGGAACAAACAAACGCCATTTCCAAACATTCCCGGTTTCGGGGCCGGGCGCATCTCGGTTTTTGGGCAAGTCTCTCCCCGGCGTTTCAAATTTCAAAAACTTCTGCAAACCCGGTATTTTTTCTCCCTCCCCATCAATCCTGATTGATGGGGAGGGCCGGGGAGGGGTGGCGCTGATCTTTCAGAAAATGAGATTGCTCATTAATCGCGCTGGCTGTTTGCGATTCTCCCCTCTCCTTAATCCTCTCCCCGCGCTCCGCTGGCGGGGCGAGGAAACCAGAGGCGCAGGGCTTTTGCGTGCGCTTGAAATGGCGATTACCTTCGACCCTCGAAATGGTTTAAAACCCTATTGAACCCACCGCCTCTTTCTCCCTCTCCATCAATTCCATTGATGGGGAGGGCCGGGGAGGGGTGGCACTGATCTTTCGGAAAGTGAGATTGGTCATTTATCGCGCTGGCTGTTTACGATCTCCCCTCTCCTTAATCCTCTCCCCGCGCTCCGCTGGCGGGGCGAGGAAACCAGAGGCGCAGGACTGTTGTGTGCGCTTGAAATGGCGATTACCTTCGACCTTCGAAACGGTTTAAAACCCTGTTGAACCCACCGTCTCTTTCTCCCTCTCCATCAATCCCATTGATGGGGAGGGCCGGGGAGGGGTGGCGCTGATCTTTCGGAAACAGGCAATTTACCCCAGCTCCAGAGGGGCGACATAATACTCCCATTTGCGGCACGCCTCAAAACGTGTTTGCAAGTCTTCCAAAAAGGGGTCACCCATTAGCGTGAGCGGCCAATAGCAAAAATAGATTAACGTCAGCCAGCCTTTCTTTTCTTAAAAGCTGTCCTGGCTTTTCCAGGCCGTTGCGGGCGGCGTCCAAGGTGCAATTCGTGCCTGTCATTTCGGTCGTTGGTTCGGATGCCTTCCTCCCTTGCGGGAGGTGATCCGTTCAGTCACCCATCTGGTTCCAGCGTGTCGCGTCCGGTCTGGAAGCCGTATAGGACGGAATTCATCCACGCACGACATGATGCTTAGGTACAAAGGCCTGAATGACAATCTCGGCAGAAAACCGGGACAGGATGAACAGGATGGACAGGATGGACAGGATGGACAGGATGCCGAAATGGAAGATCAAGAACTGCAAAAGGCGCTGGTGAAAATATGCCGTTTATTCGTATCCGTATCAGCAATCCCGGTTGGTGAGACATTCTGGCTGTGATAGACTGCTGGGGTGTCAGGGGATTTTGAGGTGACAGACTTTCCAAGCGGTGGGGGTAAGCTCCGCCTTCTGAAATATTTGTACGCCATGGGCATGCATATGCCGCTCCTGACGGAGCTTAAAAATCTTTTAGCGGGGGCAACTACAAATATGTCGCACCTGCGGGGCTTCTGGACCTGTGGCTGTAATGTGATTTCAATTGGCGGTTGGCGTTGAGGCTCCAACTGGATAAAGGCCTTGATGGTTTGACGAACGCCGAGTGAGGGCACCCGGCCTACAGGATTGCGCGTTCATGGCTATACGCCCGGTTGGGTCCTTGTTCGACGCATTTCAAAAGGTGTATTGACGAATGGTTGTGAGACGTCTTCAGCCGTTTATGGACCTTCAAGCGTTCAGGTTGTAGGCTGGGTGTCCCCACCCGGCGATCGTCGGCCCACCTTTTCGACGGATGACCATCCGGCGCATATTTTCACGGATGTTTTGAAGAAAAAGATGGCAAAAAATTAAACTCTGGTGGAAGATTGGTTTGTGCTGAATCTATGCCCAATTGATTCGCAGAACCCGGGATTCTGTTCCACATGGCAGGGAATCGGGGGGGGGTGGTTCGTTTCAAAGCGCGGTTTGGATTTTCTGCGGCTGGGTTGCGCTGCGGGCGGAAGGTTGCGATGAAGGTGGAATGGATAGCCGGACGGCTTCAGATGGGTTCGCGCCGGGATATTTCAAACATCTGCTGTATCGCAGCCGTAAGCAGGACCCAAAAATTGGCTCAATATGACATTATCAAGAACTGACCCCTTTTCCGGCCTGACCGTGTGGCTGCGTGTGACGGCTGGATTTTGTTTGGCAATGGCGATGTGACGTTTTTGCTCGTTCCCGACACGTCCGAATGGCTGTCGCCTCTTTCCGTCGTGGTAGCGCGGGACATTGACGGCGATGGCATCTATCAGCGGGCGGAACGCTATTGGCTGAATGATGATGACGAGGCCACACTGGCCTTTCTGCGCCGAGTGTTTGACGGCACAACCCAAAATTGACATGAACGTGATCCTGATTGGTGACATGGTGAAATTCCAACGGCCTGACACGGATTCATGCTGTGACGCGGCGGTGGCTTGGATTGCCGGAGACGTGAAATTTCTACACGTTCCCCGATTGGCAGACGGGCAATCCACTTGGTTTGACATTGAAGTAGCACAGGAACGTGATGACGGAATTTTTACACGAGCCGATAATTTTACGTTGGAACCAATGGACGAAGACGTGCTTCGCGCCCTTCGTGAATCGGCAGCGGCAATCAACCACACTTGAATTATGAACTACATCAGAGGCAGGACGGGTAAAATCGAAGGCCGGATTGACGGCAATTGGATTCGTGATGGCGCAGGGAAATTGCTGGCACGCTATGACAAATCAGATGACCGAACCCGCAGCGCCGATGGAAAAATTATTGGGCCGGGCGACCAAAGGCTCCGGGCTTTGGGTGGTGCTGAAAAGCCGAAATGAATTTTACGATGGCCGGATTTGCTGTCTGGGATGGATAGCAACAGTTATGCGGCGACAACTCGGTTTTTGCCATCGCGTTTTGCTTGCCGCTGTCTGTCCTGCGCAACCGTTTCGACTTCCATCGTTCTTGGCAATGACGGCGTAGTCGCCACGCCAATACTCGTGGTGACTTTTGGCAATGGCGTTCCATTGTAAGCACACTCCATTGTCTCGACTGCCTTGCGAATTTTTTCCGCGATTTCCAAAACACGTTGATGGTCTTGACCAACAATCAACGCACACGTTTCGTCGCCGACACCACGATAGCCAGTTCCAAAAGAGCCAAGGCCATCCCTGACTGCTTCGAGGTATGATTTCATCACCACGTCGCCCGCAGCCTGACCGTATTGCTTGTTGATTTTTCCGAAATCGTCCATGTCGGCATACAACACCGACACCGGCACAGAGGTATCCCGCTGAATGGCATCCTGAAAATCTCTGCGGAAATAGCGGATGCTCAACAACACGCCAAAATCTTCAAGAATGCGGTCGGCCTTGAGCAAATCACGCAATTCTTCGATTCGCCGCAGCCCGCGATAGGTGATGGCGATTTGCCGGAGCGAATTCATCGTGAGAATGCTTTGAATGGTGCTGCGAGGATTGTTCCACTCGTAATCGTGAAAGTTTCCCGGTGGCTTGCGGTCGCCATACAACTCTCCCCGCAGCCGTGCGACAAAAAGTTGAATCGAACTGTCGGTAAATTGGATGTAGAAATCTTCAAGCAGCGTCGCCGCCATTTCAGAATACATCCCATGCTTGATGCCAATAGATTTTGCCTGCGTCCCGCCGTCACAGGAGATAAACAGGTCAATTTTCCGTTTGGCAACCGCCTGTAAAAACAGAAATTCAGAATAGCGTATGTCGTCCATATCAAAGTTCGCCGTTGAAGGCACGGTGAAGCATGGATTGAAAGAGGGATTCGAGGCGTTGACGACTGGCGGCTTGCTTGGCTTCCAACTCGCGGATTTCCGTCACCCGCTGGGCAAATTCTTTTTGTAGTGGCAACGGTGGAACAGGAAATGAAACTCGCGCCAAACTTTGCCGGGTGATTTGTGGCTGTGCGGTGCCAGTAATCGTATCCTTGACGCCACGAACCCGAAGGACTGATTCCAAGTATGGCACATTCAAGACTGCCGGATTTGGGTTGTCCAGTGACATCGCATTTCCGGTGACATAAGATTTCGGTTCACAGACGTTGACCGTGCCACAGGTTGCGCCACGGCAGGTCACGAGGACAGTTGCCTCCGCATGATTGAATTCCGAATAGAAGCCAATGCGCCCGTTTGCGCCATAAACCGGAAAACCTGATTCAGTGAGTTGCTCTTGGGTTATGGTCGGCCATTGTTTCGGTGAAGTAACTTCATTCAATAGGACAATCGGCCAGCCTTTTGGATTTGTAAGCGGGTTGCCAATCATTTCGTTGAACAGCGCGGGAAGAAATGCGGCGGTGCGGTTATCGGCTTGGCCACGGATTTTTCGCAACTCATCTGCTTCATCCAGCAATTTCACAATCCTTTCCTGCTCCGCCAGCGGCGGAACAGCAATTTGCTTTTTGAGCGAATCACCCACCTTCACAAACGGTTGAGCTGTTCCACCTCTTACCCAAAATGACTCATCGTTAAGCAAATACCAGAGAAAGCGAACGTTTGCTCTGTCTGGCTTTGGCAGAATGACGTGGGTGTTGGCAATTGCTCGCCACTTGCCTTTGGCGAGGAAGCATTTTCCGCAACGAGCACCTACTGCGCTAATGACAATTCCATCACCATCGAAATCAAACCCATCAGAAAAAACGTCCTGACCAGTTGCGCTGTAAGCAGGAAACATACTGCCATTGTTTTCAGTCGGCAGAGTGCCCTTGATGATTTTTGAGTTTCCTGACTTGGCAAAACAAATTTCACCAAGAGGCATAGTAGGCCAGCGTTTCATTGCTTGCTGTTAATTTGCGCCAGCAGAGAGGTGCCGCGCTTGATGATTTCGTTTTCCAATTTCAGAACGTCACCAAGAATTTCCGCTGCGTCGTCATGGTTCACTGCTTCCGTCGTTACCGGCTTGTAACGGCCCGCCGCGAGACTCCAATCATTCGCTTTGATTTTCTCTATCGCCACACGGTAACTGTTTGGGCCTTCGTCGCGGTTCGGCCATTTCGTCAACACGTCGGGAATGTCGTTGGCCTCAATTGGCCCGCGTTTGTCGTCGAGGCTAAAACCGTCGGCGGTCATGTCATAGAACCAGACGGATTGCGTTGGCTTGCCCTTTTGAAAAACAAGTGCGGCTGTGCCAACGCCCGAATAGGGCTTGAACACCCCGCTCGGCAAACCGATGACGGCCTGTAATTCACATTCGGTCAATAGCATTTCCCGAAGTTTGGTCGCAGCGTTGTTCGAGCCAAACAGAACGCCATTCGGCACGATGACGCCCGCCCGTCCATTTGGTGCAAGGTGGTCAACGAACCATTTCAAAAAAAGCAGTTCGGTGGCACGGGTATCGAGTTTGTAATTCAGGTCGGCCAGAATGCTTTCGTCCTGAACCTTGCCGGAGAACGGCGGGTTCGCGAGGATACAATCAAATATCTTGCCGGGATAATTGCCGCCAAAGCCGGTGGTCAACGCATTGAAATGGTCAATCTTGGCACGCTCCAACTGGTGAAGGTAGAGATTGAGAATGGCAATCTTGACCATGTTGGCGTCATTGTCGAAGCCGGTGAACGCCTGCTCTTCCAGAAATTTCCACTGTGCCGGTTTGAGCATGGAACCATCCGCAAGACCACGCTTGAGGTCGGCGGGCTTGGTGTTCTGGCGCAGGATGTGAGCCAGTGCTGAAATCAAAAATCCAGCCGTGCCACAAGCCGGGTCGCAGATACGTTGGACGGGCTGCGGATTCACCAACTCGACAATCAGGTCAATGATGTGGCGTGGTGTGCGGAATTGGCCGTTCGTGCCAGACGCCGCGAGTTTCGAGAGCAGGTATTCATACATATCGCCCTTGAAATCAATCCCGTCATGTGCGGCCAAATCCATTTCGTGAATGCCTTGGATGACCGCACGGAGCGTAGGCCGGTCATAAATTTTCAACGTGGCTCGGCTGAATAAAAGTTTGCCGGTGTCCGTGAGGCCGGGGAGTTCGTGTAGTTTTTCAATGGCATCACGGACGGCGTTGAAAAGATTATCACCCGCGAGCGTTACGAAATTTCCCCAAGCATACCGCGACCAGTTGCCTGAAAAGATCCGGGTATATTTTTTGTCGAGCCGTGCCAGCGTGTCGTCTTTCTCCGTGAGCAGCCGCAGAAACAGCAGGTAGGAACATTGCTCGATGGAATCCATCGGGTTGTTCACGCCGCCCGCGTAAAGAATGTCCATCAACTGGTCAACCTTCTGCCGCAGACCGGAGGAAAAGAAATTGGACGGCTGCGCCAAGCATTGTGCGGCGACGGAATCGGAGTTTTCAGAGGCAGAACGCATGTTTTATTTTAGGCGGTGTATGATTTGGTCAATGGCAGGCCGGGTTTACCATTTTGGCACTTTGGGCAGAGCCGCAGATGGATGTCAGAGCCATTTGCCCCATAGACATGACCACACTTAGTTCCGTCGGGAAGTGGACGTTCACAGCGCAGGGCGTAAACACTTTGGCCGTGGTCGGTGCCGTTGGGATTATCCAAGCCAAGGTTGACTTGCTGGTTGCGATTAACGAAGCCGATGATCGTTGTGCTTGGCGATGCTTTCATGTTCAGGAGTTGAGCATGGATTGACGCACAAGGGTTGACTGGCGCAATGCCTCGAAAACTTCATCGCGGTGGTCAAACCGTGCCAAGGCATCCAGCCCGCCCAACGTCCGAAACTGATTGGCCGTAAAAACGGTGATGTCGCCCGTCATAAAACGACGCAACGCCATGGAATCCTCGGCAATCAATTGGGCGGTGGTATCCACCCACTTCTGTTCGTTGTATCGCAGATTGAACCGAGCGGCGATGCTGTCCACGGTGTCAGACACAATCGCATCACGAGTCGGCAGCGGTTTCCGCCCGACGGCGTTATACACGAAGGCCGGAGTGCTGGCCGGAACGCCGTAGGACTGGACGAGTTTGTCCGGCGAATAATACATTTTTGGCCGGTGATAAAATTGCTCGTTGACGATGGTTTCAACCGTGTCGTCGTCCTCGGCTTCAATGGCGGCTTTCAAATCGGGCGTGCGGTCAACAAAATCGCGAATGTCACGCTCGTAGCCACCACGGAATGTCATCACGTCCACTTTTTCACCGTCTGGCCCGACCACCGTGATTTCCCGACTGACCATAGTGTCCACGCCTTCCCATGTTGGAATGATTCGCGGCGGCGGTGGCGTTGGTTCGGTGGTGCCGCCTTCGTTGAGGATGTGGCCGCCATTGTCAATCGGCGGATAGGAAATCGGCGTTGTCGGTTTCCGTTCGACCGGCAATTTTAGCGGCAGGGTGTAGTCGTATTTTTCCTCGAAGTATTCGGCGACGGCGCAGAAATCGAGGATGAAGAAATTTTTCTTTTCGTATTCGGTGTTGCCGACCTTGAACGTAAAAAGCCGTGTGCCACGCCCTTTGATTTGGATGTATTCCGTCGGCGAGAAAATCGGACGCATCAAGCCGATGTTGAGGGCATCACGGCAATTGTAGCCGGTGGAAAGCATATCCACAGATACCGCGACGCGTTCGCTGCGTTTGCCGTCACGGAATTCCTTGGCGATGGATGAAGCATCTTGAACCCGACTGGTGATGGTGACGGCGATGCCTGGCTGAATGTCGTTGAAGATTTTGGTGAGGGCGGTGGCGTGCTTTTGATTCACCGCGAACACAATGGATTTGCCGATTGTGCCAGTCGGGTCACATTGCGCCTCGTTCAAGAACGCCTCACACATGACACGATTGCGGGTCGGCGTGAAAATCTTCCGTTCAAGGTCTTGGATTTTGAAACTCTCTTCCTGCTCATTTACCACGACGGCCCAACCTGATTCTTCAAGGGCTTTGGTGGTGATGTCAGAACGCAGGTCCAAAATTTTTGGCAGACACAAGAACGGCCCTTCGGGGTCTTTGACCGCATCAATGATGTCGTAGCGGATAGTTGGAAAACCGGGTTCGCAGCCGAAGTAATGGTAGGTGTCACGAAGGAACCGTGCTTCCAGTGCCTTGGGGTTTTCCTCCTGTAATGCCGCGACGTTGATGTTTTTCAAGTACGCCTTGGGCGTGGCCGTCAGGCCGATGCGTGTCGCCTGAAAGAATTGAACCACTTCGCGGGCATCGCCGTAAATGGAACGATGGGCCTCGTCGTTGACCACGAGGTCAAAAAAGAACGGCGTGAATTCCTCACGGTAGCGGCGGTCAACCATGAGCGATTGAATCGTGGCGACCACGACGCTTGAACCAAGCAACTCGGCAGGCTTACGGCGGGCCGTCTTGAACAACACAGGCTTGAACTCGGCAAGGACGATGTTGAAATCTTCCAGCGTTTGCTTCGCCAGTTCAATCCGGTCAACGATGAACAAGACACGTTCGGCATTTCGCGTCTGGAGAAAACGACGAATCAACGCGGCACACAGCATCGTTTTGCCGGTGCCAGTCGCCATTTCGAGCAGAAATTTCCGTTTGCGTTGTTCGTCATACTGCGACGATACCGTGTCCAAGGCATTGATTTGATAACGGCGCACCTTGAAATCTGATTTGAACGCCCGCAGATAATCCGGTGTGATGATTTCGCTCATCAATGGGCGTGGGGGCTGGAGGTTTTTCAGTAGCAGCCGTTCCAAGTCCTTTTGCGACGGAAGCCGTTCAATGCGGTAAGCGTCTTGGTCGGTGCGGGTGTAGTTCCAAAACCAATGCTCCTTGCCGTTGGACAAGATGATAAACGGTGCCTTGAGATTTTCGGCATAGCCGCGAGCCTGTTCTTTGGCATCGTAAGGGTCAACATCCTCACGTTTGGCTTCCAGCACACACAACGCCGTTCCCTTGTTTGGACGCATCAGGACGTAATCGGCACGGCCTGAAGTGCCATTTTGTTCAAAACGAACCTCGTGCGGGTCGAGCAAGTTCCACCCGCTAAACTCCAATGCCTTGTCAATCAAGACCCGTGAAAAGGCTTCGTTCTGGCCGTTTGGCATGGTGCGGAGCGTAACAAACAAAGCCAATTCCGTGCAAGTTGCAACCGATGACCAACACCCCACTTGAAATCTGGCCCAAATGGGCTGGCCGACGTGGTTAAAGAAAGCCGGTTTTATCAAGTGGCAGTCCACAACCGACCATCCCCACGGTCAAACGTCCTTTGGTGGAATATGGTGTGTCATGCTATTCCGAGCAGTTGGATGGCTCAAATTCGTATTCGACGACAAATGAGATGCACATGAAGAACTCTTGATGCCGTCAAACTGAATCGTTAGCCTTTTGCCATGGAACCCGAATACTTCTACCTTAATTTCAGTAGCGAAATAAGCGAAAAATCCGTAAACGCTTTAATGGGTGCCTGCGCAGAAATTGCAGCAAAAAAACTGGCGAAGAATATCTACTTGATGTTTTCCTCTGGTGGCGGTTCAGTCGAACATGGAATTACCTTATACAATTTTTTGAAATCGTTACCTTGCGGCCTCGTGATTCACAATATGGGTTCAATTCAATCCGTTGCAACAGTTGTGTTTCATGCCGCCGAAGCAGATTTCAGATTCGCAGTTCCCCATTCGACTTTCATGTTTCATGGCATCGCATGGCACATTCCTTCTCCTACTGCCTTATCCCATGCACAAGTTGAAGAAATCAAAAGCGGGCTCGCACATTCGGAAAACCGTTTTGCGGCCATTATATGCGGCAGATGCAAATTAACGGAGGGGGAAGTGCGGGCGCTTTTCGTGAAGGGGAAAACCGAAGACACCGCTTTTGCGCTTGAAAAGGGAATTATCAAAGAGGTCCGTGAGTTTAGTATTCCCAAGGATGCGCCATTCGCGTCCATCACGGGGTAAAAGATTAACTTCACCTGCAACCAGCCGACCTTGAGGGGAGCCCGTTTTAAGGTGTCCATTCATCGATTCAATATAATTCCGCGAACAAGTGAGTCAACCTCATTCGCTTAGCGCATTGGTTGCGAGCATTTGACCCAATGTAAGTATTGAACCGACTGGCAAAACGGCCAGATTGACAAGAATGGGTTCTGGCTTTGCGTCTGGCCGTTTTATTTCATACATGGGAGCATATTCTTCCGTCCCCCAAAAAGGTCTGAATGAGGCCCCAAAAACGCCAAAACCCAAGCCAGACGGTCAAAACCCCCATTCCCTTCAGGTTCCTTACATTGTTCTGGTTTGTGTTCTGGTTCCACGGTGATTTGACCCATGTTCCCGACGACGTGAACCAAGCCGACTGAAAAAGCGGATTCCTCAGGGAAACACGGATTTCATTGAGCATCCTGAAGAAACCCGAAGCGAAGCGTGGTGCGCGCGGCGAGGGTCGAACTCACAACCTTCGGCTCCGGAGGCCGACGCTCTATCCAATTGAGCTACGCGCGCAAATATCCTTGTAAACAGAATAGGAGATCACGGGCATCCTGGGCAAGGAAATCCTCGATCACCCTGGCGGCTCCAGCAAACCCTGGCCCGGATTCATTTCACCCTCCAGGCTGAATCCAGCAATGCCTTGTCAAATTCCCCGGGAATCACGTCTTCGGTGGCGTAAATGAAGAGCGCGCAGCGATAAACAGAGTTCACCATTTTGCTGGTCCACGAAAGCAGCAGCGTGACCAAAAAAACGACCCCCAATCCGGCAGCTTGAATCCAAAGCAATTGCCCGACAGGCCGTCCACTGGAATGAAAGACCCACACGAAACCCGGCACCACCAGAAACAGAATAAATACGAGACCGAAAATTATTCCGAAGGCCAGTTCCAATCCCACAAATCCAACGACCAGTTCACCCCAGGTTCGTTTAAGGGTGCCTGCGGAGTGACGCAGGAGCGTGAGCGGGTTTTTGGTTTCGGTATCGCACGCCAGAGCTGGCAGGATGAACGTGCAGGAAACGCTCCACGCCAGGCCGATGAACCCCATGATGATCCGACCCAGGAAGCCCACCCGATCCTCGAGGGTTCGAATCAAATAGCCCACCAGACCGGCAAACAAGGACCATAGCAAAACTGCCTGCCATCGCGCCGCGGCAACACGGTACCCGCGCTTGAGCGAAACCGCATTGCCGTTCAGAGCCTGGATGATTTCGTGGCAGAATGCCACATTGGAGAAGGTGGCCAGGAACATGGACAAAAAATAGGCCAGCACCAGAAACCCTGCCACGGCCGGATGACCCACCATTATTCTCGCGGCGATCGAGGACCCCGTGATGGATTGTGCATGCTGGCTGTGGTCCGGCGGGAAGCCGAGCCGGTTCTCGACCTGGCCCGCCAATGCAGTCCAATGTGCGGCGGTGAAAATGGAATGCCCGGTCGGGTAAAAGGCGATTGGCGCCAGGAAAAACAGCGCCGCGACCAGGGTCAGCCCTGATGCGACCAGCGGAAAAAGCAATAGTCTTCTTTCCCGCAACAGCAAGGTGAAGGTCACTTTGATCAACCGGGCGCTGCGTTGGATTTTGTTCATAAGGTTTTCCTTTCTCTGATAAACGCGAGTATCTGGCCCTCGTCCAGCCCGTGGCTGCGGGCCTCCGCCACCATACGATGCCAAAGCTCCGTGAGCTTGGCGTTTTTCTTTTGGATGGGCAGCGTGTTGACCGGGTCATCCATCCTGACGAATGAACCCAATCCCCGCTGGCCCTCAATAAGCCCCATCAGCGCCAGTTCGCGGTAGGCTTTGGCCACCGTGTTTGGGTTCACCCCCAGCAATTCATTCAATTCCCGGATGGTGGGCAGCCTGTCGCCGGACTTCAACGCTCCGTCAACCATGGCCGCCGTCAGCCGGTTGGCGATTTGCTTGTAGGCTGGAATGCCGGAGTGCAATTCGATCTTCCAGTCGTTGAGGAGTGTGCGCATGCCGGATTTCACTTTATTGTATTAGTATAATAATACAACAGGTCGTGCCTGTCAAGAGCCAATCGCCTGCGTTCCGTTTGATGTTTCAGTCCTGGCTCCGGAGTTGGCGGCGGCGTTCCGGTGGGTGCGTGGCCCGTGGTTCAAAACCAACCCGGTCAGATGGACAGCATGGTTAGCCGGTTCCGAAATGTGACGACGACCTCGGCCAACCACTTGTTTTGAAATTTTTTTCGGGCTGTCAAGGCGTAGAATCTTTCCGTCAGGCCGGGAACGCGCTGCATAAATTTAATCTCGCGCGATTGCAATTCGCGTTCCACGACAATTTTCGAGACGAGCGCCAGCCCCTCGCCGCTTAAAGCCAGCAATCGTAAAAGGGCCATGTCATCCACCTCCGCGTGGATAAACGGTTCCACGCCGCCGTTGGCGAGCAGCAATTCAAATTCCGCCCGCACATTGCTCTGTCGGCTTGGTAGGAACAGCGGCACATCACGAAGATTTTTGGGAAATAAATCAGATGAAAGCCTTGGCTTCCTCCCTCCAACCAAAAACACCGGCACTTCGCCCAAAAGATGGTTGAAGACATCCTGGCTCTGGTCTGCCCGGAGCGGAATATTGGACAGCACCAGGTCCAGCTTGTGCTCCTGCAATTGCAGAACCAGTTCGTCCAGCGCGCCCGCGACAACCACAACCTTTGTCTGCGGCTCCGCCAAAATGGGCTGGATAAAATCAAACTGCAGGTTTTTGGACAGCGGGCCGACCGCGCCGATGCGCAAAGTGCGCTTTTGATTCTCCCCTGATTGCCGCAAACGTGAGATGAGTTGGTGGCCTGTGTTGAAAATGGTCTCCGCGTGCTCCAACGCCACCTGGCCGGCGTCGGTGAGCTGCAGGCTTTTCCCAACCCGGTCAAATAATTTCTGCTTCAGCGCGTCCTCCAATTCCGCAAGCTGCTCGCTGAGCGTGGACTGCGAAATATTAAGCTTTTCAGCCGCTCGCGTCATGCTGCGGTGTTTGGCGATCATCCAAAAATGGCGCAGATGGTGGTAGTTCAACCACTGCGGATTATCAAATGCGGAATTCATAATATCGGAATAACAGATAATAATGATTCAAACAATCTATTTTTGCGAATTTGAAGTCCACGCTAAGATTTCCCCGTTATGAACAGATTCATGAATCTTGAACCGCACCAAATCTTGACGGCGGTCCTCGCCGCCGCCGGGCCTTTGTCCCTGCTCGTCCTGGGCATGCTTCCATCCGGGTTGTTGAACCGGCACGGTTTGCGCACCGCCCGCATGGCGGCGCTGAACTCATTGGCCGGGCTTGCCTTTGCCTGTCTTGCGGATGTGTGCCTCGTTTGTTTTGGCCAGGTTGACTGCAAATGCGCCATTGCCGGCCCTTTTGGATTCGGCGTCTATTTTGATTCGCTCTCAGCCGTCATGCTGACACTGGTGTCCTTTTTGCTGGCCGTCATCTCCCGCTTCTCCATCAATTACCTCGCCGGTGATTTGAACCAGGGCCGGTTCACCAAATGGCTTTGTCTGACCGGCGGATCGGTTTTGATGCTCGCGATCTCCGGCAATCTTGTTCAATTTGCGCTGGCATGGAGCGCCACCAGTTGGTTTCTGCACAAGCTTCTGGTCTTTTATCCCGAACGCCCCGGCGCAGTCATGGCTGCGCGAAAGAAATTTCTCATCAGCAGGCTGGGCGATGTCTGCCTGCTCGCGGTTCTGGCGCTGGTTTTTAACAAGTTTCACTCTTCGGAATTCTCGGAAATCTTTGCCGCTTCAAGGCGGATCCACGAGGCCGGCTTTGTCCAGGATCGTTTCGAAATCAACGCCATATGCCTGTTGCTGGCTGTTGGCGCAATGCTCAAGTCCGCGCAGTTTCCTTTTCACAGTTGGCTGCCGGACACAATGGAAACACCCACCCCGGTGTCGGCTCTCATGCACGCGGGCATCATCAACGCAGGCGGCTTTCTTGTCATTCGCATGAATCCTCTCGTCACGTTGTCACCGGCGGCACTCTCTGTGCTGGCCTTGTTTGGCGCGTTCACCGCCCTGTTCGCCTCGCTCGTCATGCTCACCCACGCCAGTGTCAAGCGATCCCTCGCCTTTTCCACCGTCGCCCAAATGGGCTTCATGATGCTCGAATGCGGCCTCGGCGCCTTCAGTCTCGCGGTGCTGCATCTCGTTGCCCATTCGCTTTATAAAGCCCATGCCTTCCTCTCCTCCGGCAGCATCGTGCGTCTCGCCAAATCCGAATGGGTGCCGGTGGAAAAACCCGGAGCCCATCCGCTCACCCTCGTGGCATCCTTTGCAACGGCCATCGTGCTTTCGCTCGGGTGCGCCTGGGTTTTCAGCGCCAACTGGCAGCACAACTCCGGCCTGCTCGTCCTCGCCGGCGCCTTCTCAATGGCTCTGGCGTATGCCCTCTGGAATTTCTGGAGCCGCTTTATAAACCTGCCGCTCGCGGCTTTCGGCGTTGCATTCTCCGGCGCCATCGCGAGCACCCACTTTTTGCTCCATAAAATGTTCTCCGGACTGCTCGATGCGAAAGACTGCGTCAATTCCCAGGCCAATTCACCCGCAGGCGTGCTCTTACTGGGAGCGCTTCTCGCGCTCTTTCTCGCCGTGCTCGTTCTCCAGACCGAACTCCCGCAATGGGCCAACCGCCCGGCTTTTCAGGCGCTGTATGTTCATGCCCGCAACGGATTTTATTTCAACACCCTTGCCAATCGTGCCGTGGCGGCGCTATGGCCGGTGAAAATGGCGCCGAAAAAATGAACGATGAATTTCCCCCTCGAAAAAAATCCAAAATGAATCCATCCACCAAACAAAACCTCAGCGCGGCGTGTCGGCGCATTCCCCCTCTGTGGCCCCTGAAAAACTTTGTCGCGGTCAACCCGTTTGTCGGCCTTTCCGACAGGCATTTTGTCGAGGCCGCGCAACTCATTCAAAAAACCGGCCACGGCGAAATGCTGATGCCAGCCGGCTATTACCGCCAAAAAATCGCCAGGGGACTCATCGCAGAAGGTGATTTTCAGCGCGCGCTCGAAGTGGCGAAACAAACTCTGCCTCCTGAATGGGCTGAAAAAAAATCATTCCAAAATCTGGAGGATTTGAGCGCCGCCTTGGACAGGCCGGGGGATGAAAACAGCCCGGGGCGCGTGCTGACCTTTGCGGATTTTCTGGACGCGAAACACCAAACCGGCTGGGCGGCGTTTGTCGTCGAAGAAATGTCCAAATGGTGCTCGGCATATTTTGACCAGGGACAGTCGTCGTGGCGGATGCCGTGGCGGCAGCTTGGTTTGTTCGCCGCTTGGAAATCGGCGGCAAAGATGGACGCGAATCCCGAATTGATGGGGCTGAAAAAATTTCGCGCCTTTGTCGCCGCCCTGCCCGACGACCATTCGGAAATCATTCACCACGCGCTGGACAAACTTGGGGTCGGCGATAGTGCCGGAGCCGATTTTCTGCACCGGCAGTTGATGAGCCTGCCCGGCTGGAGCAGTCATGTGCAATATCTCGTCCGCAGGAAAAGCATGGCTGGAGAAAACGATAATTCGCTCGAGCAACTTCTCGCCATACGGCTGGTTTACGACCTTGCGCTGCTGAGCCAGTTCGGAAACGACGCAAAAGGTTTCCGTGAAAGGCTGCAATTTTCCGAAAGTATGAACGAGTCTTTCGCGGAAAAATCCAGGCATTTGCTCGCGCGATTTGTCGCCCAGCAGGCCTTGGAATGCGGCTACCAAAACGAATTGATTGCCAGACTAAAAAAGCGATCGCCGCAACCCATCGCGGGGGCTCAAAAATCCTTGCAGGCAATTTTCTGCATTGATGTGCGTTCGGAAATTATCCGGCGCGCCCTCGAGGCGCAGTCGGCGCAGATTGAGACCATCGGATTCGCGGGGTTTTTTGGTATGGCCATCGAGTATGTGAAATTCGGCCAGTCGGCCGGCACCTCGCAATGTCCGGTGCTGCTCACGCCAAAGTTCAAGGTGTGCGAGGCCCTGCGCCACGCGGCGGACGAGCCGCGTTTGCTGCGCCGGATGAAATTCTGGCAGACCGTGAACGGCGCATGGAATGCATTCAAAACCTCCGCGATTTCCTGCTTTTCGTTCGTTGAGACGGCGGGTTTGTGGTTCGGTGTGAAGCTGGCGAAAGACTCCCTGGCCCCCGGACCGGCCGAAATCAGCTTCACACAGGCGCGGCAGAAACTGTTTCCGAAAATCGAGCGCGAAGTATGCTGCGCGGCAACGCACGGGCAGGATGCCGATACCGGAATCGCCCCCGCAGACCAGCTTGCCCTGGCCGCCGGCGCGCTAAAAGGCATGGGCCTGGTTGCCGATTTTGCGAAAATCGTTTTGATCTGCGGTCACGGCAGTGCGACGACGAATAATCCGTACGGGTCGGCTCTGGATTGCGGGGCGTGCGGCGGCCATGCGGGCGACACCAACGCACGTGTGGCTGCGGCGATTCTGAATCAGCCGGCGGTGCGCGCAGGTTTAAAAGCGAAAGGCATCGAGATTCCGGCGGAAACAGTTTTTATCGCCGGTCTCCACAATACCACCACGGACGAAATAGTGATTTACCAAGAAGGGGAGCTTTCTCCGAATCAGTCCGCAGAATTGGATGAAATCAAAGGCTGGCTTTCCTCGGCCTCGGAACAAGCTCGGCGCGAGAGGGCGGCTTCGTTGGGATTGGTGGAAATGGCGGATGAAAAATTGGACAAAAAGGTATATGTCCGAAGCCGCGATTGGTCGCAGGTGCGGCCGGAATGGGGTTTGGCCGGCAACGCCGCGTTTATTGCCGCGCCCCGCGAGCGGACAAAAGGTTTGGCCCTCGGTGGAAGGACCTTCCTGCACAATTACAGCGCCCGGCTTGACCAGGACAAATCCACCCTTGAAATGATTTTGACCGCGCCGATGGTTGTCGCAAGCTGGATCAATCTGCAGTATTATGGATCAACGGTGGACAACCGGCTGTTCGGCAGCGGTAATAAAGTGCTGCACAACGTCGTAGGCGTTTTGGGCGTCTGGCAGGGCAACGGAGGTGATTTGCAGTCCGGCCTGCCTCTCCAATCCATTCATGATGGTGCCCGCCTGATGCACGAGCCGCTGCGGTTGAGCGTGTTTGTGGAAGCCGCGCGGGCCGATATCGAGAAAATCCTTGCTAAGCATGCTGGCGTGCGCGAGTTGTGCCAGAATGGCTGGGTTCATTTGCTGGCAATGGAAAACGAAGGCAAGGAAATCTACCCCTTCGTCGGGAACAGTTTCTCCCAAAAATCACTTTGAAATGTCATGCGCGAGACATCCGGCTTTGAATTCAAACCTTTTTCGTGCCGGAAAATGGATGTCCTCCAGACGGGTATCCTTGAAGTCGGGCAGAACCCGGGCATTACGACCAGCGCGTGATCGCCGTCGGCGTCCGGGCGACGGCGCTCAGCGCAGTGAAAATAGGGGAAGGGGCTGGATTTGTTACCGTCCATTCCGACACCGTCCGGCGGCATTCCTGCCCGGATTGCCATGGTTGCATTGCGGACATTTAAATGTGCATTTTTGATTTGCCAAAAAATGGGCCAGCGAGACCATGAACGTTGTGAATAAGATGTCTTTCGCTCTCGTCCTGTTCGTCGTTGCCGTCGGGCTGTTCGCCTCGGGCTGCCAGTTTGTGCGCTCGGGTTACGAATCCGCCAGTTTCCGTGTTGTGCGCATTGATGGAAAATTTCAACTGCGCGATTATTCGGCGTTGATTGTGGCTGAGACGCCGATGGCCGGCGGAGATGACAGCAGTTTCATGCGGCTGTTCCGGTTCATCAGCGGCAAAAATCAAAACCGCGTAAAAATTGCCATGACCACGCCGGTTTTCATGTCTGGCAGCGGCACCAATGCAACCATGGCGTTTGTAATGCCGACAAAGTTTAAAGCAGGTGAAGTGCCCAAGCCGGAAAACCCACAAGTGCGGGTGCATGAGGTTGCGCCCGGGTGTTTTGCCGTGCTGCGGTTCAGCGGTGGACGCAATTCCACCAATCAAGCAAAGGCGCTGGCGAGCCTGCAAACATGGATGAAGGCACAGGGGCTGAAAGAGTTGTCCCAACCCATTTTTGGGTATTTTGACCCGCCGTGGACGCCGTCGTTTTTGCGCCGCAACGAGGTGATGATCCGAACGGAGCCGGAGCCGTCTTTCCCGCCCGCGGCACAATGAAAATTCTTCTTACTGGTGCCAACGGCTACATTGGTCGGCGTTTGATCCCGGTTTTGCTCGCGCAAGGCCATGAACTTTGCGCCTGCGTGCGCGATGCGAACCGATTCGACCTGGCTGGACAGCATGAGCGCTTGCGGACCATCGAAGTGGATTTTCTTTCCGACAAGCGTCCGCAGAATCCTCCTTTGGAAATGGATGTCGCGTTCTACCTGATTCACTCCATGAGCAGTCCCCGGGGTGATTTCGCGGAGCAGGAAAGGCGCGCTGCAGGAAATTTTCTTCAGTGGCTGGAACCCACGACTTGTCGGCAAATCGTTTATCTCAGTGGCATCGTCAATGAGCATGAACTCTCCAAGCATCTTTCCTCGCGCCTGGCAGTGGAGCGGATATTGCGCGCCGGCAGGATTCCGGTCACGGTTTTGCGCGCCGGCATCGTGGTTGGATCTGGCAGCGCTTCGTTCGAAATCATCCGCGACCTGGTTGAAAAACTCCCGGTGATGATCACCCCGATATGGCTGCGCACGCGCTGCCAGCCTGTTGCCGTGCGCAATGTCATTCAATTTTTGGTTGGTGTCATGTTGCGCGAAAATGCCATGAACCGCGATTTCGACATCGGGGGGCCGCAAGTGTTGACCTATCGCGATATGCTGGCGCAATTTGCCGAGGTGCGCGGCTTTAAACGGCTGATCATCATCGTTCCGGTCATGACGCCGCGGCTTTCCTCCTATTGGCTTTATTTCGTGACATCCACCTCGTATCGCCTGGCCGTGAATCTGGTGGACAGCATGAAGGTGGACGTCGTGGCCCGGCCAAACCGTCTGGCCGAGGACCTGGGCATCAAGCTGCTGACCTATAAAGAAGCTGTCGCCCTCGCCCTGGAGCGAATTGAACAGGGCAATGTGGCCAGCGGCTGGAAAGATTCCTTCGCCTCGTCAGGCGCGAATCTGGCCTTGATGAATTCGGTTAATGTGCCGACGCACGGCTGCTTCCGCGATGTGCGTGTCCGTCTGGTTCCAGGGCGGGCCGAAACAGTCTGGCATAATGTCTGGAATATTGGCGGCGACACCGGCTGGTATTATGCCGACTGGCTTTGGGAATTACGCGGGATTCTCGACAAGCTGGCCGGCGGCGTCGGGCTCAATCGCGGAAGAACCCACGCCAATGACATTGAAGCCGGTGACGCGCTGGATTTCTGGCGCGTGCTCGTGGCCGACAGGACCAACCGCCGGCTGCTGCTCTTCGCCGAAATGCGTCTTCCCGGCGAGGCCTGGCTGGAATTCAAAATCGTT
The DNA here is from genome assembly GCA_021817945.1 of bacterium. Lineage (GTDB taxonomy): Bacteria > Verrucomicrobiota > Verrucomicrobiia > Limisphaerales > UBA11358 > UBA11358. The sequence continues at coordinate 13,339 of JAKAFL010000017.1, read as the reverse complement.
CCCTCCAAACAGGGCGATCAACTGGTTCAAACTGCCACCTTTCGTCCGCGCGGGGTCTTGGGCCGGCTTTACTGGTATGCGGTGCTTCCCTTGCACGGATTCATTTTCAATGGAATGATTGAAGCGATCGCAAACAGGCAATCGCACCAGAAATAATTCAAAAATCTTTGACATGATGACTGAAACAGGAATTTCCAATGTAAAACCCGCCGGACTTATCTTCGGCGCCACGGGCGGCATCGGTTCCGCTCTGGCGCGGCGTTTGGCGGCTGCCGGATGGCGGCTGGCCCTGAGCGGGCGTAACGCGGAACAACTGGAAAAACTGGGCCGCGAGACGAGCGCCCTCACCCAACTGGCTGAAGCGACCGACACCAGTGAGGTGGAATCCGTTTTCAAGCAGGCTTTGGATAAATTCGGACACCTGGACGGCGTGGTCAATTGCTGCGGCTCGCTTCTGCTCAAATCCGCGCATCTCACCACCGATGACGATTGGGCGCGCACGGTTGCTGCCAATCTCACCACTTCGTTTGTCATCTTGCGTGCGGCTACGGGCCGCATGATGCGTTCCGGCGGCGGCAGCATCGTGCTGATGTCCTCGGCGGTGGCGCAGCGCGGCATGATCAATCACGAAGCCATCGCCGCCGCCAAGGCTGGCGTGGCCGGACTGGCCCAATCCGCAGCGGCAACCTATGCGCGCTTCAACCTCCGCATCAATTGCGTCGCACCGGGCCTCACACGCACGCCGCTGGCGGAGCCAATCACCCGGAATGAAGCCAGTCTCAAGGCTAGCGCTGCATTGCATCCGCTCGGACGGATTGGTGAACCGAACGAAGTTGCCAGCGCCATCGCGTGGCTCCTCGATCCGGAGCAAAAATGGGTCACCGGTCAAATCATCGGCGTGGATGGCGGTTTGGCGTCCATTCAAGCGCGGCCAGCCCCTTCCGCTTGATGCCTGCCACATTTCATCCGTCCAGCCGTTCGTGTCACCTTGTTCTGGCCCTCGGTGACTCAATGGATGCGAATTCCCCCGCCTTCGAAGGCTTTAACCCGCAAAGCGACATGGAAAGGGTCAAGATGCGGCAAGATGCTGGAGTGGAAACTCTTTGGAAAAATCGAAACCATACCCGAAGCGGTCTGGTAAGGTTTTTCCAAAGAAGTTTGCCCCCAGTAGATTGAGGCAGATTGGCCTTTTGAATTTGGCTTTTCGGGATTCATGGCGGGCAGCATGCCATCTGGATGACAGAGGCGGCGGAGGAATCCAATAAATGCTGCAAACTGATACAACAAATGACCATGGGGCGCGTCTCAGTTTCTGGGAGAGTCCCCCTCAGCCTCCGCGTTTGAATTTCTATAAACCTCCACAAACCAACTGCTCCGCTCTTCCTGCCCATCAATCTCCGTGGGTGGCGGGGACCGGGGAGGGGTGGCACTGATCTTTCGGAAAGTGAGATTGGTCATTTATCGCGCTGGCTGTTTGCGAGTTCCCCTCTCCTTAATCCTCTCCCCGCGCTGCGCTGGCGGGGCGAGGAAACCAGAGGCGCAGGGCTGTTGTGTGCGCTTGAAATGGCGATTACGTTCGGCCTTCGAAACGGTTTAAAACCCTATTGAACCCACCGCCTCTTTCTCCCTCCCCATCAATCTCCATGGGTGGCGGGGATCGGGGAGGGGTGGCACTGATCTTTCGGAAAGTGAGATTGGTCATTTATCGCGCTGTATGTTTACGATCTCCCCTCTCCATAATCCTCTCCCCGCGCTCCGCTGGCGGGGCGAGGAAACCAGAGGCGCAGGGTTGTTGTGTGCGTTTGAAATGGCGATTACCTTCGACCTTCGAAATGGTTTAAAACCGTATTGAATCCACCGCCTCTTTCTCCCTCTCCATCAAACCCATTGATGGGGAGGGCCGGGGAGGGGTGGCACTGATCTTTCGGAAAATGAGATTGGTCATTTATCGCGCTGACTGTTTGCGATCTCCCCTCTCCATAATCCTCTCCCCGCGCTCCGCTGGCGGGGCGAGGAAACCAGAGGCGCAGGGTTGTTGAGTGCGTTTGAAATGGCGATTACCTTCGACCCTCGAAATGGTTTAAAATCGTATTGAATCCACCGCCTCTTTCTCCCTCTCCATCAATCCCATTGATGGGGAGGGCCGGGGAGGGGTAGCACTGATCTTTCGGAAAGTGAGATTGCTCATTTATCGCGATGTCTGTTTGCGATCCCCCCTCTCCTTAATCCTCTCCCCGCGCTCCGCTGGCGGGGCGAGGAAACCAAAGGTGCCGGGCTGTTGTGTGCGCTTGAAATGGTGATTACCTTCGACCTTCAAAATGGTTTAAAACAATATTGAATCCACCGCCTCTTTCTCCCTCTCCATCAATTCCATTGATGGGGAGGGCCGGGGAGGGGTGGCACTGATCTTTCGGGAACAGGCAATTTGCCCCCAACCCCGTTGGGGCGGCACATACAAGGCATCCAACCCGTGCAAAATTGCGGGGAATATCCCCCCACTGGGCATGCCTATGCTCCACATGGTTAAACACAAACCCAAAACCGCCCCATCGCTCTCCTTCCACCCAAATTTCACCAGCCTAAAAACTGAGATGCGCCCATGACCATGCCGGTCATGGTTTCAAGCTTGGCGCCGGGGTCATGGCCGGAGGGATGCGGGGTCGTCGTGCAATCTCATGCAAACTCAAATGGAACCTTAATATGAACCCGGGAAACGTCTTCAACTGGCGTCTTGACAATTCATCGGAATGGACGAACTTAAAGGTGCTGGTGTGGACGTGTTTCAGGGTTGAGGTTGAGGTTGATGGTTAATGGGTTGGTTGAAAAAATGTCCACACCAGCCTGCCTTTTTCAACTCTTCCTCAATTTTTTCCTCACTTTCCCTCGTTTCAGTGATCGGGTCTGCACAATACGGAGATCGCTGCGTCGGAAGGTGTAACTTTTTATGAGGCTTGCGGTTCAAAAATGGCAATGGATGTCCTGACACTTTCGCGAATTCAATTCGGGCTGACGATTGGGTTTCATTATCTTTACCCGCCTTTGAGCATCGGGCTGGGGGTGATGCTGGTCTTGATGGAGGGTGCATGGTTGAGGACGGGCAATGAAATTTACCACCAAATGGCGAGGTTTTGGACCCGCATCTTTGCGCTGACATTTGCCTTGGGCGTGGCCACGGGGATCGTGATGGAATTTGAATTTGGCACGAATTGGGCCACCTACTCGCGCTTTGTGGGGGATGTTTTTGGCAGCGCGCTGGCAGCGGAGGGCATTTTTGCGTTCTTTTTGGAATCAGGATTTCTGGCCCTGTTGTTGTTTGGATGGGACAAGGTGGGGCGGAAGACGCATTTTTTTGCCACCTGCATGGTGGCCTTGGGCGCGCATTTCAGCGCGGTGTGGATCGTGGTGGCCAATTCCTGGATGCAAACGCCTGCCGGGTACCACATTGTGGGGCAGGGGATGCGTGCCCGGGCGGAGGTGACGGATTTCTGGCAGGTGGTGTTCAATCCCTCGATGCTCTGCCGGTTGAGCCACACCCTGGGCGGGGCTTGGGCGACGGGAGGTTTTTTGGTGGCGAGCGTGAGCGCTTGGTACATCCTGAAGGGGCGGCATCTGGATTTTGCCCGGAAATCGCTCAAGGCCGGATTGGGGTTGGGCCTGGCTGCCTCCCTGCTCCAGGCCACAACAGGCCATCTGAGCGCGCAAAATGTGGCCAGGCACCAGCCGGCCAAGCTCGCCGCCTTTGAGGGGCTTTACCACACCACCGCCCGCGCGCCGCTGGTGCTGGCCGGGTATGTGGATGAAAAGGACCAAAAGGTGATAGGCCTTGAGGCTCCGGATTTGCTGAGTTTTCTGGCGGATGACAACATCAACGGGGTGGTGGAGGGGTTGGATGATTTCAGCGCCGGGGACCGTCCACCGGTGGTTCCCTGTTTTATTTTTTTCCATGGCATGGTGGCGATAGGGTTTGGTTTGCTGGGGTTGTCGGCGCTGGGGTTGTGGTCGTTGCGCGGGAACCGCCTGTTCCAGCGGCGCTGGCTTCTCTGGCTGCTGGTGTTTTCGGTGGTGGGACCGGAACTGGCCAACCAGTTTGGCTGGTTTGCGGCGGAGGTGGGCAGGCAGCCATGGATTGTGTATGGAGTGCTGCGCACGCCCGAGGCCCTTTCCGTTGTGGTCAAGGCCAACGTGGTGATGGCCTCCCTTATTCTCTTTACCGTGGTCTATTTCCTGTTGTTTGCCGCCTTCATTTACCTTCTCAATGAAAAAATCCAGCATGGACCGGAGGACGCGGACCTCATTCCATCCGGCAAGCTGGCCCTGCCTGTCAAACCATGAATGCAACGACGCACCTGGACCTGAACACCATCTGGTTTATTCTCGTGGGAATACTCCTGACGGGGTACGCGCTGCTGGACGGCTTTGATTTAGGCATAGGGGCTTTGCACCTTTTCACCCCGGATGACCATGAGCGCAGGATACTCCTCAATTCCATCGGGCCTGTGTGGGATGGCAACGAGGTGTGGCTGGTGACGGGTGGCGGGGCGCTTTTTGCGCCTTTTCCCGATGTTTATGCCACCGTGTTTTCCGGCTTTTACCTTGCGCTGGTCCTGCTGCTGGTTTCGCTGATATTCAGGGCGGTGGCAATCGAGTTCCGCAGCAAAAGACCCATGCGCTGGTGGCGGCAGATGTGGGACGTGGGATTCTCGGCGGGCAGCATTCTCTCCGCGCTATTGATCGGCACGGCCCTGGGCAACATTGCCTGGGGTGTTCCCCTGGATGAAAATGGGGAATTCGCGGGCACCTTTTTGGGATTGCTCACCCCCTATCCCCTGTTGGTGGGCGTCACCACGGTGGCGCTTTTCATGATGCACGGAGCCATTTATGGGGTGCTGAAAACCGAGGGGGTGCTTCACGATAAACTCCGCATCTGGGCGGTGCGATGCATTATTTTCTTCGTCATCTGCGCGGTGACATTGACCATGGCCACGCTGTTGTATGTGCCGCACATGGCGGCGCGGGTCAGGGCCAATCCGTGGCTGTTCAGCGTGGCGCTCGCCAACATGCTGGCCATTGCCAACATCCCCCGCGAATTCCACCACGGGCGCGATGGCCGGGCTTTTCTTTCCTCGTGCGCCGCCATCATCACCCTCATGGCCCTCTTCGCGCTGAACCTTTTCCCCGACCTGGTTTACAGCGCGCCTCATCCCGAATTCAGCCTGGACATCCACAATGCCGCCTCCTCCTCCCACACCCTCGGCATCATGCTGGTGATTGCCGCCATCGGTGTGCCGGTGGTCATTGCCTACACCGTCAGCATCTATTGGATCTTTCGCGGCAAGGTGAAAATTGACCGCATGAGTTATTGAGTCATTGATTCGCCCGAACCATGGACCCCTTGCGGAAGTCCTTGAGGGAACCTGCATCGGGGGCATCGGGGGATTTCCTGCATAAAAACAAACCCTCCTCCCCGGAGGCCGAGGCCCATTGGTTTTCCACCCTCAACCCATGCCGCTGCAGCAGGCGTTTCATTCTTTCCGGGGTGTGACGGTAGGAGAAGAAAAGCCGGATATTCCGTCCGGCCTGAAATGAAAATTCGTGCCCATGGACCTGCAATGTCCGGTTTCGGATGAATTGGAAATCCGCCACCACGCGTTTCAAGCCGGCCTGGCCTGTTTCAATGCCAATAGTCAGGCGCCCATCCCGGGCCTGCACTCCCAGGTCCAAAAGAAAAGCCAGCAGCCATTGGCGGGTCAGCACATTATCGTACTGGCCCAGGATGCGTTTCATTCCTGCGGCATAATCCAGCCCGGGGGCAAGGTTGGCGCTGAAGAGGAGCAGGTCGCCGGGTCGCAGCAGCCCGGTCAGCCGGGGCAGGATGTGGTTCGGCTCAAAATTGGGAATCACCCCGAAAAATGTGATCACTCTTGCCCCGCGCTCGGGAAGCAGGCCGGGGAGGTTGTTTTGCGCGGCCAGGTCGCAAACCACCGGATGGCAGCGTTCTGCCTGCAACAGGCGAAGGGCCGCCCCCCGCGCAACCAGTGTCATGGCCGCGCTCACATCCACCGGATGGTAATCCACCCTGCGTCCCTTGCGCAGCAGATGGCGGAGCAGTTGCGCATCCTTCTGCCCCCCGCCGCAACCCAACCCCACCAGGCGCACGGATTTTCCCTCCGGGCAGGCCCGCGTGGCTGCGGCAAAGGCCAGGTCATATGCATCCTTCACCCCGCGGTCTCTGCGCGCCGGGGAATGAGCCTCGTGCAATTGCAGCCACAAAAGCGTTTGCTTCAGGCTGTCATAATGGAACTTGGGCTGAATCACCCCGCGGCGCAGCGATGACAGCAAGTCGCGGCGGACTTTTTCTGGAAACTGGCTGGAATCAATCTGGAGGTTTGCAGCGGGCATGGCATGGGTCAATGTGTCAGCCCTGCTTGAGGAGTCGAGCCGCAAAAGCGCCGTCCACCCCATCCTGAACCGGGTTCACAACCTGGCTCTCCGCCAGTTGGAACCCGGTGTGGTCTTGCAGGAAGCGGCGAACCTGGTCCTCGTTTTCCTCCGGCTCCAGGCTGCAGGTGCTGTAAACCAGCGTGCCGCCTGGTTTGAGCAGGGTGGCGGCGAGTTGCAGCAGGCCGGCCTGGGTCTTTTGAAGCCGCGCCAGTTCCTGCTCCGTGAGCCGCCACCGCACATCCACACGGCGGCGGATCACCCCGGTGTTGGAGCAGGGGGCATCCACCAGAATGCGGTCAAACGCCGGATGGCCGGATGGGTCCAGGCTTTCCACCAGCATGGGTTCCACGCAGGCCAATCCCAGGCGCCGGCAATTCTCGCGCAATCGTTCCAGCCTGGCAGGGGAGATGTCCGTGGCCACAATCCGGCCCTGGTTGCCCATGGATTGGGCCATCAAGGCCGTTTTGCCGCCGGGAGCTGCGCAAAGGTCCAGCACGGTTTCACCCGGACGCGCGTCCAGCAGCCGCGCTGCCAGCAGGGTGCTGGGGTCCTGAATGTAAAACAGGCCCTCTTGAAAGCCTGCCAGGCTGGCCAGCGGCGGATGAGAGACGAGTTCGCAGACCGTCTCCGCCCCCGTCCAATGGCTTGTAAATGGCTTGGCCGTCACTTCCGGTCCCAGCCATGGCTCCGGGCGCGGTGGTGTTGCGTCGGCGGATGGGCTTGTCGAGCCGGGGCCGGGCGGCGGCATGGCTTTGCATCGGTTCAGGCGTGCGTAGGTTTTGGGGGGAAGGTTATTCCATTCCATCAGTTGAATGGCGCTGGCGCGGCCTTGGCGGGACTGCCACCGGGAGAAAAGCCAGTCGGGATGAGAATGGGCCAGGGCAGGGCGGCTGGCCGCCAGGTCCAGGCGTTTTTGCCGCAGGATGCCTTCCTCCCTCAGGCAGCCGCGCAAGATGGCATTCACAAAACCGGCTTTCGGGGCCAGCCCCATTTGCCGGGCCATTTCCACCGTGGTATGGACAGCCGCATGGCTGGGAATGCGGTCCAGCCAGAAAATCTGGTATAAACCCAGTCGCAAAAGAATGCGCAGCAGCGGATGGGTTGGAGGGGATGGCGCCTTGCAGGATACAAGCCAATCCAGCGTGGCCTGCCAGCGGACCACCCCATACACCAGTTCCTGGCACAAGGCCCTGTCCGGCCCCGGCAAGGCATGCCGCGCCAGCGCCCGTTCCAAAAGCGACTCGGTGAATTCGCTTCCGGTTTCCCGCTCAAGCAGGACCGTTGCCGCAATTTGTCTTGGATTTTGGCCGTTCAAATCGTTTAATGTTGGCAACCTTGTTTGCAGACGCGAGATAAAAACCATTTATGAAAGAAGAATTCCAAAAGCTGGCGGCCTCGGGAAAAATTGACGGCAAACATGTGGATCCGCTCATCCACCTCGTGGAAGGCGGTTATTGCTGGCATCGGAGCTGGGGTTTTGGCCGCATCCGCACCGTGGACGTGGTCCTGGCGCGGTTCACCATTGATTTTCCAGCCAAACCCGGTCACACCATGGATTTGGCCTTCGCTGTTGAATCTCTCAAACCCATTGCCAAAAGCCATATCATGGCTCGCAAGGTCTCGGATATCGAGGGCCTGCGCCAGCTCGCCGCCCATCACCTGGACCTCATCAAGGTGGTCCTCAACAGCTTCGATGGCCGGGCCACTTTCGAGCAAATCCAACAGTGTCTCGTCCCCGATGTCATCCGCGATGACTGGAAAAAATGGTGGGAAACCGCCCGGCACGAAATGAAAAAGGACGGCCATTTCATCGTGCCCGTTAAAAAGTCCGATCCTGTGGTGTATCAGGCGCAGGAAACATCGCTGGAAGCGCGGTGCCTGGGTGATTTTCGATCTGCCAAGGGACTCAAGGCGCGCGTGGCTGCGGTGGCGGAAATTCTGAAGGTGGCCGCAGACCTGCCGGACAAGGCGGCTGTGGGCCGTGAGGTCGTGGCTGTCCTGAATGCGGATATTGCCACGCACCAGCGCACCCAGCCTGCCGTTGCGTTGGAGGCTGTTTTTGCCCGGGACGAAATCCAGCACGCCGCCGGGCTGCCCGCATCCCCGGAGGCTGTAACGGCGGCCCAGGTCTGGTTGCAGGAGGGCATCAAGTTCGGTCCCCTGCTCGAGGCCATCCCTGCCGCCAAGCATCATCGCGCATTGGAATCATTCCGCGAGGCCAACCCGGATCGCTGGCATGAAATCCTCAGGGGCTCCATCAACCTGGTCTCCGCCAAGCTTGCCAAGGAGTTCGCCTCACAATTGATCCACCACGGCAAGTTGGATTTGCTCAAGGAAACACTCGGGCGCCTCATCAACCAGCACACCGCTGGCAGCGAACTGCTCCTCTGGTTTGGCCGCGACCGCAATGATGACTTTGTGGACATCCTCGGTCCCGAGGTTTTTCGCGCCATGCTCACCGCCATGGAGCGGGATCAATTCAACGAAAAACGATCCAACCGCCTGCGCGATTTCATCCTGGAAGACCAGCAGTTGCTGGGTGAACTCACCGCCTCGGCTGATATTGAAGTGATCAAGGATCTCACCCGGGCGCTCAAGCTCTCGCCGGTTTTTGATGACATGGACAAGCGCTCGCTGCTGGCCCGCCTGGTCAAGGCGCATCCCGCCGTCCAATCCCTCATCAGCGGCGAGCAGACCCGCCAGGACACCAGCCTGCTGGTCTCCTGGGAGAGCCTGGAGCGCCGCCGCCTTGAATACCAGGACCTGGTCCAGAAAAAAATCCCCGCCAACTCCAAGGAAATCGCCGTGGCCCGCAGTTATGGCGACCTCCGTGAAAACCATGAATACAAGGCGGCCAAGGAAATGCAGAAGGTGCTGCTGCGCCAGAAAGATGAGCTGGAATCAGCGCTGACCCGCGCACGCGGCCAGGATTTTTCCAACGCCAAAACCGAAGTCGTCGGTCCCGGCAACATTGTCAGGGTCACAGACCTTGCCACCGGCCAGGCGGAGGTGTTCACCATCCTCGGCGCATGGGATTCAGACCCGGACAAGGGCGTGATCAGCTACCTGACACCTGTCGCCCAGGCCCTGCTCAACCACAAGGCCGGTGATGTGGTCCAAATCGAACAAAACGGCGCCGCCCGCCAACAGCGCATCGAGTCAATCGAAGCCTGGAAAAGCGAAGCCGGCGCCCCGGCGGCAAATAACTAAAAACCTGTCGTTCCGGCTGATTGTTTGACTGGACGATTTTTGAACCCGAGAATTAAACCCGGAAAGCGAAATTCAAAAGGCCAATCTGCGCCAATCTCCCGGGCGCATCCTGACCCTTTCCATTTCATTTTTCGTGTTCAAGCCTCCACGCTGATCATCCATCCAATGCCAAAACGGTCGGTCACCTTGCCAAAACAAGGGGACCAAAATGTCTTCTGCAAAGGCATTTGAACTTCTCCATTTTCGGCCAGGGCGGCGAAGGCCTGCTTGGCATCGGCTTCCTTCGGCATGGAAAGATGGAGGGAAAAGCCCTCGAATGGCTGCGGTGCGCCGCATCCATCCGATGCCATCAGCGCCGTCTCACCGATGGTGAATGAGGCGTGCATGATCTTGTTTTCCCAGCCGGGCGGAAGCATCCCCGGCGATGCTGGCTCGGGACTGTCCTTGAACTGCATTTGAAAAATTACCTGTGCGCCCAGCGCTTGGCGGTAAAATTCCAATGCCTCCCCGCAGCGTCCCCCAAAGAAGAGGTAAGGTTGAATATTGCCTTTTTTCATGTTCGTTTATCTGGTTTTTTTTGGTTTGTGTTGGTTATTGCCGCAAAGTGCGGGGCCTCAGTCCATCAAGGCCATATATTCTCCCATGCGCTCCAGGGTCTGCCGGGCCCCTTCAATGGCGCCAAATTCCTTTGCAATGCGGTCGCGCTCTGCCGCAGAGGGGAAAACCAGGCGGATGCTCACGCGGGTTTTGTCAGCCTCCAGTTCCTCGAAGGTCCAGGTGGACACAAAATCCACGCTTGAACCGGACTCACGATGGCCGTCATGCCGGAAAACGATGCGTTCCGGCTTCTCAATCTCCAGGAAAACACTGTGGTTGGGGTATTTCACCCCGTCCGGCCCCTGCATGACATGTCTCCATTCCCCGCCAACCCGAAAATCCATCACCTCAATGGTTGTCGAAAAACCGCGAGGACCCCACCAGTTCACCACATGTTTGGGATTGGTCATTGCTTCCCATGTCAGCTCACGCGGGGCGTTGAATTCGCGCATTACAAAAATCTCCCGGTCCGCCTTTTCCACAAAGTCCGGCAGGCTGGCGCCGATCAGCCAAGTCCAGCCCCGGACAAAATTCCTGCGTTCGAAATGCGGGGTTTTCGGGAAAGTTTCCAAACCTTCGTGGGTTAATTTCAACCGCGTTCCGGTCCCCTCGGCAAATAGCTCGAAGGTGACGAGTGAATCGCCCTTGTGCCCATTGTATCTCCAAGAGTAGGCGATTTTTTGACGGGGAATCAGCGCAGTCACTCGGCAGAGATGTTCATAGGTGTGTCCTTCGTGTTTCACGGTGAAATCAAATTCAGCCCCAATCTCGGGCTTGAAATGGTTCATGTCAAAAAACCACCGGCTCATTTCCACCGGGGTTGTGACCGCGCGCCACACCCGGTCAACCGGCGCGTTTAAAAACTGCTCAATGGAGAAGGGCATGGCATCCAGCACACTTGCGAGGCGTTCCAGGCTTTGGGTCATTCCAGCCTCAAAACCATTGATGAACCTGGCCGAATCCGGGTCAGTGACCTTCATCAGGCGCGATCTCATGGTTAGCGTGGTTTTCCCGTTATTCTCCTGAAGCGTCAGGGTGTGTCGGAATTCAAACATCAAATGCCCCCGCGCATCCAGGGGGCCGGTCGTGGTCACGAGTTTTTCCGGGGGGTTGACCTCGTGGAATTGGCCGCCCATGGGATACTCCATGCCGTTTGGCCCGCGCATGACCACGTGGATGATGTTGCCAGGTTGGGCGTCCCATTGACATGCCGGCGCGCTGAACCCGCGCGGTCCCCACCATTGTGCGACATGGTTGGACTGGGTGCAGGCCAGCCAAACCAGTTCGCGTGGCGCATCGTATTCTCGCGTGATGACATATTCCCTGTCAGACGGCGCCGCATCCTCCGGCTGGGCACTCATGCGGTTTTCTCCAGGAATCTGCCAAGCTCGCCAAGGCAGCGGCCCCAGCCCATCTCATGGCGTCCGCGACTTTCCGCAGTTGCAAAATTCTCGTGGGTCAGGGTCAGTTCCGTCCCCTTGCCGGATGCCTTGAAACTGAGCGTCACCAGCATCTCCGGCGGTTCGACCTCGCCAAATTCATCGCCACTGCCGTCTTTCTCAAATTGCCAGGTGAAGACCAGGCGCTCGGGTGGCTTGACATCAATGTAGGTTCCGACGGTGGTGAAATATTCACCGTCCGGGCGCCGGGTTTGCAGGCGGTATTTTCCCTGGGGTCGCACATTCATTTTAACGGATTGCAATTGCGATCCCTCGCAAGCCGCCGCTCCAAACCATGCCTTGAAATGTTCCGGCTCCGTCCAGGCCTTGAATACCAGTTCAGGGGGCGCGTTGAAAAAACGGGTGATTTGCAATGTGACAGCTTTTTTGTCGTTTAGTGTGGTTGAGTTCATATTTGGTTTATTTGCAGTTTAAATGAGTTGCAAGCTGGTCAAATGTTCCACCCCAGCCATTGGTCATGCTTTCATGTGCGGCATTGAATGTCCTGATCTCTTCATCGGTTGCATTGTGCGGGGCCCACTTCAGAGTCACGACGGTTTTTGCGTTGCTTTCGGCAAAAGTGGTTTCTGTCCATAATTCAAGCGGCCAGGCGGGGTTCCACGGATGGCGCGAGATCCCTCCATCCCTGTCTGAGAATGAATTGATCCAGACCAGGCGCCGGGGTGGAACCACTTCGCGAAACATCCATTTGCCCCATATTTCACCGCCGTCCGGCGAGCGCATGCAGGTATGCAGGCCCCCGCCCACGCGCAGGTCAAAACTGAGCGTGACCGTCTTGAACCCCTTGGGGCCAAACCACTGCTGAAGCTGTCCCGCTTCAGTCCATGCCCTCCAGACCATTGCTTGCGGAGCGGCAAATTCACGAGTGATCGTGAATGGCCGCGCTTGTAATTCTTCCTTGGGGTTATTTTGTTTGCTCATTGGTTTTCGTGGCTTGAAGTTGTTTCAGATATTCGTCCAGGCGGTCAAAGCTTTGTTCCCAGAATTTCCGGTACTCCTCAATCCATGCCTGGGCCTGTTGCATGGGCTTGGCCTCCAGTTTCAACGAATGCACGCGCCCATTCCGCCGCCGACGCACCAAACCCGCGCGCTCCAAAACCCGCAAATGCTTCGACACCGCCGGAAGCGACATCGAATACGGTCGCGCCAGGTCGGTGACACACTGGTCGCTCTGCGCCAGATGCTCCAGCATGCGGCGGCGGGTGGGGTCGGCCAGCGCGGCAAAAGTGCGATCCAACATGTCCGTTGAACATTTAACCATATGGTTAAATATACTCCTCCCCATCCAAGGTGCAACAAAAAAATGAGAAAAATCGAGTGCTGGTGTATCCCGGTTTCCATCAAGGTGTTGTGACCGCAAGGAGTGGGTGCCGCATGACATTTCGCTTTTCGGGTTGAAGGGTCAACAAACATCAATGGATCTCGGCGTTCTCCGGCGTACGGCTGAACCGATCGGGAACCAGACCGGGGAGGCGGCTGGAGTGCGGATTGGGGTGATGACTCGGGGGTTGGCGGGGATGGGGACGGCAACCGGGGTTGCCTGGGGTGTGGGCAACCCGGTGTTGACCACCGGTTCGCGATGCGAGGACTTCATACCCAATGGATCGAATCCCGGTATCTTCTGTTGAACG
>JAKAFL010000071.1 GCA_021817945.1 bacterium | reverse complement strand
GATTGAGGAAGTGCTGAAGGGATGCGCTGGGGTGAGGGAGGCGGTGGTGGTGTTGCGCGAGGATGAAGGCAAGGAGAAGAGGTTGGTGGCGTATGTGGTTGGGGAGGGGATGACAGTGGAAGGGATGAGGGAGGAATTGAGGAGGAAGCTGCCTGAATACATGATGCCTGCGGCGTATCAGGTGTTGGAACGGCTACCTTTGACAGCCAACGGGAAGGTGGACCGGAAAGGGTTGCCGGCACCTAGTCTAATCCAACGGAACTTGAGTGTGAGGAACTCAAACCCTCGCAATCTGATTGAAGCTAAATTATTAAGTATCTATCGTGATTTTCTAAAACTTGCCCATGTAGGAATTGACGACAACTTTTTCGAGTTGGGCGGGAATTCCCTGATGGCCGTCCGTATGATAAATGAGATTAACAAACAGTTGGGCGTGAACCTAAACATTCCTACTTTTTATAAGAATTCCACGGTCCGGTCAATCGCACGGGTAATTCTTTTCAACGAACATAAGGACCGCGAGCCCAAACTCATCCCCTTAAAACCCGGTAATCCCTCTATGCCAATGATTTTTATTGATGCTGGCGTGGGTTTATGTCGGTTGGCGGAAATGATCGAGGGTGGACCGGCATCCTTTGCGACCACCGTGCCGCTGCCTGAAGAATTTATACAGGCAGCAAAAGATGGCGATCATTCTGCGTTGCCGAATCTTGAAGCCTATGCGCGTCCACATGTCTCCTTGATCGAAAAGCATTTGCATTCAGGCAGTGTCGTCTTGGTGGGACACTCCTTCGGAGGTGTACTCGCTTTTGAAGTTGCCCGCCAACTCATACTAGCTGGCAGAAAAGTTGAAATGATCCTATTGATGGACTCCTGGATGTCAAATCCCTCGTGGTGGCGGAAGTTGATATCCTTGGACTTCAAACAGGTCAGGAAATCCTTGATATTTCGCTGCAAGAGGCTTAGAAAAAAAATACTTCATCTGATTGGGCATAACCAGGCGGAAGCGACATTTGCCGATAATGAAGACCACCAGGTTGGAGAGGTGCCTTGGCCTCTTTTGGCCAAAATCTACAGCAACGCCCACAAACATTACAAGCCTGAGCCATTGCCAAGTCGGGCGGTCCTTTTTCGCGCACACGAGACCATCGCTGCCCGCAATGAAAAATATGTCGGAACCATGGGTTGGGATGGCCTTTTTGAACAAGGATTGTACATCGTGGACAGTCCGGGTAACCATTTCACCTTATTGAAAGAACCAAATTTGCAGTTCTTGACACATCAGATTCGCGAAAAATTAAGGAAATGCGAGCCGTAACCGCAAACTTCGACTGTTCTGGGCAACCCAATACCCCTACCAAGTATATTTTACAGCGTAGGTCAACGTTTTTTGGCTGTCGGCTGGAACAATCACCGGAAACTCCACTGTTTGGGCGTTCAATTTCACGTAAGAATCCGACGATTCCACAATGGTCCACTGTTTCCAGCGGCTTAAATGTTCCCTCACCTGCACTTTAACCGCTTCTTCCGGCTTTGAATTGTGGATGGTGATGGAAAAGGACTCTGTCAGGACCCTCGTCGTGTCATCCGATTGAAAACGAATTCGCTGGCGTTCGCCGGTGATATCAAAGGCATTTCCAGTGGCCAGATGCAGGGTTTCATTTTGAGGCGTTGCCTGAACCTGTCCCACACCTGTCAATTGAATGTTGCCTTCAGAATCCTCCCGATAAATGCGTAGTGTTCCCGCTGGCAATGGAATTCCCAGATGATTGGTTTTAGAATTAACAATCTCCTCCTCCAATCGCACCTTGGTGTTCGGACTGGAATCCATGCCTTCTGAAGTGTCCAGCCTTCCGTAAAAACGGGACTCAGGCAACCCGTCGTACAGATACGTGCGTGAAGTTTTCACACCCGCTGCCTGGATGAACGACACCTGCTTTATTTCCTGGTCTTTCAAGCTCAAAGGATTTGGAAGGGAATAAAGATGAAAATCATCGAAGGATCTTTCGCTGGCCTCAGGACCTGCCGATTGTCCCGCCAGTGTCGCCATCATCAGCCTGGGTGTTTCTGGTTGAGGCATGTTGTCTGCAGATTGCCCCACATCACCCGCCATTACTTGTACCTTGGCATTTTTATAGTCGGTGCCACTTCGGTTTTCGAGGGTGATCCAGCCGTTCAGCGAGGCGGGACCTTCGGAATCGGGTTCCATCAGGTTGTAAGTGGCGCTCCAATTCAAGCCCTCTGTGACGTAGTCCACCTCGGCGGGCATGGTTTCCGCTTTGCTGGAGCGCAGCACCCAGTTGAGGCTTGGCTTTAAAATTGTATCCGGATTCATCGCAGGAAACCGGGGTTCGCCTGGAAGAGAAAATTGCCACTGCCCGTGGACTTCTACAATCGGCTGGACCGGGTCGCCGTCCGGAACGTATCCGCTGCGGATAATTCTTCCAGTGATAAGGGTGGGCTTGACTCGGTTTCTATCCTGGCTTGGAACTGCAAAGGCAAGTTCTTTGCCCTCAAATTGCGAGAGGAGCCATGCCTGGGTTGCGGGTGAATGGTGAAAATTTTGTTCCAATATTTCAAATGGATGCTGGCCTGTGGAATCGCGCAAAATAACAGAATCTGGCTCTGTTTGGGAACTGGCGCCCAGATATTCAACGCGGTTGTCACCTGATTTCAAATGAATTTGGAAAACATCCCGCACCAGTGCAAGGTTTTGGTTGTACACGGTCAGGGAAAGGTTTCCGTGAGCCAGCGGTGCAGTAAGCCCCAACATGCAGGAAAAAAGGAGCAATTTCATGGAGTCGAATGTAGCCGGGCTGGATTATGCGGCGTTTTCCTGGGGTAAGGCGGAAATCTGGAGCATGCGTTCTATCGGGTGGCGGGCTTTTTCCAGGATCGCTTGCGGCAATTCCACCCGGGGATGCAGGTCCCGCAGACAGTTTCGGACTTTTTCAAGAGTGTTCATTTTCATGTATTTGCATTCGCTGCAGCGGCAGGAGTCTCCGGGCATTTTCATCACATCCTGGACGGGCGCGCACAAAAACTCTTTGTCCGGGCACGCTTTCTTCATGCGGTGCAGAATTCCTGACTCCGTGACGATGATGAATTGCCGGGCGTGATGGTTGCGGCAGAAAGTGATCATTTTTTCAGTGGAACAGACTGCGTCAGCGAGGTCCCTCACGGCTTTCACGCTTTCAGGGTGCACCACCACGGGGGAGCCTGGATATTCACGTTTTGCAGCCAGTAC
This sequence comes from bacterium, assembly GCA_021817945.1. Lineage (GTDB taxonomy): Bacteria > Verrucomicrobiota > Verrucomicrobiia > Limisphaerales > UBA11358 > UBA11358. The sequence continues at coordinate 9,845 of JAKAFL010000071.1, read as the reverse complement.
TTGTTCCAATTGAAATTCCACATGGGCGTAGCAATTGCCTTTCCATAAAGTCATGGGACGTCCGGTTTGTTCCATCACCCATTGCCCCAAATTTTCATCTGGCACAAAAAGAAGGTCCCTGTCCTTCGGGGCGGCTTTCACGATCCGCTCTGCATTGCCGCTGGTCACAATCACATCGCTGAGCGCCTTCACCTCGGCGCTGCAGTTGATATAGGCAATGGTCCAGAACCTGGGATTTGATTTTTGAAGCGCCGCGAGGTCGGATGCCGGGCAGCTTTCCTCCAGCGAACAGCCAGCGTCACGATCAGGCAGCACCACCAGCCTGCCCGGATTCAAAATCTTGGCTGTTTCAGCCATAAAGTGAACCCCGCAAAAGACGATAACCTCGGCTTCCGTTCGAGCCGCCTCCTGGGACAAACCAAGGGAATCACCCACAAAATCAGCCACGTCCTGAATTTCGGGCACCTGGTAGTTATGGGCAAGGATGACGGCATTTCTTTCCGTTTTCAGGCGTGCGATTTCTCCAGCCAGACTATCAAAGGCTTTGGCGTCCAATCTCGGGCGGGGGCTGATTTCAGCAAGATTCATTCGGGAAAGTTTACCCCCGGTTTTTCAGACAGTCAAACTACTCCATCCACGAGCAACATATCCTGTGGAGTCAAGTTCTGCCATTGGCCCAAGGGGATATGAAACACCTCAAAATTTCCAATTCGCACGCGTATGAGCCGCAGGGTGGGGTGCCCAATCTGGGCCGTCATACGCCGCACCTGTCGGTTTTTACCTTCCGTCAATATCATGCCAATCCACGTGTCTGGTATGCTTTTCCGCACGCGTATGGGGGGAATCCGCGCTTCCAGCAGGGGTTGCGGTTCTAGTCGCCACGCCTGGCAGGGCTTGGTTTTTTCCCCTTGAATGAACAACCCCGCCTGTAATTTTGCAAAGGAATCCTTGGTGGGTGTTCCTTCCACCTGCACCCAATACTCCCGGCCATGGCCCCTCCGTGGATTGAGCAAGCGATCATTCCACGCAGGCTCATCGCTTAGCAATAAAAGCCCCTCGGAATCGGCATCCAAACGGCCGATTGGATACACCCTGGGCGGAAACCCGAATGAAGAAAGGGTTTTATGAGGGGACCCATCCGTGGTGAATTGGGACAGCACCCCATAAGGTTTGTGAAAAGCTATCAACATGTGCGCTGGAGTGTGGTTAATGGAATTCAGGCAACCCGTCAACAGCCGATTCAAGCTTGGGGTCTCAATATTCTCGCGCGGCCAATTGCCGCAGGCTGAAGCCGTCAAATGGCGTCGCCAGGAAGACAATAAAAATCCCCCCCAAAACGGGTCCTTTGTTAAAACCTACAATCTTCGCCTTATCCTCGCGCCTAAGCTGAGTCCAAGGTTTGACTCCTGGTTATTCCCGTTTATCGTGGGCATGTGTTTGAACTGGTTTCTGAATATGGGCCTGCAGGCGATCAGCCGGAGGCCATTGAAAAGCTTGTTGAGGGCATCAAGTCTGGTGTGAAGCACCAAACCCTTCTGGGAGTCACTGGCTCGGGTAAAACCTTCACAATTGCCAATGTCATTCAAAAGGTGAACAAGCCGGTGCTGGTGATTTCCCACAATAAAACCCTTGCCGCACAGCTTTATGCCGAGTTCAAGGGCTTTTTTCCGCGAAACGCCGTCGAGTATTTCGTGAGCTACTTTGATTTTTACCAACCCGAAGCCTACATACCCAGGACGGACACATTCATAGAAAAAGATTCCAGCGTGAATGAGGAAATTGAGCGGCTGCGTCTTTCTGCGATGAGTTCGTTGTTTTCGCGAAGGGACGTGGTGGTGGTGGCCAGTGTTTCCTGCATTTACGGAATTGGCAGCAGGGAGGATTACGAGGCGCTGGTAATTGCCCTTCATGCGGGACAGGAAATGGCCCGGGAGCAATTGCTTTCCCGGTTGGTGGACCTGCAATATTCCCGAAATGAGTTGGCCTTTGAGCGGGGGCATTTCAGGGTGCGCGGGGACACGGTTGAGGTGCGGCCCGCGGGACGCGAGGACGGCCTGCGCATCGAATTTTTTGGCGAAACAATCGAACGCCTGAGCCGGTTTGAGCCTCTTACGGGTAAACGCATGGATTCCATGAAGGCGGAGATGATTTTTCCGGCAAAACAATTTGTCACCACCGGCGACAAAATGAAAAGGGCCGCGACAGCCATCCGCGAGGAATTGCGGCAGCGCATCGTGGAATTTGAGCGGGATGGAAAACTTCTGGAGGCGCAGCGCATTAAGATGCGCACGGAGTTTGACTTGGAAATGATGGAGGAAATGGGATTCTGCTCGGGAATAGAAAATTACTCCCGGCATATTGCCAACCGGCCCCCAGGATCGCGTCCCACCACGCTTTTTGACTTTTTCCCGGATGATTACCTGCTCGTGATTGACGAATCGCATGTGACTATTCCTCAAATTGGGGGGATGTATGAGGGAGACAAATCCCGAAAAACCGTATTAGTGGACCATGGATTCCGCCTGCCAAGCGCCTTGGATAACCGGCCAGTGAACTTTCTGGAATTCCAAGCGATGCAAAACCAAACCGTGTATGTGAGCGCCACGCCCTCGACACGAGAAACGGGCTGGTCCCGAGGTCATATCGTGGAATTGGTGGTCCGCCCAACCGGGTTGTTGGATCCCGAGGTGACTGTCAAGCCTTTGAAGGGACAGATAGACGATTTGATCGAGGAAATCCGCCAGCGCTCCGAAAAGAAGGAGCGCACACTGGTCACCACCCTCACCAAGCGAACGGCGGAAGAGCTTGCGGATTATCTTCGGGATATTGGGGTGAATGTGCGGTATTTGCATAGTGAAATAGATGCCATAGAGCGAGTGGAGATTCTAAGGGCTTTGAGGAAAGGAGAATTTGACGTTTTGATAGGCATCAACCTTTTACGGGAGGGATTGGATTTGCCGGAGGTGTCGCTGGTGGCCATTTTGGACGCGGATAAGGAGGGTTTTTTACGCAGTGAGACGAGCCTGATTCAGACTGCGGGGCGCGCAGCCCGCCATTTGCATGGGAAAGTCATACTTTATGCGGATGTCCTCACTGAAAGCATCAGGAGATTCATGGCAGTGACAGCCCAACGGCGACAGCGGCAGTTGGACTATAACCGGGAGCATGGCATCACTCCCCGCAGTGTCCAGAGGGCGGTGGAACAGAGCTTGGCGGTGTATCAATCCACACGGGAGGAAGCGGCTGGTATCCTTAAAGATTCGAAACTGGACCTGGATTATACCGCCACACTTCAGGAGCTTGAGACTGGAATGGTTCAGGCCGCCGCTGACTTGGAGTTTGAAAAGGCGGCATTGCTGCGGGACCAAATCAAGGAACTTAAGCATCTGGTGAATGGGGATCCTGCACCGAAGAAGGCCGCTGGAGTGCAATATCGAAAGCCCCGGCGGAGTCGCAAATAGGCAATCACATGAAATCCAATTTGCGCATCACCTTTGACTTCGAGCATGAACTGTGGGGCCGCGGCCTGACGCGGGTCGCCGGAGTGGATGAAGCGGGGCGCGGACCTTTGGCCGGGCCGGTGGTGGCGGCTGCCGTGGTGCTGCCCATCGCTTGGGGCCAGGCCGGTTTGCCCAGGGAACTTGAAGGCTTGAACGATTCCAAGGTCCTTTCCGAAGCCCGGCGCGAAGCCTTGTATGATTTTCTCACCGGATCCAAATCGGTGGCATTTGGAATTCAGGCCATGGATCATTTGGTGATTGATCGGATCAATATCTTGGAAGCAACACATTTGGCCATGAATGGAGCCTTGGACTTGATGCTGCCTTTGCCGGCATTTGCCTTGGTGGATGGGCTTCCGGTAAAATCGCTTCGTATTCCACACCAAGCGGTGGTTAAAGGAGATGCCTTGAGCTACTCAATAGCCGCAGCCAGCGTGCTGGCTAAAGTGACGCGGGATAGGATAATGAAGGAACTGGACCGACAATATCCGGGGTATGGGTTGGGCCTTCACAAGGGGTATGGCACAGCGCAGCATCGTGCTGCCTTGTCACGACTTGGACCCTGTGCAATTCACCGCCGATCATTCGGCCCGGTGGCTCAGGCTCTTGGGCGCCATCCCGTTTCCTCGCACATTCCATGAATCCCAAAGGCCAATAAGCGAATCTTTTCCAGTGGTGGACCCATCCCCCATCCTTGGAAAGGGCGGGCAGCCGGGGTAAAAATTGGAAAAACCGTGTCCAAGGCCAATCCTTTGGTCGCACCAAGCACGATTTCATTCTTTTTCTTCATCTTCCATTTCAGTTCAATGTGCGTGTGAGCTGGCTGGCAATAACCGGATTCAAATGGCTTGTGAAAACCAAGCCAGAACATCTTCGACGGGGGACGATGGGGGAAAGAGCCGCCAAAAAATTTCTCAAACGCGCTGGCATGAGGTTTCTCACGGCCAATTTTCGTTCGTCCCGGGGCGAGATTGACCTGGTGTTTCGGGACGGGGATTGTCTCGTCTTTGTTGAGGTTAAAACACGCTCCCGGGAGGATTGGACCCGTCCCGCCGCCGCTGTGGACGCGGCCAAGAAATTGCATCTCAGCCAAACCGCCTTGGATTACCTCAAACTGCTCAAGAATCCTCGTGTGGCATTTCGCTTCGACATTGTGGAGGTGTTGCTTCATCAGGACCGGGTGGCTGAGGTGCGGCATCTTTCCAATGCTTTTCCCCTGTCCAAACCCTATCGCTATGCCTGAGAATAGGGCCGGGCGTTTGAAACCGAGCATTTCAAATTTCGCTGGCTTGCGCCTCCACGCAAGGCCTGGCTGGAAACCCTGGAATGTTTCGGGCGAGGTAAATTTATTTTCAGCCTGTTTTCACTCGGCTACATTTTCGGTCGCACGGGCAATTGAATCATTGAGAATAGAATTGAACCTCATCCTATGATGCAGATGATTTTTTCCTCCACCTTGTGTTTGGCGGTTTTGGCAGGGTTTGCCTGGTTGTCTGCCAGGGCACAAGAACCAGGGGACCTGCCGCGCTTGGACGAGGCGCTTGCAGGTCCGCTCCAAAAACTCGCCGCCGACAGCAAGCGAGCCTGGGTCTATGTGCCTGCGGACGCGGGCCTTGGAACCAACAGGCAGGTTTGGACGTGGCCAATCAACCTGAGTTGCGTGGGCATGGCTTCGGATGGCTATCAGGCTGTCTTGGTGGCGCCCGATAAATTATTGACCTGCGCCCATTACGGGGGTGAAAAGGATCAGACCATACTGTTTCACGATACAAACGGTGTGCCTTGGGTGGCAAAGGTGGCGAGGGTCGTCAATGTTTCCGGGGATTTGTGCCTCTCCATTTTAAGCAACCGCGCGCCGGCAAGCATCCGTCTTCCTGCGGTGTTTCCTCCCGATGCCCCGGAGTACCTGCCTCACGGGGACTGGACTGGTCTGCCTGCATTCTGGCTTCATAAAAATGGAATTCATGGCGTGCCCGGCGGGACAATTCAATACGAGCCTGTTTTCCAGTATGTTCAAGCGCACGCAGCCAGCGGCCAGAACGCCTGGATGCAGTTGCGTCACAATGGGTGGGGGCCATTTGGAAATGGTTCATCGGCTACGGGCGGGGATTCCGGCAGCCCTGCCTTCATGGATTTTTCCAATACGCCGGTTGTTTTGTTTGCCACCACCGCACCAGGTGATGCCACCGGCGAGTTTATCAGTGATCCCGCCATCTTTTCCGCCATGGCCACCAAAGGCCTGACCAATCAAATGAACATATTGGATTTGCGCGGCTTTCATCGCTATGCAGGCGATGCTCTGTTAGTCAATCCTCCTGGTGATTGAGGAAGTAAAGCCCTGTATAAACTTTGGGATCAATCAGGACTCCCTCCCTGGATCTTTTTTTCAACCAGGCGTTAATGGATTTCACGGGAACCTCATGCACCAGGATGTTTTCGGACCCCACACCACCGCCAGTTCCAACCCGGCGCAAACCTGTGGCTTGAAAAAGTGTAACCCGTTCGGTGGTGATTCCGCTGCACGCGGCCCCGGTGCATAAAGGAGTCATGTGCTCGGCAGAATAGCCGGTTTCCTCCATCAGTTCGCGGTTTGCGGCGGAGGCATGGGATTCATCCTCATGGCCGGATTCGTCGCCAATAATTCCCGCAGGCAACTCCAGCGTAAAGGCGTGAACGGGAATGCGGTATTGTTCCACAAGCAAAACCTTGTCCTCTGCCGTGAGCGCCAGAATCAAGGCCGCGCCCGTGGCGCCAACCCGTTCCACATATTCCCAGTGCCCTTCCCGAATCAGGTTTAAAAAAGTGCTGGAATGAAGCGTGACCGGGGGCGGGAGTTGGGGTGGGGGTGGGTGGTTTGACATGGCTGATAATGTTAGTTTTAAAGGCGATTTGGCAAAACGTTGTGGCATCTCCACGGACGGTTCAGTAGCCAGGTCAAAGCTGGCCACCGGCTTGTAATCTTCAGGCCAGTATGTTTTCGTGCAAAAGAATTTCCGGCCCGGCTTGAAAATGATACCCATTCAGAAAATCATGGCAACCTTACCTCAGTGAGAATTACTCTCATTGAAACCACTCGATGATCCGTTATAAAACGGCCCGGCTTTTCCTTTTTGGCAGGACTTGAATGAATCAGGACTCCTGCATGGCAGGGATTATAAGGGTCAAGAGCATGATTTTTTGATGGATTCCTGCGCCTCCGGCCAATGTCGCGGGAGTTTGCCTGTGAAGGGATGGGATCCAAAGAGAACATCGGTTATGCCCAACCCCTCCGTTCCGGGCAGCCATGCAGCCACGAAAGCCTGGCTTTGGGTAAGGGCTTGGCCCAGAATCAGGGGCCTGCCCGAGTATAAAACGGTGACCACCGGCGAACCCGTCTGGCAGGCACGAGAGACGATTTCATGATCTTCCGGGGAAAGGGCGGGCTGTTGCTTGTCACCTTTCATTTCAGCGTATGGATTTTCGCCTAAAACCACCACCACCACATCCGGATGGCCCAGGTTTGAGGCGTCCGGTGAATAGAAAATGTCCGCGCCGTGAGGAACTTTCTGGCGCAAGGCGCTGAGCAGGGTGGTGCCACCGCTGATGATGTTGCCGTGTCCTCCCTGCCAATCCATGGTCCATCCGCCGCATTGGATTCCAAGGTCGTCCGCAGCATTCCCCACCACTGCGATGTTTTGCAAGGAGCTGGAAAGTGGCAGGAGATGGTCCTTGTTCTTGATCAGCACAAGTGATTGACGAACACAATGGCGAGCTGCATCCCGATGAGCAGGGCATCCAACGAATTCAATCAAGCTTGGGTCGGGAATATCTTCATCAAAAAGCCCCATGGCCAGCTTTACCCGTAATATTCGACGCACGGCATCATCAATGCGGGATTCAGGCACCATGCCGGCTCTGACCAAATCAAGGAGGTGCCGAATGAAAACCAGATAGTTGTTGGGCTTGTCAGGTCCATTGGGGATCATGACCATGTCCAATCCAGCCATTATGGACAATTCCACCGCCTTTTTATAGTCCGTGGTGATTTGGTCAATAGCTGCCCAATCTGAAACCAGAAATCCCAGGAACCCCAATTCCCCCTTTAAAACATCAGTCAAGAGGTGCTTGTGGCAATGCAATTTGGTGCCCTGCCAACTGTTATAGGAAACCATAATGGAGCCGACGCCGGCCTGAATGGCAGCCTTGTAGGGTGGCAGAAAAAGAGCGCGCAAAGCCGCTTCATCCAGGGTGACATCGCCCTGATCAATACCTTGAGCAGTGCCACCATCGCCAATGAAATGTTTCGCGCAGGCCAGAATGGACAAGGGGCTGGGGGAGAGTGATTCTCCCTGCAAACCCAAGACCGCAGCCTGACCAAGCTGGCTGACAAGGTTGGTCTGGTCCCCATACCCCTCATAAGTTCGTCCCCAGCTTGGGTTCAATGGAACCGCAACACACGGCGAAAAGGCCCAACGAATGCCAGTGGCAGCCATTTCCCTGGCGGTGATTTGTGCAGCAAGGCGCACCAACCCCGGATTTCCAGAGGCCCCCAGCCCTATCTGGTGCGGAAAAATGACGGCGCCATCCACGTTGTTATGCCCATGAACAGCATCAATGCCATAGAGAAGGGGAATTTTCAGGCGCGTCTGGAGTGCCTGGGATTTGAATTGCAACACAAAGTCCCGCCAGGCTTTTGGTGAACTGCCCTGGTCCGGGTCCGAATTGCCTCCGCTCAAAACCGACCCCAATCCCAGGCGCTGCACATCCTCCTTGTCTTTGAGAGCCGCCGAATCCACTTGAACCATTTGGCCAACCTTTTCCTCGATGGTCATTTTTCCGAGCAATTGGTTGGCCGCCTCAGTGAATTGGGAGAGGTCTGTGGACCGGTAGGACCCGGTTTCAGTTGCGGCAAACATTCCTGGGTTGGGGGAGGTGTGCATGATCAGGGCTGCTGGCTTTTGTTTTTGAGGTTGTCCAAAATGGGGCCCAAGACGGTGGCAAAAACGTGGGCCTGGCGCATGAACCCAAGGTCATTGGGATGACTGCCATCCGTGGTGCCTTCCCCATCGTCGCCAAGAAGTTGATCTCCGGGAATATAATAGATGTTTGTAAAACCAGCCACCGTGAGCCGATTGTAAGCGGCTTTGAGTTCAGCGCGGTCTTTCAAATGGTAATATTCCATCTGGCCTTCGATAAACTGCGCTGCTGGCATGGTGCGATCCTCCACCAGAACAATAGGAGTCGAGGGATGGTGTTGTCTCAGAATTTTAACGAAAGGTTCCACACGGGCGCGAATTTCATCGGCCACCATGTTGGGCAGGCAATCCAGGACATAAATGGAAGGATCCAATTCCGCCAGCAGGCGAGCCATTTCAGGTTCCATTTTGCCGTTGCCGGAGAACCCCAGGTTTATGACGGGCCAGTCGAATTGCCTTTGAAGAATGGCGCTATGGACCATGCCGGGGCGGGAAGCTGCAAGGCCTTGCAGGATGGAGGTTCCATAAAACACAATTGGTTTTCGCGTGCCAGACCCCCATGGCGGAGCCTTTTGCAAAAGAGAACCGGAGGGCACGCCCAATTCGGCAGACTGTATGCCATTATAGAGCGGAAGGTAGAGCAGGTATTGCCGTTGAGGTTACTTCGATTTTGCAGACACGGGTGCGGAGTGGTAAAAAGAAAGCGAAGACCTATGCCACGAACACACCATCCCTATGATGCCACCTTTCGCCAACAGGCGGTGGATCTGGCCCAGACCAGCGGGAAACCTTATCGCGACGTTGCTCGTGATTTGGGTGTCAGCGTCGACACCCTGCGGGCCTGGCGGCGCCAGCAAGAAAACCGGCCGGATCCTGAGCCAACTGCCCCCGCTGGCAAGCCCAGCGAACTGGAACGCGAGAACCAACGCCTGCGCCGCGAACTGGCCTACACCCAGCGCCAGCGTGAAATCCTAAAAAAAGCCTTGGCCATCTGCTCGGAGCAGCCCGGCCTGCTCGGCGATTCGAATTGATCGAGCAGATGGCCATGCAAACCGCCGAACCCATCAAACTGCTCTGTCAGACGCTGGACGTTTCCCGCGCTGGTTATTACGCCCACCGCTACAAGCCCGAACGGCACCGCTGCCAGCAGGATCAAAAGCTCCTGCCGCTCCTCCGGCAGGAATTTGAGGCCAGTCGTAAAAGTTATGGCAGCCCCCGATTGCAGGTGGCATTACGGCGTCAGGGACATCCTTGCGGAAAAAATGAGGTTTCTTCGATTTTGCAGACACGGGGGCGGAGTGGTAGAAAAGAAAGCGAAGACCTATGCCACGAACACACAAACCCTATGACGCCACCTTTCGCCAACAGGCGGTGGATCTAGCCCAAACCA
>JAKAFL010000070.1 GCA_021817945.1 bacterium | reverse complement strand
AGCGGATGCCTTTTCCATCGCGGGCCGGCGCAAAGTAAACTCCGCTTTCGTTCAGATCGGGTCCAAAAACCTCTATGCCGGTGCTGCGCGCTTCGGCAATGTATTCTGCCAGTTTTTCCGTCGCCGCCATGTCGTTGGTCATCATGGCGCAGAAAAACTCAACCGGGTAGTTGGCCTTTAAATAGGCCGTTTGATAGGCCACGATGGCGTAGGCGGCGGCGTGGGATTTGTTGAACCCATACCCGGCAAATTTTTCCAGCAAATCAAAAATCTTGTTCGCCTTGGCTGCTGGAATTTTATTGGACGCTGCGCAGCCTTTTACAAAGGTCTCGCGCTGCTTTTGCATTTCCTCCACCTTTTTCTTGCCCATCGCCCGGCGCAGCAGGTCCGCCCCTCCCAGTGTGTAACCCGCCAGCACCTGGGCCGCCTGCATGACCTGCTCTTGATAAATCAATATGCCGTAGGTTTCCCTGGACAAAGGCTCCAGGAGAGGATGCTCATATTGAATTTCAATCTCCCCATGACGTCGCTTGATAAATTCGGGAATCAAGTCCATCGGGCCGGGACGATACAAAGCCACCAGGGCCGTGATATGCTCCACCGAGCTGATCTGGAATTTTTTGCACAAATCCCGCATCCCGCCAGATTCCAACTGGAACACTCCCATCGTTTCCGCCCGGTTCAACAGCGCGTAGGTTTTTGAATCATTCAGGGGCAGATTGTCAATGGGCACATCCAACCCGCGAATTTCCTTGATCATCTTGCAGGTGTTGCGGATGACCGTAAGTGTTTTCAACCCCAGGAAATCCATCTTCAACAAGCCCAATTCCCCGACGGGGTTCATGGCGTACTGCGTCACCAGCGCGCCGTCCTCATCCTGCTTCAGAGGCAGCAAATTCACCAGGGGCTGGTCCCCGATCACCACCCCGGCGGCATGCACGCTGGCATTGCGGGTCAGGTCCTCCAGGATCATGGCCGTGTCAATCAATTCACGCGTGGTTTCCTCGGTCTCATAGGCTTGCTTCAACTCGGCGGATTGCTTGAGCGCCTTCGCCAAGTCCATTTTCAACTCGGCAGGAATCAATTTTGCCAGCCGGTCGCATTCCCCGTAAGTCAACCCCATCACCCGCCCCACATCCCTCACCACGCTCTTGGCCCCCATGGTTCCAAATGTGATGATCTGGGCCACCGAATCTTTTCCATACTTTCCACGGACATACTCGATCACATCCGCGCGACGATCATCGGCAAAATCTATGTCTATATCCGGCGGGTTCACCCGCTCGGGGTTCAAAAACCTTTCGAACAACAGGCCGTATCGAATGGGATCCACATTGGCGATTTCCAGCAGGTACGTTACAAGCGAACCTGCGGCGGATCCGCGGGCCACGCAGGAAATCCCCTGGCTGCGCCCGTACCGGATGAAGTCGCCCACAATCAGGAAGTATGAGATGAACCCGGTCTTTTCGATCACCTCAAGCTCCAGGTTCAACCGGTTAATCACCCCATCCACTGCTGCTTTGCATGCGGGATCATCCGCCAGGCTGGAAGCCTTGCTGGCAGGATGCGGCGGGGCCTCAGGCGGGATGGCTGGCGCCGTCCCGGTGGGGATATAATTAGGCAGTCGTGTGGGATCGTCCACACCTGTCACTACAAACTCCCTGCCTTCGGCTCGTGCATGTATGGTGTAGCGGCGGTGCAAACCTTCGGCCAGCCATTGACGCAAAAATCCTTCCCTGGTGAAATGTTCCGGCGGGTGAAACACTGGGTAATGAAGTTGACCAAACTGGATTTCCAGGTTGCATAGTTCAGCGACAGCCAGGGTGTTTTGCACGGCCTCCGGTGTTTCTGCAAACCGCGCCTTCATTTCCTCCGCGCTGCGCAAAAAGAATTGCTCCGGCACATAGCCCGCCCCCATGCGTTTGGGGTTGCTCAACAAATCCTGCGTGCCGATGCATACCAGGCAGTCGTGCGCATGGGAATCGGCTTTGTTGATGTAATGCACATCATTCGTGGCCACCAACTTCAATCCGAACTCCTTCGACCATTGGATCAACTGCCGGTTCACCCGGGCCTGCTCAGGAATGCCATGGTTTTGTAATTCCAGAAAAAATCGCTCCGGACCCAGGATTTGTTTGAACCAATCCACCGCATCCCGGGCCTTGGCCAACTGGTCCTTAAGGATCAAATCTGGAATCTCACTGGCCAGGCATCCAGACAACCCAACCAGCCCCTCTGCGTGGGCCGCAAGCAAGTCCTTGTCTATTCGCGGTTTGTAGTAATACCCACCCAGATGGGCTTCCGTGGTGAGTTTGGTCAGGTTTTTATAGCCGGTCTGGTCCATGGCCAAAAGACCCAGGTGATGGTACAACTCACGCGTGCTGCCCCCTGGCTTTTTCTCCAGCCGGGATCCCGGCGCCACATACATTTCGCATCCTACGAGGGGTTTTATGCCCTTTTCCCGGGCCGCCTTATAAAAGTCTATCACCCCATGCATGGCTCCATGATCGGTGATGGCCAAAGCTGGAAATCGGAGTTCATGGGCTTTTTCCACCAACTTATCCAAACGACAGGCCCCATCGAGCAGGGAATACTCGGTGTGAAGATGCAAATGAACAAAGTCAACATGTGACATCGCGTCACATTATCTGGTGGAAGGGACCTGACGCAAGAAACGGTTGAAATTGATTCCAAACCGGATGCCCTGACAGCGTTGACGGAGATCAACCCAGAGTTCTGCCCGCACGCAAAAGCTCATTCAGCGCCAGCAAGACTTTTTCGGGTGCCAGGCGAGCCATGCAATGTCCCTGCGCCTTGCAAATGGCATGATGCACGTCGCAAACACATTGACCTGCAGCCAAAGCCCTGTGCCTGGGACCTAAAGGAGCCCACCGGGAGCTTGCACTGGGGCCAAAAAGTGACACCGTGGGCAGTCTCAGGCCTGCCGCAAAATGCAAAGGCCCCGTATCAGCCGAGACAAACGCCTGGCTGCGGCTTAAAACCGCCAGAAAAAGAGCCAAGTCCGGCATTTCCGGCAAAATCTGCGCTTCGGGAACCCGCTTGAGATAATCCGCCATCAACTCCCGTTCACGCCCACCCCGTGCCGTGGTGTAAAGCAGATGGTAACCAGCCGCTGTGGCCAGGCGATGAAAGTCCTGCCAATGGCTGGGCGGCCACTCTTTTTTGGGCTGGCTTGAGGCCATGTGGCACAGAACCACATTTCCAACCGGAACAATCTCCGCCGCCTTGGCTGCCAGCGCCGGGTCTGGCTGTATCTCCACCGGGAACCGCCCTTGTGATTTGATTCCCCAACCCTCCAATAATTTCTCCAGCCTCAGGGATTCATGAACCTCCTCGGGCGGCAGCGGCACGCGGTCGGTATAAATCCAACGGCGCCCCCAAAATCCGCCAGGCTGGTCCCACCCAAGGCGATGAGGCGCCCCGACCATGAGGCTCACCAGTGCGCCCCGGTCGTTGCTCGCAAAATCCACTGAGGCATCAAACCGCTCCCGGCGCAGGGCTTGGATCACGGGCCAGGATCGGCGCAAACCGGCCTTGCCCCGTTTTCGGGGCATGGCCCAAACCCGATCAATCCACTTAAGATGCTCCAACAGCGGCGCCGTATCCTCCGCCACCAGCACGTGAAGCTGCCCGGCGCCCAGGTGCTCCCGCAACACCCTCAGCGCAGGTGTCATGAGAACAGCATCGCCAAAGTACTTGAACTGGACGGCAAGTATTTTGTTCAGCCCGGGCTTCACAATAAAATCAAAGCCGGTAAAGCTTTTGGTAAGCCCCTTCCCGGCTCAACAGCTCATCATGGGTGCCCATTTCAACAATCCGCCCCTGGTCCAAAACCACAATCCGGTCCGCATGCATGATGGTGGACAACCTGTGGGCGATGCAGATGGTGGTCCGGCCTTGCATCAACCCGTCCAAGGCTGATTGAACCGCCCGTTCTGACTCCGCGTCCAAGGCGCTGGTGGCCTCGTCCAAAATCAGGATGGGGGCGTTTTTGAGGACAGCCCGCGCAATGGCAATCCTTTGGCGCTGGCCGCCGGAGAGGTTCACCCCTTTCTCGCCAATGACCGCATCAAACCCTTCCGGTCTTTCCATGATAAAATCATAGGCATGGGCATGCCGGGCTGCCGCCACGATTTCTTCATGGGATGCCCCCAACCGCCCCATCTCAATGTTGCGGCGGATGGTGTCATTAAAAAGAATGTTCTCCTGGGCCACCACAGCAATATGATTTCGCAAATCGCGGGTGGCAATGTCCCTCAAATCCAAACCGCCTATGCGAATGCACCCATGCGACGGGTCATAAAAACGAAGCAGGAGATTGGCCAGGGTGGTCTTGCCTGATCCGCTCGCACCCACCAAAGCCACCAACTGGCCGGGCTTGATCTCCAGGCTTACCCGATGCAAAACCTGCTTGGCGCCGTAGTGAAAATCCACCTCCTGCAAATCAATTCCCGCCATGCCGGAGGTTAAATTTTTGGGAGACACCGGCTCTGGCACGGTGTTTTTCATGGCCAGCAATTCAAACACCCTCTCGCTGGCTGCCTTGGCTTGGTGAACCTGGTTATGCAGCCGGGTGAATGATTTCACCGGGGGGTAAATCATCACGATCGTGAGCACAAAGGTCAGGAAATCCGTTTCATGGGGCTGTTGTGCCGGCGGCAGCAGGCGCATGGCGTGCTGGATGTAAAAAAAGACCAGCGCAATCCCCAACGCGCCAAAAATTTCCATCAATTGGCTGGGAATCTCGTTGGATCGCACCACTCGCATCAACTGTCCCACATACCGGCCCGTCGTGGAGCGGAACTGGTTGTTGACCGTTTCCTCAAGATTGTAAGCCTTGATCACCCGGTTGCCGGTAAAGGATTCGTGCATGAGGTTGGTCAACTCGGCATTGAAATTCTGGACCGCGCGGGCAGACTTGCGCACCTTCCTCCCATAAACCACGATCGGCACCACGCAGACTGGAAAAACCACCACGGAAATCAGGGTCAGGGTGGTGTTGGTGACCAGTTGATAGCCTAACAAAACAAAAATGGTGATGGGGTCCTTCACCACCGAGGCGAAAGAGGTGCCCACGATGCCGTAGAGCACCTGGGTATCGTTGGTGATGCGCGCGATCAAATCGCCGGTGCTGGCCTGGTTGAAAAAAACCAGCGAAAGATTTTGCAAATGACTGAACAGGGCGGTGCGAATGTCAGCTATGGCGTGCATGGCCGACCAGTTTGTGAGGTAAATGCTAAGGTACTGAAGGAGGTTGCGGACCAGCATGATGGCCGGGATGGTGGCTATGATCACCGCCCAAGCCAGCCAGTTGCCGGGTTCGGGTGCCTGAAATTCCGGCACCCAATGCGCCAGGTGCGATGCCACCGGCTTGATCCAGTGCGGGGCCATTTCCAGCCTCTGGTGCAAATCCGTCTGGTGCTCAAAAACCAGTTGAACCACGATTCGGACCGCGCCCATGAGCAGTCCATTCACAAAGCCATAGCAAATCCCACAACCCAGCCCTAAAAAAAAACGGCCCCGATAAGGACGGACAAAAGCCCAGATCTGCCTTAAAAATTGAATCACGCCCAAAAATATGGCTATTTCATCCCCTCAGGGCGAGCCATTTTACATCTGTCAATCGTCCGCAAACGACGCCATTTCCTGCGCCTCAAACTGCCCCTCAAAAGCTTGACTCTTCCTCCGCCTGCCTTCAATTTCGCACGAGTTCATCATCCCGTGGATATCAGCATCATCATTGTCACCTTCAACTCCTCCGGGTGTGTCAACGCCTGCTTGGAGTCCATCACCCGTCAGGTTGGCGCAAGCCACGAAATCCTGGTGGTGGATAACGCCAGCAAGGATGACACGAGGGATAAAGTCCGGAACTGGCCCTGTCGCCTGATTGCCAGCGCAGACAACCTGGGGTTTGGCAAGGGTTGCAACCTTGGCTTTTCTCAGAGCCAGGGCCGCTATGCGTTTTTTCTCAATCCTGACGCCTATTTGGACGGCCCAAAAACGCTGGCCCAAATGATCAAACGCATGGACGCCAACCCCTCGATCGGCCTTGCTGGGACCTCCGTCCTCTCGCCGGATGGCCAGCCCGAAAGCCCGCCAGCATTGGATTACCCTGGCCAGCGGCATCTCCGGCATCCCCTGCCACCCTTGCCAGGTCAAATCGCCTGGGTAATTGGAGCCAGCATGATCGTGCGCCGTTCACTCTTTGCAGAATTGCAGGGCTTTGACCCCTCTTTTTTTCTCTATTGTGAGGAAACCGAACTCTGTCTGCGCATCCGAAAAGCCGGATTCCAGATCGGTTTTTTTCCGGAGATCATCGTCAAGCATATAGGAGGCGCCAGCGAAACACCCGGAGACCCCTATCAGACTGCTTTCAGAAAAATGCAGGGATTGCTTCGTTTCCGTGAGAAACACTACGCCCCTGCCGACCGAAAACGCCTGGCGAAACGGGATTTTTATCGCGCCCGCTGGAGGGCGGCATGGAATGGATTCCTGATCCGGGAAGAAAAATCCTCCGATGCCGCATGGCAAAAAGCCAGGTCCTACGGCGCCATCCGCGATGTTTCGCTAAGTTATCTCAAGGAAGGTCTGCCGCCTTCATAGACCTGCCCGGGTCAATTTCCAGACTCCGGCATACCATTGCCACATCCATTTGAAATGGCATTTGATGGCGGCTGGATCCAGCCTGCCCCTGCCCTGTCAGCGCTGCGTGCCTGTGCCCGCAGGCCGCTGCCAAATTCACATAGCAGCGGTTCATGTGGCCGGGATGGTTCAATTCCAGCACAAATCCGCCGGGCGGCATGAAGATCATATTCACCAAACCTGCTCCATGAGGGGCAACCAGCCATTGTGCCCGAGACATTTTTTGCGACTGCATGGAAAGGGTCATTTCCTCGGGCACCACCACTTCAAAACCGAGCGCAGCCAGGGACCTTTCCAATTCCGCCTCATTGGTGAGCGGGCGCCTGCCTTTTCCCTGGCGGGATAAATAAATCCGTTCGCCCTCCTTGCCGCTGCCATCATCAGCCTTGCACAAAAGCGATCGTATCCATGCCACTGCCCATCCAGCGGGTTCCTCCACCGGAAACGGCATGGACGGTACCACCAAACTATCATACGAATACACCCGGCGCTTTTCACAACGTTCCAGTTTGCCCGCTGGAATCTTGAGGATCTCCATCATTTCCTCCTGAAAAGGCGCGCTTTTGGCCGGCATCAAAACATGGTCAAACTGCTCAAATCCCGCCTCCATCAACATTCTCCAACGCGGCAGGCTATCGAGAAGCCAGTGGTAATAGTTATCCGCATTGGCCACCCCCAACAACAGGGCACGGCCCTTGGTAAAACGTTTCAGCCGGAGACGCCGGCGGGTGAGGAGGTAATGCTTTCCCGTTGAATTCCATCCAAACAAGCTCTGAACGCCGCTGATCACATGGTCCCCGGCAGTTGCCGCCAAACGCAGGTCATCTATGATTTTGCCCCCGGGCAATTCCACCACCCGCAACCCGTGGCTGGGTTTGGCACAGCCGGTGAGTCTTTCCGAGATATCCACGCAGCGGGCACCGGGAACTTCAGCAGACACACGGTCCAAATCCAGCGGCTCTCCAACCGGACTCCACATGCAGGGTAAAAACGATCTCATTGCAACCCGCCCAGCTTCAAGTTTGAAACAGGACCTTGTCAAACCACAAAATCCACAGGCAAAACCTATCTCTCACCACGAGTTGACTCATATTAAGTGTTACCGGATTTGGCGGTGGACGGGGAGTCGGCCAATTCCGGTCGGCTTTTGGCACGTTCAGGCCTTCTCCCATCCCCCAAGGGCAGGAGCCCAAGACAACCACATCGCGCGGCATTATGGGTTGAGTCATCAATGGGACATTTTTAAAAAGCTTTAACATCTTTTTTAAAAGCCACTGGAAAATCAACGCATTCCACCGCAGATTCCCCCGGCAGATGCGCCCTCAAATCCAGCCTTGCCAATTCAACCAGGCGTGTACATTTTCCGCTTTGAATTGATCGCCAAACCTTGGCAGGACCAAGAGACACGGGTATGCTCAAGCCCATATTATGGTTTCAAAGTTGATTGCAACGGCGGAAACCCCAGCCGCGCTTGGCTTTTCCATGCCCGCAGAGTGGGAATTGCATGAGGCCACCTGGCTGGGATGGCCACACCATGCCTCGGATTGGCCCGGCAAACTGCCCGTCATCCCCTGGGTTTATGGTGAAATGGTCCGGAAAATCGCCGAGGGCGAAAATATCAATGTGCTGGTGCGTCATCAACGGGATAAACTCCAGGCCCAAAATGTGTTCAAAAAGGCAGGCGTGGATTCCCGGCGCATCCGTTTTGTGTTTCATCCCACCAATCGGGGTTGGACACGCGATACCGGGCCGATCTTTTTAAAAAACAGAAACAAGACCGCCATTGTTCACTGTCATTTTAATGGCTGGGCCAAATACCCGAATTGGAAAAAGGATGTTCACGTTCCGGAAACTGCCGCCCGCTTGCTGGGCATGCCGCTTTTTCATGCCATCGCCGGCGAAAAACCCCTTGTGATCGAGGGCGGCGGAATTGAAGTCAATGGCCGGGGAACCCTCATCTCCACGGAAGAATGCTACCTCCATCCGCGAATCCAGGTGAGGAATCCCGGCCTGACACGAGCTGGAATGGAACAAGCCTTGAAGGAATCTTTGGGCGTGCGCCATATCCAATGGCTTTCCAAAGGAGCCAAGGGCGATGACACCCACGGGCACATTGATGACATCTGCCGCTTTGTTAATCCTAACACCCTGGTTTTGGTGCGGGAAAGGAATTCGCGCGATGCAAACCATCGCCCGCTGGAAGAAAATTGGGACCGGGTCAGGGATTTGCGGCTGGAAGACGGATCAAAACCCCAAGTCATCGAACTGCCCATGCCCACGCCTCTATGCTTCGACAAAGTGCGGCTTCCCGCCAGTTACGCCAATTTCTACATTAGCAACAGCGCGGTGATTGTGCCCACTTTCAATGATGTCAAAGACCGGACAGCGCTGGGAATTCTGGGTGATTTATTTCCAGATCGACCAGTGGTGGGAATTCATGCCGTGGACCTGGTTTGGGGATTCGGTTCCCTGCATTGTTTGACACAACAACAACCTGCCTGAGGTCCTGCATGCGAGGCCCGGGACCGGGTTCATTTCGGGACCTCACATTCATATTATCCCGATCAGCGAAATTGAAAAGGTCCCTCTGCCCCAATTTGCCGGGCGCAAACGCTTGGACAAATCTTGCCAGACTGCCTCGGGTATGGCTCCGATCTTCCCAAAATGTTTCCGCTCCAGCATCCTGCCGTTTCTCGACCCTTTTGATTTCACTTTTCAGGTTGAAATTCAACAGGCATCAGCAGGAACCAATAATATTCCAGCGCTTTCACCATCCCCCGCAGTCTCTTCGCCTTTTAATTTAAAAACACACGCAATTGATTCGATAACAACCAAAATGATTTATAACCATGGGCCGACAGGTCGCCGCAATGAATTTTAGCCTCAAAAGCGTAATAACCAGGCACGATCCCATCATTTGCGCGAAATAAAATAACACGACTCCTGGATTCTCCCGGCTTCAAGGTTACCGTGCCGCGGCTGGAATGAACAAAAGGTATTGCTAAAACATCCACTTTCTTTCCGGATTTTTTAAAAAAGTAAAAGGCAATTTCGATTTTTCCCCCAACAGTGGTTAAAAGCACGTTGTTCGTTGATAAATTGGTGAAGACGGCATTAAATTGCATTTCCGTGTTGGTCGCAACAAGGTTTTTAACCGTGCTTATTGAAAAATCCAAACCGGCATTGATGGCCCGATCATGAGACCAACAATCAAGCAGGTTCGTTTGAGCACAAGAGGCTGAACCCACCGCAAAGAAAACAATCGCCGCAAAGATTATATTTTTTAACATAATATTTTTTAAAATTGTGGAACCCAATAAAATGAATTTGTATTTGCATAATTGTTTGACCAGGTTGGATAGACAGTTCCAGAGTCAACACCGCTAGGATTTACATTATTATTTGTAAAATCAAGATTCCAATTCCCATTTTCAAGGGATGAATTTGCCTCCCAATACCACGTTACAGTTTGCAACGGAACGTATTGGCCATTTGCAGGCGCAAACATTAGCCACATTTTAGAATATTGGGAAACGTCTGCTGCGGTTAATCCAGGCGGATTTGCGTAAGCGTCCGGTGAACCGCCAAGGAGATTGGCACGCGAACTGACGAAGGATCAGGCGGAAGCGCGGGCGGTTTTCGGTCTGGCCTTGAGCCAGGCAGCCGGGGTCAGCGATTTGATTTGGGAAGTGGTGGCTTTGGGGAGGCGTTCGAAGAGGTCTTGGAGATATTCCGCCGGGTTGATGCCCAGGCGCCGGCAACTGCCCAGCACCGAGTAGATCACGGCGCTGCGCTGGCCCGCCTCGGGATGGCCGATGAATAGAAAATTCTTTTTTCCCAGCGCCGTGGGCCGAATGGCATTTTCGACCAGGTTATTATCGATCTCCAACTGACCGTCGTCGACATAACGGCTTAAGGCTTCCCAGCGGCTCAAGGTGTAATCGATGGCTTGCCCCAGCAAACTCTTGGGCAGCACGCGACGGCGGATGATTTCCAAGGCGCGACGCAAGCGCACCAACACCGGCCGGCTTTGCCAGGCCCGCAGCGTTGCCCGCAGGGCTGGACCGGCCCGGCGTTCACGCAGGGCTTTCTCCACCGCATAGAGTTGTCCGATCTGGCCGACGAGCCACGCCGCCGCCCGGCCTTCGCCCAGCGCCTCATGAAAGCCCCGGCGTGCATGCGCCCAGCAGCCAATCAAAATCAGCCCGCCGTTGCGTTCTCGCGCCAGGGATTCATACACCCCATACCCGTCGGTCTGGAGTTTGCCCTTAAAATCCTTGAGGAACTGGCGCGGCCCCTCCCGCGACCGGCTGATGTTCCACTCAAAGACCACATCGCCGTGCGGATGCCGGTACGTCCAGAGCCAGCCTTGCTGGCTTTTGCCTTTGACGTCCGGGTCCAAGTAACGGATCGGCGTCTCGTCGGCTTGCAGATAGCTCCCGGCCAGCAGCCCGGCTTTCATCTCCCGATAGATCGGGCTTAGCCAGTCAGCCGCCACGTCCACCCAGCCGCTCAGGGTCTGCCGTGGCAGCTTGACGCCCAGCCGTTCATAAATCTTTTCCTGCCGGTACAGGGGCTGATGGTCTTCATACTTGCCGGTCATGACCTGCGCCATCAAGGCCGCCCCCGGCAGCCCCTTCTCAATCAACCGCGCCGGCAACGGTGCGATCACGATGCGTTCGGCATTGGCATACTTGGGGCGAATATAAAGCCGCTTGATAAATTTCGCCGGCTTCCAATCCAGCTCTTCGGTGACTTCCTCGCCCAGCTTGCGCCAGCCTGCGGGTTGTTGTTGCACTTCCTCCGGTTCCAACACCACGCGTTCGGTCTCCAGGTGCGCCGGCAGCGCCTGCCGCACCGGTCGTGCCGTTGCTGGACGGGTCGGAGTGGGCACCGGCTTGGTATTCGCCGGCGATGGAGTGCTGGCCGCTGCCAAACCCGCCAGTAACAGCTCCAACTGTTTGGAATCGAGGCTTTCGTTTTTGCCGCCGCCGAAGTGCCGCTTGAGAAACAACTCCAGCTTTTGCCGGAGGAGTTTGTTTTCGATTTGCGCCGCCGAGAGTGCGCCTTGAAGTTGCGACACCAACTCACGCAGGGTGCTCAGTTCATTGGGCAGAGTGGTGTCCATCGCAGGTCGCCATCTCAGACGCGCGCCCCCGCAAAAGGTTCAAACTTTTGTGAAATTATTTTGGCGGCCCGCCGCAAGGAGTTTTCAGTCCTCGCGCTCGTACCACGGACGCAGTTTGGCCCCGCGTAAATCCACGCCATCGGTCAGCAGCGCCAGTGCCTGCGGCGTCAATTTCAGCTTGGTGGTCCCAGCCTCCACCGTCTTGGGCCAGGAGAACGTCCCGCGTTCCAAACGTTTGGTCAAAAGCCAAAGCCCGGTTCCGTCCCAGCAAAGAATCTTCAATCGGGTGCGATCCCGGTTGCAAAACACAAAGAGCGTGCCCGACTGCGGATCTTCGGCCAAGCGTTCGGTCACCAGGGCGTGGAGCCCGTTGAATCCTTTGCGCAGGTCACAGGGTTCCAGCGCCACCAGCACCTTGAGACTGCCGCTGAAACTTAACATGGACGCGCCAGGGCTTGCACCAACTTCGCCGCCAACGCCGCCTGCCGCTCGTCAGCAACCTCCAGCCAGGCACCGCCCGGAAACTGCAACTTTAAACCGGCGGGCGCTTCCGCACTGGCCGCCTCCACCCACTGGACCGCCGGTTGCGGTCGGGAACGGCGCAACCAGCCGCATAACGTCTGATACTTAATGCCGGACAACCGGGCAAACTCCGCGGCGCTCACTCCGCTACGCTGGTATTCGGCCAACACCTCGGCTTGCTGCGCCGCGGTCCGTCGGACCCGATCCCGCCGGTCCACTTTGATAATACTTCCTTCGCCACTTTGCATATCTGTCATAGCTTGTAGACTATGACATGTATGCTATTTGCCTAGTGGAGGTTCACCGGACGGATACGGATTTGCTAAACCAACACCTGGTTGATCAACAGCAGAAACCTGGGACGCATCCTCCTGATACGGAAAGGTCAAATCCAAACCGCTTGCAATTAAAAAGTGATTTGTTTGATTAACTGTAAATTCATATTGAACGGAAGTTGTTTGGACCCATATTAAAGTAAAATTTGTATTTCCATTATTATAATAGCCCGTTGGCATAATAATATTATTGGAAAACAAAATTCCAGGAGGCCCTGTCTTGATTCCATACGATAACTCCAAGTCATCAAATGAATCGCCAATTACAATTGGTCCAGTTTCCGTAGTAACAGACGCAACTGGTCTCAAAACAGTAATTTCCGCACTTGCTTCGAATTCAACCCCTCCGCATATTGCAGAACAGAGGTTCTTCGACGTTTCTAGTGGATAAACTGGGATAGATGGGGTAAATCGTCAAGCAATTATGATTCCCGAACAAGTGTTTCATCGGATATTGGCGTTGGGCGAAGGCTGGAAAGTGCGGCAAGTGA
>JAKAFL010000069.1 GCA_021817945.1 bacterium | reverse complement strand
TCCTTCGAGGCTCGAATTGGTTTAAAAACCCTATTGAATCAACCGCCTCTTTCTCCCTCTCCATCAATCCTGATTGATGGGGAGGGTCGGGGAGGGGTGGGACTGAGCTTTCGGGATGTGAGATGGTTCGTTGATTGCGCTGGATGTTTGCAAATTCCCCTCTCCATAATCCTCTCCCCGCGCTCCGCTGGCGGGGCGAGGAAACCAGAGGCGCCGGGTTGGTGGATGCGCTTGAAATGGCCCATTCCTTCGAGGCTCGAATTGGTTTCAAACCAAGCGATTCACCTTTCCTCCACGCCATCTTTGCCAAACCAAAAGTGAGATGCGTGACGATGCGCCTGGGGCTGTTGGTCGCCGCTTGCATGGCACAAGGAATGGTAGGATAATGAATTCATGCGCGCGCTGATCATTGAGGATGAAGTGGATCTTCTGACCAGCCTGGCCCAGGCGCTTCGAGAAGAAGGTTACGCCGTGGACACTGCGGATAATGGACCCGATGGATTGTTCAACGCGGAAGGAATTGATTATGACGCCATCATTCTGGACGTGATGTTGCCAGGCATGGATGGCTGGGAAATCCTGAGGCGCCTGCGCGCCAGCCGCAAAACGCCCGTACTGATGCTGACCGCGAGGGATCAAACCCGCGACCGTGTCCGTGGGCTGGATGGCGGCGCGGATGATTATTTGGTCAAGCCCTTTGACTTGGATGAGTTGCTGGCGCGGCTGCGGGCGTTGATACGACGCCGGGCGGATCAACCCACCAACCGGATTGTCATTGGACCGGTCACCCTGGACACTGCGGCCCGGCAGGTGACCTTGAATGGAGGCGCGGTGGCCCTGACGGCCCGGGAATACTCGCTGGTGGAATTTTTGGCGATGCACCGCGGCGAGGTGATCACGCGCAGCCAGCTCTATGATCATTTGTTTGATGAGACAGACACCTCGCTATCCAACCTCCTGGATGTTCACGTTTCCAATGTGCGCAAGAAACTGGGTTTTGGCTTCATAGAAACACGCCGTGGCCACGGATACTGCATCGAATGAAATTTTGTCATTCCATCCAATGGCGGTTGCAAGTATGGCACGGATTAGTTTTGGTGCTGGTCCTGACAGGGTTTGGCTTCACGGCCTGGCAGATGGAGCGCAATCAGGCCCTTTCGCGTGTGGATGATGAACTGCGCCGTCGCGAGGGCATGCTGGCCAGCGCCATGCACCCTCCCCCCCCACGGGGACCTCATCGCGGCTTTTTCCCGCCTCCTCCCGATGATTCGCCACCTTTCGTCCCGCCTGATAAAACATCCCCGGAAGATTCCATACCGGTCCACAACTTCGTCCTCCGTCCGGAAGACACCCCATTTTTTGACAGCTCGGATCCGCACAAATATTTTTACAGGATATTTTTGGCTGGCCGCAGGGAAGACATGCAGCGGCCTGTGAGGGAACTGGCGCGCTCGCCCTTGTTCCCTGCGAGCCTGGCACAAATGCCACCCTGGACGGCATCATCGGGGGAAAATTCAACCGGCATGGGACCTGGCGGAGGGCCGCCGCGAAACCCGCACCGGATTTTTTCTGATGGACCCTACCGCATAATCGTGGACCGGCTGCCATCGGGGGAAGTGATTGAAGCGGGCTGCGTTTTGGACGCCGAGTGGAGCGCCTTGAGAATGGCAGCGCTGCGCCTGTCTGGATTTGGATTGCTGATTCTGGCGCTGGGGTTGACTGGTGGAAGCTGGCTGGCTGGCCGGGCATTGAGCCCGCTGGCGGAGATCAGCGCTGCCGCCGGTCGGATTTCTGCAGGCAACCTGAAGGAACGAATCCAACTCGAAGGCATGGAGAGCGAATTGGGGCAACTGGCCATGGTTCTCAACGCCACTTTTTCCAGGCTGGAAAAGGCCTTTGCCCAGCAACAACAATTCACAGCCGATGCAGCGCATGAATTGCGAACGCCCGTCACCGTAATGCTGACACAGGCCCAGACGGCGTTGAGCCGCGAACGGGATGCAGCCGGGTACCGGCAGGCGCTGGAGGCGTGCCTCAGGGCCGCCCAGAGGATGAGGCGATTAATTGAAACACTCCTGGCGCTGGCCCGATTGGAAGCGGGGCAGGAATTCATGAAAATGACCAGCGTCAACCTTGCCTCGGTGGCGGAGGAAACCGTGCGGCTCCTAAAGCCCCTCGCGGAGGAAAAACAAATTGAAATCCGGCACGACCTGAAGCCCGTGCTTGTGAAAGGCGATCACGCGCGGCTTGGGCAGGTGGTGGAAAACCTGGTGGCCAATGCCATCCAATACAACCGCGAAAAGGGCTGGGTTCAATTAACCCTCACCTGCGAGGAAAACGCGGCGGTATTGAAAGTGGCGGATTGCGGCCGTGGAATTCCCGCTGAGGTTCTCCCCCATGTATTTGAACGTTTTCGCAGGGCTGATCCTTCCCGGACTGGCTCTGGAAACAGCGGCCTGGGTCTTGCCATCAGCCGGGCCATTGTCATGGCCCACAACGGCGACATCGAAGTGGACAGCCGTGAAAATGACGGGACTGTATTCAGGGTGAAACTGCCCATTTCAAGTTCCGCTTCCGCGGCCGAGGCCAGCCCTGACGGGCCTTCAAACAGCGGGATTAGGTCATTTCCATCAAATATTTAATGCTGTGCTTCGTCCGAAAAAACGAAATTGAAAAGGCCAATCTGCTCCAGTATCTTGCCGCATCTTGACCCTTTCCATTTCGCTTATCGGTCTAAAGCGGCATAAACGCCCCCGCAGGCCTTTCACCGAAGGAAATCCGAGGCCACGGCATCGGCGAATCGCAAGCCGCGCCGGTTCAAACGAAATCCGCGGTCATCCATGACACCCCAGCCGCGCTCCACCACGCGGCTCATGTCTGAGGCCCAATCTTCCTTCAAATCAAAGCGGGTGATGTCTTGAAACTGCTCAAAATCCCAGCCTGTGTTCATGCGCAGGCCGAAGGCGGCAGTTTCACCAGCCCGTTTAAGTGGAGAAAGGGTTTCCTCAGATTCAATGGCCCTGACCCCGTCTTCGATTTGCTGGCAATAAAAAGTGGTGTTGGGTTTGTTTTTTGTGCGCACACCCTGCACATAACCGCAGGCTCCCGGACCGAGCGCATGGTAATGACCACCACGCCAATAGTTGATATTATGGCGGCACGCCAGGCTGGGCAGAAGCGGGGAGCTCGATGCCGGGGCTTTACCCGCCTCACTCCCAGGCCCCCTGGCCGCCTCGTGCCGGGCAAAATTGGCGATTTCATATTGATGAAACCCCGCCTTTTCCGCGGTTTGAATCAATTCCTCGTGCATGTCACAGGCGAGGTCTTCATCCACGGAAAACTCGCCCGCCTGCAATTGATGGAACAAAGGCGTGTCATCTTCATAAATCACCTCGTAGGAGGAAAGGTGCTCACTGCCCATGGCAATAACCTCGGCCAGCGTTTGCCGCCATTGGGCCATCGTCTGGGTGGGTATGGCAAACATCAGGTCCAGGTTGATGTTGTGAAAGCCGGCCGAGCGGAGAACATCAAATGACTTGAAGACCATTTCCCTGGAGTGGACGCGCCCGAGGCGTTCCAGCAGGTTTTCGTCCAGAGACTGGACTCCCATTGAGATACGGTTCACGCCGTTGTCCCGAAACATCCGCGCCTTGTCCAGCGATAACGTGGCTGGATTGCACTCCACCGTTATTTCCCCCGCTTGCAGCAGGCCGCAGCGGTCCATGGCGGAAAAAATCTCCCCCCAATGGCGGGTGTTCAAAAGAGAAGGCGTGCCCCCGCCAAAAAACAGGGTCCGAGGTTTGAATCCCTCCCCAAGCATGGCCATTTCACGGGTCAAGGCCCGGACATAACGGTTCATGAGTTCCCCCGATGAAGCCTCGGAATAAAAGGCGCAATAATTGCATTTCTGGGCGCAAAACGGCACATGCACATACAACCCGGAGACAGGATTGTGCCGAACGTCATTCATGATCCGCCATCCTTTTTGAAGAGGAACAACCGGGAGGATTTCTCACCCAGTTTTGCCTGAACCGCCTGGACGGCCGGATAATCCCCGGCGGCAATGATGGAAGGCTTCAGTTGGAATGTCTCGGTCAAAAGGGATTGGCCCGGCCGATTTTTTTCAACACGCCTCACCCATGACCCCCCAGGAATGGTGTACTTGCTGTCCTTAGGCTCGATCAGGGCAGGCCCGTATTGCCCCGGAATCTCGATATGCACCTGGACCTGGCCTGGCAGATTTTCATCCAAGTACAAAGGCTGCGTTCTCTGATCTGATCCCACGGGAATGAGTGCAGGAACGGAGGGGGAATCAAAATAATAAAAATCCCCATCCACGACGGCAAAATGATCCATATCCGCAGTGAATTCCTCCAAGCCGGGGTATTGATCGAACCGTGTCACGAGGGGACCGACAGCCTTGCACCCCTGGGCCAGACCGGAGACGGCGGCCTGATAATACCGGTTCCGCTCTTCCGGCGGGAGTTCCGCAAAAAAATGGTGTTTTTCATTGTAGCTTGTGCCGTAGAAAAGGCTCGATACGGTGATGCGAGCCTTGCCATCGCCGTCCAAATGGATGACAAAAGTTTTTTCCATCCGGTTGCGACAATCCTTCAAGGCATGCACCACGACGCTCGCACCGGTATCCAGGTTGATGGCCAGGTGACCATCCGCTGGAGTGGACCCAGGCTCGGCATACTGGTCGGTGTCGTTCAGGTAATAATCCCGGCCATGGACCGTGACACACACCAAGGGATCATCAAAGGCCTGCGGCATGCCAAGGTGGTTCATGGCATTCTCCAAGGCAGGCATGGCGGGCAACCCCGAAGCCAGCACCAGGTGCGGATGAAATCCCGCCGTCTCCAGCATGGCTTCAAACAAAATGGCGCGATCGGCAAGGTGCCCATAACCATCCGAGAGGGTGGTATCCGCATCCGAAAGCTCGCTGAGCGGCAAATCAGTGAAGGATGGACCGGCAACCCGGACGGCTTTGACAATAAAATCCCTGATGGCGACCAAGGCATCCAGCCGGTTTGTCATGCCAGACGTGAGCGAGATTGCCATGTGCGACGCCTGGGTGGAGTGGGCAGCATGATCCAGCATTGCCACTTTTAAATCATGATAAAAAGCAGCCGGATCCCCCACGCAATAGCTGACACCCGGGGTAAAAAGCCAGTCCGGTGGAATTTGTTTTTCAACCGGCAAAGCCGCCAGATGGGAAGCTGCCCATGTGAGGTCCATGCCCGAAGATCCCGTTGTCCCACCACCCGGCCGCCGCAGAACCACACCCGCAGGGCCGGTGATGGAGGCATGCACCCGCACACCTGAAGGGGCGGTGATACGCAGGGATTTTTGATCCAGGGCATCGGGGAATTGAAACGGCTCAAAACCCGCTATATAGGCCTGGTTGGTCATGGTGATCTGATAAGAGACCTCAATCCGGGAGCCCACCTCCACATTGGGAAGATTGGCCACCAGAATACGCCCCCCCGTGTAACGTTTGGCAGACCCATTCCAGCCCTGATCCATGATATTGATTTCTCCCGGGGCGATTTCCTGGCGCTGGCCATCCCGGGCAATCACCGCGGCATGCAGGAGTGTGGCTGTGCCGGTGGCTGGATTGAACGGGATTTTGATTTCAGCCTCCCGAATTTTTCCGTTATACGTCAGTATCCGCTTGGAGTAGGTGACCTTGTAGGTGGCAGTGTGGTCATTTGCCACATTCAATTCCTTTTCACTTTTCAATATTTCCGCATCCGAAGAAATCGGGGTTTGATCTGGCAAGCAAGCCGTTGGCCGGGAGGCATCCAGCCCGGACTCCAAAATGGCGCATTTGCGGGCATCATAGTTCATATCCTTGAGGAGATTTTTCAAAACCAGGTATTGGGAGGGTGAAAACTCCACAGTCTTAAGCTCCAATTGCCTGGTTCCATTGAGGCTGGCAGGTTGCGAGGCCTTCCCGGGCGTGTATTGGACGCGCAAGCCATAACTCATTCCTGGATCATCCAGGGATGAACTTGAAGGGAGCGACAATTGGCCCCCGAACCGGCCCACCAAATCCAGACGCATGGACTCATGCAAACCGCAAGTGAGGCTGGTCTCCAGGGGGTATTTGCGTTTTTCAAGATCGGCGCCATCCAATAAAAAATTCACCACCCCAAACCTGCTCCCTATCCAAGGCAGGCTGACCACGGACAAACCCCGGCCATGGACATCCATGCCATCCACCGCATACTCGAGGGAGGCATGCAGTTTGGCGGACATGTCCTGCATGTTTTCCGGAAGCAACTTCCATGAAATCAACCGCGCACCCGGCATGGCCGTCTTGAGCGAACGCTCAAAAAAATGCTGTTCATCGTCCGGTTTCATGTGGGAGAAGGCATTGCGGTATTCATCATCATTCACCCCTCCAAAAGCCAGATCGGTGGTGGCTTGAAGATGGCCGGAGGCATCCAATGTGCCGTGGGTGGAGATTTCCATAAGGTTGCCCAGGACGCTGGGCACCGGACTCAGCCGCAGCCTGTCGCCTTCCGGACGGCAAACCAGGTAGCTCCGGTTGCAATCGTAAGAGGGTAGAAAATCCCGGGTATGTTCATCCGTGGGATCCATCAGGATGTAGTGGCCGGGTGAATCTTCCACGCAGGCTATGGCATGGTCAAAATCCGGCTCCGGCACTTCAGGGTCGCGTAGTGCGCCGATGTTGATGAGCACGGGATAGGCCTTGAACCCTGCCATTCTCAACATGGCCACCAGCAATGCGGCCTTGTCGCGGCAAACGCCGTAATTTTTTTGAAAGGTCACACACACGTCGTGGGGTTCAAAACCAGGCCGGTCCTTCTCCGGGGTAAGCCCCATGTACCGCACATTCCTTGATACATAATAAAAGATTGATTCCATGCGGGACGTGTCATTCGTGCATCCCTGCAGCAGGTGGTCAACCGTTTGTTTCATTTCCGGGGAGGTGGCCTGCAAATGAGACTGGCTCAGGTTCCAATACCACTTGGAAATGTCCTGCCATTCCGGGCAGGTGCTCACCAGCAGCCTTTGCAGCACCTCGTCGTAGGGCGGCATGTCCGCCTCGTCATACATCCTGGGCACATTCTGAAAACTCCAAAAATAAGTGAGGGAGCCATCCTCATTGGTTGTGACAGAACCCCGGGCCGTGCCCGCAACGGGATCACGCAAGGCGATGCGCCGAAGCGGCAGGCTGGCAGGAGCGTGAACTTCATAGGTCATGTGATGGATGTCGCTCACGCCCTCGAATACATTTTCATCGTCAAATTCAGCGGGAATGAGCGGACGTTGAATGGTCTGGCGCGCCACCAGGTGAATCGTGTCTCCAATTTCCAATTCGGGGATGTTGACTTTTAAAACGCGGCTGTTGGGATCATAGATATTCTCGGCCATCTGGCTGTCGTCTATGGATTCCTGCGAATTGGCCGGCACATCCACGGGAAGAATGGAGCCATCGGGATGAATCACCTCCAAGAGGGGCACACTCACGGTGGTGTATGGCAACATGAAACCAAAGGTCTGGGTCCGGTTGTCACGCCGCCCTTTCTCCGTCAAGACTTTTACAAACGTTTCATCCTGGCTTTTCCCAATCCCATCCGGTGCGTACTGCCGCACGGAACGCCCATCCACAATCACACTGTCACTGTTGGAAAAAGTATCGGGTGTGACTTGGGCCGATTCCTTCAAAACCGCGCCCACATCCATGGATTTCCAAAGGCTGCCTTGATAGGCATTTGTATCCAGTGCAAGGACATTCCCACCGCATCCCAAAACAAACCCCAATGATGCGATCACAAATCCGCCTGCCATCCTGCTCCATCGGTCATTCATCATAGTAATGCGAGGCAAGATAGCTTAAATAAAGGTCTGCACCAACCCTTTTAAGGAGCGATTTGGAGCATGGCCCGGCCATTGCCACATGAAGGCGCTGGTCCATTGCCGGCTGCCTGAAACGACCCAGCGCCCCTCCCCGTCCGCCACCATGGGTCGCTTTGGGGATGGCTCTTAAACTCTTTACAGATTTTTAACCAATCCGCAACATGGGGACTGTGTCATCACAACCTGAATTCCAAAAGATTCATTTGAATGGATCCACCGCCGGACCGCAAAGCGGCGCGGGGGAAATCATGGCCCGTGTCCGATCGGCGACGGCGCGGTCGCAGGATTACCTGCTCTCCGTCCAGAAACCTGAGGGTTACTGGGTGGGCGAGTTGATGGTGGATTCCACGCTGGTATCAGACATGGTGGTGTATCATCACTGGGATGGAAGCGTGGACAAGGAATGGGAACGCAAGGCGGTGAACCACCTGTTTGGCATGCAGCTTCCGGACGGGGGCTGGAACATCTATTACGGGGGGCCTTCCGAGGTGAACGCCACGATCAAAGCCTATCTGGCCCTGAAACTGGCGGGCGTGTCAGTGACTGACCCGCGCATGTTGAAAGCCCGCGAAGTGGCCCTGCACCTGGGCGGGGTTCCGCGCATGAACACTTTTTCCAAGTTGTACCTGGCCCTGATCGGCCTTTTTCCATGGGAATATGTGCCCACGATTCCCTGCGAGGTGCTTTTGCTGGGAAAATGGTTTCATGTGAATTTCTGGGACATG
Source organism: bacterium (assembly GCA_021817945.1). Taxonomy (GTDB): domain Bacteria; phylum Verrucomicrobiota; class Verrucomicrobiia; order Limisphaerales; family UBA11358; genus UBA11358. The sequence goes on along the minus strand of JAKAFL010000069.1, from coordinate 4,760 downwards.
AGCAATTGGTCCCGTGGAATGATTGTGCCGCTGGCCATCATCAATCACTTCAAGCCCACCCGGGTGGTGAAGGCGAACCTGGACGAATTGTACCCGGAAGGGATTCATGAGCGGGACCTGGCGCTGGCGCCGGACCCCGAGCGCATCTCGCTGCGCAATTTTTTCCTGTGGCTGGACCGGCTGCACAAGCTGGCCGAATGGTTTGCCGAACACGGGATCCATCCGTTCCGCAGGATGGCCTTGAAAAAATGCGAGCAATGGATGGTGGAACGTTTCGAGGGAAGCGACGGCCTGGCCGCCATTTTTCCCGCCATGCTGAACTCGATCATTGCGCTCAAGGCGCTGGGATACAAGCAGGACCACCCCACCCTGCGGCGGGAATGGGCGGAGCTCAAGCGGCTGCAACATGAAACCGAAAATGACGTGCGGATTGAGCCCTGTTTCTCGCCGGTTTGGGACACAGCAATAGTGTTGATCAGCCTGGCGGAATCCGGTTTGCCACCAACCCATCCCCGCCTGCAGCAGGCGGCGGAATGGTTAATGGGCAAGGAAATCCGGTTTCGCGGGGATTGGAAACATAAAAACCCGGCCCGGGTGGAACCCAGCGGCTGGGTTTTCGAATATGCCAACCAATGGAATCCAGACGTGGATGACACGGCAATGGTGCTGCTGGCCCTGCGTAAAATCCCCACCCAGGACCCAGGGAAACGCGATGAATGTTTTCAACGCGGGTTGAAATGGATGATGACCTTTCAATGCCGGGACGGCGGGTGGGCGGCTTTTGACAAGGATTGCACCAAGAACATTTTGGAAAAGGTGCCATTTGCCGACCACAACGCCATGCTGGACCCTGAATGCGCCGACATCACGGCCCGCATCCTGGAGCTTTTGGGCTACGAAGGCTGGAACCCGAGCCATCACCAAGTCCAGGACGCCTTGAAATTCCTGAAGGAACACCAGGAAGCGGATGGCTCCTGGTATGGCCGGTGGGGTGTGAATTACATTTATGGCACCTGGCAATCCCTGCGCGGGATGCGGGCATTCAACTGGGACATGACCGAGGAATGGCTGCAGCGCGGGCGCGCCTGGCTGGAGAGCGTGCAACATGAGGACGGCGGCTGGGGCGAACGCTGCAACACCTACGATGACCCGGTCTTCAAGGGCAAAGGCCCGAGCACGGCTTCACAAACCGCATGGGCCGTGATGGGATTGTGCGCCTTTGACGATCCTGAAAACCCCGCATTGATCCGGGGCGTGGACTATCTCCTGAAAACCCAAAACCAGGATGGGTCATGGAGTGAAGAGGAAACCACTGGAACCGGGTTTCCAAAAGTTTTTTACCTGAAATACGACATGTACCGGAATGCCTGGCCGCTTTTGGCCCTGGCCACCTACCGCCAGATTTGGGAGAAGGCGCAGGAAAGGAAAAAAAACCTGGAAAAAGACCCTTTTCAAATGGCTAAAACTTGTGATTGACCCGATGGATCAAAACCCAGGAGAAACGCTGCAAAGGGGCAAATCATGAGTTGGTGGTATAAAAAATGCCTGCGACCACAGCTATTTCGGCGCGATGCGGAGACTGCGCACGACCTGGCGCTGCGCTGGCTGGGGCGGGCTGCCAAAAGCCACTTGGCGCACCGCTGTGCCAGGCTGGCATTCGGCAGCCAATCCCTGCCGGTTGAATGCCTGGGCCTGACTTTTCCCAACCCCGTGGGCGTGGCGGCTGGCTTGGACAAGCACGCTTCTGGTTTGCCCATGTGGGAATCCTTGGGATTCGGTTTTTGCGAGATGGGCGGCGTCACCTGGTTGCCACAGCCAGGCAACCCTGCTCCGAGAATGTTTCGCGCGCCTTCAGACCATGCCATCATCAACCGCATGGGGTTCAATAATGAGGGCGCAGAAACGCTTGCGCATCGGCTGGCCCAATGGCGTGCGGATGGCTTTTGGCCAAATCACCCGGTGGGCATCAACTTGGGCAAATCCAAGGTCACCCCGCTGGAAGACGCTGCCCAGGATTATGCCCGATCCTTTGGAGCGCTTCGTGATTTCGCCGACTTTTTCGTGGTGAACGTGAGTTCGCCCAATACTCCCGGGCTGCGGACGTTGCAGGATAAATCAGCGCTGGACGACATTCTGGCTGCCATGCAACAGGTGAATACGGCACGGGTGGGAACGCCCCGGAAGCCGGTGCTGGTGAAGGTGTCTCCGGACCTGACGTTTCAAGCCCTGGATTCCATTCTTGATTTGGTCGAACCCCGGGACATTGCCGGCTTGGTGGCCACCAACACCACCACCACCCGCCCCACCGATCCTCCCCAGGGCATCCACGGGGAGGCAGGAGGTTTGAGCGGACGGCCTCTGGCATCGCGCAGCACCGAAGTGGTGCGCCATCTCTGGAGACAAACCCGCGGGCGCCTGCCCATCATCGGCGTGGGGGGCATTTTCACCGCCGAGGACGCGTGGGAGAAAATCACAGCCGGCGCATCCCTGGTGCAGGTTTACACCGGGTTGGTGTACGAAGGCCCGGGCCTGGCCCGGAGCATCGTGCGCGGCTTGAGGGAAAAAACCCGGTTGCATGGCATGAAAACCCTCAAGGAAGCCATAGGCTCCAAGGGCTGAAATAGCATGTACGAGCACCATTCCAGGCCTTTGCTGCCGCGCAGGGTTTTTTACAGGCGCATGGCATGGCATGCCCTCCTGGGCTTCGGTGTCATCCTCATTTCATTGGGTCTGGGCATGTCCGGCTACCATTACCTCGAAAATCTGGCCTGGATTGATGCCTTCCTGAATGCCTCCATGATTCTTTCCGGGATGGGACCCGTGGCCACCATCCAGACGGATGCTGGAAAAATATTCGCCGGATTGTATGCCCTCTACAGCGGCATTGCGCTGGTCAGCGTGCTGGGCATCATTTTCGCCCCGGTCATTCACCGGTTCCTGCACAAATTCCACCTGGAAGACGAGGGACAAAGTTTGAATTGAGCAGGCCCGCCACTGCCGATCCTCCGGCGATCCGCGATCGGGATTTTCTCCAATTCGATTTTTACTTGCCGACAGGAATGGTCTAGCATCCGCCGCATGCAGATTCCGTTTACAAAATATCATGCGCTGGGAAACGATTACATTGTCATCAACCCCGCCGATTTGCCGCTGCCATTGACCACAGACCAGGTCAAACGCATTTGCCATCGGAATTTTGGCGTGGGTTCAGACGGCATCCTGCTGGGACCGCTTCCGTCTGAAACTGCCCGGTGCGCCCTTAAAATTTTCAACCCGGATGGAAGCCTGGCGGAAAAGAGCGGAAACGGCCTGCGAATTTTTTCGCGGTACCTCTGGGATTCAAGGCTGGTGGGGACAGAGGAGTTTGGCATTCAAACGGATGGCGGGCTCGTGCAATCCACCGTGTTCGACCAGGGCCGCATGGTGCGCGTGGAAATGGGCAAGGTCAGTTTTGACAGCGAACGCATTCCCGTGACCGGACCCAAACGCGATGTGATCAATGACCGGATCACCGTGGATGGACGGGAATTCACTTTTTGTGCGGCGACCATTGGAAATCCGCACTGTGTTTTGCCGCTGCCGGAAATAAGCGCGCAAATGGCGCACCAATACGGTCCCCTGCTGGAGGTACATCCCCTTTTTCCGAAGAAAACCAACGTGCAATTTTTGAAGGTCCTCGACCGCGCCAACATCCAGATCGAAATCTGGGAAAGGGGCGCCGGCTACACACTGGCCAGCGGCAGCAGCAGCAGCGCCGCCGCAGCGGTGGCCTGCAAACTGGGCCTGGTGGACAGGGACGTTTCAGTCCATTGCCCCGGAGGCATCATCAAGATTGAAATCCGCAAGGACTTCGACATTCTCATGACCGGTGGGGTAACCAGGGTTTCCTCAGGACTGATAGCTCCGGAGGTTTTTCTCTGAAAAGCCAGTCGGCGAAAACAAAGCCAAAACAGCGAGAAAGAATATGAAGAAGGCCCACGACCGCCAAAGCTGGATGGATTGGCGGCAGGGATGGAAACAGGGCAAAAAAACACAACAGTGAGGTTCTTTGCCCGCGCTTTTTGAGTAGAGTAGGCGGAACGTACGGGTTGAAGAGGCACAAGGCCAATGGTGTGTTCGTGGCATAGGTCTTCGTTTTCTTTTCTACCACTCCGCTCGCGTGTCTGCAAAATCGAAGAAGGCTCAAACAGTGTCGCCACTGCCTCACGGCCATCTGCCGGTCCCTCGCCATGTCCGCACGCATTGACCCAAGTGCCCCGCCTTCGTTCCCCATCGGTTTTACTGTCCGATGGATCAGCACTATTACGCGGGATTCCGACTACTCCAGCGGCCCGCGCCTGCTCGGTGGGTTCGCCACCTTGCCCGGCGGATTGCGTCGCCGACGCTCCGCTGGAGTCCTCCCGGCTTACCCTGTCTGCCCTTCCAGTCCTGTCGCCCTCGCTGACCCCGCCGAGATCTGGTGCCGCCGCGCGACTGATTTATGACGGCACATGGCAGCCTTCGCCGTTCGGGTGGGGGCTTGGCTCTCGGATATCTGTTTCGAGGCTCATTCGATGAGGTTCACCGTCTGCTGCGCGGGCTTTTTGGGAGTGCCCGCTGGCAGCCCATGAACAACTTCGGATAACCTATATTCGGTCGTGAACCGTCTAACCTAACTTCCCCCCGTATTTGCAAAATCCCCAATAAATAGTGGGTATTGGGGATTTTGTCTGGCTACATAGCCCAATCCGGGGTGGTGGCGAAGAGTTGGATGACGTCGA
>JAKAFL010000068.1 GCA_021817945.1 bacterium | reverse complement strand
CGACAACGCCAATAAAGCCGGCACTGATACCCTGTAAAAGCCGGCCCAGCAGCAGGGGGGTATAGCCGTGCGACATGGCAATGATGGGAATGCTGGCGACAAACAGCAGGCCGCTGATAATCATCAGTGTTTTACGCCCCAGTGCGTCGGCCAGAATGCCCGCAAAAAGTGTGGCAATAACGCTGCCAAGCAGAACGGCGGCCACAATGATCGATATCTGTCCGGGATTCAGCCCCGATGTCGCCTGCAGATACGGCAAAGCCCCGGCAATAATGCCTACATCCACGCCATACAGCAATCCGCCGAGACCGGCAACCAGCAGCAGCATCCGGTTGTACCGATGGCGGGTAGACTCCTCATCACTGACTCGTTCTGTACTCATTACCACTGAACTCCTCGCTACGCTCGCCTCTCGCCGGGCACGAGATGCGGGATATCTTGTCGAGATGTGCGGCTTGGCGCATGGCTCGCCGCCCGGTTACTCCTCACAAAAGGTCTAGATTCGGGTACTGCCCCGCGATTGATAGCGCGGAGTAGCGATGATCAGATCAGTCATACTCGCTTCAGATTGTGGCGGTACACTCGTGTCTGTGGACGCTGATGGAGGTCGGCGCTCTTTGCTGGCAATACGTATCATCAGGTGCACCGTCAGTATCCGCAGTAAGTAAAAAAAGGTCGGTGCGCAACCGCAATTCGCAATCTTCCTGGCGCGAAGCCAAACGAAATAGCCTCATTGGCATCAATCTTCCTCGCCGAAGTCATCGGTCCATCCACGGCTTATGAACGCATCAAAAATAGCCTTCCCTCGGCCGATCCAAGTGACAGTTGCACTCCCGGGGCACCCGATCTCTTAGCCACAACAGGTATTTCATGTCCAGTATCCGGGTCTACCTCCACAATATTTCCGACGGGAGCTAGGAATCTTACAGTCGGCCGCGCCGTGAAACAGTAACTGTAATTATTCAACAAAACTGCAGTTCTGCCATCCGCGTGTTTGAATACGCCAATCAAATACTCGCCCGGCGTCAAACTTCTGATCGGCGAGTTTTGCAATACCGTCGCCGGGTTCGCATTGGGTGCCACGCGATACACCTTTTCACTGGTCAACTGCATTAATATCGGCCCAAGATTTTTCAATCTGGCGTTGATTCTGCTAGCTTCGCCGTAGCGACGTGTGGGATGTCCAGCAGCGCTGATCAGGGCGTTGCCGCCGCGAGGAAGGCCAGTCGGTGTCCAGTAACAGAAATAGAGTACCCCTTTCGCGCCATAAGCCAAGGAGGTATATATCTGCCAGCGCATCTGAGATTCGGTGGGACACCTATGCGGTCCAAAGGCCATGGCGTTGAAGAAATTCCAGAATGGAATGTTTTGCCGGAGTGCGTATTTGCGCAGGACGGCGAGATTCGCACAATAACCGTCCCGGGTGTCCCTATGGGGTTCCATCATCGGATAGTAGTCCATACACAGCACATCGGGGTCCACTTCTCCGACGAATCGGCGAACATACTCCTCGTAGGTGCGTGCACCCAACTGTGTAACGGTGGCGTATGCGGGGAGCAGGTTTATAAACCCCAACTTACCCGGCCTATTCACTCGCAAGTGACTAACCATATATCGAAGATTGGGGAATTGGCCGGCATTGGGTTCGTCCTTGAGCATGTAGCCCCAGCAGGCGGGGTGATTGTGGAAGCTATCAGCCCGCTTAATCTCGCCAATTTCTGTGGCTCCGTGCAGCGCCCCTAGCTCATAGCCTTGTAAATACACCAACGCTTTCAACCCATATTTCTCACATAGATTAAGTTGGTGCCGGTCAGTCTTTGGCGTCCTTGCTCCGAATCCGCCCATCGCCACCGTGAAATTCGCTTCCGCGAGTTGCGCATAGTGCTCCTCCATACGCGCGTTGGCCGGAGGATCCACCCAGAAGCTAATGCAGAAGCGATCTTGCCTAAATCGTACACTTTTCCCCAAGTTCGGGGCAGCGGGCCGAAGTGTCCGCCGTGGAAGCAGTGGCACGGCAGCCACTGAGGATAGGAGAAATGTTCGTCGTCCGAGCAACCAATTTTGGACCGCTTCCTTTTCTACTCGTAACTCCTGCCGATCACCCATAGCTGAACTCCTCAAGAAACAAGGTAGGATTCGGGCATCAATGTCCAATTTGGCGACGCTTCGCGTGCGCTGCCCCGATTGGTGCCTTAGCAGTGAAAAATCGGGCGATTGCACAAAGTTTTTCGGTCTCTTTATCGCCCAAGCGTTTACGGTGCCTAAGTATGGGAAAAGCCGGCGCCGCCCTTCCGGCCCTGGCTGGGATCCCGCCGGGGCGGGGACAGGCAAATGCACCTACACTACGTCATCTAGAACCGCCAAGAGTGCCAGATAACCGTCGGCCAAAAAGCCTTCATAGCCCCAGCATTTGCCCGTCCAGCTTTTCCAATCTTTTGACATACCATCTCTGCACAGCCCTTGAAAGTCCCCCAGGGCAAAACTTCGAAGCATCGGATACAAAATTTTGCGGGCATCCTCGCGCCGCCCCAACTTATAGAGAGCCTTGAGCGTAAAATACGTGAAAGCAGCTGTGGCACCACCGTTCTCGTAAATCTGGAAGGTATCCGCACCATCGGCTTTGGACGGATACCCCCAACGGCGCAGCGTCGGAAAGTAATCGTCTTGCCGTATGGGAATCAAATTGCCAGGCAGCCCATATTGAAAGTTGACGTAGCCGACATCCTGAATCTTCCTGAGCAGAGCGGCCATGACGCTCTGGGCCGTGGCAGGCTCTAACAGGTCGTATGTAACCGCGACGCCCTGCACGAATGTAAAGCAATAGTCGTGCAGCATTCCGGCGGCGTCACGCCATCCCCCCAGAAGCCCCGTCTTCTCGTTTAGAAACGTTGCGGCGTAGGACTGCTTTAGTCGAGCCGCATGCCGCGAAAACTCGGCAGATGCGCGGGTCTTCCCAATCTTTAAGGCCACTTGCGACATGAGGATGCAGGCGCGGTACGCCAAGGCATTTGAATAGGCATCCTCGTAGCCGAAGCCTATGGTGTCCCACCAATTAGCAGGCCGGGGCGGAGTGCGGTATCGCGTAAAGGCACCCGCGTCCCCGGAGAAGAAGTACTTGATTAGGCCGTTGCCATTGGTATCAGTGGCCAGCATCTTGCGCATCCAGATCAAAAGCTGCGGCCAATGTTGACGGGCCCAAGGTAAATCGTTTGCGCCGTTAATGTAGGTGCCAGCGGCGATAAGCAGTGATGGTCGTGAGTCAAGCGTATCGTGAGGGGAACCCCATGCAGGTCGGTCGGTGCCTTCCCAAGCGTCGTTGTAGCCGACCTCACCATAAGCCTTCATTCCGGATAGATACCGATCCAACGTCCATCTTACGATGTCCAGACAGTTTAAACCCGGCGAAAGTGTCGGCCCGCGTGCCGCCATCTCCGCGCACATATAAACTGTAAATGCGCAGGGATCGCTTGACGAATTATTTGCCAAGGTCCGCAATCGCGGATTTATTTGAAAAATGTTCAAGAAATTCCGGCGAAATCCATCGTAGAGTGGATTGGTAGTAATACCCTTGGTGGCCGGATAGATGGCGACAACTTCAAGCGTATACTCAACCATTGGCACCTTAGCATCTGCAGGGGGAAAGCTGATTTTGACATAAGGTTGGGCGGCCGTCCCACCAAAATCACTCCGAAGCGCATCGTAACCTAGGCTCATTCCTGCGTGCCCACCTGTAATGCGGACCGATCCCAAGTCGGGCAAATGCAGTACACAGGGCAGCGACATAATTTGCGGAGCCGCAGGGCGGCTGGCAGCCCAGCCATTGCTGGGGATGGTTGAGAACGGCGCAAGCGGTGCCACCGGCATACGCCCAAGAAGTGTAGCGTGATTGGCGAGCTGGTTGAAATTAAGCACCAGAGGCGGTTGAACAAATCCGCTGACATAGTGTGACCGCATGCGCAATGCTTGCCTACTAAACTCGAATTCCCAAAGCGGCGGTGTGAGATCGCTTTGACCACTTGCCCGGTATGCAATCCGTTGAGCAGAGAGCGTGGTCTTATACGCCGGGCCGGTTTCCCAGCGTTCGGGAATTAATAATTTTCGGGCCACCTTTCGGCCGCCTAATGAATCAACGCAGAAATTGCGGAATAGAGGTGCCTTCCGGGACAGCGCAATTTGATAGAATGGTGTTTCAAAGACTTCTTCTGCGCCGTCACCAAAATGGCCGGGCAGCGAGGGTATTGCCACTACGCCGACCAAGCCTTTCACAAAATCCCTGCGACCGAATCGCCATTTTAAACTAGAGTCTTTGTTCATTAGCTATTTTCCTTTTCTCATGGGGATCGCCCGGCGAAGGTGGATATTTGGTTTGAATATTTTCCTTTGCGACAAAATTCACGGCACAGTTCGGGCCGGATTACTGTACTACGTTGCTCGGCAACGATGGGTTGATGATATTCAATACCCTCAATCCGCTCTCCCCGGAAATGTTGATTTGGCCCGGTAGCGACGGGGGAACTTGGTTATCGGGAATGCTTGCGGCATGACCATCGAAAAATACCGCATTGGCGGAGCCATTGCTGGCTGATGTCTGCTCGTGCCGATATCGCATACCGTCTTGCGGGCCGGAATTCGGATAGTCGTCATTCGTGTTCCACCCAGGAGCCATGCCTTGCGACGAAACCATATCGTTAACAGGCCAGTCTCGTCCATTCCACATGTTCTGCCACCAATAGAATTCCGCCAAGCCGTCGCCCCCTGTTGGCTGCCATTGGTTGGCGTCGCCGATCGCGACCTTCTGGCTGGGGTCGACAACATCTGAATCCTTGAAAGTCGTTGATTGCGGTCCACTCCCGGTCCAACCCGGAAATCCACCTGGCGGAAGGTAAGCCATGAAGAAATTTGGATTGCATGCGTAAGTTGTAATCTCGGCCGGCGCAAATACGTTGTTGGGACTCCCCGGATGATGGTAATGCACTGGCAAGATAGAGCCGGGACAGATAAACGTGTTGGCGAATTTCTTGGTAAGGGAACTTAGCTGCGAAGGGCTGATTGTACTCGGGATGCCATACCATGCCTCGTCGAGATTATACGAATCAATGTTGTGGATATAACAGAACAGGAGCGAGTCCCAAGAATTTTGCCCGTAGAAATCGCCGCCACCGGCTATCCCGTTATCGTCGGCATAGGGAATAGCATCTTCGAAGGTCGATTCATATTCAGCTAACATTTGCCCTTGTGACCGAAGGTTTGCCAAACAAACGGTGCTCAAGGCGTCTTCCTTCGCTCTTGCCAAGGCTGGCAGTAGCAGCGATATGAGTAGAGCGATGATGCTGATCACTACAAGTAACTCGACGATGGTAAAGCCATCTGCTTGGCTACGATGTGGATGGACAACACAATTAGTATTCATACCGATTCTCCAAAAATGGGCGCAAACCCGTGCCAGTAAAATATATTTACACCGCGTCCTCAATACGATGTCCAAGGCGGTGAAAGCATGCGGACGCTCGGAATGCTCCCTACCGCCAACCTCGTGTTATGGGGCCGCCATGCTTGCTGGCCTACGGCCAGCAAGCAACAGTGCCAATCCACCGCTAGCGAGCAGCCCCAGCGTTGCCGGATCCGACACTGCAACCAATGATACATTTGATACGTCAACCGTATCATCTACTCCCGCTGGGCTATTATTGAGAAACTCAATATTGCTCGATCCTGAAGCCGCAGTGAAATTGAGGAAAAAAGGGATGAAACCCGTATCGGTTATGGTTGGCTTCAGGGTGACTATCTGGCTACCTTTGGTCGCATTCGTCAGAATCACCTCCAGCACGGCCGATGAATCGCCACTGCGCGCCGCCGCATCAAAAGTCAGCGTATAGGACTGCCCAGCGACGGTGCCTACTGCCTGGGCAATGAAGGCTCCCCGCCACTGCATGAAGGCAAAATCGCCTACACCTGCTGGACTGCTCGGTGCAAACGGCTCATAGCTGTCGCTACCATAAAACCCCGTATCGGGGCCGTTGACACCACTGTTTCCATATGTGATCCAAGCGGTTGGATTAACGGGGTTGCCCCCAACCGAGGAGTACCCCGGCGGCGCGCCGTACGCCGCCGCGTTCGCGGAGAACACTCCGTTGGTGATCGTACTGGCAGTAGTGGCGAACTTGGCAGGTTCCTGCTGGGAGATCAGGGCCGGCCCTAATTGCTGGGTGGCGACCAAAACGGAAAACTCGTTTGAAAAAACCTCGCTGGGGCGGGCGATGAGCACCGGCGACACCTTTGTCTTCCCCAACGGAAGTTGGGCCGCGCCTGTGCCAAGGACGCTAGCATCTGGGAATGTGCCGAAAACCTCTGGAAAACCCACCGGCGTCGTGTAAAATACGCCGAGATTATCTTGGCGATCAATATTGGCAATCCACCCATATGACGTGATTGCCGGCTGCGGCCAAATTGGAGAGCCAGCGATGGTATGTACCGAACCGTTTGACGTGGGATACATGAAGGCATCGGTGCGGTCCGTATAAAGCGTGGGTATTTCCGTCCCCATAAGGTACGCCTCCGATTGGTGGCTGTAGCACGTGTAACTAAAATTTGCGACCCCTTGAGGAGTGATCTCCACGCTCTCAACATAATCCCACGCGGTAGGAGTGCCTGCGTTATAATCCAATGGTGCTATGACCGCATTGAATTGATTTGCGTTTGCTGACCAACGAACCACTGGACTCCCAATTTCCGGAAAGGAACTCCCATTTGGATGTTGGTAATAAGGGTATCCCCCGGAGGCCCCGGCCTGTACCGGGTTTACCATCAGCTGCTGGCTTCCGTCAACGTATTGGTAAAGAAATTGGTCCTCCTGTAATAGGCGGCCCACGTCGTGTGCGTCGACGATATTCAGTCCGTTATCCACATTCCGGTTGGATATTCCGACCACTGCCGCACCCCAGGCGAGGTTAAACGTGACCGAGAGACCACCGTTTGAAATTGTGACATCGCCACCGGCTCCACGTGCCGATGACACGCCCGCAGCCAAGCCAGTGGCGAAAATCGTTGCTGCAGCCGACCGAACGATAAGTGAGTTAAATGCATCGTTGATTTTCATGCGACATCCCATGAGAACTACCCGCTTATTGAGGAACCACGAAGCAAACCTCCACAGCGACGGGCCGCCCACGGCAGAAATTTTCCGCGCGCAAGCCACACATATCCGAGCTAAAACGGTGCTGTGGAGCCAATGACATAGCAATCACACCGAACGGCGGCGATGGATCAGCAACAGCCCTAGGGCAATGGCACCCGTGATCAGCCCCAGCCCGGCCGGTTCTGGAACGGTGACCAAGCTGAAGTTGGTCATGGTTCCTCCGATGGGCGGTGCAAACCCAATTCCGACCATATTGACGCTCAAATCACCAGTTGGTGACATATTCACGTTCGATGGAGAGGTGATCACGCTGAGCGCGGGGTTCGTCATATCCTTCCAAGAGAACGCCGCCGTCCACGTGGCACCCACAGTGTTCAGCACCTCCGTAAGCACAACCTTGTCTGAGGTGTTTGTCGTGCTCCCCCCGCCCGGCGAACCGGCAACACTTCCACTGCCTCCGATTCCGTTCGGAAAGCCGGCCCCGCCACCATACACCCGGTAAATCATTGCCGGCCCGGTGGCACCGTAGGCCCCATCACTAACATTGAGGAATTGCAGTCCTATCCAGTTGCTACTGGACGATCCAAAATCATTAACTACGGCCGTGACCTGGAGCTGGTAAATTTGACCGGGTTCTGGTGTAAAGGGAAGCAAGGCCATTTCGTGAGCCCCGTTGGTTGCCCCCGAGTACGTCAGTTGTCCCCCGTTAACAGTGCTTGTCGTCCAACCCGTATCGGGGGAGTTCGTACCGAAGAGGAGAGCTGCCCACTTGGCATTCGCCGTTCCGCCGAAGCCACCCGCATCAATAGTAGGCATAGAGCCATTTAATCCACCAGTGCGGCCAAAGCTATCTTGGTAGATAACACCGGCCAAGGCTGCACTCCCCGTCGTTCCGAGTAAAGCCAGCGTTGCTCCAGCGATTATGCTAGCCCCCAAGAAGGAACCGTGAACACCCAGAGGAAATGCAAGACGTTTGGAAGACATAAAAACACTCCTGCTCCCTGTGGGAGCCTCTCGAAATTCCCGCCGACCGGGCGAGTTGCGGGTCCACGCGCCAACAAGGCCGCAGACGTTAATATTCATATTGCGACGGAATCATCATGCCCAAGCGAATCATTCGCTATTGACGGCCATTTTCACCGCTCTTCTTATTCTTTAACTCGGCCGGAGATCATGGCCGAAACCAAGTTGACGCCCCTTTCTGCTTTCAGCTCCGCGGAGACCCCCGCGGCTACGACTCTTGCGTTACTGATATGAATTATAACTTTTGGAAACACCTTGTCAAGTATTTTTACAAAATTTTATAAAATTCTTTTTAGAGCGGCTTTTTAACACCAAACGGGTCGAAGGAATTGCTTAAAATTCCGCCAAATTAGCGCGATTATGCCATCATTCTCCCAATAAATGGGACAACATCACAAGCCGAGCCTCTTCGATACAAAACAACTTTCTTTGGATTTTCAGGTGATAAAAAGAGTTGCACATAACGAATCCAATCCCCTTATATTTATTTATATTAATAAAAAATATCACGGCCGTGGGCGCCGGAGCCTCAATTGAATTATAGGCTTCGCTGGCGCAAATCGAGAATTGGTGCCGCCAAAACGACACAATGATCGGCGGTGTTGCTGGAACATTTTCAGCGACCTGCAGGCTGGCAGGACGGCGGAATACTGGACCCCATCCCGATATTCCGCCACATTGTCATCGTGATCTATCGGGGGTCGGGGTCGAGGACCGGGGCAATATCCTTTTTAGATTTGCCAACTGCCAACCATTCGCTCTGGCGGAATTCGGCCCCAGGTTCGGTTGCGTCTCTAACCCCCTGCTCCGAATATTGGCTGCACCAGATAATACCGATACTGCTGACCAACCCGTGTCCTACTGTTCCGGCGGTGATGGCATGCGATTCCACCCGTCGCGGTAGAGGCTCGCGAGCGCCAGCCATCCAGCGGTCTCGCCATTGCTGGCACCAGGTTGGTCCCACAAATCGATTTGAATGCGGTCCGCAATGCCGGCCAAAAGGCGGCGACGCACGAACCGCGTAAGAGCATCACTGAAAACAGGGTAGCGGATGAATTGGCTCACGAGTACCAAACGGTTGGGCCGCATGAAGTTGGCGGCGTTGGCCAGGCCGGTTGCAAGATACCGGGTCATCTTTTTCAGCGAGGGGTCGGTGGACAATGTTCTGATGGAAGCCAGCCTGTTCAGCAAACTTTCTCCATTGCCATCAAGATTCCTCAGAAAGGCTGTTGAGCAAATTCGTTCCAGGCATCCGTAGTGCCCACAATGGCACAACTCTGTTCGGACCATAACCCGCATATGCCCCAGGTCGTTGGCTCCGACGGCGCAACCTCGGTTTGGCTGGCCATCGATTAGCACAGCCGCTCCCAGTTCACCATCTTGAATGAACACCAGCACGACGTCTTCCTTCCCAAAGGCCTCGTGCGTCATCAACCAGCGAGCAGCCAAGGCGTGCATGTCATTTTCCAGAGTAACAGGAATGGCACCCGACGCGCTGTAAACCGGTGCCAGCGCGACCGGTACCTTGCCGGCCATTGCCGATGATGACAAAATCTGCCGCTGATCCAGGTCAACAAAGCCTGGCGTGCTTAAACCAACCCCGATGCAATCCGGTCCGACGTGCGCTTTAACCAATTCGCAAGCAGAGGGAATCATGCGATCTGGTACCGCTATATCAACACGGATTTGCCGTCCGAGCATGGCTCCAAGAAGATTCAGGCGAGCACACTCGATATGGCCGGGGCGAAGGGCCAGTCCAAGAACATAACGGCGAGACGGATCAATTTCCAATGGAACCCGAGGCCGCCCGGGCCCTGTTATATCAGGAATTCGCTCCCTCAGCAGACCGCGTTTGACAAGCCTTCCTGCATCAAGGCCGACCTGGTTGGGCGTACTACTGGTAAGTTCGTGAAGTTCCCATCGCGACAGCGCCCGACGCTGCCAGATGAGCCGAAGGATCAGTCTTTCATTAGCGTCAAGCTTCATGGCCATTGCATCATCCTATGGTTCGGCCACGAAATCGGCAAGATGAGCGGCACACCGCCAACGCCCCCGCCGCTGCCGTCTGGGGGAGGATTAACCGGCCGGGAATGGAACCATTGAGGTTCAGACCGCCGTATAACCGCAAGTACTTCATACCCAGAGAATATGCACACCCGGAAGATACGCGGTAGATGCGGCTCATAGGATGGAGACAAAGGACGCAAAGGATTGTTCGGGTAAGTATTTGCACCTCTTGGAACTGTGGCAATCAATGAGCCCCGGCGCACCGCGACAGAAGCTGGAATTCAGAACCTGGAACCTGGAAGAAATTCAAAGCGCAGCGCCTCAACGCTCTTCTAACTCCCAACTCCTGACTCCTGACTCCTCGCTCCTGACTCCTGGCTCCTCAAGCAGTGTCTTCCCTGTGAACACTTGTCAATGACTCCCCGGCGGGCCGGGGAACAATGGGCGATTTGATTTTTCGGCGTAACGGGATCCCCTGTGGCCGCCGTTCAGGTTTAACGGCGTACGGCCAAAGGATTGCGGCCGGCCAACCAATCGGAAAATAGTATTCGATGTACAGATGTTAATGTGTTCGAAACCTGTGCGTACAAGTGGAGTCAAACACCGGGCCTGGCCCCCTCATTTGCTGCACGGCGCATTTCCCCTACTAATGATCTTAGCTCATCCACGTGCACCTCCCCAATGTCGCATAAATTTACGGCTTCGTGCATGATTGCATATTTGGACAACCGGCATTCGTTAGCATCCAGCCATTCATGGATCTGTCGGCCGAACACGGCTTCCCTAACACTCTGCTTCTGGGATTTGAGCCACTCATCAAACTTTTGCTGAGTGAGCTCGTCGGCGTTTACGGGGGCGTCGGCTTCCCTGGCCAATTTTTGGATAGCAGCAAAATAGGTGCTCGGCGCTATTAGGGATTCAAAGTCCTTGTTAGGTTTCAGGCGAATGACAGGGATGTCCTCGCTCGATTCGATTTTTTTTAGCCCTTTTCGCTGCTTCTTGTCTCCGTCAAGGAAGACGATTACGTAGCAACCGTGGGACTTGGCAAAACGGGCGATAAATTCGAAGGAGTCGCCCTCCCCGTCGAGGAAATGTGCTCCCGCCAGCAGGGTGCCCGCGTTTTCGAACCCTGGGATCTTTTCTTTTTCGAGCCTTTCCAGCAGGGACGGCAGGCAACGAACCTCCGTCTTCCCTTCCACGATAATAGTAGTATCCGCATACAGGAGGGAGTCCGAGGGAGCCAGCCCAAGGCTGGTGCGCACCAGACCGAAATTGTGGTTGGAGCCGTCGAGCTTATCGATGACGCTCGTTGGGTCGTTGCCGTTTTTTTTACGAGATAGCACCCGTATAGATTGTTCGCGCATGTTATTTATCATCGACGAAGAATGTGTGGCGTAAATTACCTGAATTAATGGCTCTCTGCCTATTCTTTCAAGAAATTGCCGAAGAGTATGCTGGGCATCCGCGTGGAGATGATGCTCTGGTTCGTCGAGAAGGATGATTTGCGGTTTTTTCTGCACGCGCGATTCGACTAATGGCCCAAGGAGGGAAAATATTTGGCGAATTCCATGGCCGCGGGAATGTAGAGGAACACCGATGCCGAAGGAGTCTTTCAGGGAGACTCTTATGTGGTTATTTGCGTCTGTGGTTATATGAACATCATAGCGCAGCATTGATGGCAAAAGATCGTTGAGCCAATCTCGGACTGCATCTTCCTTGGCCCGCAAAGTGGCAGGCCAGTTTTGATCTGTACGGGACGGGAGATTGGCATAGTTTGCTCCTAAGGCCGAGCGAAGCAGCGCTGCCTCCGAGTCGTTAGCTTGCCCAATAGGGACAGCGTCCCGAAATTCGGATGCTGGCATCGGTGGCAGGCGGGTGACTGTCCACGGATTAGTTGGAACAGATACAGGTTTATCACGACATTTTATTATCTGTAGCTGGCGGGATGAGAGTTGCTTCTCCATAATCAACCCATCACCTTGCTCTAGTTTTTCGGTTGGTGGTCCGGGAAGAAAAGGAAGTGATTCTGCACTGGAAATTTTTGCCTCGATCGTAACCTTCATTTGTCGGTCGGCAGGTCCACCCTCCTCTTCCGCGGCTCGTATGGTGTTCACGTCGGGGCGGTCTGCGATGTTGGCTGAGCATGCAATCCAGATCAATTTCATCAGGAAACTCTTGCCGGTGTCGTTGGCACCAGTAAGTACAGTGACATCAGGCTCCAACTCGAGCGTATGTTCACGGAGGAAGGGGCCGAAATTCGAAAACCTGATTTTCTCAATTTTCAATGTATGACCACTCCATTATAAATGGTAAAAAGCATATCACGGGCGGCCATTTCATAACAGGCATTCACGGATAATTTGTTGCACCTTGCACCGTGGCAGGATCGCCACCCCCAGCCAAAGCAGGGGCACAACCTGCGAATCCGGAACCCGTCGGGCAGTGCAGGGGATTTACGAGCGGCGGCCAAGCGGGGTATTCGGCTTGAGGCAACTGCTGATTCGCGTGTTTCAGGCGGAAGCAGGTATTTCGGCCGGGTATGCCGAATAAACAAACGGGGCTAAGCACCGGCCCTGATCTTCGCGGGGCCTGCACAAACTCGACGGACGGGTGACGGCCCCACGTGGGCCCGCGCCCGTAGGGTAACGCCGGCGTATCGTAAAGCCTTTCGTGAGCCTCCGGAAAAATAGGGGTGTACCGGTTGCGGTTATTGCATATTGGTCCAGCGCCCAAAGACCGGTGCCAGTGTTTCCTAATGACTTTGGGTGCGGAAAGGATCGGGGGTCGTATGGACAGCAAGCGACCCAGTAGAGCACAGGCAAGATCGACGCGGCGCGAATACAGATGGCCATCGGGACAGCGATAGGGCACTCATGGAATTGTGCCGGGTGCATGGGATCAGAAATGTAACACTTTACGCGTGGTGGCGTAAGTTCGGTCGGGTTGCCGAGGCGGCGGTGGAGCTCTGGCCCCCGCCGGGGCAGTCGCGAGTGCCGCTGCGGTTAGCCCATTCCCCGCGTTAGCTGAGCTGCTTTCATCGCGGCAGCTGCGAAGGGGGTTGCGTTTCCGGCCTGTCGGTCATTCGATCCCGCGCCTTCAAGCCAACGCGCCGGCTGCCGGGGTTGGCCTTTCGGATTTCCGGTTAGTGCAGGGGTTTGCGGGCTTTCATTTGTGCCAGCAACTGGGCTTTGCGGCGATGGCGGGTTTCCGGTCTCTTGGCGGTTTGCAGCCGCCAGGCGATGGCGTAGGTGTTGGCTTTGTTGAGCGTCAGGAAAAATGCGTAGGCGGTTTTATCTTCCTTGAGTTCGGTGATGAAATCTTCCGGAACTTCCATGGTACGCGCCGAGTCGTATGCGCTGTCCCAGCGGCCATCGGCAATGGCGGCTTGTACTGCCGCTAATCCTGGTGGGGTCATGCGTTTTTCTTTTATCAGGCGGGCGATATGCTCCCGATTCCGTTTTGACCATAAGCTCCTGGTTCGGCGCGGCGTGAATTTTTGCAGCCAGAAATCCTCGTCGCATCTGGCTTTTTG
>JAKAFL010000016.1 GCA_021817945.1 bacterium | reverse complement strand
CTTCGCCCAACGCCAATATCCGATGAAACACTTGTTCGGGAATCATAATTGCTTGACGATTTACCCCATCTATCCCAGTTTATCCACTAGAAACGTCGAAGAACCCTTCATTTTCTCGCGCGTTTTTCTGAACCAACCCGATCAAAGCCCCAATAAAACCATGTCGTTTTTGAATTTTAAAACAGTCTCTTAGGGCTTAATTGGTTTGATAATGTAGTAAATTTTGGAACAGGTGTAGGAGATGCCGTCTCTTTTGGAGGAACACGATGGTTGCCAAGCCAGTTCTCCTTTTATGATTACACCATAAAAAATGTAGTCGAAGCTATGCGGGAGGACAAATTTCCGGTAATGTAATAGCGATGGCTGCTGTTGGAGCAGGTGGTACCGCGCTCGCTATTAAAGGTGCTCCATTAGAAGCTTCAGCGCTGGATGCCATACCTGGGGTAACGGCAGTTCAAGCGAGCACTGCTGGTGGAGTTGGGCCAGGGTGGCCTGAGGAGCAATTTTGGCGAAGCGGCGTCTGAGGGCGGCGAGCTGGGAGCGGAAGGCGGGGAAGCAGGGTGTGTTCATAGTGGGTCTATATGCTTACTATGTTGAAAGCCGTCCGCTTCTGGTGTTCAATAGCTGGGTGAAAAATCAAGTTGGGATTCCGCCCGCCTACCGGGAGTTGGTGCGCCAACTGGCCCAACTGGAGCCGGTCAGCCAAACCAGTGATTTCGAGCGCGCGCCCGGGCAGATAGGCAGTCGTTGCGTCTGGACGCGAAAAATAAAGACCAAAACCGCGATGGTGGCGCTGTCCGAAGAGCAATATCACTGGCTCAAGCAAGCCGAATCCAACCAACCCAAACTCAGCCGTATCATGGATCAAATGCAAAAGCTCTCCCGCAAAATACTTTTTGAAAGTGTTCCCGGAGTGGTGCGGCGCAAGTGCTTAACCAAGAAAGTTTTAGGCCTAAACTAAGAGCCATTAAGACCGACCCTCCCGCCTTGGTCCTCAGCCATGATCGAAAACGCCACCGGCATCATCCTGCGCACGCGCCCATTGACCGAATCTAGCCTCATTGTGGAGTGGATCAGCCCATCCACCGGACGCCTCAGCACAGTGGCCAAGGGCGCCCGCAAACCCAAATCCCCCTTCGCCGGCAGGCTGGATTTGTTTTTTGAAGCGGATTTTTCCTTTCATCGCGGGCGCCCCGGCTCACTTCACCCATTGCGCGAGGTGCGCGTGGTGCGGGCGCCCAACGCTTTCCGGCTGGATCTCGGACGCCTTCAGCAGGCCGCCTACGCCACCACCTGCCTGGAACAGGTTACAGAGAGGGAAACCCCCCTCCCGGAACTATACCTCCTGACCAGGGAATTTTTGCACTCGGTGGAAACCATGCCGGTCCAGTCCGCAACTGTTTTTGCCTTTGAATTAAAGCTCCTTCGTGAATTGGGATTGGGGCCGGATTTATCCGGGCTGCGCCTGCCTCCCCATGTCATGGACCTGATGCAAACCCTTTTGGAATTCCCCTGGCCGGACCTGCAAAATTTAAAATCGAATGCCGCGACCCTCGCCCTTTTGGGCCAATGGCTTCATGGCTATTTGATCTATCATTTGGAACGATTGCCACGCGGCCGGTCCAACGCCATACGTGCTTGCCCACTCTCAACCCATGAACCTGCTCCTGCTCAGTGACATTCATTATGCAGGCCCGGCGGAAACCGCCCGCGGTGGTGATTACGAGATGGAAGCCATCCCTAATGCCAGGACGCGCTTTCTGGCCCGGGCCTACCGGCATTGGTTCTGGATGCGAAA
Source organism: bacterium (assembly GCA_021817945.1). Classification (GTDB taxonomy): domain Bacteria; phylum Verrucomicrobiota; class Verrucomicrobiia; order Limisphaerales; family UBA11358; genus UBA11358. The sequence goes on along the minus strand of JAKAFL010000016.1, from coordinate 63,329 downwards.
TCCACTGGACCGGACACCCCAATTTCACGCTTTTCTCAGACAACCGATTGAGGCGGACCATGTGATCGTAAACGGGGATTTCGCCATGGATTCGGGTTTCATTGGTGTAGCGGATCCGGCTTGCCTTGAAAGCGCGCGCATTTGCCTGGAGGCATTGGCTCAAAAGTTTGGTGACCGCCTGAGGCTGGTCTTGGGGGATCATGAACTGGGAAAGCGCACCTTGTTTTCCAACCGGGGGAACATGAGCCTGGAAAGCTGGAAACTGGCCACTGAGCGCCTGCGCATCCCCTCATTTTGGCAGATCAACGAAGGGCGCTATGTTTTGATGGGCGTGACGTCCTCACTGATCACCCTGCCCGCACATTCGGCTGACGTTCTGCCTGATGACCAAATGGAATGGCAAAAGCTCCGGGTCAATCACCTCGACCAGATTCGCAAAGCCTTTTCCAGCCTGGAACCGGACCAAAGGGTGCTACTGTTTTGCCACGATCCCACTGCCCTGCCTTTCCTGGCGGCAGAGAAGGAAATTCGCGATCGGCTGGGTCAAGTGGAGCAAACCGTCATCGGGCACCTTCATTCCGACTTAATCCTATGGAAAAGCCGGTTTCTGGCGGGGATGCCTGTCCTGCGTGGATTGGGGCCATCCGTGGCAAAAATGACCGCCGCGCTTCATCAGGCCCGGGAATGGGCACCTTTCAAGGTGCGATTATGCCCCGCCCTGGCCGGCATCGAGCTTTTGAATGATGGGGGCTACTTTATGGCGAACTTGGATCCATTGGGCCGCTGGCCTGTCCGGTTTGAATTTTACTCTTTGCCACGGTGAATGGGTGATGTGGCTTCCATCGCCTTTTTAAGCCATGTCTTGATGCTTTCAACCGCCTCGGCGGCTTTTACAAATTGCACCGCGCCTCCGCGAGGTTTCAATTCCACATCGCCTTTGGCCAGCCCTTTTTCCCCAAGGGCCACACGCAGCGGGAATCCCACCAGGTCGGCATCCTTGAATTTTACACCCGGACGCTCATCCCGGTCGTCCAGAATCACATCCACCCCCGAGGAGCGCAGTTCCTCATAAATGCGGGCCGCCCATTGCATTACTTCGCCTTCAGGCGCCACATTCAGGGGTGTGAGACAAACCTGGTAGGGCGCCACGGTCACCGGCCAGATGATCCCATCCGCATCGTTCCCCTGTTCAATGATGGCCTGCAAAGTCCGAGTCACTCCTATCCCATAACAACCCATCACCGCAGGTTTGAGGTTTCCGGTTTCATCCAAAAACTGAGCATTCAACTTTTCGCTGTACTTGGTTCCCAGCTTGAAGACATGCCCCACCTCAATGGCGCGACGGAGCTTCAATGAAAGCCCGCACTTGGGGCACGGTTCACCCGCACGGACAGTCCGCAAATCGTTCCAATGCGCCACCTGCACATCCCGGTCCATGGAAACGTGGCGAAGATGAAAACCATCCTTGTTCGCCCCGGTGACCATTCCACGAGCACCCTTTAGGCGCAGGTCTGCATGGATGGCCACGTGCGGGGGCACCGACCGAACCGCGCCCAACGATCCGGCTCGGGCACCCAGCAGGGAAACAATTTCCTCGGAAGTGGCAGGCCGCACGGCGGTTGCACCCGTCCGGGCCATGAACTTGGTTTCATTCAATTGGTCGTCACCTCGAATCAAAATCAGGACAGGTTTGGAATCGGCAATGTAAACGAGGGTCTTGACCTGGCGGTTGGCGCGAATTTGATGCGGAGCCTTGGTAAGGGCTTCAATGGTCACCACGCCAGGCGTGGCAAATTCCTCCACCTCGGCCCCGGTGTCATCGGACGCCGTGGCCGGCAGGTTGCTGGTTGCCTTTTCAAGGTTGGCCGCATAGCCGCAACCCTCGCAAAACGCCACCTCATTTTCTCCAGTCTCGGCCGGCACCATGAATTCGTGGGAATAATTGCCCCCAATCACCCCGGTATCCGCCTCCACCGGAAAGGATTTGAGACCGCACCGGGCAAAAATTCGCTGGTAGGCGTCATACATTTTGCGATAGCTCGCCATGGCGCCTTCGTCGCTGGCATCAAAGGAATAGGCATCCTTCATGATGAACTCCTTGGCACGCATCAAACCAAATCGGGGCCGGATTTCATCACGGAATTTGGTGCTGATCTGGTAAAAATTTTTGGGCAATTGCCGGTAGGAATTGATTTCGTTCGCCGCGATTGAGGTGATCACCTCCTCGGCTGTGGGACTTAAAAACCATTCGCGGGATGCCCCGTCTTTGACCCTGAAAAGCACGTCACGCGCTGTTTCAGCTCTTCCACTCTGCTCCCAAAGCTCGCGCGGCTGCAAGGCTGGCATCAAAACCTCCACGGCTCCGGCGTCATCCAATTCCTCGCGGATGATTTCCTCCACCTTCCTCAGCACTCGTAACCCCATCGGCAAAAAGGTGTAAACGCCGCCAGCCAGCTTGCGGATCAAACCAGCCCTCAATAATAATTTGTGGGAGACAATCTCCGCGTCAGCCGGGGCTTCGCGCAGGGTTGGCACCAATGTATTCGTCCACTTCATGGGGGGCAAAGCTTAGTGGAAACCGACCAATCCGACGAAACAAAAATGTGACCGATTGAGATAATGGCTGAACAACAACCAGGCAGGTTCCAATCCCTGGATGGCATTCCACAACGTTTAGACTTTGATGATCTTGAGCCCCGCCCCTTGCCAAATTACCGGGGCTGCAAAACAGGTTTGGCACCCTCAATGACAACAAGGCCAATTTTTTGTTTAACCAATACAAAATCAGTAGGTTATGACTTTTTGACCAAAAATACCTGTCCACACTTCATGCGACTGGCTTCACAGTAGTCGTAGGCATTACCCTTTGAGTTGAATGTCTTGGTTTTTTTCCCAAACCCATGCCAGTTCCGGCGTTCGTATTAGAGCACCGGGAATCGCATTGGCTGTGTTTTGGCCCGATAAAGTATGGATCGTGCTGATTTTGGCTTGTACCCATTGGGTTGGCACGGCCATGGGCAACATTATCCCGGGCGCAGCCGTTCCGTGGATCACCTATGAAGCAGAAAACATGACTTCCGGCGGAGCCACGCTCCTGGGTCCGCAATACGGCCCCAACCTGGTTGCGTCCGAAGCGTCAGGCAGGAAATGCATGGAACTCAATGGCACCGGTCAATACGTGGAATTCACCGCCCAGGCAGCCGCTGATTCCATGGTGGTGCGTTACAGCGTGCCAGACACCGCGAATGGCAGTGGTGCGGATTACAACTTGAGCCTCTATACCAACGGCGTTTTAGCGGCTGTTTTACCCATGACCTCGCGCTATAGCTGGCTCTACGGGAATTATCCATTTACCAACGAACCCTCGGCGGGCAGTCCCAGGAATTTTTTTGATGAGGTCCGGGCCACCGGATTTTCCATCAAGACCGGGGATTTGATCCGGCTGCAAATGGATGCCGGAGACAACGCTGCCTGGTATGACATAGATCTGGTGGACCTCGAGATCGCTGGAACGCCCCTCCCGCAACCGGCAGGATCCCTGTCCGTTCTGGCTTATGGGGCTTCCACCAACGGGGCATCCGATGCAACGGCTTCCGTGCAAAATTGCATTAATGCGGCGGTTTCAAAGGGCGTGGCTGCATGGCTTCCGCCGGGCCAGTACCTTGTTAGTGGCACCCTAAACCTGCCCACGGGCGCCATCGTTCAGGGAGCGGGAATGTGGTTTACCCGCCTTGTGGGCAATGCTTCAGTGTACAACTCCAATCCCTCAGCGCGGGTTTTTGTTCATGGAAACGGCAGCAATATCCACCTCGCTGATTTTTCCATTCAAGGCTTTCTGAATTATCGCAATGACAGTGAACCCAATGATGGCCTGGGGGGCTCTTATGGCACCGGTTCCACCCTCTCACGCATCTGGGTGGAACACACCAAAACAGGCGCATGGCTCACCAATTCAAAGGGATTGATCGTGGATGGCTGCCGTTTCAGGGACACCATTGCGGATGGTTGCAACCTGGCGGTGGGAATGGAATCCACCATCGTGACAAACTGCACGGCTCGAGGCACCGGGGATGATTGCTTTCCCATCTGGCCGGCAACCTACACACAGCAGACCTATGTGCCGGGATTCAACCTGGTGACTCATTGTACTGGAATGCTTCCTTTCCTGGCCAACGGTGGCGCCATTTACGGTGGAATCAGCAATTCGATTCAGGACTGCCTGTTTCAGGATATTCCCTACGGCTGCGGCATCCTGGCCAGCACCACCTTTCCCGTTGGCGCCAACACATTTTCCGGCATCACTTCCATATTACGTTGCAATCTGGTCCGCTGCGGCGGCTATGACCCCGGTTACCAATGGAGGGCTGCCTTGCAGCTCTGCATGGATTCCTATGCAGGCGGCATTCACGGCCTGGTTCTCGGGGATGTTTTGATCACCAATAGCATTTCTGATGGCATGAGCATCATTGGCGGCAACGGTGTTTTGTCCAATGCAGTGGCTGCCAACGTCTCCATTCCAAATTATGGTATTGGTGCAAGCGGGCGCAATGGACTGTGGGTACGCAACGATGCAACAGGCGGATTATCTCTCATGAACAACGCCCTGGCTGAATACTTGAATGCATCCTCACAGTTTTCCCTCCTGTTCCAATCCAATTCCGTGGCCGTCACGTTCCAATCCAGCCCGCCGAACCTGGCCTTGAACGTGGATGGAACAAATGGTTCATCACCCCGGACATTTTTATGGCCCGCCGGGACCAGTCATTGGCTTCTGGCATCATCACCCCAGCAAAATTCCGGCACCCAGTACCTCTGGAATGGATGGAGTGATGGCGGCGGACAATCGCATCTGCTGACGCCATCCATGTCGTTCACTGACACAGCGGCCTACGCCACCCAGTACCTTCTGACCATGAATCCGTCAATAGGGGGACAGGTTTTTCCACAAAGCCAATGGACCAATCCTGGAACAGTGCTCTACTTGAGTGCCGTGGCTTCCAATGGATACAATTTTGAGAACTGGATTGGCGCTGGTTCCGGTTCCTATTCCGGCACCAACAACCCCGCACAGGTTGCCATGAACAGTCCAATCAGTGAAACTGCTTATTTTTTGCCATGGACACCGGTTCAATCCCTGGCATTCATTCAACAGCCATCCACAACCGCGCAGGGGATGGTTATCAGCCCGGAAATCCTGGTGGAAGCCCTGGATGCAAACAGCCTTCCTGTCTCGAATGCAGAAATCAACGTGGTTTTAGGGGATTCCCTTGGGGGACTGTCCGGCACGCTCTCGCGGGTGACGGACCAGGCAGGTTTGGCGCATTTCAATGATCTGACCATAAGTGTCCCGGGCGCTCACGTTCTGGATGCCATGGATACTGTGGGGAGCAGCGTTTCGGCTCAAAGCCTGCCATTTATCGTGCTGGGCCCCGCCACCGCGCTGGCATTCGCCGCTCAACCCGCAGGTGCCGTGGCGGGTCTCGCCATGACCCACCAACCTGTGGTGCAAGCCGTGGACGCCCTGGGTCATGCCACATCCCTGAATTTGCCGGGAAATCTGGTGGTGCAATTAGCCCTGACCAATTCCAGCGGCTTGCTTTTGGGATCAAACGCGCAAGATATCGGCACCAATGCAGGCAATGGCGTGGCGGCTTTTCATAATTTGGCCGTCAATTTGGCCGGGTTTGGAAACCAACTCCTCGCCTTCACCACCAATGCCACGGGAATTGCCTTGAAACCAGTCCTCAGCCAGGCTTTCAGTGTTCTTTCCAGCCCCCCTCCTCCCAGCCAGTTGATCCCCAAGGTGGATTTGCTCAATGGCATGGTCTTTCTCACCTATGCCACCACGCCTGGATTTCCTTATCACGTGGAATCCAGTTCCAACCTGGCTGGGAATGCCTGGGAGATTCTCCCGGGAAGCATCACCAATGCGGCCGATGCCACGGTGACCATTTCGTTCCCCCAATCACACTCCCAGCAGCAGTTTTACCGTACGGTTTCGCCTTAGTCTGGCTCCCCCTCAAGGGCTCCATGGACCAAGACTCATGTTTTAATTTTTGCAGAATTTCAAATCACCTCAAGCCACCGACGCCGGTTCCGGGGTTGGTGGCAGGTCTGGAGTGGGTACGGCGGTCTCCTCCGCCCGGTGAAATTTGACACTGACAATTTTGCTCACCCCGTGTTCCTGCATGGTCACCCCGTACAGGACATCCGCCATGGCAATGGTTCGTTTGTTGTGGGTGATGATGACGAACTGCGAATGGGCCAGAAAACGCTGAAGGATTTTGACGAAGCGGACAACATTGGATTCATCCAGGGGCGCATCCAATTCGTCCAGAACGCAGAACGGGCTGGGCTTGACCTGGTAAATGGAAAACAGCAGCGAGACGGCAGTCATGGTCTGCTCCCCGCCGGAGAGGAGTGAAATGCTCTGAAGCTGTTTTCCAGGGGGGCGGGCCACAATGTCAATGCCGCTTTCCAACACATCGTTTTCATCGGACAACACCAGGTCCGCCTTGCCGCCGCCGAACACCTCGGTGAACATGAGCCGGAAATTGTCGCGAATTTTCTCGAACGTTTCCATGAACATCTGGCGGGTCTGCGAATTAATGCGGTTGATCACGTCCAGAAGCTGCGTCTTGGCGGAAACCAAGTCATCGTGCTGCTGCGTCAGGAACTGATGGCGCTGCTCGGTCTCCTCGTATTCATCAATGGCCACAAGGTTGACCGGGCCCATTTCATCCAGGCGTTTTTGCAGGGCCTCGACCTGCTGCGAGACCGCAGCCCAGTCCGTGGCAGCGCCGCTGGCTTCCATCTGCCCGGGGGTCAGCGTTTCCACCCTGGCCGGGCCCTCATCAGCAAGGGTGATGGTGATGCATTCGCTGCGGATGTCCTCGAGATTGATGTGGTATTTTTGACGGACTTTTTCGAGGAGGTTTTGCACATGCAGATCCTTCTGGGCCAACTCCACCTCCACAATGCCGCGCTGGTTTTGAAACCCGGCCAGTTGGTTGCGTCTTTCCCGCAGGGTCTCCTCATGAAGACCGATCGCGGATTCCTGGTCGGTTTTTTGCGATAGAAGCCGGGCGGTTTGTTCGCTGACCTGGGCCCGGTCATGGCCCAGGCGCTGGCAATGGGACTGGGAATCCTGAATTTCAGACCGGGCTTGTTCCTGGCGGGCCAGTATCCCCTCGCATTCATTGCGCCGCTGTTCCAGCGCCTGCGCCAGTTCCCGCATGCGAGATTCCAAGGCCTGCTTTTGCTGCCGGGCAGAGCTGACAAACTGCTCCCCCGAGGCCAGGGCAACCTTGCACTCGGTAAGCGCCGTCGTGGCCGCATCCCGGCCCTGGCGCAACGACTCCATTTCTGCGGTCAACGACGTGACCTGGTCCTGGGCCGCCTTTTCAGCACCAACCATGTCTGCCTGGCGAGATGATAGGACCTCCACTTTGCGGGCTCCCTCCTCCTGCTGGGATGCAAGGCTCTGGATTTCAAAAATAACGGTTTCAATCTTCTGGTTCAGCAGACGATTGGAGCTTTGAAGGGCTTTAAATTCCCCTTCACGCGTGGCAACGGCGACCTCCTGTTCGCGCAGGTCATTTTGGGCCTGTTGCAAGCTGGCCTGAAGCTCGGACTGTTCTCCAAGGAGAATACCGCGCCGACGGCTCGCCAACTCCACCTGTTCCTGGATGGAGGCAAGCTCGGCCTGAAGCTCGGCAATCTGGTTTTTGCGCCCCAAAATGCTGCTGGGAGCCTTGCCCTGGGCTTTGTTCAAATATCCGCCGGTATAGATTCCGTGCCTGTTCAACAACTCGCCCTGGAGCGTGACAAAATCACACCCCGCATGCCCGTTCTGGATTTGCGCGGTGGCAGTGGTCAGGTCCGCCGCAATGTAGGTGCGGCCAAGCAGCGATTTTAGCAGAGGCTCAACCTTGGGATCCGCCTGGATGACACTGACGGCATGAACCACCTGCCCCGATGGCAAAGCTGAACTGTCTTCATGGGATTGGCCGGATGGGCTCATCTCCCCGTCAAAAGCCAGTTGACGGTCGTCCACGTACAACGGCAGCGACAAGGCGGCGATGCTGGCCCGGCCTGATTTGCTGGTTTGCAATTCAGACAGGATTTCCTGCGCCGAGGAGGGTTGCTCTGTCAGCACAATCTGCAAATAATGACCCAGGGCGTTTTCGACGGCGGTTACGTACGGCGCAGGTACACGGATTCGGTCGGCCAGGGATCCAAGCACTGACCGGGATTGGCGCAATGCAGCCACCGCGCCAGGATCAAATCCCTCATGGGATACTTCCAACTGCTCCAAAACTGTCAATCTGGACCGTTTTTCCGATTGCTGATGCAGCAGTTTGTCCTGCTCCGAGGATGCCTGCTGCAATTCACCCTGCAATTCCCGAAGCCGCTGTTGCCGTTGCTCGACGGATCCGCGGGTGGTGGCGGCGTGCAATTTTTGGGCCTCCACGCTTGCTGTGAATTCCTGCAACCGGCTTTCCAAGGCCACCCGTTCGGCCTCTAACTGGATTTTTTCCGCGGAAAGCTTTTCAAGGCGGGCGGTATTGTTTTGCTTTTGAAGCTCCAGGGCGGTGATTTCATTGCGAACCCTGGATAAATCCTGCGCTGCAGAAAAGGCTGCGGCCTGAGCCTGGCGAAGGGCCTCCTGGCGCTCTCGCATGGCCTTTTCCAACTCACCCAAATCATTCTGGCGTTGCTGGTGGCTTTCGCGGTGCGCCTTCAACTCAGACTCCGCCGCCTGCAAACGGTCCAGCACCCCGCCCAATTCAGCCTGCGCTGAATCAAGCCTCTGGCTGCCCTCGTTAATTTCCCCAAGGGCCTTCGCATTACGGACCTCCATTTCTTGAAGCCGTTCCTCGTTGAACTGAACCCGGCTTTCGTGCCGATCCATTTCCGACTTGATCTCCAGCCCCCTCTGCTGATGGGCCGCCACCTCATGGTCCAGCTCGGAGAGCTGCGCCCGCAGCCCGCCCAGCTCGCTCTCATAGCGCAAAACATCCTCCCCTATCTGCTGTATTTCATCCCGCAAGCGTTCAAGGGCCTCTTTCCGCGAGCTGATCTCTCCCTGCAACACATCAAACTGATGCCGCGCATGCTGCGTCTCCAAATGCTGCAATTCCACAGCCAGTTGCTTGTAGCGTTTCGCCTTGCCCGCCTGCCGCTGCAACGACCCAATCTGGCGCTTCACCTCCTTGATCAAATCCGCCACCCGCAACAAATTCTGGTCGGTATGCTCCAGTTTGCGCAGCGATTCTTTTTTCTGTGCTTTAAACCGGGTGATGCCAGCCGCCTCTTCAAATATCATGCGCCGATCCTCGGGCTTGCTCGACAGAATTTGCGTGATGTGGCCCTGCGCAAGGATGCTGTAACTCGTTCGCCCAACTCCTGTCCCCATAAACAGTTGCTGGATATCCCTCAGCCGACACGGTGTCCGGTTCAGAAAATATTCGCTCCCCCCGTCCCGATAGATTCTGCGTGTGAGTGTGACCTCGTCATAGGCCATTTCCACCCCAGCCGCTTTCAGGTTCTCCTCTCCAACCCCGCCCAGCGTCAGCGAAACTTCTCCCATGCCCATGGGTTTGCGTCCGTCCGTGCCATTAAAAATAACATCCGCCATTTCCCCGCCGCGCAGAGCCTTTGCAGATTGCTCGCCCAACACCCAGCGTATGGCGTCCGAAACATTTGATTTACCACAGCCGTTTGGCCCCACTATGGCCGTCACCCCCGGCTGAAAATTCAACGCTGTCTTGTCTGCAAATGACTTAAAACCGAAAACGGTTAGGTTTTTAAGGTACATAATCGTGTTAAACCCACTTAACCAAACTCATGGCCAAATGTAAAGGAAAAACCACTACATATTGTGCATATTATTTTTAATAGCTCTACTAATAGAAATTTTGACGGATTCCAAAAAATCAAAATCTCAAAGCTTTAACGATAATATCAATTGCAAACGCATACCATTGCAGTAGTGACTTTCTCAATTGTTTTCATACGGCTATGACAAATTGTAAAAGTCATGCTTGGTTTGAGCCTTTCCCCTCATGCGCTTTGACTTCGCTTTTGGTGGACTGGCAAAAAGCATTTGACAGGGAGATCAGTTAGCCTCACTTTGTTGGCATCCGCTGAGAGGCGGACTCATGACGAGTGGTCGAGGGACTGGCCCTGTGACGCCACGGCAACCGATTGATTTCAGGTATCAATGTCAGGTGCCAAATCCAGCTTGGGCGCCATTAGCCCGGGAAAAATGAGAAGACACACTGTCAGCTATTCTGACCCTTCTCCGCCATGGGAGGGGTTTTTTTGTTGGTTCGAACCGGCAAAAACAATCGAAAAAATGATTGCAGAAAATAGAGATCGAAAACGACCTGAATGCAATGACTGACAGATTATGAGCGAACAACACCGGTACATGAAGGCACTCAAGTGCCGCGAATGCGGGCGGGAATATCCGTTGGCGGCCACTCATGTGTGTGAATTTGATTTTGGCCCCCTTGAGGTGGCCTACGATTATGACCGCATTAAAAAATCCCTGACCCGCGCGGCCATCGAATCGCGGCCCGCCTCCATGTGGCGTTACCGAGAACTCCTGCCCATCGAAAAAGAACCCACCGTGGGCAGGCAGGTGGGTTTCACGCCCCTGATCAAGGCAGACCGTCTTGCACGGCGGCTCGGAATCCGTGAATTGTGGATCAAGAATGACGCGGTAAATTACCCCACGCTTTCTTTCAAGGACCGGGTCGTCAGCGTTGCCTTGAGCCGCGCCAAGGAACTGGGTTTTGAAACCGTGGCCTGCGCCTCCACCGGCAACCTGGCCAATTCCGTGGCTGCCAACGCCGCCAGTGCAGGTCTGAAGTCATATGTATTCATCCCATCCGACCTGGAACAGGGTAAAATTCTAAACTCCCTTATCTACGGTGCCAGCGTGATTGGCATCAGGGGCCATTATGACGAAGTCAACCGTCTGTGCGCGGAGATTGCTGGCAAGTTTGGCTGGGCATTTGTGAACGTCAACATGAGGCCCTACTATGCGGAGGGCAGCAAGAGCATGGCTTACGAAATCGCAGAGCAACTGGGCTGGAAAGCGCCACAGCACACCATCATACCCATGGCCTCCGGCTCCCTGCTCACCAAAATCCACAAGGGCTACCAGGAACTGGTCAAAGTGGGACTGATACCGGAATCCCATCCCAAGGTTTACGGAGCACAGGCAACCGGTTGTTCCCCCATCTCGACCGCCCAAAAAGCCGGCCTTGATTTCTTCAAACCCGTCAAGCCGGACACCATCGCCAAATCACTGGCGATCGGAACTCCCGCCGATGGCTTTTATGCGTTGAAGGTCATGCGCGAAACCAATGCCGCCGCCGAGGACGTGAATGACGATGAAATTCGCGATGCCATACGGCTGCTGGCCGAAACCGAGGGCATTTTTGCCGAAACAGCCGGAGGCGTAACCCTGGGCGCGGCCAAAAAGTTGATTGAGTGCGGCAAGATTCCCAAAGAGGATTCCGCCGTGATCTGCATTACCGGCAATGGGCTTAAGACACTTGATGCCGTGTCCGGCCATTGCGGAAAACCCCGTGAAATCAAACCCAGCCTGCGTGAATTTGAAGCCCTCCTCACCCAGGAGGAATCCGCCCGGGCTTGAATGACCTCAACAAAATCAAAAAAACTCGATTCCCACGAAACATCACGACACTATAAGGATTGATATGCCAAAAAAAGTAAGAATACCCACGCCCTTGCGCAAATTGACCAACAATGAGGAATTAATTGAAGTCAACGCCCTCACCGTGGGCCAGGCCATCCTGGAATTGCAAACACGCTTTCCAGGAATCCAGGAAAGGCTCCTGGATGAAAAAGGTGAAGTCCGGCGCTTCGTGAACATCTACGTGAACGAAGAGGACATCCGTTTCAAGGAAAACCGCGAAACTGCCCTCAAAGAGGGCGATGAAATCAGCATCATTCCCGCTATTGCAGGAGGCTAAACACCATGGCTGCCGTCAAAAAATCCAAAGTGAGGAGCAAAAACACGTCCGCAACAGCCGAAATCCGGCAAAGGCTGTGGTTGATGTATCCTCCCAGGCTCATTAAAAAACCCTTCATCTGGGAAGTGGGGCATCAATTCAAAGTCATCACCAACATCCGCCAAGCCACCGTCACCGATGAGATCGGCATTGTCTGCCTCGAACTCTCCGGCGTGCGCGCTGAAGTGGATGCGGCCATCCGCTGGCTCGAAAAAAACAAAGTCAACGTCGAACCCGTCGAAATCGGCGTCATTGCCGGCTGAAATTTTTCCAGCAAAAATCAAACGCTCCAAGGCGCGAACTCCATGTTTCGCGCCTTGTTTATTTCGTGGACCGAGAATATCCGCCCTTCATCCATTTTTTAACTCGGGCTTGGATTTTTACAGTGGAATTCAAATACTCCGCTGCTCCCTGTTAAACCCGAAAAACGAAATAGAAAAGGGCAATCTGCCCCAATCTAGCGAGCTCAAACACTGAGATCCCGTCTTAAAATTGGGAAGGATGCTGCGACTGGAGATTTTGGTCTTGGGCGAGGCGGAGCTGGCGGCGCATCCCCGTGGCGGGCTGTAACGACGGCGACAACAAAACCCAATGGAAAAAGCGCCGTTGCCCGGAGGGTTTTCGCGCCCAAGCCGGTCTGGCGTTGTTGCTCCTCGGTCCCAGACCCACGTGGTGTATGCTCCCTCAGCGCGCCTAGCCAGACTGGCTTGGGCACGAAACCAGCATCCTTCCGAATTTTAAAACAGGCTCTATGGAAAAATCTCACCAGATCGCTTCGGGTATGGTTTCGATCTTCCCAAAGAGTTTCCGCTCCAGCATCTTGCCGCACATTGACCCTTTCCATTTCGCATTTCGGGTTCAAGCGAAGGTGGGGTCTTGAACTCCACCAGAGAAGTTGGTGATAGTGAAAGACCCAAGCACGGGCGCGAATTCAGCATCCCGAATAGGTCAAGTTGGCGGCGGCGTTGATTCAGGCAGGTTAATCCGCGTAATGAACACCACATCCATACGGCTTGGTCTGGGTGACAGCCACCGGTTTTCCTTGGAGGAGCGCATCCACGGCGGCGCGGACATAATTATGAGCCTTACGCGGATCGCCGAATGGTTTGGGGCGGTCATCCATGGCGCCTTGATAATCCAGCACTCCATCCTTGCCGATGACGTAAACATCGGGGGTGGTTTTCATGGAATAAAGATGGCCAATGGCGCCACTTGGATCCTGAATCCAATCCGTGGCATTGATTTTTAATTTTTTCCATTCTTCCTGGGCTTGACCTGCGGAGCGGAAGCTGGGGTTGTTGGGATTTACAGAATCCACCAACAACCAGACCACGCCTTTGGCGGCCAGATCTCTTTGCAATTCAGGAACCGCCCCGCTGGCATATTGGTTGTGACAAAACGGGCAATCGGAGTTATAGGATTCAACCACGACAATTTTCCCCTTGAAATCGCTTAGATTTACGGTTTTGCCGTGAATATCCGTGCCGGAAAAATCAGGGGCAGGCTGTCCGATTTCCAGCGCGAGGGCCGGCAGGGTAAAACCAAGGAGGGAGGCTAAGGTGATGATCTTTGTCATAACTGTATATGGTTTGTTTGCTGTGTATCTCTCAATAAAAATGAAAACCCATCTGTGCCTCATTCGACAGCGGCCGGGGTGGATTTGTTCAAGTCATTTCCGAATTGGGTGGCCTTTTTGAGCGCATCCAAAACCAGGGATGGCGTCAGGATTTCGGGAAGGATCAGGGGGTTGGCGCCAGGGTGACCGGGGTACACTAGAACCAGCGGCACACCGGCGCGGCCAAATCTCTGTAATTCCTCGGTGATGCGGACCGGGAAAGCCGTGTCATCAGCCACCAAGGCCACGCCCTGCACCTGTTTCATTTCATTGATTACCAATGGAATCTCGATGCTGGTTTTTTTATTCACCTGACAAGTCAGACACCAATCGGCAGTAAAATCCACCAGAACAGGCCGTCCAGAGGCCTGGGCTTGGGTGACAGCCTCCGGAGACCACGGTTTCCAATCCAAAGGACTATTGATATTGGTGGTGGCTGGATTTACATCACCAGCACCCGAGCGCCAGTGCAAAGCATTCTCCAGAATGCCGAAATAACCCAGGATCAGGACCGCGAAAGCCAAAAGCAGTGAAAGAGTGCGGGCCTTGGATCCATGCTGGAAAAACGCGCCAAAGATCCAGGCGGCAAAAGACACGACAACCAAAAAGCAGCCCACCCACGCCACGCCCCTGCCATAAGCGGCTGAGGCGATATAGAGCAGCCAGATAACCGTGGCCAGCATGGGAAAGCCCATGGCGATTTTGAATTTTTCCATCCATGCCCCGGGTTTAGGCAGGAAAGAGATCCAGGCTGGCTGCCAGGAAAGCAGGAAGTAAGGCAAAGCCAGGCCCAGGCCTGTGGAGAAGAAAGCCAGAAAAATGATTCCTGAACCTTGAGCGAAGGCAAACCCCAGGGCTGGCGCGAGGAACGGGGCCGTGCAAGGCGTGGCGAGTGTGGTGGCAAGGACCCCGTTAAAAAAAGCGCCGGCAAAACCGCGGCGCGCAGACAGGGCGCCTGCCGCATCCATGGCATGTCCGCCCAAGCTTACTTCAAAAACACCAAATAAATTCAGGGCCACCAAGGTGACCAAGGTAGCCAGCGCCACCACAAAAACGGGACTTCCAAATTGCATTCCCCAACCAGCTTGATGCCCGGCCGCCTTCACACCCACCACCATGGAGGCCAGAGCGAGAAAAGAGACGAGCACACCGGCAACATAGGCCAATCCCAAAAGCCGGATGTGACGCCGGTCGCTTCCTCCTTCGCGCACAAATCCCAGAATCTTGAGCGCAATCACCGGCAACACGCATGGCATCACATTCAAGATCAAGCCTCCAATCAAGGCATAAAGAATCATTCGCCAGGGAGAAAACCTTAAAGGAGGCGCGGAGATATTGGCAAGGTTCCCAGACTGGATGGAACCGGAAGAGACTTGATTTGAGTCATCCACCAAGGCAGACGGCCCCAAGGGTTGCGGATTCAGGAACCAACCATGATCAATGCCTTTTTCAACCAAAATGCCCGGCACATGCACAGGCCAATCCGATTGAAACCTGGTGACCATTTTGCGCAAGGTAAAATCAGATCCAGGTCCTTCTTTCACTTCGGTGGCGGTCTCGACCTCATAAATGTCGCCGGGATAGGGATAAAAATCCACAATTCTGGGCTGGGTATCGGCAGGGCCACGATACTGACCGCGAAGAACCAGCCAGCGTTGGTCCGCATTAGTGGTGGTTTGCCATGACGCCTCAACCAACCAGTTGGAACTGGTCTCAGGCATCCTGCTTTGCCAGGATTGGATCAAATCGAATTGTGTCGAGGGCACAAACTCATTGGTCACAACCAGGTCAAAGGAAATATTCGTGCTGCCCGGAATGCATTGGTCTTTGCACTCAAGCCAGGAAACTGCGGCAGAAACAGAGTAAACGCCCGAGGCCACATTTGAAGCGACCGTGATGGGAACCTCCAACAGAGTCGTTCCCTCGTAGGCGTAAGTGGTGACCGATGCAGGTGGCAACTTCAGAGGCAATGGCCACTCAATTGGACCAGCGGAAAAACCGGGAGGCAGGTTCCATTGAATTTGAGTGGGTATGCCTGAATCCCCTGAATTTTTCCAATAGGTATGCCAACCTGGATCCATCGTCATCAGAAATCCAACCGTTTGAACCTGGCCAGGTGGGACCGAATTGGCGGACAATTTTAATTCAACCCTTGTATGCGCTGCGCTTGCAGAGGTGGCCAGAACCAATGCCATACAAAGTCCAGCCCACATGCACCTTGCGGACGCCCGGACCCCAACGATTCTCAAAATCCAGTTTTTCATGACAACAACAGACATCACCAAAACCACTCAACCGCCCCAAAGGGCGGCAATGCATTGATAACAAGCATATTCCAAATTATCAGAACCTGGAGCGGCATCCATGAATTTTTAATTTTTTTTGCTTGCAATCCTAAAGTCCTGCCAACATTATGATTACAGAGGATTTGTCTAAAGCATATTTATTGGTTCGTTGAGATATGGTTTCAAAGCGGCTTGGTTTTTTCATCTGGCAGGTCGCAGGGAAGAAGCCAATAAAGACGATGATGGACACAAGTTTCAAATAATTTTAAAAACTAGAAACATGAAACCATTCCATTCCCAATACGCGTTGAACAGGCTAGCCTTCTCCGGCAGCGCATCATGGAGGTTCCGCACTAAAGATTGAGAATCCATGTCAACCACCCTGCAAGCCAAATTTGCACCAGGCCGGATCGTCATTGCTCCGGCAGCCCTGAAACTTCTCACGGCAAGGGATATCCAGCTGGCATTGGATGCGCATTGCCAGGGTGATTGGGGAGACCTCGGGCCTGAAGACCGGGAAGAAAATGACAAGGGCGTGGCCATGGGGCGCCGGGTGTTGTCTGTTTACCACAACCAGGCAGGGGTGCGTTTTTGGCTGATCACAGAAGCGGACCGTTCAGTGACCAACGTCTTTCTCAGGGAAACCCAACCCACAAGGGCCGACGGTTCCCTGCTCCAATCCAAAGCTCGCAGTCTGGTGAAACGACTGAACAAACTCACCGCCAGACCCATCGTCAACAATCAGGAAATCAAATTGCGGTTCTGCATCCGTTAAAGCCCGAAAAACGAATTCCAAGGGACAGTCTGCGCCAATCCACTGGGCGCAAACTCGTTGGAAAAGTTTCACCAGACCGCTTCGGGTATGGTTTCGATTTTTCAAAAGGATTTCCGCTTCATCATCTTGCCGTATCTTGCCTTATCTTGACCTTTTCCATTTCGCTTTTCGGGTTCAACCGATCAGGGGCAGGCAAGATTTGAGCTTTATCCGCCGCAAGCTGCGTCCATGGGAGCGGATATTTTTGGATTGTGAGTTGCTTGCGAAAGGGCGGGGATTTTGACACTCTTTTTGACAAATGAAGAAACGCAACACGACCGATCCTTTGCGGCCCTACTCCAGCGTGATAGTGGATGGAGATGAGCGGGCTGCCGCGCGAGCCATGATGTACCCCCTGGGATTCAAGCCGGAGGATTTTTCCAAGCCATTGATAGGCGTGGCATCCACGTGGAGCCAGGTGACTCCGTGCAACATGCACATAGACAAGCTGGCATTGGAGGCTGAAAAAGGCGCCAACCAGGCGGGGGGCAAGGCCATGATCTTCAATACCATCACCATATCCGACGGCATCTCGATGGGGAGTGAGGGGATGAAATATTCACTGGTGTCGCGGGAAGTCATCGCAGATTCCATAGAAACCGTTGTGGGCTGCGCGGGAATGGATGGCTACGTGGCGATAGGCGGGTGCGACAAGAACATGCCTGGCGCATTGATCGCGATGGCCAGGATGAACCGGGCCTCCGTGTTTGTGTACGGGGGCACGATATTGCCCGGATGCATCACCGGGGACGCGCGAAAGTTGGATGTGGTATCTGTTTTTGAAGCCATTGGGGCCCATGCCAACCAAAAAATCAACGATCAAGAATTTGAGGCGGTGGAGCGTTGCGCCATTCCAGGACCTGGGTCATGCGGCGGCATGTACACGGCCAACACCATGGCCTCTGCGATAGAGGCTCTTGGAATGAGCCTGCCGAACAGTTCGGCACAAAACGCAACATCCCCCGCCAAACTTGAGGATTGCAGGCAGGCCGGAGCCTGCGTGGTGGAAATGTTAAGAAGAGGCATTCGCCCGAGGGATATCCTCACCAAAAAAGCCTTTGAAAACGCCATCACGGTCGTGATTGCGCTGGGTGGATCCACCAATGCGGTGCTCCACCTTCTGGCCATCGCCCATGCCGCCAGGGTGAAACTCAGCCTGGACGATTTCACCCGCATAGGCAAACGCGTGCCAGTGCTGGCGGATCTCAAACCCAGCGGACGGCACCTGATGTCTGAACTGGTGGCCATCGGCGGTATTCGTCCGCTGATGAAGACTTTGTTGGATAAAAAACTGTTGCATGGAGAAACGCTGACTGTGACCGGTGAGACCATGGAGGAAACCCTCAAGGGAGTGGCACCTTATCCGCAGGGCCAGACCATCATCATGGACTTTGATAAACCGATCAAACGGGACAGCCACTTGGTGATATTGCGGGGCAACTTGGCGCCGGAAGGCGCTGTGGCCAAAATTTCCGGCAAAGAAGGCCTGCAATTTTCGGGCAAGGCCATTGTTTTTGAATCCGAGGAAACAGCGCTCAAGGCCATTTTGCAGGGCCAGGTCAAGGCGGGTCATGTCATCGTGATTCGCTATGAAGGCCCCAAGGGCGGACCCGGAATGCGCGAGATGTTATCCCCCACCAGCGCCATCATGGGCAAGGGCTTGGGCAAGGAAGTGGCCTTGATCACGGACGGTCGTTTCAGCGGAGGCAGCCACGGTTTCGTGGTGGGCCATATCACACCCGAGGCCAGCGTTGGCGGCCCCATTGCGCTGATTAAAAATGGCGACCCCATTATTCTGGATGCTGAAAAAAAAGAAATCAGGCTGGACATCACCGCCAAAGAATGGAAAAGGCGCAAAGCGGCCTGGAAAAAACCAACACCACGGCATGTCCGAGGGGTGCTGGCCAAGTACGCCCACACGGTGACTTCAGCCTCGCTCGGGGCGGTGACCGATGACAATCTGGAATTGTAAACTTTCGTGAACCCCGGAAAGATTTCAGGAATGGATTTGAGGATGGGAGTTGAAATGAAGCCCTTTGAAATTTCGATTTTTCCAAAGAGATTTCGCTCCGCATCTTGACCGTTTCCATTTTGCTTTTGGGGTTGAATGGAGCCAGAAATTAAACCAGGGTAAAACCGTGGCACGGCACTTGCTTATAGTTTGGTATTGTGAATTATCCTAAGGGGATAAAAGTGGCCGCTTGGGCCCGTGCGGAGAGGCGGCGTGAATTGAAGGATGAGCGCCGCAGACATGTGCGCCGAACATTTGCGTTTTTGTTCGGTTTGGCTGTGTTGGTCTTTACCTACTCCGACCATAGAGCCTTTCAAGACTGGATTTACACCGAGGTAGGCCCCACGCTGGAACATTGGCAGGAAAATTCGGACCTGAAAATGGCCGCTTTTTCCCACGAACGCGAAGTCAACGAGACGCTCACGAAATAAACCGCCCCGACTCATCCAGATAAGCCATCCACCTCGCGAGAGGCTCAACTGGATGCATTCATGAATGCCTATTCAGGCTTGGACACCGCCCGAGATATATTGCTCCAATTGCTCAATAGCCACATTCTGCATGGAGATGGTCCAATCCACGAGATCGCCAATCGAGACGATACCTATTAATTGATTTCCATCCATGACAGGCAGGTGCCTGACCCGGTTTTCCGTCATCAGCCTCATGCATTCCTCAACGGTTTCGTGCTGGCTTACGGAATGGCATTGCGCGGTGGCAACCTCAAAAACCGAGGTGTCACGCGAGTTTTTGCCAGCAAGGGCAATTTTACGGGTGTAGTCTCTTTCTGTAAAAATTCCCACCAACCTCGAACCGGACATCACTGGAAGCGCGCCAATATTTTTCTCGGCCATTAATTTGATGGCATCAAACACCCTGGCCTCCGGCGAAACGGACCAGACCTGGGGATTTTTTCGGTACAGGATGGAACTGATGGGGTGATTTATTTTCATAGGTGTATATAGTTTATCCACCCATTTTTTAATTTAATCAAGTAAAATATTTGACAAACTAATATTTTTAATTTTACGTGCTTTTCCTTTTCTCATTTCGGCGGCTAAAAATATTCAGGCAGGAGGCGGTAAAGGAGGAATCCGAGGGTGATGGAAACATGAGAAGCCGGGGAACTTTCACAGCGAAGTCCGGCGAGGATTTGCAAAAGGAAAGGCCCCAGGAATTGAAAGCAACCCGATCCATCGGCGTGGAATTGAGATTTCATCATCAAATGATTCATGCCATCCTGCCTGCATGCAAGAAAACCGACGGATCTCAAACCTGTGCCTGATAGGCTTCATGGGCACGGGAAAAACATCCGTGGCCCGGCTGGCATCCGAACTCCTTCAATTCAGCTTTCTGGACACGGATGACTGGATTCAAGCTCATGCAGGCTGCTCGGTTTCCGATATTTTCCAACACCGGGGAGAGGCGGCATTTCGGGAGATGGAGCGCGAAGCGGTAAGACACTTGGAAGGATTGACAAAAACGGTGATTGCCACCGGGGGCGGACTATCAGCGCAGGGGGACAACCTTGAGAATTTGAAAAAACATTCATTGGTGGTGTGCCTATGGGCCTCGCCAGAAAAGATATGGGACAGGGTGAAATCCCAATCTCACCGTCCGCTGCTAAATGATTCCGACCCCAAAGCACGCATTCGTCAATTGCTGGCGCAGCGGGAGCCGTTTTACAAGCGCGCGGACATATTGATGAACACCGAACTGCGCACCATCCGCGAGGTGGCCCAGCAAGTGGTGCTCCAGTTCCGACTTGCGGCCAGCGAGCAAAAATGAAGGAGATCATCCGGCAGCAAGCTTTGCATTTGGGATTTGACCAGTGCAGGTTTACCACGGCCCAACCGCCGGGGAGCGGTCGGCGTCTGGAGGAATGGCTGAAGGAAGGGAGACATGGAAACATGGCCTGGTTGCAGCGCAACGCAGACAAGCGGTTGAACCCTGACCTTGTCTTGCCAGGAGTAAAATCCTTCATTGTGGTGGCGGCCAGTCATGCGGTGGAAACACAAGTGGATTCAACAATCCGGGGCGCCGGGGTCATTGCCCGGTATGCCCGGCATGCGGATTACCATGGGATCATCGGCGAAAAACTTAGGCAACTGACCTTGTACGTGAACCAATTGGCGGGCGTCGGGACACGCTCCATTTGGTATGTGGACACCGGGCCGATATTGGAACGGGACCTGGCGCAACGCGCTGGACTGGGGTTCGTGGGAAAGCACACCAACCTGATCAGCCGGCGTTTGGGCAACTGGTTTTTTCTGGGGGAAATACTGACCACCCTGGAACTGGAACCGGATGTGCCGGAAAAAAACCACTGTGGCCATTGCAGCCGGTGCCTCACGTCCTGCCCCACTGGTGCAATCACCGGCCCGTTTCAATTGGATGCGCGACGCTGCATTTCCTACCTAACGATTGAATTAAAGGAATCCATTCCTTTGGAATGGCGACGAGCCATCGGCAACCGGATCTATGGCTGTGACGATTGCCTGGCCGCCTGCCCCTGGAACCGGTTTGCCCGGGCTGGGAAACTAATGAAGCCGCATTTGAGAGCGGACCTTGGTGAACCCAACCTGCTGGAATTGCTGGCGCTGAACGACGCCGACTTTAAAAAACAGTTTGCAGACAGCCCCATTCTGAGGACCAAACGAAGGGGGTTCCTAAGAAACGTCTGCGTGGCTTTGGGAAATGTTGGCGGGAGAGACGCCCTGCCCCACCTGGAGAAAGCGGCCACAGATTCCGAACCGCTTGTGGCCGAGCACGCGCGCTGGGCCATTCAAGAAATCGAAAGCCGCACGAATTAGCCGTACCGGCCCAGTTTATTGGGGCATTTTCTCCAACTGTTGCGCAGACATCGGAACTGGGTTTTTCCCAATTGCCGCACGCACCCCAGCCACATCTTCCGGGGTGACCATGGCGCTTTTATTGCCCCAGGAATTCCGAATATAACTCAGAACCGCCGCCAGGTCGGCATCGCTGAGAGATGCGCCCATGGCAGCCATGGCCATGTTCCAATCTTTTCCTTCAACCGTGATATCGCCATTGACGCCCATCAAAGGAATATGAGCCAGCCGGTTGTAGCTGGAAGCATTCACCCACTCCGAGCCAGCCAAGGGCGGAGCCTGACCCGGCTTACCCATGCCATCCACGCCGTGGCAAATGCCGCAGATTTGCTCGTAAACCTGCTTGCCCCGGGCGATCATCGCCGCCGAGCCTGACTTGGGCTGGTATGCCTCCAACTGGGCTTCATTTTCAAATGGGGAGTAAATCTGCGGATTGAACCATCCGCTGTGGTGGTCAAAATAAACGGTGCCCAGAAAAATGAGGAGCAGCGTCAGGGCAAATATCCAGAGCGGCACGGTGGAAACCGAAGCCGAGGGTGGGTTTTCCTGGTGATCAGTTGATGACTGGGCTGGATCCTTCATTTGTTTGCGGCGACAGAGGGTGTGAAGGGCGCCTCGTAAAGGGGCACATTAACGTGCAGATTCATGAGGTATGCCACTAAATTCTTCGCATCCTGGGTTGGTACAATCTCAAAGCCATCCGGCGGGGCAAATGCCTGCGGCAATGCCAAAGCATCGGGAGAAGGTGATCCTTGAACCTTACGGGTTACGAAGAGGAATTTAAAGGAAGGCATCAACGAACCCGCAGTGCAGGACTGAGGCGCATACAAATGGGCCAGAATGGCTTTTGCATCGGTCTGGCGGGTTCCGATATCGGCCAAATCAGGCCCAATGCGTACAGATCCCAACTGAACCGGCTGGTCGTAAAGGTAATCAGCGGAGACGCTGCGGCGCAAGCCCCACCCACGATTCATGTCACCACCCGTGGAAGCCACGCGTATTTCCGTTTTACCGCCCACGGCGGCGATCTTTGCCGCTGCGATGGATGCCTCCTGGTCGGTCAAACCATTCAAGTCAAGCTGGGAGAGGAGATTGGAAACATCATCCGGGTGCAGGCCCGGCGCGGACAAAACCACGTTGCAAACCACACCATCCTGTTGCACCTGTTCAGTGTGGCAGGCGGCGCAACCGTTGGCTTTGTAAACCTGCAAGCCCAAGGTTGCCGCGCCCGCAGGCTGGATGGGGTAAGGGTCCGTGGAATTCAGGACCGTGGTGAGCGATTCATGGCCCAATTGGAGGACCGGTCCCAGGACCAACCCAATCCATGACAAGCCGAGCGCCGCCAATGCCACGCAAAAAACTGAGAAACCGTTCTTCATGGTTTAACCTCCGCGACGGCCAATGGCGCCTTGATGGCGCCAATGACCGTTTTAATAATTCCCACCACCCAAACGATGGTCATAATGAATACATTAAGCGCAAAAATGAGGCTGCCAATAAACAGCAAGGTCCAACCCAGGGAACTGGCTCGAAAGGCGGGGAGTATCCTGGCCAGGATAAAATCGGCGGACTGCTGCTGCAACCCTGCCACCGCCAGGGACGCCGCCAAAACCAAGGCGCCGGAAATAAAAAGCCAGTGTTGAAACCGCGGCAACCCAGGAAGGGGCAGCGGAGAGGCCATCACACGGGGGAACAGCTCATAAAAACCACCCATCACCGTGATGGCAAAGAAGCCGAAAATCTGCCAGTGAATTCTTCCAAGATCAAACGTTGTAAGCAAGGTGGAGTGGGCAAATTGCGGGCAGGCTTGGGCCACGGTCCAAATACCGGAAAGGACAAAAGCTGCGGTGCCGAATTTGACCTGGCAAAAAGGGCCGCCTTTGCAACCAGCGGGGGCTCCGCAAACCGTGCGAGCACAAACCATGGCCACCACCAAGACAGGAACACTGAAGAGCAGTCCCGCCAATATGCTGCTGGCGGGAAGCCAGAAAGGCACTGGAGCGCCTTGGGGGATCCCCAGCCAGGAACCGAACAACAAGAGAGTGACGAAAGCAAACAAGGCAGTGAACCGGCCTTCCAGCGGACGACCTGAGAACTTGGGCAGGAGGTAGAAAGAGATCCCCAAGCCCACCAAGGAGAGCCAGACCACGATTAAATTGGAGGCAAACCACCAATCAATCACCGCTTGGGCAACACCGCGAACGGGCCAGACCAGAAGGAAAACAAACGCTGTGGAATAAATCCAAGGAAACCAGAGCAAGGAAGCGAGAAAAAACCAATGCGATGGGTACAAATCCCTGATCCGGCGCTGGCCGATGGCGGCCACGGCGGAGACGGCCACCAACATGAAAGCGGGCAAAAGCAGGGCTGCCGCCACCCTGGGATATTCAAACCACGCATAACCTGTGGAATGGCCGGATAAAACGCCCAGTGTGCCCACCAACACGCCCAAATGCCAGACATTAGCCCCGGCAAAGGAAACCAGCGGCAGAACGAGTTCCACCTGGCCCAGCCTAGCAACCACCCAGAGCATGACACCCAGGCCGGTGGGAATGGCAAAACCATAAATCAGCAAGTCATTTGCCGCAGGCAAAACCCGGCCGTAAGTCATCCAAGGGCAGCAGGAAAAAATACCCGGAGCATGAAACTGGAGTGAGGCGGTCAACTCCAGCAACAACCCCAAAACAAGCCAAAGGGCTGAACCCCCGAAAAGCGCCAGCAAAGGCAATCGGCAGGAGGCATCAACCTGGCTGGTTGGCACTGGCTTAATATCGTTTGAGTTCATTCGAAAGCATTGGGTTGGGCGGCCACCGGGGCCGTAGCTTTTTTCTCCCGGCCCAGGAGGTCCTGCCGTGCCGCCGCGCCGTCCTGGCCTTCCGAAACCAGAATCTGCATCGCGGTTTGAATAGGCAAACGAACAATTCCCCGTGTGGGATCAATCCAAGCGGGAGAATTTAAGCCGGCATTTTCTGTGGACCTGATTTTTTCGAGCGATGCCGATCGTTTGGCAGCGTAGAGGGAATCAACATCCGGAGCAGGCGCCAAGGCGTGAAGGGCCACAGCAGCCAGCAAAAACAAGCCGCTTCCTGCGATCAAACCGATGACAGCACCCGAAGCGCGATTGATATTATCAGGATTCATGGCTGAGAGTTGGCGAGAGTGTTGGGAGCCAGGTCATTGATTGAATTCGGGTTCATGCCCATGGCCTCCAGCAGGCGTGGATCCCTTTGGGGATAGGCCGCGTGAGAGTGAAACCGCATCAGGAAAACATTGGCCAGAAAACCGCCCATGAACATGAAAACCCCAACAGGCAGCCAGATCCAGCGCAAATGATAACCCTCAGAACGATGAGCAGGGAATATATTGAAGGCGAGGTCCAGCGCATGCATGAAAGCCACCAATATGCACACCGGAACAATGACCTTGAAATTAGTTTTGATTTTCAGGGGAAGCAGGACAAAAAAGGGAACAAAGAAATGGCCGAAAATAAGAACCAACCCCAGCGTCCACCAATTGCCATGCTCACGAATCAGGTACCAAAATGTTTCCTCAGGCATGTTGGCATTCCAGACCACGAAATACTGCGCAAACTCCGTATAAGCCGAGAACAAGGTGAATCCAAACAACAAAAGCGCAATGTTTTGGAAACAGTGCTCGTGCAAAACCCGGGACAAGGCGCCCTGCCGATAGAGAATCACGGAAACCACATAGACCGTTGCCAGGGCGATCCATGCGCAATCGGAGAAGAAATACACGCCATAAATACAGGAGAAAAACTGGTATTGAACCGCTTTCATCCACAGCACACTGGAAAAGGTGAGCAGAAGAGAAAGAGCGACAATGCCCCAGCCCGAATGAAAATTCATTTTCCGGGTGCAGGAGGGAGCGCCAGTCTGATCCTGCTCGATGGAAAGCGATGATAGCCTCGATGAAAGGAACCACAGCAATGCAAAAAAGATGCCGGAGGTGATCCAAAAACCGGGAATGGTGAAAACCGGCGCCTTGGCTGCAACCAGATTGTTGGTGGCGGGGTCCAAGTTCATCCACTGGTAAATCTGATGACCAAACAAGCCCACGGGAATAAACATGAGCACAAGCGGCCACCCAAGAAGCGAGGCAATGTGTTCACAAAACCGGCGGGGTCCCAGGGACCATGCAGCGCCGGAAAGATGGTGAATCATCACCAGGAAAAGGGCACCAATGGCAAGGCTGTAAAAAAACATGAATGCCAGCAGCCATGAGCAACCGAATTCAAACAAAACACCATGCTTCCACGAGACAAGCAGGCCCAGCACGGAAAGCAAACCTCCCGCCGTCATGAGGAATGACGGAAGAAAACCCCAGCCGGACAAATCCAATCGCGGCGTGGCGGAATGATGATGGTGGGAATGACTCATGGCGTGTGGTTCAGGAGGGCCTGCTGGCTGGCATCAAGGTCGTTCGTCGTCCCAAGATCGCTCAATTGCAGGGCCCGCAAATAGGCAATCACAGCCCATCGGTCCTCGGCGGGGACAATGGGACCATAGGCGCCCATCAGACCCTTGCCGTGGGTGACAGTATTGAAGATTTCCCCGTCGGGCATGGAAATGATCCGGGCATCGTGCAGGTTGGCCACCGCTGGCATGTCGCCTATGGCCTTGGTGATGCCATTGCCATCGCCGAGCCTGCCATGGCAGGGGGCGCAGTAAATATCAAACCGTTGCCGTCCGCGTTCCAGCAACGCTTGAGTCATTGGCATGGGGTTCACATCAATAAAATTGGTCGAGCCGGTGACCATTCCGGTGTTGAAAGGATTATCCTCAAAACGGTGAACTACCCCGCTGAGGGTGGCGACTCCGGGTGAACGGGCCACTGTGCCCGGCGGGGGCAACTGCGAACTCACGCCGTTGGCGAAAAACTCGAAGGGCTTTTGGGGCCGCAATTTGGGCTGGCGGTCCATGCCTGGGAAGTAACGGTCTGAATAAATCTCCACCGGCGGCTGGCTGGAAATGCGGCCCGGCAAACCCAGCATGCCCACAACAGCCCCGCCGATGAAGGCCCCTATCAAAAGGATGGAAATGGCGTAGCGCATCAGTCCTCGTCCTCCACAACAGTCACGGCGTTTCCGCCAATTTTTTCAAGCAATTGCCGGGTTTTGGTGAGGCAGAACTTGTCATCCTTCACCCCAATCACGAGCACAAACTTATCACGCGATGCCAGCTCAAAACGTGGTTTGCTGAGCAATGGATGATTCAAGCGCGGGAGTTGGTTAAATGCCAGCATCCCCACCAATGAACCCACCGCGCCTCCCATGATCAACATGATATAGGAAGGAACAAAGGTCATGGGTTCGCTGAACATGGGTTTGCCGCCGACAATCAATGGATAATCAAAGGCATTCGCGTACCAGATCAGCCCCACCACCGACATGAAAGCGCCTGCGCCAAGGAGAAGAGACACCCAACCCACCAAAGAATTCCCCAAGCCCATCACCTTGTCCATGCCATGAACAGGAAAGGGCGAAAAAACATCCCACCGGCGGTAGCCAGCGTCCCGGACCGCCTTGGCCGCGCGCAGAACCGCAGCGGGCGAATCGAATTCGGCCATGATGCCGTAGAGTTTATCATTCATGATGGGCCTCCTTCAAGGCGCCGCCACTGGGGTGGTGTGGGTCAGCCTCTGGCATGGCACCTTTGACCTCGGAAATTGCTATCATGGGCAGGAACTTTACGAAAAGCAGGTACAACGTGAAGAATGCACCCAGCGTGCCTATGTACAAACCAATATCCCAGCGCGTGGGAAGATATTTGCCCCAATTGGCCGGCAGGAAATCCTGGTACAAGGATCCCACTACGATTACAAACCGTTCCGTCCACATTCCGATATTGATCAGGACGCCGATGATAAACAAAAGGACCAGGTTGGAACGAACCTTTTTTATCCATAACAACTGGGTCATGACCACGTTCACGCCAATGAGAATCCAGCCCATGACACAGTAAGTATGGCCAAACAGCCGGTGCCCAAAGACCCAGCGTTCATAGGGGTCGCCACTATACCAGGCAATGAAAAACTCCATCAAATAGATGTAGGCAATAACCAGACCGCTGACGAGTGTCAGCTTGGCCACCTTGTCAATGTGGCTTTTGGTGATGATATCCTCGAGATGGCACAATTTGCGAAGGGAAATCAGCAGAACGAGCATCATGCCGAAGCCGCAGAAAACGGCGCCAATCACAAAATAAAGCGGGAAAATGGTGGCATGCCACCCCGCGATTTGGGCTGTGCAGAAATCCAAACCGACGATGGAACTAACGGTGAAAACCAGCAGCGTGCACAATCCAGCGAAAACGGTGTAGGCTTTTTCGTAGTTATGCCAATGCCGCGCTGAACCAGTCCAACCCATGGCCAGCGCGCTGAAGATGGCCTTGCGCAACCGGGTCTTCGAACGGTCGCGAAGAACGGCAAAATCCGGAATCATGCCCATGAACCAAAAAAGAGTGGAAACCACCAGATAGGTGTTGACGGCGAAGACATCCCACATGAGCGGTGAACGGAACTGGGGCCAAAGGCCGTTGGAATTGGGGATGGGAAACATGAACCAATCAAACCAGGCGCGACCCACGTGAATGGCGGGATACAATCCGGCCATGGCCACTGAAAAGACAGTCATCGCCTCGGCCATGCGACCGATTGTGGTTCTCCAGCCTTGCTTGGTCAGGAAAAGCAGGGCTGAAATCAAGGTGCCGGCATGCGCCACGCCCACCCACCAGATGAAGTTGACAATGTCCAGCCCCCACATCACGGGATGGTTGTTACCCCAGACCCCCACCCCGGTGAAAACCTGATAGAACAGGCAGATGGGGAAGACCACGGCGGCGCAGAACACTGCAGGAAGGAAGGCAACCCACCACCAGATCGGGGTCTTGGCCTCGGCAAAGGCAGACAACCGGTCCGTGAGCCAACCCAAACCCTTGGACCCCTCCACAATCGGGGAAGCTCTAAATTCCTCCGGGGGGGCCAATCGCTTGATTTCTTCCGCTGAAATAACTGGGCCGGCCATTAGCTGGTTCCTTTCCTGGTCAAGAGACCGTTTTCGTATTCTTCAGTGCTGTAAGGCGCATGGTAATCAGGCATGGCCGGATTGGGGTTGCGCACCCGGGCCAAGTAAGTGGTCCGCGGCTTGGTCAGCAGGTCCCCCAAAACCGAGTAGTTGAGCGGGGATAATTTTTGGCGGGAGACCGTGCTTTCTGGATCGCTCACGTCTCCAAACACAATCGCCCCCGCCGGACAAACCTGCTGGCACGCGGTCTTTGGAATGGTGCCATCAGCCTCGGTAAGCCGGACATTCCCGCTCCCTCCCGCCTTGGATTTTTGGGCGATCTTGGCCTGCTCAATGCGCTGGGTGCAATAAGTGCATTTTTCCATCACGCCACGCATCCGCACCGTCACATCCGGATTCTTGGAAAGCTTGATGAGGTCCCATTCAGCCTCCGTGCGCATTCCAATGTCTGGATCCTTCAACCAACGCAGAAGGTCCCATTCACCATTCGTTTTATGCGTGAGAGTGGTGGAATACATCGGTCCCTTGAGCTCGCTCAGGGGGCGTTTGTTGTAATCCAGGAAATTGAAGTGCCGGACTTTGTACGGGCAATTGTTCGAGCAATAGCGGGTGCCAATGCAACGGTTGTAAGCCATCACATTCAAACCTTCCTCATCATGGACGGTGGCATTGACCGGACAAACGCTCTCGCAAGGGGCCGATTCGCACTGTTGGCACAACATCGGCTGGTTTACGGCTTGGACATCGTCAATCCACTCGGCAAACTGCTGGTTGGGATCTGACTGGTTTTCATCCGCATTAAAATCAAACAGGCTCGGATTATGCTTGCGCCCGGGGTCCGAGGTGTAATAACGGTCAATGCGCATCCAGTGCATTTCACGCCCGCGTTTGACCTGATCCTTGCCCACGATCGGAATGTTATTTTCGCTTTGGCATGCCACCACGCAGGTGCCGCATCCCACGCAGGCATTCAAATCCACCGCCATGCCCCATTGCTGGAGGGCGGTTTTTTTGGCCTCGTCCAACGGGTTGGGATACAAGGACTGGACAATTGGCGGCTCCACGCCATGGAAATCCTCGCTGGCAAATTGTGGATTCCGGCTGAACTCATCCAAATTAGCCTCGCGAACGGCGGGACGACCTTCCATGCTCCAGTGGTCCTGAGTGCAGGCAAGCACATAGGATGATCCCGTCTTACGGATGGTGGCGCCAGACTCGACATACCGACCCCTGAACAGGGTGAAAGCATTGAATCCAACCCCTGACCCGACACGTCCAGCGCGACTGCGACCATAACCCAAAGCCAGCCCCAGCGAAAAATCCGCCATTCCTGGCTGGGTCCAAACCGGTCCGGTCACCGCGCTTCCATTCAAGGAAATTTCCACAAGATCGCCGTTTTCGACGCCCAAGGCGCGCGCGGTTTTACGGCTCATCAGCACGGCGTTGTCCCACGTCATTTTAGTGATGGGATCCGGCAGCTCCTGCATCCAGCCGTTGTTGGCAAATCGCCCATCATCCAACTTGGCATCGCGGTAGAAAACCACTTCCAGCTTGTCTGCAGATGGCACCTGGGTGCCGCCCCCGGCGGCCAAAGATTGTAATTCATCCACTCCCAATGCCAGTGACAAATTGCCGGGCATTGGGGCGGCATCCGCCACGAATCCGTTGAAAAGAAATTGCTTCCACGAATCCCCATCATCGCCAAAGGTGGACATCACAATGGAATAGGGGTTGGTGACGGTTTCGCCAGCGATTCTCGCCAAAAACTCGAGCTCGGTCATGCCGTCAAATAAAGGTTGAATGAGCGGCTGAATAGCCAGCTTGCAACCGTTGGACGCCAAGGCATCGCCCCACGATTCAAGATAGTGGGCGGAGGGAATGTGAAGATCGCTTAATTCCGAGGTTTCATCCTCGTAAAAACCCAGCCGTACCACGTTTTGGGGCTTTTGGGTCCAATTAAAATGATACGCCGGATTGGCCCCAACTATGACCAAGGTATCCACTGCGGAAGGTTTCAAATCCCGGAACGATTTCAAATGCACTGAAGGCGCAGGGGCGGATAGGAGCAAAAGGGTATTACCCACGGCACCCAAGGCTGAATTGATGGCATTTGCCAAAAGATGAACCGCCAAGGGTTGACCTTGGCCGGCCATGACCAGCGCTGCGCCTGGATTAGCGGCCAAATCACGTGCGCATTCGGCAACCCATGGAGTCGAAGCAGTTCCTTTTCCATTGATTTGATCCAAAATCTGGGATGCAACCCCCAAAACCTGGCTGGCGCCAAGACGCAGACGATGGTCTGCCGCCGCACCCGTGAGGGTGAATAGCGATTCCACCACATAAAGCCGGTTCATGGTTTCCCCGGGCTTACGGCCTGAGGTAAACCGGCGAATATGGTTCACTGAGTCATCCTCACCTCCCAGGAAATCGGCATCGAGAGAAAGAATGACGCGGGCTTTTTCAAAATGAAATTCAGGGCGGACTGGCTGGCCAAAAGCCTTGGAAGCAGCTTCCTGATGAATGACGGAATGGATGGCGTCCGCCGCATACCATTCAGCTTGGGGATAACGGCTGGCGAGGATCGCCTGAAGACGATCGCGTGACGGGGATGCTGTCTGTTCCATCACGAAGGCCAGTCCCTGCCCCTGATTGCCTGCGAAGCGGCTGGACAACGCGGAAAGACTGCTCAACGCCTCGTCTTTGGAAATTTTCTGCCCTTGCTTGCGATAAAACCTGGCCCGGTCCGGGTCGTACAAGTCCAGGATGGACGCCTGAGCGTAGCGATCCGTAGCGCCGATTCCGCCAGGAAAAAGGTTGTTTCCTTCAATCTTGATGGGCCTGCCTTCGTACGATTTCACCACCAGGGGCTGTGCCCCGCACCGAAGTGGCATGGCTGTGGCGAAGTACTGGGAGGCGCCAAACACATAATCAGACGGCTGTTTTCCAAAAGGCTCAAGATTCTCGACGGGACGCCTGCACCCAGCCCCCAAGGTGGCGATGCCTGCCAGGGCAAACGAGGCCGACATGATCTGCAGAAAATGCCTGCGGGACTGGCCCTCAGCCATTTCACTGGCACCAGAGGGGAATTCGCGATGCAGCCACTCCTTGAACTCCTTCGTGTCGGCCAATTCCTCAAGGCTTCGCCAATGGCGACGGCCCGTGGTGGGAGCGGGGACAGGTTTGCGAATTGTTTTCATCTATGGCAGGCTGAGCAACTTTGAAGCGATTCCACTTTCCAGTCATGAACAAACTTTGTCCCGTTGATTTCCTGCATCTTGGCGGCCTTCGCGGGATCTGAATCCCATTGCCAACCCAGGTCGGTGACCTTGTCCACTGGACGAATGTGGGCAGCGGGGTCGCGATGGCAATCCAGGCAGAAACTCATGCTCAAGGATTTCGCCTGCCGGACTGTGTCCATTTGATCCACGCGGCCATGGCATTCCACGCAACTGATGCCGCGGTTGACGTGGACGGAATGATTGAAATAAACGTAATCAGGAACGATGTGAATCTGAACCCAGGGGATTGGGGTGTTATTGGTGGCGCTCTCGCGGACTATGGCAAGCCGTGGGTCGTCCTTGAGCACCTGGTTGTGGCAATTCATGCAGGTGCTGGCGGAGGGAATGTTTGCCACCCAGGATTTATCCACGTTGCTATGGCAATAGCGGCAATCCAGACCCAACTGGCCGGCATGCACCTTGTGGGAAAAAGGAACCGGCTGGACCGGTTGGTAACCCACGCGATAATATTTGGGCGTAACGTAAACGGCCACTCCCGCGGTCACGGCACCCCCCGCCAGTGCGGCGACCAAGGCCAACACCAACGGAAGCCAGTTTGTCCACTTTGGAAAAATTGCTGACATTTCAAACGCCGATAAATCGGCAAAAACCACGGCAAATCGCTAAAACAATCACAAGGACTAATGCTCCGAATCCCTGTCGCGGAAAACATTTAATACATTGGCGGACACCCCGCAAGAAAAGTTTGTGAAAAATTTCACTTATTTGGACAAGCCACGCACTAAACTGCGTATTACCCCTTGTTTTTCGCAAAAATCCCCATCTGCGCTGACCGAGCCAATCAAGCCTGTTCATCAGTATTAAAGCCAAAAGTGTCCCCCCTTCCGCGCCATCAGCCGAAAATCCATCAGATAGCAAGCCGGATTATTGGCCCCTTTCGGTGATAGCCACCCTGTTTTGATGGAAAATCCACCGCCTTCGATTTGGTTTCCAAAAACAATCGGAAAACCAAGACACTCCAAACATCACGAAACCATGAATGACAAGTGGATCAAGGTTTTGAAAAAACTTTCGATCAGGAATTGGCCATGGCGCTGATCTGTTCTGCCAGGACACGAATTCCGCGAAGGTCGAGCTTTTGCGTGCCCAGGACTGGAAATTGCTCCACAAAATAAAAATCCATGGGTTTGGGCTTCCAAAGGTTGGGCAGGTTCCATTGACTGCGTTTGTCCATCAAATTCGAAAACCCCTCGGAATTTAACCGGTGCAAAACCACCAACCGCTCCCCACGGTTTTCATCCGGGAGACTGGTGACCACGAAACAAAGTTCCTTGGCGTCTGCGGCGGCGTGCAACGCTTCTTCCACCATGAGGTGAGGAACCATTTCCCCGCTGATTTTGCTGTAGCGGCTGAGGCGCCCGGTGATTTGTAAAAACCCATCCTCGTCCATGGTGGCCATGTCGCCCGAGGCGTACCAGCCATTCCGGAGCACGGCGCGGGTTTTTTCCGGTTCCCCCAGGTAACCAGCCATGACATTCGGGCCTTTCAAAAGCAACAACCCCTCAGTGCCCGGAGGCTTGTCGTCCTCTGACCATGGATTATCCGGATCTGCAAGTCTGGCCGCCATTCCCGGCAGGATGCGCCCTACTTTGCCCCGTTTCCCATTGACCTGGATCCATGCAGGATCGTGGGGATTCATCATGTTCACCGCCACAGCGGGGCCGCATTCCGTGGCTCCATAACCCTCCTGGGGCCTGATTCCAAAATGTTTTTCAAAAGCCTCGGCCAATGTTTCAGGAAGTTTTTCGCCACCGGCAATCACCTGTCGGACCGCTGCAAAATCCGAGGCAGGAAGTTGGCGCAAATAAATCTGCAGAAACCCGGGAGTCGCCAGAATGATGTTCACTTTTTGCCGCAGCACCAGGCAGCCGATGGATCGAGCATCCAATGGATTGGGGTGAAACGCCACACCCACGCCACAAACTGATGGCAGGCACAAAGTGACCGTAAAGCCAAAAGAATGAAATAACGGCAGAATTCCCAGGAACCGTGTGACATCAGACACGTCCAGGACCTGTTCCATCTGGGAGATGTTGGAAAGGAGGTTGTAGTGGGATAGCGGCACACCCTTGGGGTCTCCGGTGCTTCCACTGGAAAAAATCACGGTGGCCGCATCGTCCAAACCCGCCGGATGACGAACACCGACATACCAACCCAGGCACCTCTGTGGGGCGAAGGCGGCCATGAGGAACGCCAGTCCTTTCTCCAAAACGCGTGGATCCCGGGCGATGTCCTCGATGAACAACAAACGCCCGGGCAAAACCATTCCGATTTTCTCTAAAAACCGTTTCGAAGTAAGAATGGTTTGAATACCGCCTTTGTGCGCGCATGCCTGAAGTGCAACGGGCGAGAGGGTATAGTTTAAATTCACCGGAACTTTGCCGCAGAGGTGGGCGGCGTGGTTGGCCAGGGCCGCTGGAATGGATGGAGGCAGGCAGATACCCACAAACCTCTGCCCCTTCCAAGGTTCCTTCAGCCTTTTGGCTAAAAAAACCGTTTTCAACAGTGCCTGAAAAAATCCCATGCTGCCACTCATGGAATCGGCCATGCAAAACCGGCGCGGATGACGCCGTGCCATGCGAATGAATTCATGAGGCAAGGGCCTCATGAATCCACGGCGCAGGGGCCAGGCTTTCTCCAAAAGTTCCTGGTTTGCCTTCCGAATCATTGCCGCGGAGCTGTTCGAAGGCATTGAGGGTCCAAACAGAATCCTCAGCCGCACAGGCAAGCGCCTTGGAACCCCCCCCAGGATTCCCTGACGCCCCGAATGACCGGCTCCTGGCAGCAATCCATCCAAAGCCACCGGCACAATGGGGGCTTGCAAGCCGGACATGATTTGCACAAGCCCGGCTTGTAAAGAGATCACCCCACCTGATTCCAGCACAATTCCCTCTGCAAAAATGCAAACCACCTCTCCATTTTCCACCGCCTCTTTTGCGGTGCAAAGGCATCTCGCCGTCGTGCCAGCGCCGGGCGGAATCTGTATGACCTTCAAGATGCGGTTTAGAAAACGATGGCAGACCGACTGGCCCGAAGGCTCTGCCATTAAAAAACGGATGGCCCGGTCCGTCGAAGCCGATAGAGCCAGGACGCCTGCCATTGAGAGACGATTGGACACAAAAAGCGCGCCGCCAGTTTCCGGGATTTGATCCCGACCCATGACCGTGACCCGGCACAGGGAATGAGTCACGAACCAGAGGACCATTCGCAAAGCGGTTTCTGGCGCCAGGATTAAAAGCCCCACGGTGGCGGTCAAGGTGGCCAAGCCAATCATCGTGAAAATTTCGGGTGGAGTGAGCTTGAAAACGGTGGATAAAACGGAAAACACCAGCGCAGAAAAACCGATGCAAGCCCATGAAGCCAGGTTGGCAACTCCCTGGACCCCGCCCTTGCGGTCCGAATGGGGCCGGTGCTGCAACATCGCTGAGACAGGC
This sequence comes from bacterium, assembly GCA_021817945.1. Classification (GTDB taxonomy): domain Bacteria; phylum Verrucomicrobiota; class Verrucomicrobiia; order Limisphaerales; family UBA11358; genus UBA11358. The sequence continues at coordinate 27,927 of JAKAFL010000016.1, read as the reverse complement.
ACAACGTAAAACCCGCCAAAAAAACCCAGCAAGGACAACTTCAAAGCCGTCAGCGCAAAGGAACCCGGGCTTAAGCCCAGCGCAAATGCGCAGGCTGTCAAACCCAAACCTCCCAGCGGCATTAGTCCAGTTTCAATTTTGCCGCCAGATAAAAAGCCTGCCAGGAGGCAGCCCACGCCAATGCCAATCGCTGTGGCAGCCTGCAAGTAACTGGTGGCTATCGGGTCATTCAAATCCAAGGCATCCCTCGCATAAATGACAATGACCAGTTGAATGAGGGCGGCGATGGCAAAAAAGTAGGCGTATCCAACCAGCGCCAGGCACAAAGCCCTGTCGGACTTGATCCATTTCAGGTTGGCCCAAGCGTCGGCAAATGGGTTCCAACAAAAAGCCTTGTTGGGATTGGCCGCCGGCAAGGGAGTGATCATGGCCGCACTGGCCAACCCCAAGCAGGCCAGCGCCGCAAGGAGAACCCCGGACCACACGGGATTGGCCGCAAAATGCGTGCACAGCAACCCTCCCGCCACAGTGCCGCTGATGATGGCGATGAAGGTTCCAAACTCCAGAATCCCGTTCCCCCAGGAAAGTTTTTTCTCAGGCAACAATTCAGGAAGGATGGAATATTTGGATGGGCCGAAAATGGCGCTGTGCAGCCCCATAAGAAGCACGCAAAAAATGGTGACCTTCAACTTTTGCACCCACAAACCGTAGCAAGCCAGGCTCATGACCATGATCTCAAACAGCTTGACCGAAAGGATGACCCGGCGCTTGCTGAAACGATCCGCCAGGTAGCCTCCTGCCATGGAAAAAAGACAGAATGGCAGCGTGAATAAAACCGTTACCACGGTCATCAAATGGTTTTGCCTCGCCGGGTTGATGATTTCCCGTGTGATCAAAAACGTGGTGAGCCATTTGAGGGTATTATCACTGAAAGCCCCCTGGAACTGAGTCAGGATGAGGAACCAAAAGCCCCTCATCTTTTTATCCTCGGCTTCAGATTCACTCATCGCCTGACACTAGCATTTGGACAGGCAATTATGAAACGGAATTTGAACGGAAGCCCAAACCCTGCAAATGACCCGCCAGAAATCATCGAAAGGATTGCTTTTGGCACCCTCATTGCTAGAGTAGTCCCATAAGATGATTGAATCATGACAGCCTCGGAGACAAAGCTCATATTATTTGTGGATGACGATCCCGTATTGATCATGGCCTACCGCACGCGCTTGATTCAGGAAGGTTATGAAGTTCAACCTGCCTCCGATGGGTTGGAGGCCATGCGGTGCATGGCATTGCGTCCGCCAGATGTCATTATTTTGGACTTGCTCATGCCCAAGTTTAATGGCGTGGAGATCATGGGGTTCATTCGAAGCAATCCCAAACTAAAAGACAAACCAGTCATCGTCCTCTCCAGCAACTCCATCATTGACTCAGATGGCGAACCCATATTGGAAACCGCACATCGGCGCTTGATCAAGGGATTATGCACTCCAGATGACATGCTTGGGGCAATTCGCGAGGTTCTTACCGAAGCCTCAAAGGCATGAAACCTTCTTCCAAGAGGAGGTCACGGGACCGCGCCCCTGCCCTGCCTTGGTAATTCCATAGAGTCAATAAATTTTCCCCCTTCGCCGCTCCCGGCCATCCGGCCTTTTATTCAAAAACAGAATCCACGTGCCGCTTTTGGACTGGCGCACATCCTCTGCGCAGAGTGTTGCTGGAGAAAACCGCCAACTTCCGACTTCCTCAAACGGTTTAATAATGCCAGCAATTCTATTCTGGGTTAATGCCCGCCAAGATGGCCGTTCAGTGCCAAAACAACTTGGCGCAAGGCCTCGAAACCTTTGCGACCTGGTTTTTGCATGGCAAAAAAACACCCGGCCCGTACGCATTTTGGGACAGGCAAAAATCAGCATAGCCCCTGTTGGCCGGGCAGGCGCACATTTTCGGGACATGGAAGACTGGAGTTCAGACACGGAATAAGATTCCCAGGTAGAGGAGGTTGTTTCGCTGGATTTTGGCGCAGCACCTGCTTTAGCGAGGTTGCCAGTCTTAAATTGGACTGGATCAGACAACAACAACAATACAACAGCATGGCCTTGAAACTGCCATTTTTAAAACGCGGAGAGCTTAAAAGGCGATCACAGATGATTGCCGTGGATCTTGGCAGCAGGACGACCAAGGCTGTTTTGCTGGAACGCCGCGGCCAAACTCTTTTCCTGAGCAAATACGCCATTCTGGACGCGCCCATTTTCGATAAAAGAATGTCCGCCGAATTGCTGGGCGAACATTTGAAGGCGGTAGCCGCCGCCCTGGATAATCCGGTGAGGTATTTGACCCTGGCAATGGGGGTGGAAGATTCCGTGGTCCGCCAGGTCGAATTACCCCAGATTCCGTTGGATGAAATGCGCCAGATTTTGCGGATAAACCACAAAAACTACCTGCAACAGGAACTGCCGCAACACACTTTTGACTGCTATATCATGCCTCCGCGCGCAGACAAACCGGCGGATCCCTCCCGTGCCAACGGGGTCCCCAAACTCAAGGTCCTGGCTGCAGCCACACGCCAGAAAAACGTGGCTGACTTTGTGGAAGCCGCCTCCAGTGCTGGGCTGACAGCGGAGGGGCTCGTTCCCGGTTTGTTGGGTCCCATTAATCATTTCGAGCAATCCATGCCTGAAATTTACCAGAAAGAAACGGTGGCGTTGGTGGATATCGGATTTAAAAAAACCTCCGTAAATATTCTCAGCAAGGGTGAACTGGCCCTGAACAGAATGGTCAACCTGGGAGGAGACCAACTCACGGACGGTCTCGCTCAGACCTTAAACATCAGCCATGCAGAGGCTGAGGGAATCAAGGTAGGCATGGCACCGGAGGTGGAATCGGCGCTGCAAATGCATGTGGCCCCGCTTGGGCGGGAAATCCGCGCCTCACTCGACTTTTTCGAGCACCAGGAAGACTGTGCGGTATCCCAAGTTTATGTCAGCGGCGGTTCTTCACGCTCGGAAATGATCATGGAAATGCTCCATTCCGAGCTGCTCCTGGAATGCAAGACATGGAATTCCAGCGCATTCTTGCAACTGGCCTTGTCTGGCCAGCAAGCCGTGGAATTTGATCATATCGGAACCCAATTGACCACCGCCATAGGCGCCGCTTTGGCCATCATTTGAAGTTATGCCCATAAGAATCAATTTATTGAGTGATGTGCTGGCCGAGCAGGAACTCCGCAAGCGCGACCCGGTAAAACGCGCCATTTATGTGGGGGCTTTGTTGGTGGCCCTGATGCTGGTCTGGTACAGCTCAATTTTTTTGGGTCATATTGTCGCCAAAAGCAATCTATCCAAAATCCAATCTGAAGCCCAAAGCCGCGCAGATGACTATAAAAAAGCCCTGGCCACGCTTCAGACCCTCCATTCCCAACAAAACCGCCTGAAAATGCTGGACAAGCTGAACTCGGCACGGTTCCTGCAGGGAAACCTGCTGAATGCGCTGCAAACGCTCTACGTGTCCAACGTGAATCTCATGAGACTTGAGGTGTCCCAACATTATACGCCCACAGGAACGGCTGGCAAAACCACCGGCATCACGGCTTCCACCCAGGTGACTTTGGATGCGTGTGACTCGAGTCCCAACCCGGGCGACAGGGTTAATCAGTTCAAAGATGCCATTACCCAGTTGGGATTTTTCAAGTCGCAACTCTCGGATACGGATGGCCTGACCCTGTCCAGCCTTTCCTCGCCGCAGACCACGCCAGCGGGGACGGCTTATGTTTTGTTTTCGCTCACTTGCCGTTTTAATGATCTAAGCCGATGAAAAAACTTCCTGCAGCCAAGCGTAACCAGTTGATTCTTGTGGCCGTGGGCACGCTCATACTGTTGGCGGGCGTGTATTTCGGCCTGATCCAACCACAGCAAAACGACAACCGGCATCTCCTCCAGCAGGCGAATGACCAACAGGCCAGCCTGGAAAAATACCATCAGACCATCCGCGAAGCGCTGAATGATTCGAATGTTCTGGCGCAAGTCTCAGCGGACTTGGAACACCAGGAAAAGGATGTCGCGTCTGGCGACGCCTACGCATGGATTTACGATACCATTCACCATTTCAAGGTTGGGTATCACGTGGACATTCCCAATATCGGGCAACCCGTCTTGGGCGAAATGGACATGTTTCCAAACTTCCCCTACAAACAGGTTCGGTTGTCTATTTATGGCTCCGGCTATTTTCATGATATAGGCAAATTCGTGGCCGATTTTGAAAACACCTTTCCGCATATTCGGATTGAAAACCTGGCGATAGCCTCCAGCGATTCAGGCACAACCTCCTCAGAACTCCTCAGTTTTCACTTTGATGTGGTCGCCCTGGTGAAACCGACAAGCTGAACAAAAACGGTTGAATGACCATGAATTCCTTTTATAAACTTATTGCAGTCCACGCCTCGCTGATGGGCGCAGTGTGCCTGGCGCAGGCGGCCAAACCAGAGGGCGATCACAAAACCGCCCCACCGCCTGTCTCCACCTTTTTGTTGCCCGCCAACCCCAGCCAGGGGCGCGATCCATTTTTTCCCGAATCCACCCGGCCGTACGCCAACGTGGTGGAGGTTCATCATGCGGGGTCCATGGCCAGCCTCACAGTCAGGGGATTCTCAGGCTACCTTGGCGACCGGACGGTCATTATCAACAATCATTCCTTTGCCGAGGGAGACGAGGGCGATGTCAACACACCCACTGGACGGGTGCATATCCGCTGCGTGACCATCTCCCAAAACAGCGTCATCGTGGAGGCGGACCACCAACGCCGCGAATTGAGTTTCAGCTCCCAATGAAAACAACAAACCAGGACCCGTCAATTTCAATGCCAGTTCACATCCGTATGGAACAAAACCGCCACAGCATTCCTTTTATGATCAAACTCAGAAACCTACTCTGCATGGCCAGCCTGGCTGGAGCCATGGCAACCCAGGCACAAACCACCACGGCCACCAACAGCGTGCAGGATAATGCTGCACAGGCGGCAGCCCGCACAGCTTTGTTGCAGGGTGAAAACGCGCAAAACACCCCTGCAACAGTGGTTACAAATGCCCCAGCCGCAGTTCAAACAGCCAGCGGGTCCGCAATGGCTGAACCGGCCCCGGCCACCAACGCCGTGGCAGAGGCATCCCCCGCCACCAATGCCTCGCCAGCACCTGTGGAAGCTCCGGCTGTACAGGTGGCCTCCCCGCCCCCGGCTGAACCTTCAACCGCCAAGGCGGCCAACATCCCTTTGATCCAGTTCTCCGATGTCAGCTTGACCACCGCCATTGAAAACCTTGCGCGCCAGGCCAACATCAATTACATGCTGGATCCAAAAATCGCCTACGGACAGCCCGATGCCAGCGGTCAGGTGAAAGCAGAGCCCACGCTCTCCATTCGCTGGGAAAACATCACCGCAGAAAAAGCGCTCCTGGCCTTGCTGGACAACTACGGGCTCCAGATGGTCAATGACCAGCAAACAGGCATTGCCCGCATCACCATCAAGGATCCCAGCGCCCCTCCGCCCTTGGAAACACGCGTTGTGCAGTTGAAATACGCCAGCGTCTCCAACATGGTCACGGCAGTGGTCTCCACCCTCACTGACAAGCGCAGCAAGGTGATTCCGGACATCCGCACCAGCCAGTTGGTGATCGTGGCTACGGAGCCAGAGCAGGATGCGGCTGAAATTTTAGTGAACAAGCTGGACACTGTCACCAAACAAGTGCTTATCGAGACCAAACTTGTGGAAATTTCCAGCAACCCGACGAGCCAGAAGGGCATTGACTGGACTGGCACCCTCCAGGCGCAGCACGTTTCATTCGGCAATAATTCCACATATATTGTCCAACCCACCGCGCCCACACCCGGCACCGCCACCACCGTGAATGGGGTGACAACCATCAGTGGGGCCCAACCCGCACAACCCGGCATTGTGAGCGGAGTTCTGGCTAATCCGGGCTTGATAGGAGCAACAACCGGCGGGTTTGGTCCCGAAGGATTCCTGAATGCCGATGGATTGAACGTGGTCCTCTCCTTCTTGAATTCCTCCGAGGATGCGCAAATAATGTCCACGCCCCGAGTGGTTACTTTGGACAATCAAAGCGCTCAAATCAGCGTCATCCGCACCTATCCCGTGTTTCAGGTCACCGCTGGCACCGCCAACACCACCGGTGGATCCACCGTCACCTACACCAACGTGGGTACCGTCCTTAACGTGACTCCCCGTATTTCCGCCAACGACCGCATCTGGCTGAGGGTTCAACCCCAGGTCTCCAGCTTCGCCGGCATTCAAAGCCAGACCGTTGCAGGCCAAACTTACCAGGCCGATTTGTTCGATTTTCGCACCTTTGACACTCAGGTCTTGATTCCCAATGCCCACACCCTGGTCATGGGCGGCCTGGTTCAGGACAACCCCATCTCCACCAGCACCAAGGTCCCCATGCTGGGAGACCTCCCTGGCCTGGGTTATTTGTTCCGCAGCGAAACCAAGACCACCACCAAGGACAACCTCTTGATTTTCATCACCCCCACCATCGTGAAGGATGATAATTTCCAATCCAGCGAAACCCAGTTCCTCGATACGCCCGCCACCAAACGGCCCACCATGGTGGATCCCAACAACCTTTGGGACGGCAGCCATCCTTATAACTGGAGCAATCCTACAAACACCGACCCGGCGCAGGCCATCATTGACGAAAAATCGGTTCAGTAAAAAACAAAATATTACTCCAGCCCCACGGGGTTGAACACGGCGCATTCCAGCATGGAATGCGCCGTTTGCTTTCAGCGCAAGGCGATCCCTTTATCAAAAATTTGAGAAGGATGGAGTAAAGGCCATGGGTGTGAGGTGGGTTTTGAATAATTTTGCGCGTCAAGCGTCAGTCACCATTTTCATATCCATAAAACAACCTGGTGCCTCTGGACCTCTCGTTCCGCCAGCCACTTGCGCACACTCCCGAAGCCACCCCTGCCCGCCAATTTCCAGGGCAACACGGAACTGAAAATAAAGGACCACTTCCAGGCCGGGACTGATGCCGGGTTGGACTTGCTTTGATGAAATGATTCTGTCATCAATCCTCTCGCATGTCGCAAGAGCCGCCAACCCGTGAAAACGATCCCGCCATTCCAGCAAAAGTGGATCCCGAGTATTGGGTGGATGCGCATGGTGACTACCTGTTTCATTTCGCCCTGGGCAGGCTGCGCAATGCCACCCTGGCGGAGGACATGGTTCAGGAAACCTTTCTGGCGGCATTAAAGGGGGCGGAACAGTTCGCCGGGCGCGCCAGGGAAAGAAGCTGGCTCACCGGCATCCTGAAAAATAAAATCTACGATCATTTTCGACGGTCCAGCCGGGAACAATCCTTCACCGACCTCCAATTTTTTGACGAAGAGGAGCAGGAACAATTCATTACCAGGGGATTAATGGGTGAGACCTGGCAAAAAGGCCATGCACCCGGGGCTTGGGAGGCAGAGGTGGAAAAAGCCGATGAACCCATTTTTTGGAAAACCTACCGTGAGTGTGCGGGCAGGCTTCCAAAAAACGTGGCAGCCGTTTTCCACATGCGGGAGGTGGACGACCTTTCATCCCGGTCCATCTGCGAAAACCTCCACATCTCCGAGGGCAACCTTTGGGTGATGTTGCACCGCGCCCGAATGGCGCTAAGGCAATGTCTTGAAAAAAGCTGGTTCCAAGGGCGGTAATTTAAACTGTAAGGAAAGAGAGCAAGAGCCGACGAAACAACTGGTGTTTTAATTAAGAAACACAACGCACTTGACATGAAGAAACCAGCCTCCGGCCTCGCTGCCCTTTTCATGGACTGTCGCGCTGCTGCGGAGGCGCAATCCAAGCTGTTGGATGGAAAGCTGTCAGCATGGACGCGAATCGGCCTTCGGATTCATATCCTTATGTGCCGCTGGTGCTGGCGTTATGGGCGGCAGATACGCAAACTCCATGACCATGCCCTGAAACATCCCGAAATTTGGCATGAAAGCGAAGGACCAGGTTTATCCGAGGAAGCGCGGGACCGGATGCGAAAACGGTTGCGTGAAAAAAAATAAAAACAGGGCTTGTACCAGCCTATCTTCCCTGGATGATGCAAGCAATAAAGCGGGGCAGATATGGTCGGACAAAGATACCTTTTTTGAAGGCCAAAAAATGGTCAATCCACCTGCAACCAGACTGTTTTGAGATGGGAAGGTTCATGGCGGCTGATGGGGAAATCTGGAGGCTGTGGGAAGTAGTATTGGTGGAGGATTTTCCGTCCCCGCCTGGCCACGGCGGCTTGGACCAGGTCCAAAAAAGCGGAGGGCGCCCAGTCGGCGGCATTGGCACAAACAAGCAGGAAACCCCGCCGGCTCAGCAAATGCAGCGCTTCTCCCACGAGGTTGCCCAGGTCTTTTTCCACGCGAAAGGCCCCGCTTTTCCGCGACTGGGAGAAGGTGGGCGGATCCAGCACGATGACCTCAAACTGCCGGTTCTTCTTTTTAAACCGCCCCAGCCAGTCCGGAACATCGCCATAAATAAAGTCATGAGAGGCGGGATCAATGTGGTTCAATTCAAAATTGGCCCGGCCCCAGTCGAGGTATTTTTTTGACAGGTCCAGGCTGGTGGCACGCATTCCTGCGGCTGCCCCAGCCACCGAAAAACCGCAGGTATAGGCGAAGCAATTGAGCAATCGGGCGCCCATCCCGGGCAGGCATGGGAAATTGTGACCCACCCAGCCCGTTGCCATGCGGCGGCGATTGTCCCTTTGATCCAAAAATAATCCCACTGAATAACCCTCCTGAAAACTCATATGATAGCGGAGATTATTTTCAAGAACCGGCCACCGGGCGGGTGCGCATTCCCCAAAGGCCAGTTGTGGGGATGACTGGGACCCGCAGGCTTGCCGAACCTGACGGGAGAGGATTTTATGATAAACGCCACGCGCGCCAAATTCCGCAGACAGTCGGGCCAGTTCCGTTTCTTGATCCCGGCTGGGCGCGAAAGATGACTGCGAAAGCAGCCAAGAACCCAGGCGGTCCACATACCAACCCGGCCAGCCATCGGAAGCTCCATGCACCAGCCTGAAGGCATCCGTGGCAGCAGGGTCCACCACGGCTCTGCGAAGTTCTCCACGCGAATCCGATAAAAAATCAGCTGAGGCCCGGTAACAGACGGCTTTTTGGGTTCCTGGATGCATGAATTGCAATTCTTCTGCGTGCAAATAAAGGCGGGGGGCAGGCGTGCCGCCGTAAAGTGTGTCTCCCAGGATGGGAAAGCCATTTTCAGAGGCATGAACACGAATTTGATGAGTCCGACCCGTTCGGGGCAATGCGCGGAGGAGATGACTCCGCGCGGGCTTGGAAATCTCCGAGGATAGGGAGAGGGGCTCAAAACAGGTTTCCGCCTCCACCCCATCGGCATGGCTGGCACGGGCATCCCTCACCCTGCGCAACCGGGAACGGATGACAATTGCAGCCGATGGCGGTTGGCGGTCTGTAAGAAGAAGGTAGGATTTGCGGATTTGGCGGGTGGCAAACTGGGCGGTCAGCGACTGGTTGGCCAGCGTGGATTTGCCAAAAACCAGGATGCCACTGGTATCCTTGTCCAAGCGGTGGAGAATGGATAAGTCCGCCCAGCGCTCTTCGCGGGATCGCAACCAGTCATAAATACCCTCACCGGCATCCGGCGCAGGGGCATGGGTGTTCCATCCGGCAGGTTTGTTCACCACCAGCAAATGCTCGTCCTCATGAACCACACACCCCGACATGAAACATTTCGTTGAACCGCCCGACCATCCACCTTGTTGGCCTGGGTGATGGTTTCCACCCAAGACAATCAGGCTCAAACAGCACTCACCCGGTCGAAATCCATTGATTGCATGTATAGCAGGTTTAGCCGACAAGGCAATTCGGGAATTCTATTCGTAAATGCCATGCGCCCGCCCGGGAAATACCAGCACCCAACAAAAATGGGGCGAAAAATGGGGCGGAACCAAAAGCATGCTTTGGCGTGCCAAGGGACTGCTGCTGCAAAGGCCAGGCGGAAAAAACGCAACTCAAAATTTGCCGCGTCGCAAGTTCACGTGTCTTTTTTGTAAAATTTCTTCTGCTTAAAGGAAATGCAGGGAATAAAGGTTGCAAAGTGCCCTCACTGTGGCCAATTTAAACCGGCTGGAATCATGTTTTGGCGTTACCTGCCGGGCGGCGGGTTTTCAGGAATTGTTTTCATGGATAATATTCATGATTTTTCCAGCCCCAATTTGAATTCGTTACAAGATTCGTAGATTTATGAGCACAAACTTAGGCAGTCTTCTATCCGAATCCCAGGTGATTCCATCGCTTAAGGCTGGCAATCGCTGGGAAGCGATTGAAGAACTGGTGGATGTCCTAAAGTCCACCGGTAAAATCAAGGCGGATTACCGGGACGGCATTATTGGTGCGATCCGAAAGCGGGAAAACTCCATGAGCACGGGCATTGGCCATGGCGTGGGCATTCCGCATGCCTCCACGGATTTGGTGACAGAGATCACCGGGGCCTTTGGACGATCCCTCAAAGGAGTGGAGTTTGACTCCGCCGACGGGCAACCGGTGAGCCTGGTGGTGCTGCTGCTGGTGCCTCAAAAACAATTCCAGCAGCACCTGAACACGGTGAGCGGCATAGCCAAAATGTTTTCCGGCGAAGCATTTCGCAAAACGCTGCTCCAGGCGCCAGACGCCCCCGCCCTGCTCCAAGCCATCCGCAATCCACTGCCCTAGTCAACTTTTATGCCCTCCACCCACCAGGCCGCAGGATCACAACTCACGGACCTGCTGCGTGAATCCGCGATGGTGGATTCCGCAGAAGCGCTCAAACGGTTGGAATCCCAAGGCACAGGTCTATCTTCATCCGAGGCGGCACGCAGACTGGACCTGCACGGATTCAACGAGGTGGCTCAGGAGAAAAAGCATGACTGGCTGGGCCGGCTTTGGGTCGCGGTGCGCAATCCGTTGGTCATCCTGCTCTCCATCCTGGCAATTATCACGTTTGCCACGGCACAAGGCCCCAGCGACATGGTGGGCGGCTGGGTGATGGTCGCCATGGTCCTGCTGGGGGTAACCTTGAGGTTTGTCCAGGAAACCAAGGCGGATAACGCCGCCGCCAAGCTCAAGGCCATGATCAAGGTCACCGCCTCCGTCTGGAGGGATGGACAGATTGCGGAAATCCCCCTCAAGGACCTCGTGCCCGGTGATGTTGTCAAACTTTCAGCAGGCGACATGATACCCGGGGATGTCCGGCTGATTTCCTCCAAAGACTTGTTTGTGATTCAAGCCACCTTGACGGGAGAATCGCTGCCGGTTGAAAAAAGCGACGCCAGCGACGCCCGCAGGGACGTTTCGATCATTGAACGTCAAAATCTTTGTTTTTTGGGCACGAGCGTGGAGAGCGGCACGGCCACGGCGGTGATCGTGGCCACCGGAGCGCAAACCTATTTTGGCAAAATGGCCAGCAGCCTCACCGGCCAGCAGGTTGAAACCGCTTTTGACAAAGGAGTCAAAAAATTCACCTGGCTGATGATCTGCTTCATGGCGGTCATGTCGCCCGCAGTCTTTTTAATCAATGGCTGCTTCAAAAGTAGTTGGGGCAAGGACACCTTCCTGTTTGCCTTGGCCGTGGCCGTGGGTCTAACTCCGGAAATGCTGCCCATGATCGTCTCGGTGTGCCTCTCCAAGGGAGCCCTGGCCATGTCGCGGAAGAAGGTGATCGTTAAAAAACTCAACTCCATCCAAAACTTCGGTGCCATGAACGTCCTTTGCACGGACAAAACCGGGACCCTGACCATTGATCACGTGATTCTGGAAATTCACTGTGATGTTTTTAAAAACGAGAGCGAGGAGGTCCTTCGCGATGCCTACCTGATCAGCCATTTCCAGACCGGGCTCAAAAACGTGCTGGACCGGGCTGTCCTGAAATACACCGAGCTTCACCGCGAATTGTCCGTTGAAAAAATCAGCAAGGTGGATGAAATACCCTTTGATTTTTCGCGCCGGATGATGTCGGTGGTGGTGGAGAACGGAGACGGCAGCCGGCAGCTTCTGACCAAGGGCGCCCCGGAATCTGTTTTCAAAAAATGCACCCATTTTGAAAGCGCAGGAGAGGTTTTTGCCATGGAGCCAATCCTGGTGGGAAACCTGATTGAACAGGTGAATTCCCTCAGCGAGGACGGGTTTCGGGTGCTTGCCATTGCCAGCAAAAAGGTGGAGGCAAAGCCGGCGTATTCCAAGGCCGACGAGGAGAACCTTGTTCTTACGGGCTACCTGGCCTTTTTGGACCCACCCAAGGACACCGCCAAGACTGCCATTGCCGCATTACGCCAGCATGGTGTGACCGTAAAGGTTCTGACCGGCGACAATGACCTGGTCACCCGCAAGGTTTGCAGCGAGGTGGGCATTCAGGCCGATCACATACTCCTGGGCAGTGAGGTGGAAAAAATGTCGGATGCGCAGCTTTCCGCAGTCATTGACACCACGGATGTCTATGCCAGGCTATCTCCAGTCCACAAAAAGCGGGTGGTCCAGGCATTGCAAGCCAAGGGCCACGTGGTGGGCTTCATGGGGGATGGCATCAATGATGCCCCCGCACTGAGGGCTGCGGACGTGGGCATTTCGGTGGACACCGCCGTGGACATAGCCAAGGAATCCGCCGACATGATCCTGCTGGAAAAAAGTCTGATGGTGCTGGAGGAGGGTGTTTTGGAGGGGCGCAAGGTGTTTGCCAACATTTTGAAATACATTCGCATGGGGGCCAGTTCCAATTTTGGGAACATGTTCAGTGTTCTTGGGGCCAGCGCATGGTTTCCCTTTTTGCCCATGCAACCGCTTCAAATCCTCACCAACAACCTTCTCTACGATTGTTCCCAGGTCCCCATACCCACGGACAATGTGGCAGCGCAGTATATTGCGCGCCCGCGCCCTTGGAACATGGGGGAAATCACCAAATTCATCCTGTTCATCGGCCCCATCAGCTCCATTTTCGATTATACCACATTTTGCGTGATGTGGTTTTATTTCAAATGCAGCCAGTCCGGCCCGACACCGCCACCCGAGATCGCCTCGCGTTTCGCCCACGTCACCGACCCGGACCATTCCTACGCTGCCGCGCTCTTCAACACGGGCTGGTTCGTGGAGTCCATCATGACCCAGACCCTGATCATCCATGTGATCCGCACCAACCAGATTCCGTTTCTACAATCCCGCGCAAGCTGGCAGCTCACCATGACAAGTATTTTAATCATGGTCATCGGCGCGCTTTTGCCCTTTTCACCCCTGGCAGCGCCATTGGGCTTCGTGCCGCTGGCCTGGCAGTTCTGGCCCATTTTGTTTGGCACCCTTCTCCTTTATGTGGGGCTGACACAACTCATCAAAATGTGGATGGTCCGCAGAAACTGGCTCTAACGCCCCTGCCCCATCACAATTTCACGACTTTTCAAGGCTTCCTCGAGTTGCATTCATGAAAAGAATCGCCTGCTTGATCGCATGCATGGGTCCGATTCCCCTGTTCGGGGCGGTGGACAATGGTTCCACCAACTCTGTGCCTGCCTCCTTTTTGAATTGGGCGAAAGAGTCAAAGGGCACCGACTGGAACCTGCACTTTCAGAACACGGTCGTAGGTCAGACCGATCCGTCATTTCCTGCGCAATACTCCGGCCCCAACAGCTTGGACAGTCATGGCGAATTCAAGGAAACAGTCTCCATGGATTTGTTTGCAGGAATTAAATTATGGCAGGGCGCCGAATTGCATGTGGATGGCCTGATGTGGCAGGGGTACGGGCTGAGTTCCACGGTGGGCGCGGAAGCGTTTCCAAACGGCGAGGCTTTTCGATCTGGAACCCAGACCCCCGAGGTGAATCTGGCGCGGATTTTTTATCGCCAAGTCATCGGCCTGGGCGGCGACCAGGAAAGCGTGGCCGATGATCAACTGGACCTCGCGGGGCGCGAGGATATTTCCCGAATCACCATCACCCTGGGCCGCTACAGCGTGAAGGATATTTTCGACAACAACAGCTACGCCAACGATCCACGCACCCAGTTTCTCAGTTGGGCATACCTGGCGAATGAATCCTGGGATTACCCCGGGGACAGCCTGGGATATACCACCGGGGCAAGTTTTGAACTGAACCAGCCCTCATGGACCGCTCGGTACGGCTGGTTTCAAATGCCCAGGGTATCGAATGGAATGGCCGAGGATATGCACTACCTGGCGGCTTGGGGCATGGTCACGGAATTGGAACGTCGTTTTACCTGGAACAACCACCCCGGTGCCATCCGGTTTCTGGCTTTTTTAAACCGCGCCCACATGGGCAGTTACGGGCAAGCCACCGAGGCTGCATTGACTTCGGGTCAGCCAGCAGACATCGTCGCCACCCGGGCTTACCGCTTAAAATACGGGTTTGGCTTGAACTTTGAACAGGAAATCTGCACTAACGTGGGTGTCTTTTCCAGGGTGGGATGGAGTGATGGAAGCAGCGAATCTTGGGTTTTTTCCGACGTGGACCGGAGCGTCACCGCTGGCTTGAGCGTGAAAGGCGCCATTTGGAGGCGGCCAGAGGACACCTACGGCCTGGCAGGCTCGTTTAATGGCCTTTCCCATGTTCACGAGGAATTCCTGGCTGCGGGAGGCACCGGCATTCTGGCCGGTGACGGGGCCCTGAACTATGGATGGGAACAGTCCATGGAAACCTATTATGATTGCTCCATTTGGAGCAGCTTGCACGCCATGCTGGATTACCAATTCATCAACAACCCGGCCTTCAACAGGGCGCGCGGACCTGTTTCCGTATTTTCCGCGAGGATTCACTGGGAATTTTAATCGCCTTTTTGCGGCTTGCCCGGTGCCCATTGGTTCAAGGCTTTTCACCATCTTCCAGTGTCCCGCTTATATCGGTTTCAGACAAAACCCGCAACCGCACGCGCATGTCCTGCGTTTTCCTGTTGGCGAAGCGCCTGCGCAACGGCAGACTGTGCGGGTGAATTTTTTGGATAAAATCCTGCCATTGGAAAAAGTGGCTTCATGGCGGAACGATCTCCGCAAACAAGGCCTCAAATTGGTGGTGACAAACGGTTGTTTTGACATTTTGCACCTGGGGCATGTCACGTATCTGGAAAAGGCGCGCCAGATGGGTGATCTTCTGCTGGTGGGGGTAAACGGTGATGCAGCCGTGGGCGCCCTCAAGGGTCCGGGCCGCCCAGTTAACACACAGGAAGATCGCGCCTCTGTGCTGGCAGCGCTGGCAAGTGTTGGCGCCGTGGCCATCTTTGAGGAACCTTCCGCCACCCATTTCCTCCGCGCTGCGCAGCCCGATGTCTATGTGAAAGGCGGTGATTACACATTGGAAACTTTGAACCAGGAAGAACGCCGCGCCGTTGAATCCGCAGGTGGAAAAATCGTCCTGATCCCTTTCGTGCCCGGCAAATCCACCACCAAATTGCTCAAGACCATCATGGGCCTGTGAAAATTCTGGTCATTTCCCTCGCTGGCATTGGCGACACCCTGCTGGCCACACCCTTGATTCATGAATTGCGCGCCAATTTTTCCAACGCGCGGATTGATGTGCTCACCAAAGAGGCGGGAGCCAGGGACTTGCTCAAAAACAATCCCCACATCCAGCACATTCACTACAAAAACCTGATGCGTTGCGGAAAATGGGAGGCCCTGGCCTTTTTGGAAAAGCTTCGCGACGAGGAATATGACTTGTCCGTAAACACCCATCCGCAGAGCCGCGCCGTTTACCGCGCCGCAGCATGGATGATTGGCGCACGCGTGCGGGTCAGCCACTTCTATGACCGCATCCGCCTTTGGGACCGTTTCCTTTGCAACCGCAATTTGAAACAGGATTATTCCAGGCATTCCATTGATAACAACCTTGATTTGCTTTCACTGATTGGTGCCTCCCCCAAGCTGGCCCGCCATGAAATGGAAGTTTTCCTCAGCCCCTCCGATGAAGCGTGGGCATCCGATTACATTGCAAGAAATAAGTGGAACGGCAAGGTCCTGCTTGGCATGCATGTCGGATCTGGAGGCACAAAAAACCTGCCTCTCAAACGATGGCCTTTGAATCATTTCATTGAATTGGTCAAAAAATTGAACCACTTGCGGCCTGAACTCCAAATTCTCCTTTTTGGGGGACCTGAAGAGGCTTCCGCACATGCCAAACTGCTCGAACAGGCCGACCCCGCAAACACGCATGAGGTCAAAACCCCTGACCTGAGGCTGGCCGCAGCCTTGATCCGTCATTGCCATGCCTTTCTCAGCGTGGACACCGCCCTGATGCACCTCGCCGCCGCCATGAAAATCTCCAACCAAATGGTGATCGAGGCACCCACACTCAATGTCACCAATTGGCCTCTTGGGCCGGATTGCACGGTCATCCCCAACCCCATGGTCAATGGCAAAGGCCTGGATTTCTACCGATACGATGGAGGCCCCATCAAAGGCAGCCGCGAACAACTCATCAGGATCATGGAATCTGTAACGGTGGAATCCGTCCTGGAAAAAGTGCTGCAAAAAGTCTAAACCTCCGGGCCGGAACAACCGCCCAAATTGGATCTACGCGGGCGAGGGACTCCTCGCCGGCCTCCCCATTCATCGAACTGATGGTCAGGGGAAAAACAGGATCAATTGAAGGCGGTGTTTGAACCATTTCACCGAGAAAACCATTGCCCGGAATGCGGGAATGGGATATCCCAACCCACTATTTCGGCTCTTGGGATTTACGCCCGCTGCTCCAGGTTTTTTTGGGTGGTTCAGGAAGATCCTGGGCCCTGAAGGCGGTGCGAAAATGGAGTTTGGACACCATGCCCAACTGGCCTGCCCCAAATTGCCGGACAAACTCCCGGGCTGCGGCGTCCACGGCGGAGGAGGCGCCCTTGGGAAATTTCATGCCAAACTGCGCCTCGATGCGGCTGATTCCCCGGACAAATTCGTCCCGGGCCAGAATGGAGGCGGCAGCCACGGCCATGTCAGACTCGGCCTTGTGCCTTTGCACCAATTCAATCTGCCTGCCTCCCTTCATCAGGGCTTTTTCCACCACGCTCTTGCTGGACGCAAACTGGTCACTGATGGCCTTCACGGGTGGAGGATCCATCTTGTAACGCATTTCCATCAAATTTTCGATCACGCGTGCATGGCCCCATGCCAGGATGCGGTTCACTGATCCCATGCTTTCATAAAGGCGGTTGTAGGCTTGATTGCCAATGGGAACCACATTGACCACGCAGCCGGGGGTTTCACGAATTTTGGCCGCCAACTCGGCTATCCGCCGGTCGCTGGAAATATTTTTGGAATCCTTCACCCCAAGGTTTTCCCATGACTTCAACACGTTTTGGTTGACGTAAACACCAGCAATGCTGAGCGGCCCAAAAAAATCGCCCTTGCCGCTTTCATCCACGCCAATTCGCGGCAGGAGCAGTTCTGGATTGAGGATGGACTCATAGCCCACGGTGGCGCGACGCAGGATTTCCGGTTCCAGGAGGAACTCCACGAATTCAGCCGTTCCCTTGCCCTGCACCACCAGCTTGCCGGATTGATAAAAAACCACGTTGGTTTTGGGCGAATGAAATGCAAACCGGGCATGCGGCACGACATGCGGCTGCCAATGACGTTCTTTCAATGCGGCTTCAAGCGCCAGGGCTTGGTCGCCGGTTAGTAAGCACGAGTGCAGGGTTGCAGGCTTCACGGGCACAAAATACGGGTAAAATCAAAAAATGGGCAGGAAAATCATCCTCTCCCGACCGACCCTCCATTGCGGTTTTTGAAACACCCGGAGATTCATGCGCTTTTTAATGTTGCATTCATGCGCTGCTAATCTCAACCGGTTTCACTGGAAATACAAACATGATGAAGCAATTCAACCAATTTACCAAAAGCTTGCTGAGCCGGCATCCGACCGGGGACGCATGCAAAACATCAAGCGCCATGAAAACAAGAATTCAAAAACCGCGCCCCACCCGGCAAGCGGAGCCGTCCTTAAATGCCTGGGAACATCTGGCGATTCATCGCCTCGTCCAGTCCAGCGCGCATGATTTATGGGTTAAAAAAGGAGAGCCTGCGGACACAGCCCTTGAAATTTGGGTCGAGGCGGAACGGGCCGTGATTGCCGAATTTATCCGTTTGCGGCAGAATCCCCCCGAGTGAACCGCTCCAATCATCAGAATGAAACCTGAAGCAGGCGACCCCGGATTATCCGCAGCGGAAGTGCAGGAGTTGCGGCGCAAACACGGCATCAATGCCGTGAAGGAGGAAAAGCACCAGCCTTGGCGGGAATTTTTAAGGCGTTTTTGGGCTCCGATTCCCTGGCTGCTTGAAGCCTCGGTTTTTTTGCAGCTATGCCTGGGAGAACGCTTGGAGGCGGGCGTCATTGGAGGTCTGCTGGTGATGAATGCCGTCCTCAGCTATGTTCAGGAAGGCAAGGCGCGCAAGGCACTTGCCCTGCTTCGACGCCAATTACAGGTAAAGGCGCATGTGCGAAGGGATTCCCGATGGATGGACCTTCCGGCTGAAAAATTGGTGCCGGGCGATGTCATACACCTTCGGCAGGGGGCAATCGTGCCTGCGGATGTCCTGTTGACCTTGGGAACTCTCCAATTGGACCAATCTGCGCTGACCGGGGAGTCCGATACGGTGGCCGTGGAAGCCGGAGGCACAGCGTTCGCGGGAGCGATGGTTCGAAGAGGCGAGGCGGATGGCCGGGTGACTGCCATTGGGACGTCCACGTTTTTTGGAAAAACCGCGGAACTGGTCCGCACCGCACACACCGTCAACCGGCAGGAGGTGGAGATCACCGGGATAGTGAGAAACCTTCTGGTTGTGAATGCCGGAATGGTGATGCTGGTGCTGGCCTACGCGCATTGGCATGGAATGACCATTGCCTACATCGTTCCGCTGCTGCTCACCATTCTTTTGGCGTCCATACCAGTGGCTTTGCCGGCCACATTCACGCTGGCGGCGGCTCTGGGTTCGGTGGAGCTATCCAAAAACGCCGTGCTGATCACCCGGCTCAGCGCGTTGCATGACATCGCATCCATGACCGTTTTGTGTTCGGATAAAACCGGCACACTGACCAAGAACCAGGCCACGGTCAAAACGGTGTTGCCAGCCGAGATCGGACAAGAAAAGGCTTTGGTGCGTGCCGCCGCGCTGGCCAGTGATCCCTCCGGCATGGATCCCGTGGAGGGCGCCATCCTGGCCCTGGCTGCTCCTGAGGCAGCATCAGGCACGGGATTGACGCGAACTCAATTCAAGCCATTTGATCCGGCCACCAAGTGTTCTGAGGCGGCCTATCAAACCTCCGCCGGGGAAACCCGCGCGTATTTGAAAGGGGCGCCGGCGGTGGTGTCTGCCCGGGCGGGGATCGTTGAGGCGGCATGGAAAGGCCCTGCGGAGGGAATCATTGCCAAAGGCCAGCGCGTGCTGGGGGTGGCCCAGGGCGATGGAACACGCTGGCAATGGCTTGGCCTTTTGGGAATGGAAGACGCGGTGCGGGAAGATTCCAGGCAGGTGGTGGAAACCATTCAAAACGCCGGGGTGCGTGTGGTGATGATCACAGGGGACAATGCCCTGACGGCGCGTAGCGTGGCAAACCAGACGGGCATTCCGCCCACCCTTTGCCCGAAATTATCTGGATTGGATTGGGAAAAAGCCGCGAGCAGCTATCAGGTTTTTGCCGAGGTTTTGCCAGAGGACAAGTACAAGCTGGTCCGGGCCTTTCAGCGGAAGGGGGCGGTGGTGGGCATGAGTGGTGACGGAGTCAACGACGCGCCTGCCCTGCGCCAGGCGGAAGCCGGAATAGCGGTGGCAAACGCCACGGATGTGGCCAAGGCGGCGGCGGCCATGGTGCTGACCCAGCCGGGACTTGGCGGAGTTTCCGCCGCAATCACCACCAGCCGGTGCGTGTTTCAACGCATCATGACCTACACCCTGAACACCCTGACCAAAAAAATGGAGATGATGGCCCTGTTGGTGGTGGGGTTTTTGCTGACCGGCCACAAGCCGCTCACGCCCATGCTGATGGTTCTGGTTCTTTTTTTGAATGATTTTCTGACCATGGCCATTTCCACCGATAGCATGGAAGTTTCGCCCATGCCCAATGAATGGCATTCGCGAAAAATCCTGGGAGCGGGAGTGGCACTGGCTTTGGGCAGGCTGATTTTTTCCCTAGGCATTTTCATGTGGGGCCATTACCTGCTCAAACTCGACATGCTGCACCTTCAGGCGCTCACCTTTTTTACCACCATCATCACCTCACAAGCCGGGGTTTACCTCCTTCGGGAAAGGTTGCATTGCTGGCATTCCATGCCCGGCCGGTTCATGCTCTGGAGTTCCATCCTGGGTCTTGGCTTTACGACGTTGATCTGCTGGCAGGGCTGGCTTGTCACCGCCCTGCCCTGTCGTTTCCTGGCTTGGGTGGCGCTGGCGGCGCTGGCTTATTTCATCCTCCTGGATTTCTTCAAGGTTGCCCTTTTTGCAAAATTGCGCCTGCGATAATTCCATCGTTGCCACCTTGGGATGTGGGGTCAAAAACCCCCGCAG
Organism: bacterium; assembly: GCA_021817945.1. GTDB lineage: Bacteria > Verrucomicrobiota > Verrucomicrobiia > Limisphaerales > UBA11358 > UBA11358. Next base: position 7,368 of record JAKAFL010000016.1, on the reverse strand, counting down.
TTCCCGCTCCATTCTTGAATTCATCCTGCCTGTATGGCATATTGCGCATGCTTAAATATGTGCCCATGTTCTTGAAACGGTTCAGCCAGGCTTGTGAAACCTTTGTCGCAGAACAAATTCCAGGCTTTTTCCGCCCACAAGCCAGGCGGAGATTTTGGTTCCTTTTAATTCCATGAAACACCCCGTCCTGGTCCGTTTAATACTGGCAACGCTCATGTTAGTGCTCCCCGGAGTCGCCCGCTCCGACGTGATCGTGAACAATCTAACGCAACCCACCCGTAACTATTACGGCCCCATTGGCAGCGATGCCAACTCAAATGATTTCCGGATAGGCCAGGAATTTCTGATTCCTCCCGGACCGAATCCATACCTTCTTAATGAAGTCACGCTCCTGTTGATTTCCAGTTCGGGGGGCGCAAACATCACCGTTTCCATCTGGAACACCGATGCCAATAATAACCCCTTCAACCTGTTGGCCATGGTTGGAACCAATTTTGTGGCCACTTCGGGCTTGGTGAATTTTTCACCGTTTACAAACATTGTCTTGAATCCAGGTGCCTATTATGTGGTGACGGCACCAGCCACCCCGGCTGACAGCGGTGCGGTGGACTGGTCCTATGCAAACAACCTTCTGTGGTCTGGAACCGGGTTGTTGGGGAGCATTGCAGACGACTCTCCCGGTTATTGGGAGAATAATTCCATCACCAATTATCCCCAGCAAATGAGCGTAACGGCTTCGCCCATCCCTGCCAACCTGGGTGTCCAACTCCAAAACCAGCAAATCACACTGGCTTGGCCTGCATTACTTTATGGATTTGTGCCGGATGAAACCACAAACCTGTCTCCCGGCACATGGGTTCCTATGTCAAGTTTGCCAACCGACCAGCTCGGAACAAACAGCGTGACGGCTTCCACGCCGGGTTCGCAGGCATTTTTTCGCCTGAGACAAGGATTAGTTGCGGACAACACCACCCAGACGATTGGAAGCTGGGACGGCCCAATCGGGACGGATAATAACAACTCCGATTTTTTGCTGGCGCAGGAATTCATCAATACAAATGGAGTCTTTGACCTGTTGGAAGTGGACGCCGATCTAATCGCCACCAACCTGCCTGGGAATATCACAGCCAGCCTGTGGACGGCAGGAGCCAACGGCAACCCTTCCAACCCATTGGGCACCATAGGCTCCGCGTTGGTGACAGGGCAGCAAACAGCAGCGTTCATTCCAAACACCCCCATGACCCTCCCTCCCGGAACCTATTACGTGGAACTCGCCCCAACCACTCCCTCGGACAATGCCAAGGTGGGATGGTCTTTTTGCCCCTACCCGGCCTGGATCGGCTTTGGTGCACTGGGCAATTACGCCTCAACCTCCGGTGGAACCTGGCAAAACCAACCTGTCAGCAATGGCCCCTATGTGATCCGTGTCCGGACCAGGCCACACACTCCTTGACTGTCATGGCACCCCGGCAAATTGAACCAATGGGTTTCCATGTTGGCTTCACCCAATATGGAAAATCGTCGCGCCTTTTTTAAAAATCTGACCTTGCTGGGAGCTGCCGGCCTGGTTGGCGCCCAAACTGGCAGGGCGGAAGAACCAGACCAACCCCCAGGGCAAGCCACGGAAGAATCCGACCGGGTGGTTTGGATAAACCATGCGGTCAAACTGGCCACCCCGGTTTTAAGCCGCCTTGCCGCTGGAGAAATGGCCAAAACCATGCCCGTGGAGGCGGCCCATCCTTTGGACCGGATTCATTACACTTATCTTGAGGCGTTTGGCCGCCTGCTGGCCGGCATCGCTCCCTGGCTGGGAGCCACTGGCACGGACCCATCCGAGGATAAGGTTCGCCTTTCCATGCTTGCCCTGGCCCAAAAATCCCTGGATTCCGCAACAAATCCGCAATCCCCGGATTTCATGAATTTCACCCGGGGATCTCAGCCGTTAGTGGACGCGGCATTTCTGGCTTTGGGCCTTTTGCGAGCTCCTGATGCTTTGTGGCACCCTTTGCCACAGGCAGTTCAAAGACAAATAATCCAAGCGCTGGAATCCACCCGGACGATTGCCATTCCCAAATCCAGCAACTGGGTTTTGTTTCCAGCTATGATTGAAACGGCGTTAATGATTTTTGGCCAGCCCACCCTTGAACCGCGCTTGGAAGAGTGCCTCCGACACATGTTGCAATGGTACAAAGGTGACGGGGTTTACGGAGATGGCCCGCTTTTTCATTGGGACTATTACAACAGTTTTGTCATCCACCCCATGCTCTTGGAGATCCTGAGTCATTTGACCCGGACAGACGCCCGTTTTTCCTCCTTACTGGAAATGGAAACAAACAGGGCGCGACGTTTTGCGGTGATTCAAGAACGATTGATAGCCCCAGACGCCACCTTTCCATGTTTTGGCCGGTCCATCACCTACCGGCTGGGAGTGTTTCATTGCCTGGCCCAAACGGCATTACGGGGAGACCTGCCACCCCCGCTGCAACCCGCGCAGGTGCGAAGCGCGCTGACCGCTGTGATGAAGCGGGTCTTCAACGCGCCCGGAACATTTAATGATGCTGGATGGCTTCAAGTGGGGCTTTATGGCCATCAACCAACGCTGGCAGAAACCTACATATCCACCGGCAGCCTCTATTTGACCGCCACGGTCTTGCTGCCACTCGGGCTATCACCTGACAATCCATTCTGGAAGGGCTCCCGAACAGAATGGACCTCGCGCCAAGTTTGGTCTGGCCAGGCTGTCCTTGCCGATCATGCCCTCCCGCACGACATTGAAATCAATGATGTGCCCAGCCTGAACCGCGCCGGACCACCTCCCCGGATCAGGGAGGGGTCAGGGTGAGTTCCACCGGGTTATCCAAACCCTGAACTTGTAACAGGACGGATTGAGCATTGATTTTCAAGCATTGCACCTGAACGGTCCGGTCCTTTAACTGGATGGGAAGGGAATCACCCACGCCAAAAGTTTGATTATTGATTATGGCCAGGGGTTGGGATGGTGAACCGCTCAGTCCAGAAAGTTGAAGATGACGGGCCCAAGCCGGCAAAGGCATGGCCGGTTGCGATCCCTTGGCTGCTTTAACTGGTTTGAAATGGGCCACCCAGAGCCGGGCTTCCTTGATCTGGTCCGTGGTCATTTGCAGCACTGCCGAGTCGCGAATGGTGATGCCGCTGCTGTGGGCAGGGTCGGAGGCGGGCGCATGGCTGGCTAGATCAGCCCACTCATAAGCGGCCTCGGCATCAACCTTGGTAAAATCTCCTCCCAGGCACGCCGATGCCAGGGCAACCTCCGCCCCGGAATTGCCCTGCTTGGCGGACATCTCAATCAAGGCAATCGCCTCGGATCCCAACATGGCTTTTTCATCGGGATCCCGGTTTCCAAAGGCCCGGGCTCGGCGCAAAAGCAGGTTGCCCAATTGAAATTGGGCCGTGTCACTCCCTGTCTTGGCGGCTTTGCGCATCCAAGCTTCGCCCTTCACCAAATCCCCGTGCAAAATATATTGATTAGCCAGTTTTATTTGTGCGGCGACGTCCCCGGATTCAGCCGCCATACGGATGTCTGCCCATGAAGCGGGGGAACCTTGGGACCATGCGCTGATGCTGGAAAAAATTGCCGAGACCGACAATACAACCACTTGCACGTGGTACTTGATCATGAGAGAAATATAAAAGTCTGCCTGAAAATAACAAGAGCCGTTGTTATTAGTATCCCGTCATTACGGAGGCACTCTTTTCATTCAACCAGCAAGCAATATCCCGGTATAATCCGGCGTTGAAATACATGATTAAACCTGAAAAGCGGAATGGAAAAGGTCAAGATTCGGCAATATCCTGGAGCGGAAACTCCTTGGAAAAATCGAAACCATACCTGAAGCGGTCTGGTGAGATTTTTCCATAGAGTTTGCGCCCGATAGATTGGTGCAGATTCGCCTTTTGAATTTCGTTTTTCGGGTTAAAAAGAGGAAACGTTCACTGGCTTGAGACCGGAGGACCTAACCGGTGCTTTTCATTCCGGAGGCCACGCCCTTGATGGTCAGCGCCAGCAATCGGCGCAACTGCTCGGTGCGATGACCCTCACCGGCCTTGCGCCAAACTGATAAAAACCGTATCTGCATGTAATTAAGCGGGTCCACGTAGGGATTCCGCAGCCGAATGGATTGGGCCAGAATGGGTTGATTTTCCAGCAACTCCTTGCGTCCGTTGATGGCCAGGACCATTTGCACCGACAAGTTGTATTCCTCCTCGATCAGGCCAAAAATCCTTTTGCGAACCTCCAGATTCTCCACCAAACCCGCATACTGCCGTGCAATACCCAAGTCTGTCTTGGCCAGGGAAACCTCCGCGTTATCGAGAAGATTCCGAAAAAAGGGCCATCGGCGGTACATGCGCCGCAGAGAATCCAAGCCATCGGTGTGTTCATTTGCAAATCTTTGGAAGGCGTGGCCCACGCCATACCATGCGGAGATCATGTGCCGGGACTGGGTCCAAGAAAAGACCCAGGGTATGGCCCGCAGTTGCCGGATGTCCGCATTGGCGCTGCGGCGCGAGGGCCGCGAACCCAGGCGCATTTGGTCAATCAGGTCAATCGGCGTGGCCTGCCAGAAATACTCCGCAAAGTCAGGCGTTTCATAAACGAGCTTTTGATAATGGCTGCAAGAAAACCGGGCCAGTGTGTCGGCAAAGGCCTCCCATTGGGGCCATTCGGCGCTTTCAGGCTTGGGCAGGCATTGGGCGGCAATCACCGCCGAGGCGAGCTGCTCCAGGTTCCGCCGCGCGATGACGGGATTGGAGTATTTCAGGGATATGACTTCGCCCTGCTCCGTGATGCGGATTCTGCCGCCGTGCGCGGCATGGGGCTGCGCCCTGAGGCTGCGGTAGCTGGAGCCTCCACCACGGTCAATGGTGCCTCCTTTGCCATGAAAAAACCGGAGCTTGATTCCGCATTCATCCGCCACCCGTGACATTTCCTTTTGCGCGCGGTACAAGTACCAGTTTGCCGCCAGGTACCCGCCATCCTTGTTGGAATCCGAATATCCCACCATCACCTCCTGAATCCATCCACGCTGCTTGAGATGCCGGCGGTACTCCACATCCGCCCACAATTCACCCAAAACCCTGGCAGAGTGTTCCAAGTCGTGGATGGTCTCGAAGAGCGGCACCAAATCAATGGCATACAACCCCGCCAACTGGCAAAGCTGAAACACACGCAGGATGTCGCTGGCATTCCGGGTCATGCTCAGGATGAAGCGGCTGGCCGCCTGCGTGCCATGATTTTTTTGAATCAGCTTGATGGCTTGCAATTCCTCCATCAATTCCGCAGGCGCCTGATCGAGCTTGCCGCTATGGTCCCGGAAATCCAGTTCAGCCAGGTGGGACCCAAAGGTGCTGGCCTGGTGGAGCAGCCGTTTCACCCGCCCATTGGCAGCCCGGGTGGCTTTCTGCTTCAATAAACCGGCCCGAACCTCCTCCAGCACGGACACCAGCTCGGCCACGTCCAGTTTTTTCTCGCCCAATTTCTGACGCACCATCCCAATTTTTTCCCGAAACACCTCGTAAGGCTGATAACGGTTGCCAAGTTGTGCCTGGCTGTGGGGAACGGTCACCAATTCGTTGGCATCCGCATGGGTGATCTCCTGGGCCAGCGCAGCGAATTCCCGTTCATAAAAAGCCAGAGCCGCATCGTGATGCCGCTTGACGGTGGTGAAGCTGATGTCCGGCGTGACAAATGGATTGCCATCCCTGTCGCCGCCCGCCCAACTGGCAAAGGTCAGGAATGCCCGCTGCCTTTTCACCCCGGGATAATGCCTGGCCAGGTCGCGGTCAAACGTCTCATAAAAATCCGCCACCGTGGTGAAAATCGTCCGGTTAAAGTAGTACAAGGCGCTGTCCACCTCCTGTAGCGGGCCGATTTTTTGCTCCCTGATTTCCTGCGTCTGCCAAAGGGCTTCCAAAACCTCCCCTGGATCCTCCCAGTGGGAATGAAGCCGGGCGAGCTGGTTCAAAACCGCCCTCCGGTTGGCCTCGGTGGGGTGAGCGGTCAGCACCGGCTCGATTTCAATGTCATCCAGGCAGGCTTGCAATTGGCGCTCGGTCACGCCGGCCAGTTTCAATTCGGAAAACAAATGAGGCAGCGACATGGGCATCATTTTTCTGGTTCGGAGCTGCCTTTCACGCGCCCTTTCCTCGCACAGGTTCACGAGTTGAAAGAACAAGCTGAAGGCATGCGCCACCTGGCAGGCTTTTTTCATGTCCAGCCGGTTCAGGATGCCCAGCTTGGCCAGCCGGCTTGCCTCGCTGCCGCGATGGCGCGCGTTTTTGGAAAGTTTTCGAACCGTGTCCAGGCAGCGGAACACCGACATGCCCGCCTGCTCCACTATGATTTTATCCAGCTTGCCGGTTAAATGATCTATTTCCGCCTTCAAACTTTTGTTCATATTGTTTGATCCGCCGCCTGCCATCTCGTTTGGCATCTTTTTTGCCCCTATTGGAAGCACCTGTTCCCAAAAGCATCGCAGATCCAAGCTCAAGACATGGGTTATGCCGCGAGGCGCCTGACTACGATGGATTTAGTGATTCGCCGGGCGCCCTTGTGCAGGCAAAAACCGTTTATGCCGTCCCACACCTGACCCCGGGCATCGCACCTTGTTTCCAAATCCCAGGTCAGAAGGCTTGGACCTTTCGCCGGGCACCCTATCCAAAAACCGAGCTGTTTACAACAGGAATTCAAAAGGCTGAAATACCTCGGCGCGTCTCAGTTTTTGGGAGAGTCACCCACAGCCTCCGCGTTTGAATTTTTATAAACCTCCACAAACCAACTGCTCCGCTTTCCCTCCAAATCAATCTCCATGGATGGCGCCGAGCTTTTGGAAATGAAATTGCTCATTTATCGCGCTGGCTGTTTGCGATCCCCCCTCTCCTTAATCCTCTCCTCGCGCTCCGCTGGCGGGGCGAGGAAACCAGAGGCGCAGGACTGTTGCGTGCGCTTGAAATGGCGATTACCTTCGACCTTCGAAATGGTTTAAAACCCTATTGAACCCACCGTCTTTTTCTCCCTCTCCATCAATCCCATTGATGGGGAGGGCCGGGGAGGGGTGGCGCTGAGCTTTCGGAAACAGAGACTGCTCATTTATCGCGCTGGCTATTTGCGATCCCCCCTCTCCTTAATCCTCTCCTCGCGCTCCGCTGGCGGGGCGAGGAAACCAGAGGCGCAGGGCTGTTGCGTGCGCTTGAAATGGCGATTTCCTTCGACCTTCGAAATGGTTTAAAACCCTATTGAACCCACCGTCTTTTTCTCCCTCTCCATCAATCCCATTGATGGGGAGGGCCGGGGAGGGGTGGCGCTGAGCTTTCGGAAACAGAGACTGCTCA
>JAKAFL010000067.1 GCA_021817945.1 bacterium | reverse complement strand
AAGGCGCCTTTTACAACACGATGTCCAATAGGCGAAGAGCGGATGCGAAGCCAAAGGCGGCGAACCGGACCTGGAGAATACGATACAAGCCAGCGTGCGGCGCGTTGCATTGCGCAAATATAGGCCAATTGGGTGGCGAATTGTAAACCAAAATTAAAACTTCAAAAATTTTGGCTCATTGACATCAATGATTGTCGTTAAATTCCAAAAAAGTGAAGCGGTGAGGTTCATTCCACTGACGGTCGCATTGCGAAAATGGTTCGTAAAAGGAAGCCATTTAGGCAAATCGAAAAAGTTCAATTGAATTAAAAACCGATCGGTTTGCTGATAAACCATTGGACCTAAATCAAATGTCAATTTAAAAGAGAAAGGCATAATTGGATTTAAACCAATTTGCGCAAGCAGGAAATTGAGGACAGTTCCAATTCGTGTCCAAATAGTGTAACAAATTGTCCAATTTTTGTATTGCACATTCGACTGGCTTCGGTTATTCTGTTTGGCGTAGGTGCGGGATTTTAAATTAGAATAAACCATTTAAGTCGTAAATTTGTATGAAGATTCAGACCTCTAAAAAGCTTGTTGCGGTCGTGTTGGGATTTGCATTGTGCTCGTTTGCAGCGGGATACAGTGCCAAGGCTGCAGTGGATATCACGCCCAGCGATGCGCCAACCGTATCGGCTGCCCAAGCCGCTCCCTCGGTTTCCTCAACCGATTTGGCGGGGGACGTTTCAGTCAAGCCTTCCATGGTTGTGGTTCCTGAGCCAGGCTCCATGATCGCTGGGATGGGCGTTCTGGCCTACGTTCTTTTGAAAGGCTCCCGCAAATCAAGGATTTGATTTTTCCCTTTCCCTCAAACCCAAATCGGTTCAAGCCGGTTTGGTTTTTTTTTGCCCGATGTGGGAAACTGGGTTTATGACGTTGATTTAGCCAGGCGATTTTTTTGCTATATAATTGAATAAAAACGACTTGTGCTTGAAATGCTGCCCATTTTGTTCCCAAGTTTCACTGGCCATCCACCATTTCCTTCAAGAACCCACCAAACCTGACGATAAAGCCATGGAGAAGCGGAAACCATTTCAAACCAAATTCTAAACGATTGGTTTGCAAAGTGCTGTACCGGGATGAAAACAGGACTGAGATTTTGGCAAACAGATTGGCGGCAAACCGTTCCCGAAGGGTCGGTTTGTCTGCTAAAGTGGAACATCTAAGGCATTAAATGTTTGACTCTTGCGTGCAATGGCATACAACGGTCAAGTGCGGCAGCTTGTTCTAATCAGAGAAAACCAGGCAAAACACCGACCCCCCATTGATTGTGACCGATAAAACAATAATTCTACCGTCGCAAGCTTCCGGCACCGGCCCGGAGGCGGCTTACCGATTGACCATGATGGTTCCCAAGCGCCGCTATTTATCCTATTTGCGCGAAAGATGGTGGATGGTGCTGTTGTGCCTGGCGCTGGCTGTGATTTTGGTGGTGGGCTATGAGACCGTTCGCACACCCCAGTTTAATTCCATTGCCCAAATGTATCTGGTGAATAGCGTCAGGTTGGATCCGGCTGAGAACTTTTTTTCCGACGAAGACCAGACCTATTTTGGCACCCAGGTTGAGCTGTTGAAGAGCGATCCCATTCAATTGGGCGCGATGCAAAAGGCGGGTATTCAGGTGCCGTTGGGCGAAATAAACCCCTACAAGATAGATGTGGCGCAACCTTTAAAAACCTCCATCCTGGTGCTGGAGGCCACCGGGCCGGACCCGGATGTGACCCAGCATTATTTGCAATACCTGGTGGACGGGTATCTTGCCTATAAAAAGGCGACTCATATTTCCACCTCGCAGGATGTGCTGGATTCCCTGCGGGATGAGCTTTCCTCGCGTGCTGCGGAGTTGCAGGCGGAGGAGGATCGTCTGGCGGATTTCCAACGCAGCAACAACGTGGCGGTGCTGGAGGAGGAGAGCAAGAGCGCTGGGGAATACCTTTCGCAGCTCAACCTGCAATTATCGCAATTCAACTTGGAAGCCCGTTTACTGCGGGATGAGATTGATTCGGAAACGGCCCAAACCGCCGAACGCGCAACGTCCACCAATGGGGTTCATGCGGGTGCCAGCGCAAAGGCGGGCGCCTCCGGCAGCAATGCCATGAGTTTGGCCACGCTGACACTGCCGCCGCCCACGACCAATGCGGTGGAGGCGGCGACGGATGCATCCCTGAATGCCACGCGCGTGCAACTGGCGCAATTGCTGGCCAACCCGGAGGAGACCATTCGTTACGTGGGGCAGGAAAGTTACGACAAGCAGGTGGCCCATTTGCAGGAAACCATTGGAATCCTCGCCGACCAGGACCGCTCGGAGCGAGCGGCCATGTTGACCGACTTGGAAAACCGGATAACGGCCGTTCAGGCAGCCATTCCGCCGCTTGAGGCAAAGGTGAGGGAAGACAATGACAGGCTTGTCAGAAATGAAACCCTCAAGCTCAATGTGGCCCGTGAGCAGGGCTATTACGATCATTTATTGGGAACCCTGCAGAGTGTGGATTTGAACAAAAATGTGCAGCAGGAGGGTATCTCCGTGCTTCAAGCCGCCACCGCACCCCAGCCCGAAAAGAGGCATCTTCCCATCCGAATTGCCTTGGCTGTCATTTTCGGCCTGTTCATGGGTTTGGGCATTGTTTACATCTGGTATATGCTGGATGACCGTTTTGTGTCGTTTCACGATATCACGGACCAGTTTGGCGAGACGCTTTTGGGGTTGGTGCCCCAAATCAAGGTTCCAAGGCGGCAGCCAGCACAAGCCTTGCTGGCAGAGGTGGATCCCCGGGTGGCTTACTTGGAATCCTACCGGCATCTGCGTTCAGCGCTGCTGTTGTCCGGGACGGAATCCAGGTCCCAAATCCTGCTTGTCACCAGCTCCACTTCCGGGGAGGGAAAAACCACGGTGGCGGCGAACCTGGCCCGGTTGCTCGCTCGCAGCGGTTTGCGCGTGGCTTTGGTGGATGCAGATGACCAAGGCGGCGGGCTTCAACAATTGATGGGGCAGAAAAACCAGCCCGGAGTTTTGGATTACCTGAGAGGCAGCAATGGAATGGACCAGGTGATTTATCCCACGGGTTGTGAGGGGTTGTTTTTTATGCCAGCCGGCACTCACAATGCCCAGTCAGAAGGGTTGTTTTTGCGGCCGAAACTGGCCGAACTCTTATCCCTATTGCGCCAAAATTATGATTTTGTGATTTTAGATGGTCCACCAGTTCTAGCCAGCGATGATGCTGCCATGCTGGTACCCCATGCGGACACGGTGGTATTGATCACCCGCCCGTTTTTCACCCGGTCAAGGCATGTGCGCCAGGCCTTGGACATGCTTTACCAACGCAAGGCGCGTAACGTAAACATTATCATGAACCGGGCAAGGCCTGATGATCTGGCCGGGCATCAGGACATGCGGGGTTTTACCCCAAGAAAAGCGCTGGCAAAGGTTTCTTAGTTCGACTGTAAGTCTTTGTTTAAACCCGAAAAGCGAAATGGAAAAGGTCAAGATGCGGCAAGATGCTGGAGCGGAAACTGTTTGGAAAGATCGAAACCATACCCGAAGCGGTCTGGTGAGATTTTTCCAAAGAGTTTGTGCCCAGTAGATTGGGGCAGATTGGCCTTTTGAATTGCGTTTTTCGGGTTAAATGACGCTCACTCCTTGTGCGTCAGGGTGTTGGGAAATTTTTTGGAGGAAATGCTGGATGGCAGGCGCCAGAATGGTTTGAAAAATGCTGCCAACCGCTTGAACAATGAAGAATTGTCGTTTCATCAAATTCTTGAATCGTTTGTTTTGGCTGGCCGGGATTTGCTGGGTCGGGGAGCCGGGTATTGCAGCCCCTCCGCACTATGTTTTTGCCCATTACATGGTGTGCAACCCCACTTACGGCGCCAGCGTGCAGGGGTTCGAGCATGACATACAGGATGCCCAGGCCGCAGGCATTGACGGTTTTGCGCTGGACTTGGGGGCTTACGATGATCCCACCCAGATTTATTATAACAAAAATGTGGCTTATATTTATTCTGCCGCCCAGGCGCTGGGCACGGGGTTCAAGCTCTTCTTCTCGATTGAAATCACCAATGCCGCCGACATTGTCCAATTGGTCGCCAATTATGCGCCCTACACCAACACCTTTTTGTTGGGGACCAATGTGGTGGTTTCAACCTTTGGCCAAAACAACGTGGATTGGCAGAACGGGGTCCTGACGCCATTGAAACAGCGGGGCATCGGGGTGTTTTTCATACCTTTTTTTTGGCCCACACCGGGATCCGAAATGCCAAGCTACTCTCAGGGATTTGATCTTTTGCAAACGTACACCAATCTTTTGGACGGGCTTTTTTTGTTCGGAGCAGCCGGAGTGCCTTTTCAAGTGGCGGATAGTGATTCCAATTACACATCGGTCGTCCATAGTGAGGGTAAAATCTTTATGGCTGGAACCTCCCCGCACTATTGGGGGTGTCTTCAATATTCAATAGGAAGACGCTATTTTGAAACGGATGGCGGGGAAGGAATGGACTTGGAATGGCGCTCCATCATAGCCAACCAGCCGGACTGGGTGGAAATTGTCACTTGGAATGACTACATCGAGAGCACGTATGTTTCCCCGGTGAACGACCCCGGGCAGTATGAGCCGCAGTTCAGCACGCCCCACCGCTATTCCCATGCCGGGTATCTGGAACTGATGAAACGGTATATTGCCTGGTATAAAACCGGGGTCGAGCCGCCCATAAACCAGGACGCCCTGTTTTATTTTTACCGGACACACTCCACAAACCTCGTGGCGTCTTCATCCACCGATGTGCCGGTGACCAGCTTCCATGGCGATGTGGCGGATGTGATTTATAACACACTTTTGTTGAAAGCTCCGGCAGATTTGACGGTGATGACGGGCACAAATAAATTTAACTATTCCTTGGGAGCCGGGCTGCAACAAATCAGGACTCCCTTTTCGCCTGGTCCGCAAGTCTTCACTTTGCATCGCAACGGAGCGCAGGTTTTATCCGTGCAGGGACCATCCATCCTTTCCAGCATCACCAATTACGATTATTTTCCTGCCAGCGGTTATTTTTATGGTTTGATGCCGCCCAGCAACCTCAAGGCGCAGCCCTGATTTTGGACTCTCAAGTAGATTGGGGCAGATTGGCCTTTTATATTTCGTTTTCCAGTTTCAAAAAGAAGTGTTGAAAATGCGTGAAAAAAAGATGAAAACAGGCCATTCTTTACGCCATGCGTAAAACGTGGATTTGCAGCCAAATCGGATGGCGGGAGCATTATGCCATACCCAATGCATTGCACAAGGCAGGCTGCCTGAAGGCTTTGGTGACGGATTGGTACGCGCCTGAAAATCCATTCTTGAAAAAGTTGGTGGCCATGCAAAGTCGTGCGGCGCTCGCAGCCCGCTCTGAAAAACTCCCCTCTGAATTGGTGCATTCCTTTCCACTTCGGAGCCTTCTTTGGAAACGTCAAATCAAGGCGAACATGGCGAAAAAAATGACCTATGAGGCATTTGAACAAACCAACCGATTATTTGCGATGGCTGCAGGGCGATTGAAGTTACCCGATCATGACCTGTTTTTCGGCTATTCCTACGCCAGTTTGGAAACGATGGAAATGGAGAAAAAACGTGGAGTCCGCACCATCGTGGACCAGATAGACCCCGGCGAATGGGAGGTTCAATTGGTAAACGAGGAAATGGAGCGGCATCCAGAATGGGCGGGCAAGCCAGCCCCGGCACCCAAGGGTTACTTCGAGAAAAACCGGAGAGAATGGGATTGTGCAGACAAGGTGGTGGTCAATTCCTCGTTCTGCCGGAAAGCCCTGGTCAACCAAGGGGTTCCTGAAGAAAAGATTTTTGTGATGCCCCTTTGTTATGAAGGAGATCCAGCCGCACCTGGACTCAACAAATCGGCAAGGAAGGATTCAGGCCCACTGCGCGTGTTATTCCTGGGGCAGGTCATCCTACGAAAAGGCATCCACTACCTCCTCAAAGCCTTCTCGCTTTTGGATCCGGAAAAAGTGAGCCTCGATATTGTGGGGACCATGGGATTACTGCCTGGAGCATGGGGAACATTGCCACCTCATGTGCGATACCACGGGCGAGCCACTCGGGATGAGATTGCCGGATGGTACCGTCAGGCTGATGTCTTCATTTTGCCCACATTGTCAGACGGATTTGCCATAACTCAAATTGAGGCAATGAGTTACGGTTTGCCTGTGGTGGCCACCCCCTGTTGCGGGGATGTGGTGACGGACGGCGCGGATGGTTTTTTGATTCCCCCCCGGGATGCCAATGCCATTGCTGGCACCATTCAAAAATACGCGGCAAACCGGGAATTGCTGGCCAGTCACAGCCGGGCGGCCTTGGAGAAATCCAGACAGTTTACCGAGGCCGCGCTGCTGGCGAATTTGGAACGGCTTGAACGGGAGGTCTTCAGTGGGTGAGTTGGCATTTTTGGTCAAATGCCTAGGATTAATACCTCTACTCAAAACGGTTGACAAAAAATTGTTCTGGAGATTTTCCGGCAAGCTCCAGGGAATAAAATGTTGGAATATATAAAAATGTGGTAAATCAGTTTGTCGTGATCGAGGAAAAAATGAATTGTTCTGCGATTATAAGATTGGCCAGGAATCCAAAAATGAAGGTGGTTTTGGAAAGCTGTTTGTCTTTTTCATTTGACACAATTGGAGTCAGGCTGTTTACCGGGATTTGGTTCTTCACATTGATTTTTTTGGGGGAAGGATTTTTGGGTTCCAGCATGTTAGCGCAGGGAACGGCCTTTTTATATCAAGGTCGGCTGAATGATGGAGGCCAGGCGGCCAATGGATTTTATGACCTGCAATTCGCGGTTTTTGATGCGGCCACCAACGGAAACCAGGTAAGCCCTGTTTTGACAAACTTGGACACATACTTGACCAATGGCTATTTTCAAACCGCGCTTGATTTTGGAAATATTTTTGAAGGTGACAGCAGGTGGTTGCAAATCGGAGTCAGGACAAATGGGACAGGCAGCTTTGCCCTATTGCAACCCCTTCAGCAAATCATGGCGGTTCCCTATGCGCAATTTGCAGGGAGGGCCAGCAACCTGGTTGGGGTTCTGCCTTCAAGCCAGCTCAGCGGAACTTTGAATCTGAGTCAGATTCCATCCTCCTTAATCACCAATTCGACAACAGGGTTGAGTTTGTCGGCGCTTCTGGCCGGAAACGGCGCCGGTTTAACCAATATTTTAGCCAGTTCAGCCTTAGTGGGCCAATGGGTTCCACAAAATGACGTTCTTTTTACGGTCCAGACTAACGGTTCCAATCCTTTTTATGTTTCAACAAATTGGTTTGGACTGTTGGAAAGTCAAAACACCGCTGGTGATCCTCATGGCATTACAAATTCTAGTTTTGTTTCTCTTTACTGCGGTTTGCCAACAAATTATTTGGCGTTTGGATACATGCCAGGTGTCGATTGTTACACGACAACCTACAGCGTTGGAATTCCTGCAATGACTCCTTCCTTGCGGTTTAATCTCAAAATCTTTGGAAATAAATTAGGTCTTTGGATGCAAGATGGAGGGTTTTTTTACATTGCAGACTCCGTTCCCGGAACTCCCCAGAACTGGTCTTTCTACCAACATTTGCCCGCCGCAGGGGACCAGATGTTTTACACTTTCACTTGGCCTAATGTTGGCTTCCACACCTTCTCATTCGAAATGCAGCAAGGGACCGTTGTGGGTTTGTTTGTTCCAGTCACAAACAATTTTGTTCCGGTTGCCCAGCCCACTCTAAAAGGTTTTGCCATCGGCGACAGCATCACCGGCGGGGCTGCTGGCTATAGTGGACATCAGCTTTGGCCGGGGCAGATTCAGGATACCTTGCTCCCTTTTGGGATCAACATTTTATCCCAAGGTGAGGGTGGGACGGGATATATTGAAACAAATATAAACGGGACAACTATTTATGGAGTACCCTTCATCCAGCGCCTCACCAACACTATTGTTCCTGAAAATCCGCAATTCGTAATTTGGGCCGGTGGAATTAATGATCCAACCAATGGACTTTTTGAAGCAGCCACCAACTGTTACGGCACTCTTAAATCTCTCCTGCCAAATTGCAAACAACTGGTCATAGCATCTTGGGGCGATATGTCCAATCCTTCGGACGAAACCAATGCCAACATCATCATCAGCAATGCTGCTGCTGTTTATGGTTTGCCTGTTATTTGCCCGGATTACTCGGCGGATTCAGCATGGATCACAGGAAATTTCGCCGTTCCAGGCTCCGGGAATGCGCCAGTGTTTTGGAGCGGCAATGGGCCGCACCCCAATGCCTTGGGCCATGCCTATTATTCCAAAATGGTTCAAAATTTCATCCTTACCAATTTGCTGACGAAGGGAGCCCCGGTTTTATGGTGATTTACATGGCGTCTTTTTAGATTTAATTAATTTGACTTGTTTCGATGAAATAGCAGGATTGAATTGGATAAAATAAGATCGACAAAATGTTTTAAAACTGGTCGCGGATTGCTTTTGGCAAACAAGGCAAATATAAAAATAAAATGATTGATGTAGCGCTCATGGGCCAGGTATTGGTGTGGCTGCTTGCCATTGGGATTTTCATGTGGAGCAGGCAGGCCAGCGTTTTCCATCCCGCCATGGTTTACCTGGCTTTTCATGGCCTGGTCTTTGTGCTCCGCCCCATTCTGGTTTATTACTTTGGCTTTAATTCAATGTGGGAATACATGGGGTTCAAACCGTCGGAGGAGGTTTTTATTCGCACGCTGGCTGTCAGTTCACTGGCCATGATTTGCCTGGTAGGCGCATGCCTGATGATGGGCCGGGTTAAAACCCAGTTCACCCAACTGGAGCCCCCCTCTTTCACACTGCCCCAAAAGCGCGCGCTGCTGGCGACCACGCTCCTGCTGATCCCATTGATGGCCTATTCCATTTACGCCACCCGCAACGGGTTGGAAGGCGACCGGGTGAATGGCATTTACATCATGACCAATTCCACGGGCTACATTAATGAAGCCCAGGATTTCATCATGCCGCTCCTGGTCATCTGGATGTTGGTGACACGGTTTCACTGGCTCAATATTTTTCCAGCATTGCTCTATGTGGCCTACCGAAGCTGGTTTGGGTGGTCGCGCTGGACCATCCTGCTGTTTTTCCTTCTGGTGGTGATGGCCTATTGCTGGCGCAACCGCCGCAAATGGCTGCCGCTATGGTCCATTCTGGCGGCGATCCCGATTATTCTGCTTTTTAATGTGATTGGACACAACCGCGACCTGGTGAAATCATGGATCACCGGCGAGGACGCACAAGTGACTTCTTTTCAAGCAGGAATGACCCTTAAGGATAAGCTAAAGGTTCAATTTGATGGGCCGGATTTTGCGAACTTTGATTTTTTATCCTATATCATTTGGGACGTGCCTTTTAAGACGGAGACTTACAGTTTTGGTGCACAATACGTGCAGCTTTTCACGGAACCCATCCCCCGAATATTGTGGAAAGGCAAACCGGTGGGGTCTCCTGTCCGCACCATCAATTTTACCAGATACGCCAATTTCTTGGGATTGACCGCGAGCCTTGCCGGGGATGGGTGGATTAGCGGCGGTTGGGTGGGTGTGATCCTGGAATTGACCCTTGTTGGGGGATTGCTGGGGCTGGCGCACCGTAAATTTTGGATGAATTCCGACAATGCCACCGGCTGCATTCTTTACCTGATACTTGTGGCCATTATTCCACAATGGTACCGGGATGGCGGTATATCCATTGCAAAATTCATGCTGTTCAATTTTACCCCTGTGTTTATTTGGATGGGGATGACGTGGATGATGGCGGGAAGTTTTCTGCCCGGGTACACCGTGCAGCTCCCGGCAGGCACACGCATCCGGGTAATTCAACCTGGCGCAAGGCAGGAAAGTATTCAGTAGGCGTTCCCGCAAAAAATCTGGCCATGACCACGCGGAATCTTGGCGTATTATGGGCCCAATACGGGCCGTATCATTTTGCCCGTGTCGAGGCGCTGCGCAGGCAGGCCGCCTTGGAGGGAGGCTGGAACGTTCATGCCTTGGAAATGGGTAGCCAGACGGCGGATTATGCATGGACGCGCAATGCGCCCTTTGAATTGGCAACGCTTTGCCCCGGGGCCGTGGCAGAGCGCCTTTCTTTCCGGGCCGTGTTTTTGGCGGCACGCCGCGTTTTCAGCCGGCTGAAACTGGATGTTTGCATTTTGCCCAGTTACGCGCCCAAGCAATCCCTGGCTGCATTTCTGGCGGCCAAGACCCTGGGAATCTCCACGGTGATGATGAATGAAAGCCATGCCGGGACGGCGAGGACTAGAGGGATATCGGCTTTGGTGAAATCACGGCTGGTGCGCGCCTTTGACGCCGGCTTGGTGGGGGGGCAGCCTCAAAAGCGATACTTTGAATCCCTGGGCATGCCTCCTGAAAAAATATTCACCGGGTATGATGCGGTGGATAATGATTTTTTTTCTGAAAAAAGTGATGGTATCAGGGCCGCCTCTGCATCGTGGCGCGTCCGGTTTTCCCTTCCGGAACGTTATTTCCTCAGCCTTGGGCGTTTTGTGGCTAAGAAGAACCTGTCCACATTGATCGAGGCCTATGGTGAATGGCGCGCGGGCAGGCCACCTGAACCGGTTCACCTTGTTATGGTGGGGTCTGGTGAGGAGGAAGTCCCATTGAAAGCACTCTGTCGCAAATACCATCTGCCGATCTATGACCATGCGGGCGCGACAGGCCAAAGCCAGGCGCCTGAAACCGTGGCAGAACAACCTGGGGTTCATTTTTATGGCTTCAGGCAAATTGAGGAAAACCCGGTTTTTTATGCCCTGGCAGAGGCTTTTGTGCTGCCCAGCGCCTGGGAGGAATGGGGGTTGGTGGTGAATGAAGCCATGGCCTGCAAACTCCCCGTGGTAGTCAGTGACGTGGTGGGGTGCGCGGAGGATTTATTGCCGGTCCTGAATAAATCTGATTTAAAATCCCACCCGGATTCGGTCATGGCAGGCATGAGGACGAATGGCTTTGTATTTCCGCCAGGGTCGGCCTCCGGATTAAAAAAAATCCTGGCGCGGCTGGCTTCGGACCCGGACCTAAGGCTAACCATGGGTCAGGCTGGACGTCAAATTGTGGAGAGCGTGTCTTGCGGGGTTTTCGCCCGGAACGCGCTGGCCTCCGCACGAGCGGCGCTGGGGGTGCCTTCCGGGGTTTTTGAAAAAGTCGGCGAACCCGCGGGAACGGTCAGGCATCCGTAAAAACCATGAGGCACCTGCATTTCACCCAATCCTTGGAGCCACTCCAAGGCGGCGGCCTTGGCTCCAGCGCGCTAGGGTTGCATCGGCAGATGTGCGTTGAAAAAATTCCGTCAGTGCTCTGTGCCACCCATGGGGGAAAGCCGCAACAGAATTCAAAGGCAATTCGGGAATACCGCCGGGTCGGACCCAATGCCCTCTACTTTTCGCCGGGTCTTCTCCGGGAGGCGCCCGGGCTGGTTAGAGAATCTGAGATTGTGCACGGCCATGGGCTGTATGTGGGAACGAATTATATTTTCGGCAGGGAATGCCGCCGTCAACGCAAGCCATTGGTTTACCATGTGCATGGGATGTTTGAGCCCTACATTCTGGCCCGTTCACAATGGAAGAAACGCCTGGTCCACGTGGTGTTTGAAAACGCCAATTTTAAAACCGTGCGGCTGTGGCGCGCCCTCACGCTGAAGGAGGCAGACCAGATCAGGGGCCGCGGCTTGAAGCAGCCGGTTGTGGTGGCGCCCAATGGATTGAACCTTGCCGATTTTGAAATCCCATCTTCCCAGCCTGCACCCATTCCGGGCTTGGACAAGGACTGCGCCAAATCGGAATTTCGATTGCTATTTCTGGGCCGAATCCATCCCAAAAAAGGACTGGACCTTTTGATAAAAGCCTTTTCGGAGCTTGGATCGGCATCGCGCGACTGGCATGTGGTCATTGCAGGACCAGATGAACTGGGCCATGAGTCCGTGATCCGGCGCCAGGCCGAAGCGCTGGGAATAATGAACCAACTGGTTTTCACCGGACCCGTTTCGGGTGATGTTAAAACAAGTTTGCTGCATTCCGCCGATTTATTTGTGCTGCCATCGTACTCCGAAGGCTTCTCCATGAGCGTGCTCGAGGCCATGGCCTGCGGACTTCCCGTGGTGGCGACTCACGCATGCAATTTCCCGGAAATTACCGAGGTGCAATCTGGATGGGAATGCGAGGCCACGATGGAATCGCTGAAATCGGCCTTGGAAACCGCCATGGAATCAGGTGCGGTGGAGCGCCATGAAAGAGGGCAAAAAGGTCGCCGTCTGGTGGAAACCCGCTATACTTGGACCGCCGTGATCCAGACACTCCAACATGCCTGTGCGGCCTACTGCTGATGATGCCTGAAACCCGGGTCAGAAATGATTTGTTTGACGTCAAGAAAGGTTTGGACCGCGGACGGTCCAAACCCGTGGAGGCCGTTTGGTACCTGGCCAAGTGCCTTTTCATGTTGAGCCCGCTTCCCTATCCATCGAGGTTCAAATGCGCCATCTTAAGGTTTTTTGGGGCTTCAGTGGGGAAAGGGGTGGTCATCAAGCCAAGGGTCAATTTTTATATGCCTTGGAAGTTGGAAATAGGAGACCACACATGGATTGGAGAAGAAGTTTTTATTTTAAATTTGGAGAAAGTGACAATTGGATCGCATTGCTGCATTTCCCAACGCGCGTTTATTTGCACGGGAAATCATGATTATCGGAGTGAGGATATGGCTTACAAAAGCCAGCCGATCACCATCAAAAGCGGAGCATGGGTTGGCGCCCAGGTTTTTGTATCGCCGGGGACAACAATTGGAACGGATTCCGTAATCATTGCCGGGAGCGTTGTAACCAAATCAATTCCAGATGGAATGATTTGCGGGGGAAATCCTTGCCAGCCCTTGAAGCAAAGATGGAAATAGGCTTTAATGTGCGGGGTCTTGCGATTTGAAAAAATGAAATATGCCCATTGAGAGAAACAAGCCGGATTTGGTCATTGTATGTCAGGTTTTTTATCCTGAATTGATTAGCACGGGGCAGACTTTAACGGAGTTGGTTGAGGAGCTGTCCGCCTCAGGATTAAACATCACGGTCATCGCATCCCAACCCACGCTCCTCGCTGGGTCAAAAAAAGCGCCAAAAGAAATAAACTACAAGGGAATCAGAATCGTAAGGATTTGGTCAACAAGGCTGCCAAAAACTGTATTTATTGGAAAACTTTTGAATTTATGCACATTTTTCATCTCCGCTAATCTCGAAATTCTCTTTAAATATTCCAAATCACAACTCCTTTTGCTTACAAACCCGCCCTATTTGCCACTGACAGGCTGGCTCTTCAATCTGATTCGCAACCAGACATTTGGGGTGATTTTATTTGATATCATGCCGGAGCAGGCTTAATTGCTGAATTTTATCAAACCCGACGGTTTCATTGCAAAAACCTGGCGAAGGATGAATCATTTGTGGTACCAGCGCGCGGCTTATTCCATTGTGCTGAGCAGGGACATGCTGACAGGGGCGCTGAAAAATGCAAATTTGCTTGGAACAAAACAGGAGGAATCCGCAAGAAATAAAACACACATCATTCACGTTTGGGCGGATGACCGGTTGATTTCGCCAATGCCTAAAACGGAATCCAAGGAAGCCGCCAGGCTTGGCTTCCAAAACCTTTTTGTCGTTCAATATTCCGGAAATCATGGAAGATTTCACGATATTGAAACATTGCTGGACATTGCGCGGCTTTTTAATAAAGACGATGGGTTTGTTTTTCAATTCATTGGGGACGGCCAAAAAAAACAATTGGTGCTGGACCTGATGGGCAAAAATCCGGGGGTGCCGGTTTTTGCCTCGGGATACGTTGAAAAGAAAATGCTTCCCGATTCACTTGCCATGGCGGATATTGGGGTTGTGGCCCAAATGCCAGGACAGGAAAATGTGTGCTTCCCATCGAAATTGCTCGGAATAATGGCATCGGGACGACCTGTTTTGGCGATATGCCCGCCCGAATGCGAAATGGCGCGGATGATTATGGATAACGATATGGGTTTTGTTGTTGATAATCGCGATGTTGAAGGCGGACGTTCGGCGCTTTTGAAGGCGAAAACCAATCCGGGCAAATTAAACCAGATGGGCGCAAATGCCTTTAATTTGTTGCGGGATAAATTCACCCTTTCAAAAGCCGCACAACAATACTTAAAGATAATCAGGTTCTTCGACGTTTCTAGTGGATAAACTGGGATAGATGGGGTAAATCGTCAAGCAATTATGATTCCCGAACAAGTGTTTCATCGGATATTGGCGTTGGGCGAAGGCTGGAAAGTGCGGCAAGTGA
>JAKAFL010000015.1 GCA_021817945.1 bacterium | reverse complement strand
GAGGCGGCGGTTGAGGCGATTCTCAAAGCGCGGGAAAAAGTGGGACGATTTAAGAACCTTTCGGAATTGTGCGAGAATGTGGACGGGCGTTCGGCCGGCAAAAGGACACTCGAGGCATTGATCAAGGCGGGCGCCTGCGACTGTTTCGGCCAAACCAGGGCCGGCCTGTTTGCCCGTGTGGAGCATGCCGTGGCCAGGGCTGCCAGCATTCAAACAGACCGCCAGCGGGGGCAGTCCTCCCTGTTCGGGGTCATGGAGGAAAAACCGTCGGCATCCAGGGAGCCTGAGGACCTTCTCCCGGAATGGCCCCAGCACGAACTCCTGAAGCATGAAAAGGAACTGCTGGGCTTCTATGTGACCGGCCACCCGCTCACACCCCTGGTTCCCATCCTGGAGAAATATTCACTGACCACCACGGATAAGCTTGCCAGCATGCCCAACCGCAGCATGACCCGCATTGGAGGGCTTGTGGCGGCTGCACAACATGGCTTCTCCAAAAAATCAGGCAAACCCTATTCCATGGTCACCCTGGAGGATTTGCAGGGACAGGTCCAGGTGCTGGTGGTGAATGATCATGAAAAATTCCGGCCCCTGCTGGAAACCAATCAAGCGATCCTTGTGACCGGGGAGGTGAGCACTTCCGAGGACAAGCCCAAATTGTTTCCCCAGGAAATCCTGCCGCTGATGGAGGCTCCCAGAAAATTGACCCGGCAAATCCACCTTAGGCTCAATGCCGCCCATTTGAACGATTCCCTGCTCGAAGATCTCCGGGCCCTGCTGGCAGCCAACCCCGGCAAATGTCCGGTGTTTCTATGCATCAGAATGCCTGGAGGTGAATTGGTATTTGTGGAAACCCACGAACGCTTTGCCACCGCACCCTCCCTGGAACTGGAGGTGGCCGTCAACAAAATGCTGGGTGAGAAAACGTACTATGCCAAGGTGGATGCCAGCCTCCCGGAACGGCAAAAACGCGGATGGGACCGCAAAACAGATTCCGACAGCGAAGCGTGAAGGTTGGATTCCCGCGGGACCAGGCCTATCCGCAGCACGGATTGGCTTGCCTGCATGACTCCCTGTTGCGGCAATGAAGGTTCTACTTTAATGCCGCCCAGACCCGGTGGACATCGTCATGTTCGTCCAATTCATGGAGAAATTCCCCGACCTCGGTGAGTTGGGTCTCATTCAACTCGGGAAACTGCTTGGGAACATACCCAATCTCACTGGTCACAACGGTCCAGGCATTTTTCGACAACCATTGGGAGACGGAATGGACATTGGTGCGGTCGCAAATGAATTTGGCGCCGCATGTGTTTTCTGGAATGTCATCGTTTTGGTTGTGGTTCAGGGCCTCCACCTCGTCGGCGCCAGCCTCAATGGCAGCGGCTTCCCGGTCCGTTTGAGGATCCGCATGGTATGCCTCCACCAGCCCGACATGGTCAAATAGAAATTTATTGCTTCCAGCGGTGCCTAGCTGCCCTTTCTTGAACAGGACCCGGATTTCTGGCGCGGTTCGGTTCACGTTGTCCGTGTAAACCTCCACAATCACGGGAACATTGTGCGGAGTTCGCCCTTCAAAAACGATATGCTCCATCACGAGCTTCTCATCACCAATGCCGGCACCCTTGTTGATGGCGCGCTGGATGGCATCCTTGGTGACACTCTCTTTTTTCGCCTTTTCAACTGCCGTGAAAAGCCGGGCATTCATGGAAGGATCAGCTCCCCCCATTTTTGCAGCCACTGATATTTCGCGAACCAATTTGCCCGTGGCACGACCCTTTCTTAAACCTGCCACAAGCCGTTTTGCGTGCAACCATTGTCTTCCCATGACGGTATCCTAACAAATTGCCTTTTTAATATCAAATCGGCTTTGCAAAGTTTTGATAGGCACCGCAATCCGTGCTTCATTCCAAGGGCTTAAAACCCTTGACTACCAATCTTTAATGGGATGTGAATCGTCTTGAGGTTTTTGCGACGGATGCATGACAAGAAATTGCTCATCATTTTTTTGCTGGTCCAACAATCTCTTGGCCTCCTCAGGTGTCATGGATGCCGACTGATCATTTTTAGATTTGGCACCGGATGTATTTTGTTTTGAGGCTTGCTGCTGCTGCTGTTGCTGTTGTTGCTGTTGTTGTTGTTGTTGTTGTTGTTGTTGTTGTTGTTGCTGTTGTTGTTGTTGTTGTTGTTGTTGTTGCTGTTGTTGTTGTTGTTGTTGCTGTTGTTGTTGTTGTTGTTGTTGCTGTTGTTGTTGTTGTTGTTGCTGTTGTTGTTGTTGTTGTTGTTGCTGTTGTTGCTGTTGTTGTTGCTGTTGTTGTTGCTGTTGTTGCTGTTGTTGTTGCTGTTGCTGTTGCTGTTGTTGTTGTTGCTTTAGCAACTGGTAGAGTTTTTTAAGGTGATCATCGTCGGGATATTGCTTCAAACCGGTCTCAACAGATCGGAGTGCTTGGGGGATATTGTTAGAAAGATAAAGATGGGCACCGTCGTTGAAAAAATCATCGGCGGTGAGCCATTGTGCCTCGGAGTTGAGGCATCCCCAAAGGCTAAGAATGAGCAGGAGTGAGAATCGCATCAATATTTTCGAGCTTTTTGACATAATCTTGAAAGCGCTTGTTGGCAATGGGGTTGTTCAGGCTTCGCAGAATCTGGAGCGCCTGGTGGTATTCATTGCGCCGCACCGCCTCATCCGCTTCCAGCTTTGCCCTGCGCATGGCCTCCTGCAATTCCTTGATAAGAGCCAACTGATTTTGCACAAATTGCAAGTTGTAGGAGGTGTCAGGGTCGTTGGTGCTTAGTTGCCATGCTTGTTTGTAGAACTTTAGGGCCTTGTTCCAAGAGTCCTCAACCTGATTCAAGCTGTTGCCGGTGGGTTGAAATTGGGATTCGCCCATCCTGTATTCTGTGTTGCCAAGGTTATAAAGCGCCATTTGTTGCAAACGCAGGTCGGGAGCGGCAGCGGCAATTTGAAAATCAGTCATGGCCAGGTCAAAATTGGTGGCTTTGTATGCCGCTGCGCCAGCGTTGAATGCGTACCTTAAGTCATTGGTGTGCACATCGGCCAGGCTTTGGTAGATATCAAGCGAATTGGTGAAATTCCCCTGGCGAAATAAAATCATGGCGCTGCTGGGTGACGGGTTGGCAGCACGGGTTTCAAAACCGGACAAAAGGAGCGACCCCAAAAGCAAAGGAATAACCGCCCTGACGCCGGGATGTAATTTCACACGCGGGCGCTCAGGCCACAACCATTCCACAATCCATAAAAGAACGGCCAGGCCCAAAGGCCATTGGTATTGCTCGTGGTAACGCCGGATGAGCTTGGATTTGGATTCTGAAGCAGGAAGGGTGGATAAACCATGGTCGTAAAGCAGGTCCATGGTGTTTGCACCCCGGAGAGGCAGGTAGAATCCTCCGCTGATGCGTGCGATCTCCTGGAGCAATGGTTCATTCAGGTGGGACTTCAGGACGTTCCCATGGTCATCCCGCAGAAAGTCACTGTTGCCGGAGGAATCGGTGATTCGGATGAGATCGCCTGCTGCGGTGCCCACGCCCACGGTAAAAATTTTCATGCCTGCCTTGGCCGCCTGCTGTGCCGCAGCCACTGCCTGGCTGGCATCCACGTTGTCCTCTCCATCAGTGAAAAGGACCATGGCACGGTGCCTTCCGGTTTCACGGAAGGCGGTAAGGCTCGTTTGAATGGCAGAAGCCAGGCTGGTTCCGCCCTCAGGGATGGTATTGACATCCAAGCCCTGCACGCTTTGCTGGAAAACTGAATTGTCTGTGGTGAGCGGGCATTCCAGGAACCCCTCACCCGCAAAGGCCACCAGGGCCAACCGGTCGGCCCCGGAACGTTGCATGAGTTCCAATGCCGCCAGCTTGGCCCTTTCCAGGCGGTTTGGCGCGATATCTGTGGCGAGCATGGATTTGGAGGTGTCCACCGCCACGACCAGGTCCAATCCAAATTGATCCACTTCCTCCAAGTCGTAGCCGTGTTCAGGTTGGGCCAGCGCCACAAGGATGCAAACGACGGTGGCTATCACCAAGCCAAACCGCCAGCGGCGCCTGGTGATGGAAATGCCTGCGGTGAGTCCGGCCAACAGCCGGGATTCAACGAATTGCGCCAGGAGTCGCCGGCGTTTGCGCTCGCTCCACCAGTAAAAAAGAACCAACAGCACCGACGCCACCGGCAGAAGCCACAACCAAATGGGATTTGCAAATCGCATAAAGGGAGGGGGTCAGGGAAGTCTCCGCAACAGGGTATGGCCCAGGATGACCTCGAGAGCCAGGGCCAGCAGCCCTCCCCCGGCAAACCACGAAAACAATTCCTGGTACTGTGTGTATTTGCTGGCTACCGCCTCCGTTTTTTCAAGGCGGTCAATCTGGTCGTAAATGGAATTCAATTTTTCCGAGTTGTCGGCTTGATAAAAAACCCCGCCTGTCATTTGCGCGATTTGCTTGAGGGTGTCGTCGTCAGGCAGGAAACCGGGTGGAAGCCCCATCTGCTGGACGATTTCCCGGTTGCCCAGACCAATGGTGTAGATTTTGACATGCAGGGTTTGGGCCGCCTCAGTGGCAGTGATGGGGTCGGTCTTTCCCGAGTTGTTTCCACCATCCGTCATCAGGACAATGATCCGGCTCTTGGACGGGAGATTACGCAGCCGGTTCAACGCCGTTATGATGCCGTCACCAATGGCGGTGGCATCTGAATTAATGGTTCCAATCTGGAGCCGTTCAATGGTGTCCAGCAGGTAGTCGTGGTCCAGGGTCAGCGGCGAGGCAATGAAGGCTTGGGCGGCAAAAACCACCAGGCCTATGCGGTCGTCGGGTCGTTCGGTCACAAATTTTTTCAGGACCGATTTCGCCATTTGGAACCGGCTGGCTGCCTGGCCATTCACCTCGTAATCCTGCGTGGTCATGCTCCCGGACAAATCCAGCGCCACAACAATGTCTATGCCGCTGGCCTTGACTTCTGTGTGGCTGTGCGGCAGCCGGGGTTGGGCCAGGGCCACGATGAAGAAGGTCAGGGACAGCCAGCGCAACGCAGCCAGCCATCGTCCCGCCCTGGACTGGTTGGAGCGCCCCAGTCCGGAAACAAGCCGCACCGACGAATACAAAAAGGCCGGCGAAGATCCTCGCTTGCCCTTAAGCCATGCCAGGATGGGCAGGAGAAGCAGAAAAAACAGAATGCCGGGGTGGGCGAAAATCATGATGTTGTGCTGGATGAAGGGTCCTGGATTCCGTCGTTTTCCGGGGGCGTGGTTTCCTCAACCAACTTTACGGCGGATTGATGCAAATCCTGCAGTTCCGATGCGGCAGGTTCATAGCGGGCAAATTTGACCAGGTCACAACTTTCCAAAAAACGGCCCAGGCTGGATTTTTGTCCCCCCGCCAGCAGGTTTGTTTCCTGCAATTCACGCAGGAATTCCTCGGTGGTGCGCTCTGGCGCCCGAAAATTAAATCGTTCCTCCAGGTAGATGCGGATGGTGGAAGAGACCAGAACACAAAAAGGTTCCGGCTGGCCAATCTGATTCAAAGCCTCCTTCAATCGGAGCAAGGCCCGGGTATGCGGTGGCACGGCCGGCGGTGCCGGCGGCATTGTCCGGCGGCGGAGGAAAAAGTAAAGCCAAAGCCCGGCCAGGACAGCAACCGCTGCCAGCGCCCAGACCCACCAGGCAAACCCATCGGATATTTCCAATGGCGGCTTGATGTCCCGTATATCATTCACCAGGGCGGCTGGAGTGTTGGTTGGCATGCTTTAAAATCCAGATCGGCGCGCGGGCGCCTCATTCCACAGGCTCTGCCAGTTGCACAGGCTCTGCCAGTTGGTGTGCAGCCCGGATAATGGTTTGCGCGTTTTCATGTTAATGCCGCAGCCGCCTGCTCCGCCGGTTTTCAAAAAACCGGGCCAGCCCCGCCGCATAAGCCTCGTCCGTTCGTAATTGCAGCGAATCAATTCCCGACGCCCGCAATTGACGGGCCAGGTCCTCCAGTTGCTTTTGCTGCCTCAGGGCAAAGGCATTTCGGCAGTCCACGGACCCGGTGTTGACTTCAAGTATCTCGCCCGTCTCCGCATCCTCCAGCACAAGCCGCCCCAGGGCAGGCAATTCCAGTTCGTGGCGGTCGGTGATCTGTATCGCCACCACGTCGTGCCGGCGATTGGCTATCCGAAGCGCCGTTTGCTCCGGGCGGGTGAGTTCAACGCTGCCATGCGGTGAAATAAAATCGGAAATCACCGCGCAGATGGACCGGTGTGGCAAAACCCGTCCCATGAATTCCAGCGCCTTCGGCAGGTTGGTTCCACGATTCTGCGGTTCGAAATAAAGAACCTCACGGATCACGCGCAACACATGGCTGCGTCCTTTCCTTGGCGGGATGAAAGTTTCCACCTCGTTGCTGTACAGCAGCAGCCCCACCTTGTCGTTGTTGCGGATGGCTGAGAATGCCAGCACCGAGGCCAGTTCCGCAGAAAGTTCGCGCTTGGATTGATCCCGGGACCCAAACAACCCGGATCCGCTCACATCCACAACCAGCATCAGCGTCAATTCCCGTTCCTCAATAAACTTTTTCACGAACGGATGATTCATCCGGGCGGTGACATTCCAGTCTATAGCCCGGACGTCATCACCGGGCTGATACTCGCGAACCTCGTCGAAATTCATTCCCTGTCCCTTGAAAACAGAATGGTAGGCGCCCGCGAGCGTTTCGGTGACGATGCGGTTGGTGCGCAGCTCGATCTGTCTGATTTTTTTAAGAATTTCGCGTGGAATCATGGCATTTATGGGCGGCCTGCCCGGGAACCTTCAAGTTGCTTCTGCCGGGGCTCCGCAGCCCGGGTTTGAAATCGGGGTTTTCATCACCCGGCCACCAGCGGATCAGGGCACGGGAAGTTCATCGAAGATTTTCTGGATGACGGTCTCGCTGGTTTTTTCCTCGGCCTCGGCTTCATAGGTGATCGCCACGCGGTGACGAAGCACATCCATGCCAATGCTCTTGACATCCTGCGGGGTGACGTAACCGCGGCCTTTCAGGAAGGCATGAGCTTTGGCAGCCAGGGTCAGGGCGATGGTGGCGCGGGGGGAGGCTCCCAGTTGGATGAAATCCTTGATGGCTATTTTATACTGCTCGGGATCGCGCGTGGCACAAACCAGGTCCACGATGTAATCCTTGACCTTGTCATCCATGTAAATGTCATTGATGACCTCCCTGGCGCGCAGGATTTGCCGGGGTTCCACCACGGGGCTGGCGCTCGGGGCGCCGGATGTGCGGGCCATGGCCTCCAGAATCTGCCGCTCCTCCTGCCTGGAGGGATAACCGATTTTTAGTTTGAGCATGAACCGATCCACCTGCGCCTCGGGCAGCGGGTAGGTGCCTTCCTGCTCGATGGGATTTTGGGTGGCCAGGACCAGAAAAGGGTCATCCAGCTTGTAAGTTTGGTCGCCGATCGTCACCTGCCTCTCCTGCATGGCTTCCAGCAGGGCGCTTTGCACCTTGGCGGGGGCCCGGTTAATTTCATCAGCCAGCACCAGGTTGGCAAAAACCGGTCCCTTGCGTGTGGCAAATCCGCCGGACTGCGGATTGTAAATCTGGGTGCCAACGACGTCCGCAGGCAGCATGTCCGGGGTGAATTGGAGCCTGGAAAATTTCCCATTGAGGCATTGGGCCAGGGATTTCACAGCCAACGTTTTTGCCAGGCCCGGCACGCCTTCCAGCAGCACGTGGCCATTGGCAAGCAAACCAATGACCAGTCGCTCGGTCAGGTAGGTCTGGCCCACGATGATCCTTCCCAGTTCGTTGAATAGAGGTTGGGTGAAGGCGCTGGCCTCTTTCACGGCTTCGTTAATCGCATTGATTCCGGTGCTCATATATTTTGGGATCTTTAAAAACTGACAGGTTTATGACAAATAGTGCATGCGGCTGTTCAACAAAAACACGGGTAAAAGACGGTGTGGCTGGTGAGGTTTCAAGTGGGCGGCACCAACTGGACCTGGGACTGGTTCAACCAGCCAATTTTCCCTGAACGATCACGAACCAGCACCCAGTCCTGGTGTTGGTCCAGAGTTTGATATTCCGTGCCGCTGCGGGTGTTGAAAACTTCCTGTGCATCCTCGAATGGCCCGCTGCGGGCCACCGCGCTGGGTGAAGTGACAATGGCGAATGGAAATCCATAATGCCGCACGGCTTGGACTGCGCCCACCGTGCCAGCCAGAATCATGACCGTGAATGCCAGACGGGCCGGAAGTCGCAGGAAGGGAGCTCTGCGCGGATGAATCTGGCGCGCCACAAACAGCGCGCATCCCACCCAGAACCCGGATGCCCAAAGCAGTGTCCATTCATTCAAGCTCAAGAGGCCCAGCCATTCCTGCCACCAAGCCACAGGCAGCCCGGAATCCTGTGCCTGGCTGCGCACAAATTTCAGGTTGGCCCGTATCTCCGCGTCCCGGGGAGCCAGAAGCTCCGCCTGACTGAAGGCCGCAATAGCCGGGCCCAGCATGCCGCATTTGAACTCCGCATTCCCGAGGTTGAACAACAGGTTGGCGGAAATTCCCTGCTGCCTGGCTATGTTTTGGTAAGCCGTGGCCGCCTCGCTAAACTTGCCTTCCGCATAGAGTCGGTTGGCACTGGCAAACAGCCCGGAAACATCGGCCGCGCGGGTGGTCTGGCAAAAACTGGCAAGCAAAGCCAATACCAGGCCCGCCAGGCAGGCTTTCCACCCCGGACAGGTCACCCAGGCCCGGTCTTTTATTTTGTAAGGATGCGCAAGGATCATGATCAAGGCCTACAGTCAAGGTTTCCAGGTTTTCGCTTCCCGCATTTCCCCGGTCACCCGGGCGAATTGTTGAGTCACGGAATTAAGTTCCGACGTGCCGCGAACTGGCGCATACCTCGCCTGATTGCACATTTGAAACAAGCTGCGCAATGATTCGCGTGTGGCAGATTCGGCATGGTTCGCAAGCCGGGGATCATCCAGCGCGTTTTCCGTGATGGCGCTGGCAGGACAATCCAGCCTTTCACCCAGCAATTCCTGAAGAAGACGAAACAGAGTGGCAAAAAAATCATCGGGACGGTCTTCCGAAGCCATCCGCCCCAGTTGCTCCATGCCCATACGGATTTTCTGCGAAACCTCATTGTGCCGCCGGCGTCTGGGGTTGTTGGCCAGGCTATCCGCCTGCCTCCGCCAAAACCATGCCGCCACCAGCGCCAGCGAGGGCAGCGCCTGCAATGCCCAGAATTGTGGGTGTGTGAAAACCGGGGCGGGTGCCAACCGCAGGGTTCCAAGGCTTTCCTTGACCGGAAGGATGTCCGGGGAGGCTTGCGTGGGCGTGGGGTTTTCTCCAGCCAAAACCGGCACGGGAGTGCTCCCCGCCGCATGCACGCTCAGCGGCACCGCAGGCTGCGAAAGCGTATGGTACTGGCCGTCATCCGGGTTGAAATAACTGAATGAAAAGGCCGGCCATTCCCGGACCCGGTCACTTTGAGGTGTCACGATTTCTTCAAATGTCTTGGAGCCGCTGTCTCCAAGCGCATCGGAATAATCTGTTTTCACGCTGGGTGGAAAAATCTTGAACCCAGTCAACCCGGATTGGTCAGGCATCTGCACCGTGTCCAGGTCGCCATGACCGGAAATTTGAATGCGAACGGTCACCGGATCCCCCGCCATTACGTTGGTCGGACCCACATTCAGGTTCATCGAGAAATCCCCGATGGCCCCATTGTAGCCCGGCGGCTGCTGGACCACAGGCAAAGGGCTGCAGTCGGCGTGGATGGCAGTTGTCGCCAGACTGACCTGCCTCTGTTCGCCCTGATTGAAAAATTGCCTGAAAAACGAGTCCGCATCCTGCTGGTTCGCCGAGGGCAGCACCACCGTGGCTGTGGCCGTGAATGGACCCAGTTCCAATGGTCCCGATCTGGTGGCAGTGATATTGTAATCCACCGGGATGACCGTGTAATCATGATTGCCTATCCGTACACGCGTGTGACCACCCTGAACATTCTTCCCAAGGGAGAAACCATCCGCAGCCTGGCTGGAAAATTGGAAATTGCCGAAGTTTTCAACATCATCCCTTACATAAATCCTTAGTTGAGCGGTCAATTCCTGTCCCACGAAAATTTTTGAAGAGGGCAGGGAAAGGGTCATGAAGGCCACTTCCGCCCCTGAATGAACATCTTGCGCGGACGGCGCATTGGGCCTTAAAACAGTGAGTGTGACAGGCTGGGTGACAAGCGTCTGGCCTCCCACCAATGCCGTCAGGGAGGGGATGGTGTAGCGGCCAGGGTTGCGGGCAGTGACTGAATAGGTGATGGTCACAACCGAGCTCATGGCCCCATTGACCACGCTGAAACTCTGGGAGGTTCCCGAGCTGGTGATGTCCAAACCCGGCACGTCCAAGGTCGGCGATGAGGAAGGCGACCCTCCCTCAAAAGTCAGCGATAACGTGGCCGTTTCACCCAGTTCCATGGTGTCCCGGTCCAGGGACACGCTGAAATTGGCGGCAAGCGCCGCCTGCAAGCATGCCAACGCCATCGTCACGCAAATAAAGGTCTTGATCATCCTGCGCTTCATTGTTCTCTGTCACTCAAAGAAAAGACAACCCGGGCTTGGAATTGTTCACAAAATCTCACATTTCAAAAGCCAAAAATGCCCTTCTTTTGTCTGGCCCCACCGCCGACAGCCAGATATTTGCCTTTGCAATCCCGGGTTGGACATGCCATTCTGTCTTCCTTGGTTCGGGGCGTAGCGTAGCCTGGCTAGCGCGCTTGTTTCGGGTACAAGAGGTCGTGAGTTCGAATCTCACCGCCCCGACCATTCTTTTCAACTGCTTTTTTTCAAACAGAAAGCAGGTTTCCGGGCATAAATCATGCATTGAATCTGGCAGCCGGTTGCCTTCAGTCGGTTGCAATCCCGTGATGGCGAGAACTTCACCCCGCACATTCGTTCCGGTGGCGCGTGGTTTGAAGAGGTGAGGTCTTTTTCGACCGGGGTGAGGTTTCAGTTCCGTTGCAGGGTTTTCCAACCTGCGCCTTCACCAAAGCCTTGCTCAAGCCGAAAAATGCCCAGAGCCCATCGCCACATCTTTTTCGTTAATGCTTTATTTCCCTTTTCGTGCGCCGCCAATGGGACGAATGGAGGTCTTGAACTTCAATTTTCCGGATGCACTGCCACTCTCCGTCCCGCGCCAGGTAACTGGAGCCCGGCGGTTTTCAAGGGAATGCCCTGCGGGTTTGATTCCGGATTTTGACTTTTTTGCCAGACAGAAGTCCACCTGCTTTTTTGCTTTGTCCACCCGGGCTGCCTGAACCGTTACGCGGTCGCCTAATCGGATTAGCTTGCGGGTGCGCCTTCCAATAAGGTTTCGCCTGTTTTCGTCAAAAACGTAAAAGTCATCATCCAACAACGACAAAGGCACCAAACCACTCATTCCCAGACCTGGCACATCCACAAAAAATCCGAAATTGCGAACGTCGGTCACCAGGGCCGCGTATTGTTCCAATTCGCCTGTTTCAAGCTGGGTCTGCAAAAAGGCAAAAAGTTTTACATCCTTGCTGTCACGCTCGGCATCGGCAGAGTTGCGTTCGGTCAGGGAAATGTGTTCGGCCACGGCCTTGAGGCTGGAGGCTGACGTGGGCGGAGATTCAAAAAGGGCGCGGTGGACCACGATGTCTGCATACCGCCTGATGGGGGAGGTGAAATGGGTGTACTTTTTCTTGGCCAGTCCGTAATGTCCCAACGGCTCAACAGCGTAACGTGCACGCATCAAGGATTTGAGAAAACCGATTTTTAGGGCCGGCCCGGCGGGTATGGTGCTGAGTTTCACGAGCAGTTTCTGCACCTCGGCGGCCTGATTTAAATTCCCGCACGAAACCTGGTGGCTGATCACCTCCTGCCTGTATTCAGCCAGGCGCCGGGGATCGGGGGCCTCGTGGATGCGGTAGATGGATGGCACGCGCAATTCCATGAGACGGGCCGCCACCGCCTCATTTGCCAACAACATGAATTCTTCAATCAATTGGTGTGATTCATCGTTGGCAATCCGCTCGATTCGCGCAATTTTGCCATGATCATCAATCCGGATTTTTAATTCCGGAAAATCCAGGTCCAGCGAACCGGCGGCAAACCGGCGACGCCGGATTTTTTGGGCCAGGGCATGGGCATGATGGAGCATTTGCTCGACCGGATGATCCTCCTCTGGCGGCCTCTGCAAAAGGGCCAGGACTTGTGGATAGGCGAAACGCCGGCGCGAATGAATGATTGCAGGGTAAAATTTAGCGGCGGTGACCCGGCCATCCTGCGTGATCAGAAATTCCACACATTTTGTCAAGCGATCCACCTTGGGCTTGAGCGAGCAAAGCTCATTGCTCAAGGCCTCGGGCAGCATTGGGATGACCCGGTCCACAAGGTAGGTGGAATTGCCCCGCCGGGCCGCTTCCGTGTCCAGCGCGGTGCCGGGTTTGACATAATGGGAAACATCGGCAATGTGGACCCGCAAACGCCAAAGGTCGCTCGAAGCGCGCTCCAGGCAAATGGCATCATCAAAATCCTTTGCATCCTCGGGATCAATGGTGACGACCAGGTGATTCCGGCAATCCACCCGGCCATCCAAATCAACCGGGTTGACGATGGTTCCCAGGGCTTCGGCCTCTGCCAGGACAGCCTTGGGAAAATGCAGTGTCAGGTCGTATTGTCGAATGACAGAAAGCATGTCCACGCCTTCCGCATCGGGTGATCCGAGGACCTCCACCACCCGTCCCTCCGGGCTGGCATGGCGGTCCTGCCATTCCAGCAGTTCCACCACCACTTTGTCGCCAATTCGAGCCGCCCGTCCGACGTCGCGGGGTTCTGGCACCAGGATTTCATGGGGTATGCGCGGGTCATCCGGCTGCACAAATAAATATCGGCGGCGTCGTTGCAGGGTTCCAACCATCCGTGACCTTTGGCGCTCCAGAATGCGGATGACGACACCGGTGTCCGGCGTGCCGGTGCCGGTGCGGGGAAATTGGCGGCGCGGATTCCTGCGAACCAGAACACGATCCTCGTGCAACGCCGTGCCCGAGTCGCTCTCGGCAATGGTTATCTCAGGAACCTGTGGATCATCCGGCTGCAAAAAACCCTTCCCGGCACGGTTGAAGCGGATGCGTCCCGGCACCAAATCCGCCTCCCTGGGAATGATATAATGGCCGCCCTTGATCCGGGCAATTTCACCAGCCTGTTCCAGTTGGTTCAAAATGGCCTGCAAAACCTGGAGCCGGTTTGGAGGCAGGCGCAGCAGCCCAAGCAATTCATGCGAATGGGATGGAACATAATCCGCCCGCCCCAGCAAATGGATGATTTGTTCTTTCATGATGGCTGGCGTTTAGCTGTGCAGCAGCGCTTCAATTAAAAGGCGTCAGCGGCCTCGCTGTTGGTAAAATCGCAGGAGAAAATCCAAACGCAACCCTAAATGCGCCTTGGACACCCCTGCAAAGTTGGAATACAGCCTTACTGCCAGGCCTTACTCCTTTTGGCGGCCTTACAACCATGCTTTCAGCCGTTCGCGCAAAAGGATGCGTCCGCGATACAACCTAGATTCGACAGCCTTGGGGGTGGTTCCCAATATTTCAGATGCCCGGGCCACGCTCTGCTCCTCCCATTCGCAAAGGACAATGGCTTCCCGCAAATCTTCCGGCAGTCCTTTCACGGCGGCGCGCACGGCCTCCCAGCGCTCGATGGAAAGGGCTTCCTGGTCAGGGGCGGCAATGTTTGATGGAAGAACATCTCCGGTTGTTTGACCGGAATCCCCGGTTTGAGCCTCCAGAGAGTGGGTTGGGTGCCGGGAACGCCACCTGAAATGATTACGCGCCAGGTTTGCGGCAATCGTAAAAAGCCAGGTGGAAAACTTGCTCCCTTCGCGAAAACTTTTGCACGACCTGAAAACCCGCACAAAGGTCTCCTGTGCCAGGTCATTTGCGTCGTCCTCGTTCCCCACCATGCGGCAAAGAAAATGAAAAACCCCGGCAGCGTGCCGCTCCATCAAATCGTTCAGCGCTGCGTCGTGGCCTGAAACCAGGCGCGCCATGTCGCTTTGATCAAGTTTGTCAGTGGTTTCCACGCTCATGGATGTCGGACATGGCTGGCTCCATTGGGGCATGGGACCCGAGCGTGTTTTTTTCCATCTCCGCCAGATAGCGCCGGCCCTCCTCCGGGGGCATAGCCTGGCTCACCGCCATAAAATATCGCAGCATCTGCTCCTGGCATTGCGCGCGGAGCAAGCCCAAGTCCGCCAGCTCCCTGCCAATGTCACGGTCAACATTGGTTCCTTGGGCGAGTGTGGCCTGGATTTCAGCGTTTTTGGCCTCAACCAGCGCGCACATTTTGGCGCATTGCGGCATGTAAGCCTCCTGCATTTGCCGCAGGCGCGCCATTTCAGCATCTTTCAAATGATACTCGCTGCGCAGCCAGCCCAAGGCATCAGTCTGGTTGGCGCAACAAATGGCGCTGGCCCGGTGGCTGATGCAATAGGCACCGGCAAAAATCCCCGTGCCCAGGGCCAGCGCACCAATAATGAGGATGAGTGAGCGGTTCATGGGTTTAGCGTAAGGCATTGGGAGCGACAAGCATGAGGTACCGTTCCTGTTCGGCGTGTTTCACGGATTGCGCCCCTTGATGGCTTCCCAGCAAAATGCCCGCCAGCGCCAGCATGGCCACCGTGGTGTACGCAAACCGCGGCCTCAATATCAGCGCGGCAAACGTGTCGAGCCAGGATTCGGTTTTCAAAGGAATTTCCGCATTTTCAATCCTGCGCCATACGCTTTCCTGAAAACGTGGCGGCAGCGGCGGCGATGGGCGCGCGTCCTGCAGTGTTTTGCGGAGCTTCAAGTCGTCGGGGTTCATGTTTCTTTCATGGATTGGTGGGGCGGCGGCTTATTGCCCGCCGCCCGCATCCTGCCGTTTTTTTTCGCTTCAGGCAACCCGGCAGAATTCTCAGGTCACTTCAGCGATGCAACCTCGGGGGCGCGGCATCCGGGCATCGTGGTGTGTGAAATGCATTCAGTCACCGCTTTCGGGCTGGCATCCATGGTTTTCACGCAGGCCAGCGCAGGATTGGAATCAGTGTTTGTGCCGGCATACCGGTTTGCTTGATTGAGCGCTGCACGCGGGGACTGGGTGATTGCCGTTGGTTTGACCGGAGTGGAATCGTCATAGGCGCCGGCGTATAACTTGATTTGGTTGCCCGCCGCTCGCGGTGAGAGATAAACATTGCCGGCCGAAACGTTGATGGCCATAGTGACCAGGGCGACCGATCCCACGACGATGACTGGATTGAATGTTTTCATATTTATTTGTCTTTCTGTTTTTGCCGGGGCTTCGTTGCTCCGGCAGCTTGTTATGTTGGTAATACACCGCATCCTGCGAAATCCCTTTAGAACCTGTCGTCAAAATGGAAAGGCGCTGTTTTGGGACAAAGGATGCAATGCCAACCCGCGATGAAGCGGAATATCCTGCCGGGTTCTTGAACTCAGGAACAACGAAGCCAAAAATCCATTTGAGCGAAAACCATCCAGGCGTGATGTCATTGGTGCTCAACCCTCGGTGCTCCCTTCTTGCATGCCCAGGACGGACACGCTTGTCACTCGCGCCTTGGCTGAACCCCAAATCCATCGCAGCAAGGCCCATGGTCAATTTCAGGCAGGCCCCTTAGAACCTTCAAATACCCAATCCCCTGCTGCTTTCCCAGCCAGGACAATGGTGATGAAAGTTCCACAGGTGGATTTTCCCACCCCAGGTGGAAATGAAACAAGGTCCATTCCGCAAATGGCGGTCCGGGATCAACCGTTAAAACCATTTTGGAAAAGGCCAAAAAAATCCGGGTGATTCCACCAGATCCGGTGTAGATGGATTGTGGGCGCCCTTCCCGGGCGTTTTACTTGAACTGTTTGGCAACATGAACATGAATCGCGGTGAAATGACATTTATGAAAAACTTGAATAAAAAGCTGGTGGGAACGGCGATCGTCCTTTTTGCGGGCGCCGGATTATATGCTGCGGACAATCCTGCAATGTCGGGCCCGGTGAAATCTGTTTATGATCATTACCTGAAAATTCAGGCTGATTTGGCCGACGATTCGCTGGCAGGTGTGGCCGGGGAAGCCAATGCCATTGTGCAAGTCGCCCAAAGTGACCCCCGCGTTTTGCCCAAGGATGTGAGTGTTCAGGCGCAAGCCCTCTCCAAGGCATCGGATTTAACCGCAGCACGCGCTGCTTTCAAGCCGTTGAGTGACGACCTCATCAAATACATGAAGGATAACAAGGCGCAGGATGCCTACGTGCAGGTTTATTGTCCGATGGCGCAGGGGAGTTGGTTGCAAGCGGATAGAAATGTGAAAAACCCTTATATGGGGCAAGGCATGTCCGAGTGCGGGATAATTAAAAATTAAAGCGGTTGGAGAGCAGGGGCGGGCAGGGTGGAGCTTTGGCTTGGAGAGGGAGTGCGCCTCCCTGGTAGGGCTTGTTATCCCGCAAAAAATGTGTTTTAAATCGCACATATTGATTGGCGAGAAATGCCGCGCAATGCCATATTTTTCACGATGAGACATGTTTTGGCCATGGTTTGCTGTGTTTTGCTGGCGGGGACCGCGTTCCTGCCAGGGCAAACATCATTGCTGCCTCAATCCAAACATTCACTACCTGCATGCTGCCAACACGGCTGCAACATGCCCTGCTGCCAGGGAAAACCTTTTTCCGGCCAACCAGTCATCCCGGCAGTCCCCGCGCAAGCTGGCAATCAAATCCAAATCCCCCTTTTCTTCGCCCATTCAGTTCTTGAATGGGTTTTGCCGGATGCCACCGTTCCCCTTGTTTGCTTGAATTTCCCTGTTTCATTCCTCGCGAAGTCAACGCCCCTCTATTCGCGAGATTGTGCCCGAATCATCTGATTTTCCTCGTCTCACGCCTGGGGTGTGCCCATTTGCGGCGCGCTTCCTTGCTGAAGGATTGTTATTCCCCGTTGTTGTTTTGCCGTGAAATGTTTTGCCTTGGACAATTATGAAATCATGCCTCCTTTCAGGCCCGCTCGCCGCCCTGGCATTGTTCCTGGCCGGTTGCCAGGGAATTCCTGCGCCGGGCGAAAAACAGGCCCGCCATGATTTGGGTGCGGTGGAAGCTCTTTATCGCCCCCGCAATTCTCCCCCATCGTTGCCGGACCTGGCGCAGGATTCGAGCCTCACCAACCTGCTGGCGCACGCCCTTTTCAATCAGCCCCGGGTCGCGGCTGCTTTTTATGACTGGTCTGCTTCGGTCGAGGACATCACCGTGGCTCGTTCGCTCCCGGACCCCCAGTTGACCTTTCAGGCCTATATCCAAAACGCCCTTACATCACTCATGCCAGGCTTCATGCAGCAATTTCCAGGGCCTGGAAAACTTCAAGCCCGCGCATCCGTGGCGGCAGCCGGCGCCCAATCCAAATATTTCGTCTTCGAACAAGCCGTTCTCCAGGCTGGCTTCAATTTGAAATCCGCCTATTACCAGCTAGGATTGTGGACAGAACAGCTTCGCCTCACCCGCCTGAAACTTTCCTTGCTCGAAATGCAGGAGCGCGTTCTTCGCGCACAAGAGGCCTCAGGCACGATATCCCTGCGGGAACTGCTGCAAGTCCGGGCCCAAAGGGACCGCCTCCATGATGACCTGGCCAATCTGGTGGATTCAGGCCGTCCCTTGCAGGCAAAATATAAGGCTGCCCTTGGATTATCCCCCCGGCAGCCGGATCCGCCAATCCCAAGCCATTTTGAAATGCCCGGAGATTATCCCGATTCCAATGCCTTGTTTCGCATGGCTATGGACCGCAACCCTGAACTGATGGAAATGGAAGCCAGCGTGCGGGAGGCCGAGGCTGGAATTGCTGTTGCCTACAAGGACCGTGTGCCGGATTTCAATGCCGGCCTGTCCGCCGAGGTTTATCATCCGCCATTCTACTGGCCGCAAGTGGGAATGACCTTTCCTCTGTGGCGTGACAAGCTCGCGGCCGAACTGGCCCGCGCCCAGGCGAATGAGTTGGCTTCAAAGTCCCGTTTGAAATCCTCACAGATTGACCTGGCGGCGGACTTTGCCGAAAAGTGGTTCGCTTACAGCCAGAACAACCGCAACCTTTCCCTTGTGGAAGGCAGCCTCCTTCCCCAGGCACGTCAAACACTTGATTCTGTGCGGGCTGGTTATCAGTCAGGGCCGCTGGATTTTTCCAGTCTCGCCGAAGCCCAAATGGCCCTTTTGGATTTAAAACTGGAGGCAGCCGGGGTTCGTACTGCCCGGCAGGTTGCGCTGATGGATATTTCCCTCATGGTGGCGGGCGAAATGCCTGCCGATGCCCCGGTTTTATCCAGTCTTCACAAGCCCTGAAATTTATGAAATTCAAATTGAAATCATTCCTGCGTGAATTGTTGTTTCTGGCGGCCATCGGTCTGAGTCTTGCAGGCGCCGGCGGTCTGAGTCCAAGCGCCCCGGCCAGCAATGCGGACTCATCTTCCGGGAAAACGCTTTACACCTGCGGCATGCACCCGTGGATCATTCAGGACCATCCGGGGAACTGCCCGATTTGTGGCATGAAACTGGAGCCGGTTCACCGGCAGGCCGCCTCCGATGCCCAGGCTGGTCCCGAAAAAATTCTCTACTACAAATCCACGATGATGGCCGGGGAGACCAGCCCCAAGCCCGGCAAGGACAGCATGGGCATGGACATGGTGCCGGTCTATGAAACTGGCTCCAACAGTTCCTCCGCCATTGTGGTTGATCCGGCCACCATCCAGTTGATGAACATTCAGACGGCGGAAATCTCCCGCGGCCCGCTGCGCCGGACCATTCGCACTGTTGGCACGATTGCCTACAACGAAACCGCGTTGACCGATGTGACCACCAAGTTCAGGGGCTGGATTTCAAAACTGCTCGTGGATGCCACCGGCCAGTTGGTGATGCGGGGCGAACCCATGTTTGAGATATATTCCCCTGAACTTTACAGCGCCGAGGCCGGATTTCTGGCCGTGATGAATTCCACCAACGATTCCGACGCCCTTGCATTGCGCGATGCGGCCCTGGATAAATTGAAATTTTTCGATATTTCAGAAAACCAGATCGCCGCCCTGGAGAAATCTGGCAAACCGGAAAAAAACCTTGAAATACTCGCGCCAGCAGACGGCTTTGTGATCCAAAAAAACATCGTGCAGGGCGGGATGGTGGACGCGGGCGCGACACTGTATCAACTGGCCGACCTTGGCATTGTTTGGGTTTATGCGCAGGTTTACGAGCAGGACCTGCCTTACGTGAAGCTCGGGCAGGAGGCCGTGGTCAGGCTTTCCTACTTATCCGACCGTGAATTCCGCGGGCGGGTCACCTACGTTTACCCGGACGTGGATGAAAAAACGAGAACGGCCAAAGTCCGCCTGGAATTTGAAAACCCCGGCTATTTCCTCAAGCCAGGCATGTTTGTATCCGTGCAAATCACCTCCGAACTCGAACCCTCAGCGCTCCTGGTGCCGGATTCAGCCGTGCTGCGCAGTGGCGAAAAAAACACCGTGTTTGTGGCTCTTCCCGGCGGTAAATTTGACGCCCGCACCGTCGAGTTGGGGCCGGAGGCTGAAAACGACCAGTATCAGGTGATCAGTGGATTGCATCCAGGTGAACGCGTGGTCACCTCCGGCCAGTTCATGCTCGATTCCGAAAGCCAGTTGCGCGAGGCAATTCAAAAAATGCGCGAGCCCTTGGCACCCGCCAACCCAATGTCTCCAGCCCCCTCCACCAACGAATCTGGCTCGGGTCACTCGAATGACATGCAGAAGGATGCCGTGGTTTATGTCTGCCCCATGCCCGAGCACGTTTCCATTGCTTACGATCACCCGGGGAATTGTCCCATTTGCGGAATGGCGCTCGTGCCTGTGACCAGCCGCGAACTCCGGCAGCTTCAGCCTGGTGGAAAGGTTCTCTATTACACCTGTCCCATGCCGGAGCATGGCTTTATCCACGAGGACAAACCAGGCAAATGCCCCGTCTGCGGCATGACCCTCATTCCTGTCATGTCCGCGCCGGGGGCGGAGACCAATTCAGACGCCCCGGGTTCGCCCCAATAAAAAGGAAAACCCATGCTTCAACGTATCATCAATTTCTCCATTAATAACAAATTTCTTGTGGCGCTGGCCACGGCGGCGCTGGTTTTGGGTGGGATTTATGCCGTAAAAAATATCCCCCTTGACGCCATCCCCGATCTTTCGGACACGCAGGTGATTATCTACACCCCGTGGGAGGGCCAGTCTCCGAACATTGTCGAGGACCAGGTCACTTACCCCATCACCACCAGGATGCTTTCCGTTCCGCGCGCCACCGTGGTCCGTGGCTATTCTTTTTACGGTTACTCATTTGTTTATGTTATTTTCCAGGATGGCACCGATCCTTATTGGGCGCGCAGCCGCGTGCTGGAATACCTGAGTGGCCTTGCCGGCCAATTACCCAAAGGCGTCACTCCCTCTCTCGGCCCCGACGCCACCGGCGTGGGTTGGGCGTTCATGTATTCCCTCAATTCCACCAACCGCAGCCTCGCCGACCTGCGCTCCATCCAGGACTGGTATTTAAAATACCAGCTCACATCCGTTCCGGGTGTTTCCGAGGTTGCCTCCATCGGTGGTTTCGTGAAGCAATACCAGGTCACCGTGGACCCCGCCCAATTGCGTGCCTACAACCTTTCTTTGCAGGACGTCAGCCGCGCCATCGAGCGCAGCAATGGCGAGGTGGGAGGCAGGTCCATCGAGTTGGCGGAAACCGAGTTCATTCTCCGTGTCAAAGGTTACATCCAAAACCTGGATGATTTAAGAAAAGTTGCCGTAGGCCTGGGCCGCGATGGAATTCCTGTCCTCCTTCGAGACGTGGCCAATGTCCAGTTTGGACCCGATGAACGCCGCGGCATAAGCGAACTGAATGGTGATGGCCAGACGGTCGGTGGCATTGTGGTGGTGCGTTACGGGGCCAATTCATCGAAGGTCATTCAACAGGTGAAACAGCGCCTGGCACAGGCCATGGAAACACTGCCTCCCGATGTGAAGGCGACGGTGGTCTATGACCGAACCGCCCTGATAAACCGCGCCGTTGCCACGCTCGATGAAAAACTCATCGAGGAAAGCATTGTGGTGGCCCTCGTGTGCCTCGCCTTCCTGATGCACCTGCGCAGCGCCCTGGTGGCCATCCTTATTCTGCCTGTCGCCGTGCTCGCCTCATTTCTCGTCATATTTCAGCAGGGCATCAGCTCCAATATCATGTCCTTGGGCGGCATCGCCATTGCCATCGGCGCAATGGTGGATGCGGTGATTATCATGATTGAAAACGCCCACAAGCATCTTGAGCGCTGGCAAGGTCAAAAGCCGCACTGGGAAATCATTCGCAATGCGTCCATTGAAGTGGGGCCTGCTTTGTTTTATTCGCTTTTGGTCATCACCGTCTCGTTCCTGCCGGTGTTCACCTTGCAGGAACAGGAGGGCCGCCTCTTCAAGCCCCTCGCCTTCACCAAGACCTATTCCATGGCCGCAGCCGCCCTTCTTTCCATCTCCCTTGCCCCGGTTCTCATGGGTTGGTTCATCCGTGGGAAAATCCCAAGGGAGGAAAAAAATCCGGTCAACCGCATCCTCATTTGGATCTACAAACCCGTCGTGGATTTCGCTGTCAAACGCCGCTGGGTGGTCGTGGTCTGCGGCGGCATCCTCGTGGCCTGGGTGTTTTTCCCGTGGAACTTCCTGGTGGCGCACACGCTGCCTCGAAGTCAATTTCAGGAATGGGCGTTTAAATTCGGCAGCCTGTTTCCCTATCAAAGCATCGGCTCGGAATTTATGCCGCCGCTCTATGAAGGCGATTTGCTTTACATGCCCACCACCTTCCCGGGCATTTCTGTCACAAAAGCCAGGCAAATCCTGCAAGTCACAGACCGCATCATCAAATCATTCCCCGAGGTGTCCACGGTTTTCGGCAAGGCGGGCCGCGCCGAGACCGCCACCGATCCCGCCCCCATGGATATGATCGAAACCACCATCCAGCTAAAGCCGCAGGACCAATGGCCCGCAGTGGACATCCTGGATGGCGGTGGCCAGGTTATCGCCCATCGCCGCCGCACGCCGGATGAACTCGTGGATGCGATGAATAATGCCATCCAAATTCCCGGCCTGAACAACTTGTGGACCATGCCCATAGCCACCCGCATCAACATGCTCTCCACCGGCATCAAGTCGTCCGTGGGCATCAAAATAGCAGGGCCTGACCTGGCCACCCTTCAACGCATCGGCGAACAGGTCGAGGCGGTGGTCCGCCAGGTCCCGGGCACGGCCAGCGCCTTTGCCGACCGCGTCATGGGCGGGCATTACATCGAGTTTGAAATAAACCGTGAAGCCATCGCGCGTTACGGCCTCACCGTGGGCGATGTGCAGGACGTCCTGTCCGTGGCTCTTGGCGGCATGTCCCTCACCACCACCGTGGAAGGCCTGCAACGATTTGCGGTCAACCTCCGTTACGACCGGGATTTTCGCTCTGATCTGGATTCCCTAAGCCGCGCTATTGTCATTCCCACTGCGAATGGCGCGCAGGTTCCCCTCGGAGAGCTTGCCTCCATCAAGGTTGTGGACGGCCCGATGGAAATCAAAACCGAGGGTGCTGTTCCCAATGATTGGGTTTATGTGGACATACACGATATTGACGTGGGC
The DNA here is from genome assembly GCA_021817945.1 of bacterium. Lineage (GTDB taxonomy): Bacteria > Verrucomicrobiota > Verrucomicrobiia > Limisphaerales > UBA11358 > UBA11358. The sequence goes on along the minus strand of JAKAFL010000015.1, from coordinate 45,875 downwards.
ACGTACGTCCAAAACGCCATGCACGCGGTCAATTCCGCCATCGCCTCCGGGCGGATTCAACTGCCGCCCGGCTACAATGTTTTCTGGAGTGGACAGTACGAATACATGCTCCGCGCCAAACAGCGCCTCCTCATCGTCGTGCCTTTAACCCTGCTCATCATCACGCTTATCATTTTCCTCAACACCCAATCCCTTGTAAGGACCTCCATTGTGATGCTGGCCGTGCCGTTTTCGCTCGTCGGCACGTTTTGGACCCTTTACCTCTTGCATTATAACCTGAGCGTCGCTGTCTGGATCGGCATCATCGCCCTCGCCGGCCTTGATGCGGAAACCGGTGTGATCATGCTCCTCTACCTGGATATTGCCTACGACGAATGGAAACAAAAGGGACTGATGCGCCATCCCGCCGATTTGCACGATGCCATCTATCATGGCGCGGTGAAGCGGTTGCGCCCCAAAATCATGACCGCCTGCGTCATCATCGCCGGTCTCGCGCCAATCTTGTGGAGTAACGGCGCCGGCGCAGACGTGATGAAACGCATTGCCGCCCCCATGGTGGGCGGGGTCATCACCTCCACCATCAGTGTCCTCGTGGTATATCCGGCCATCTATTATTTATGGCGGTCGCGCGGTTTCAGGGCGAATGGCTCCAGCGCGCCCGGCGCAAATCAATTGGAAAACCGCACTTAGACAATCCCTTTTTGCAGGCCATCCTCCATTAAACCCGCAAAGCGAAATGGAAAAGGTCAGGATGCGGAAAGATGCTGGAGCAGATTGGCCTTTTGAATTTCGGTTTTCGGTTTAATGGAATCAAGATTCAAGGATGTTGCGTGCCGCTTGCCGGACGGATTCCGCCAGTTCAGGCGGCTGGATAACACGGGCATTTCCGCCCCAGCTTAATACCCATCGTTCAATCTCTGCCAGGCTGGAGAGCTTGAGCCTCAACTCCACTCCCCCGTCCGGCAGTTCCTTGAGCTCCTGGGATTCATGCCACTTCTTTTCCCTGATGAAATCCGCCGTCCGCGAGTTGAATTGGATGCGCACGGCAAATTGGCCCTGTCCGGAAAGCACCCCAAAACTGTCCCGGAGCCGCTGCTCCAGGGAAAATTTATGGTTCCGCTTGAAATGAGTCCCCGTGGGGCGGGCCGATTGGATGCGTGCCGGCGCAAACGTGCGAATGTCCTTGCGCGCATGATCGTAGGCAAACAAATACCATTCACCATTGATATTTGCCAGGTGATAGGGATCCACGCGGCGCGCCTCGCTGGACTGCCCGGGTTTCCTGTATGACAGGTCCAATTCCTCGCGGGCAGCCACCGCCCGGGTCAAAACATCAAAAATAGCCAGGTCCAGGATGGGCTCGACACGCGTGCGAAAAGACACCGCCTGTTCCATGTGCGCCAGGTTTACCGTGATGGTGTCCGGCAGCGCCTGCTGCATTTTGCGGATGGCGCTGAGCAGTGGCTTCTCAAAGCTGGTGCCCCGGTATTGTTGCAGGGCTTTCTCAGCCACCACCAGTGCAAACACCTCCCCTTCGGTGATTTGCAGTGAAGGGAAATTGCCCACCTTGCCCTGGTAATAATACCCGTTCCTCCGCGGGTCAAATGCCACCGGCAGATTCAGGCGGTCCCGCATGAAATCAATGTCCCGGTGGATGGTTTTGGTGGAAACCTCCACATCCGCCGCCAATCGGTTCGCGTTGGGATAACCTTCTTCTTGCAGCGCCTGATGGATGCGCAGCATCCGCTCCAAGGCGGGTCTTGAATTGGGCGGCAACGACCGGGATGTCTTTTGAGGTTTGGACATGCGCTCCTCACCGCGCCCGCAGGGCGTCCTGGAATCCGCCACCCAGCCCGGGCGTTCAGGCGTTTTTATCCAGCTTGGCCAGCAATTCCTCGTTGGTCTTGTTCTTCTTCAACGCCGCTGTCAGGGTCTCCATCGCCTCGATCGGGTTCAAGTCCACCATGGTGCGGCGCAGTTTCCGAATCGCCTCCAGGTGCCGCGCGGGAAACAGCTTCTCTTCCTTGCGGGTCCCGGACTTGGGTATGTCAATGGCCGGAAACAACCGACGGTCCGACAGCTTGCGGTCCAGGATCAATTCCATGTTCCCAGTGCCCTTAAACTCCTGGAATATCAGCTCGTCCATTCTTGAACCGGTGTCCACCAGGGCCGTCGCCAAAATCGTGAGCGACCCGCCATTTTCAATTTTCCGGGCCGAGGCAAACATTTTACGCGGAATCTCCAGGGCGCGTGCATCCACCCCGCCCGTCATCGTCCGCCCGCTTCCGCCATGGACGCTGTTGTAAGCCCGGGCTATGCGCGTGAGCGAATCCATCAGCACAAACACATCCTTGCCCGATTCCACAATGCGCCTGCATCGCTCAATCATGAACCTGGAAAGGCGCACGTGGGTCTCCAACTCCATGTCGTTGGATGAAGCCACCACCTCCGCCTTCACCGACCGTTGAAAATCCGTGACTTCCTCGGGTCGTTCATCAATAAGCAGCACCATCGCATGAACCTCGGGATGATTGGTGGTGATGGCATTGCAAATTTGCTTGAGGATGGTGGTTTTGCCCGTGCGCGGCGGAGCCACAATGAGACCGCGGGTTCCCTTGCCAATGGGTGTCACCAAGTCTATCACCCGGGTTTCCAGCACGTCAGGCGTGGTTTCAAGCTGGAATTTTTCGATTGGATCTATGCTGGTCAGGTTTTCAAAACGCACCGCCTTGGTGTATTCCATGAACGGCATGCCATTGACCTTGTCCACCGATTTCAATTGCGGACTGGTCCCGCGATGCGGCGGTTGCGTGGGGCCCTCAATAAAACTTCCCTCGCGAAGAAAACTGCGGCGGATGGTGTCCGGCGTCACAAAAATATCGGTGGGCTTGGGATGAAAATGATTCTGGGTCGTCCGTAAAAACCCGAAACCTTTTTCAGAGATTTCCAGATAACCCGAACCCCGGTTGGAAAGCCCGGATTGATCGCCATTGGATTGCATTTCGCTCATAAAATCTGTCAGGACCGAAGGCTGAAACCCTTCCGAAAATGAGTTGGAAAAGTGAACTTTGGAAACAACCAGCAGCGCTTAACGCCACCGGTGAGAACCTTCGATGTCCAAACTATTACGCAGAACCCAAAAAGAATGCAACAACAAAATAAACAACTTTTTTCCTCCCATCCCCAATCCGCCGGTGCAACCCGGGTTGACACCCCTCTCTCCTTTATTGCGCCAGGGTCGGTTGTGCCTTGAATTTCCCCTCTTTGTACTGGTGTTGGCGAGACAATAGGCATACAGGATTGCCAAACAAAACTCGCTAATCCCCGGAAAAGTGGAATTACCAACCCAATATCCCCTTTATCCACAAGTCATTGCTTGACGCGATTTACGCAAAGTGTGGCAAGCGCGGAACGAGTGTTTTTGGCCCTGGACGAAGAACCTCCTTTCGTGGTGAGGTTGTGACTGAGTCGAAACGAAGGCGCAGGCCAAAAAATGCCCTTTTCCATATCCCTTTCCAAAAAACAAGGACGGCGACAACTTTTTAAACCCACCCTGAATATCATGATCTCCATTTTTTCATCCAGTTTTACAGTTGAAACCGGAAAGGAATGGCCCTAGGCTGGGTCCAGTTCCAACTCAATGTGAAAATGAATTCACAAATGAAAACCTTGGCCATTCTTTTTTCACTGCTCCTGCTGGCTCCTTTTGCGCCGGGCCAACCGCAAATGCCGTTTTCGATTATTGCCAACCAGCCCGGGTTGCCTCCTCCCGGCAGGCCCCCATTCCTTCCGCCAGCTTCCACCCCTGGAGACGAATCCAATTACCTGATCCACATCGAGTGGTCCGATGGCCAGGGTGCCCCCAAAACCCTTGAAGTAGTCACTGGGGCAGGCCACGTGGATTACAATGGCTTTCTGAAATCTTCTGTCAAAATTGGCGGTTCAGATATTCCAGCGACCCTGAAGCTTACGGGAACACTTTCGGTCCTGAGTCCGAAAAAAGGGCGGCTTGAACTCTATCTTGGCCGCACTGTGCCCTATGTCACATCCTCTTACGGCCCGCCTGGCGCACTTTCCAGTTCCTACTCCCAGATGAGCGTGGGCATCCAAACCACGATGGTCGTCACTTTTGGTAAACCGATTGTTGTTCAAAGCGATGACAACGGTGTTGTCACCGTTTTGGTCAAGGCGTTAACGGACTGATTGTATTCACAATCATGGCGGGAAAGCTGTTCAAGTGAAATACCGGTAAAATACCGGTGATGGGCCCCGGTCAATCAAAACAGGAAAACCAGGTAAAAGGCCACCGCCAAGCCAACCAATGCCAGCAAGCCAGCCAGCCAAAAGCCCAAGGCCGGGCGGAAAGAGCTGCGAAATTGGCCTTTATCCAGGGCGGTTATCAAGCCTTGATGTCTCACCGCAGCCATGACCATCACCAGAATTCCAAGAAGAATCAGGAAAACCCCCACAGGCAGCGAAAAGCCTGCATGCGCGGTATTGATGACTTTTTGGCCGGTGCCCAATTGATTGGAAGCCAGTTCCCGGAGAAACAATCCAAACCGCGACACCACAAACCCAAAACCCATCAACGCAATTCCCGTGCGCAGCCAGGCCAGAAAAGTTCGCTCCGCAGCCAGATAAATCCGGGGGTCCACCGGTTGGTCCGCCATGTTTGAACTCATTCGCACCAATAAAAACGCGTTCCGCGTGCAAGTCAATCCAAGGTTCCAAATCACTTCCAATGGTTCGATTCCCCAAAAGTCTGTCAGAAAATGGCTATTCACGCTGCGGCAATGAATTTTGGGATCAAGCAAGGAGCGATTAATGGGTCTGCCGCCTCATAAGGCTCCGCACTCCCATCCCATCACAACTTTTGAGGGGAATCAAATTGGCAGGCCATTGTTTTCCCGCCTGAATTGAGGGTTCCGGCTTAGGTTGCCCCTGTTTCAAACCACCCTTTTGAGGACTGAAGTTTCAGGTCGGCTTTGGGAGCCAGTTCGTTTTGAAAATTTTTCATCAAAATACCATCCATTGACATGTCAGCCGGGGGCGTTATGCTATGGATGTTGGTCGGCCATCCCGGTTTTTACAAAAATCATGGTCATCGGCGCGGGCGTAGTTCAATGGTAGAACGGCAGTCTTCCAAACTGCACACGAGGGTTCGATTCCCTTCGCCCGCTCCAATTAACCCGAACTCAGAAGCAGAGAAAAAAGGTCACTTTGTGAAAAGGGTTGATAGCGTAAAGGTTGATGCTTAAAACAACCACGCTGACATCGCACAAAACGACCCGGACCGAATTTACCCCGCTTTTCAGCTCGGACAATCTCATTCTGGACGAAGAGCCCAAAGCCATTTCCCACTTTGGCGGGTTGGCCAGTTTCATCATTTTTCCGGGGCAGATCGGTTTCGCCCAACAGGTGCAAAAGCATGTTCCTTTTGCCGGGCCGACTTCCAACAACGCGAGTCCGCTGGCCCATTGTCTGAGCGCCTTTCTGAAGTCCGTCGTGATGGACGCGCACTACTTTGCCCACGCCGAACGGCTGCGTGCCGACAACCGGAAGGTTTTTAGGGTGTGACCAGACGAGGCGCGAAACGCGCGTTGAAAAGTCAGACTGTGCTTCCGTCGCTCTCCGCCGCCGCGACGGGCGGCAACGGGTAAAAAACACCCCGCTAATAAGAAATCGCCTTATTTTCGTTTTTGCCTGTTTTCGATAATAGGTGTCATTCCAAGAATCGCGTGAGAAAACTATTCGCTTTCAAATACCCTTAAAAAACAGTAGTTCTTAAATCTGACGGCGATCACTAGATTTTTGCGGAAGCACCAAACTTGAACATGACGAGCGAAGAATTTTTACGCGAACTCCAAGCCCACGCAGAATCGTTTGCTAAGGCCGTGGCCACAGATGAGGGGGAATGGATCATCAAAGGATTCATTGACGTGTATCGCCGCATCTACACCATTTCCGTGGATACGAAAATTGTCTCAAAGGTGTTGGAATTGCTCCTTTTCCCGATGTTTGTCGAATTTGAGAAAAAGCATGGCCTCAAGATCGAATTGTGTCCGCAGCAGAATTTTTACCCTGATTTGACGTTCGTTCACGAACAAACGGGCCGAAAATTTGCTGTGGACATCAAAAGCACGTATCGGTCAAGCGACACAGAGGTAAACGGCATGACTCTTGGCGCGTTCACAGGCTATTTTAGAAAACGGGAAAGCAACAAAAATACGCATTACCCGTATAGCCAGTATGCAGGTCATTTCGTTTTGGGTGTTATTTATTCAAAATGTGACGATGTAGCCGACGAACGCAAGCAATTCACCCTCGACGATCTTCCTAAAATCCCATCCGTCGTAAAAGAATTTCGTTTTTTCGCGCAGCCAAAATATCGGATTGCGTCGTCTCGCCCCGGCAGCGGCAACACAAAAAACATAGGTTCTGTGGTAAGGATCGACCAACTTGTGAATGGAGCGGGGCCATTTGCATCTTTGGGTGAAGAAGTTTATGACGATTACTGGATGTTTTATTTGACAAAAGATATGGCTCAGACTTTGTCCGTAACGCGGCCATATACCAACTTGAAAACTTTTCTCAAATATAAAGAGCGTGGGGTTGATACGCTTCGAGCGCACCAAAAGGAAATTGCAAAACTGGAAGAGGACGAGGCTGGAAAAGCTGAGGAGGAAAGTGAATGAGCAAACCGCCGCTTGTCCCTCCGCTCAAGTGCCAAGGCATCAAAACCAAGTTGGTTGCCGAAATTGGCAGGGTTGCCCAAACTCAAGACTTCGAGCGATGGGTGGAACCTTTTTGCGGATCATGCGTGGTCGCGCTTAACGTCCAACCCAAAAAAGCACTCCTGAGCGACTCGAATATCCACATCATTCGCCTCTATCAAGAGATTCAAAGCGGGAATCTCACGGCTGCCTTGGCCAAATCCTTTCTTGAAGAAGAAGGAAATAAACTGCGAACGGAAGGGGAGCCTTACTACTACGCTGTCCGGGAACGTTTCAACGCCAGCCCGACCTCTTTGGATTTTCTTTTTTTAAACAGGTCGTGTTTCAATGGTGTGATGCGATTTAATCGTTCCGGGAAATTCAATGTGCCATACGGCCACAAACCGCAGCGATTCGCACAGGCGTATGTGACAAAAATTACAAATCAAATCAGGCGAATCTCAGAAGTTATTTCCTCTTGCGACTGGACGTTCGCCGCGACAGATTTCAGACAAACGCTGAAATTAGCAGCGCCAGGCGACTTGATTTATGCCGACCCGCCATATGCTGGTCGTCATGTTGATTATTTCAACTCATGGTCGGAAGCGGATGAGATTGATCTGGCAGATATTCTTAAGCAGTTGCCATGCGGTTTTATACTTTCAACATGGCACAGCAACGAATTCAGAAAGAACGCCCTCATAGAAAAAAATTGGGACGATTCCCGATTCCATGTTTTATTGCGCGAACACTTCTACCATGTCGGCTCCTCCGAAGACTTAAGACATCCCATGATTGAGGCGCTGATCACAAATTTCTCGGTTCATGCGGCTCAGCCAGAAGTGAAAGAAATGGAACAGTTGGCCTTTTTCGAGCGACCTGTCGCCGCAATGTAAATTTTAGCCTTTTTTGCCGTCATGCCGGGGCATCAAAGGGGCTTAAAGTGCAATGTCGTTGCCCGAACAAAATCTGAATTGCCGGCGCACACGCTGAATAAAAGGAAAAAAAGCCCCGCCGGAAAACCAGCGGGGCTTGAATAGGCTGAGGATATTACGCAGCTTCCGCATGCGGCTCGACTCTTTCGAGAGACCGTTTCTCAGCGTCAGACAATTCCATGTTGAGCTTGCTCTTGATGTATGCCTTGGTAGCAGCGCGCGCTTGCCGATTGGAAACCACGGAATTGGCGACCATACAAACATTCTCCCAATCCGGGTTTTTCTTCGACCAATCAATAAGTTCGAGGCTGGCCAAACGATCCCGCCAGTTTGCGTCTTTCATCAACTCGACCCCAAGACCTCCCAAAGCACGCAGCACGGTGGAATGTGACGCAATTTTTTCTGCACGCAGGTCTTGTGCGTGTTTCTGGCCACTAAGGACTTTCCCCCAATCCGGCATGTGCTTTGCCACCACGGTCCAGTATTCGTTTAACCATTGCACATTGGCAATGAGGTCATCATCCTCACGTCCCTTAAGCAGCTCTCGGTTGGCGTCGTAAAGTGCGGCCAGCGTAAACAGCTTTGTGGATTTTGATTTCAGGGAAGTGCTGTCTTTGTCAGTGAGCTCACGAAAAACGTTGACTTGATCCATCGAGGCAAGCGTCGCCGCTGAAATCTTGTCGCGCTTGTCGTATAGGATGTCCAAGGATTTCGACGTTTTTTGCACGAACCGGTTCAGATCAGAGAACATCTGCTGGACACGTTCCTTGCTTTCCCACGGAAAGAGCAATATCGAAATGGTGTGTTCACCTATTGCGGGATTGTCCTTCAAGGCGGCTGTAATACCGGCACAACGATGTTGGCCATCGTTAATAATCAATTCGTCACCAAGCTTGAGCTTGAGGACTCCGATCGCCCCATCCAGGCCGTTGCCGCTTGGTGCCGGATCAAATACAGGCTCCGATTTATATGAGGCGGTAATTGACGAAAAGATGTAATCCTCGTCGTTTTCGTTGATGTAATCCCGAAGTTCAGGAACGCGGTTTTCATTAAGAACCCGTTGCTCTCTATCTTCTGGCGTGAAGCCTGTCCAGTCAGTGAATTTGAACAGGTTGGGTATGGCACTCATCGGCATCAAACAAGCATAATAAGTGCGGCTGCCGAGTTTACCGCGCATTGCTGGAACATGAACGTACATACTAATTTACCTTTCGTTTTGAGCTCTACGACCGGCAGAACGAACATCGTTCAATTGGTCAGGCGAGCTCGGTTAATTGTGGATATAGATTTTCAAAAAAATCACGATCCGCGGCAGAAATAATAAGAGACTCTATACAAAAGTCAATAGAGTCTTTGAAAATTAATTTAGACTCTTTTTATTTTATCAAAGAGTCTTGAACGGATTCTGCTTTCGCTACTCAGGAAATTGCACTGCATCGCGCCATTGCGCCAGGCCTTCTACTTTTTCACCCCGTTAAACTTGGTGAATCAGTTCCGACGAGTGATTGACCAGCCGCATGGCCGCTTCACGCGGCAGGCCCGCCTGCGCAGTTGGTTGTAGTTGGTTGACTCGCAGGCAATGAATAAACAAAGGTGGCTCTTCAATTCTGATCAAGAAATGCCGCAGACGCGGCGAAAGTTGAGAGGGAAGGCGACATGCATCCAGGTCCGGTTCATCTTTAAACCCGAAAACCAAATTGAAAAGGTCAAGATGCGGCAGGATTCTGGAGCGGAAACTCCTTGGAAAAATCGAAACCATACCCGAAGCGGTCTGGTAAGATTTTTCCAACGTGTTTGCGCCCGGTAGATTGGGGCAGATTGGCCTTTTGAATTTCCCTATTCGGATTTAAGACCCTTTGGTCTTGCTTTTGATTTTCTTTCGAGTGTCTGCCTGCAACAAATCCAATTCCTCCTGGATTTCCTCCTTCATTTTCCTCTCCATGCGGTCAATGAAAAGGATGCCGTTGAGGTGATCAATCTCATGCTGCACGGCGCGCGCCAGAAGCCCGCCACAGCGGAAGCGGATCGGTTTGCCATGGCCATCCAGCGCCGTCACATCCACCGTTTCAGGCCTGGATATTTCACCGAAAATTTCAGGAAAACTAAGGCATCCCTCACTCCCGGGCTTCGCTTCAGAAACCGGTTTAACCACCGGGTTGATCAATGCCAGTGGCATGATCGCATCCAGCTCACCCGGTTGGCCGTCCAATTCCACCGTGGAAGGCCTTTCTTTTTGCGCGCCACGCACATCAATCACCGCCACTTGCAGGGCCACCCCCACCTGTTGGGCGGCCAATCCCACGCCATGATTGGCCTCCATGGTTTCAAACATATCGGCGATGAGCTTTTGAATCTCCGGTGTCAGGCTCTCCACCTTGGCCCCTTTTTGGCGCAGCACAGGCTGGCCGTATTTCACAATCTCCAGAATCATGAGGATTTAATCGGCAGTGATGTCGAGGATTTCAAGGACCCTTTGCAGGTCGTTATCGTTGAAAAAGCGCACTTCCAGGCAGCCTTTTCCTTGGTTGTATTTGAGGTGGACCTGCGTCCCAAATTTTTCACGCAACTTGTCTTCAATCCGTGTCAGGTTGGCGTCCTTGGGCGGGGTTGATCTGGCACGTGAGGCGTCATCTTGAGTCGGGGGTTTCGGCTGGGTCATCCCCTCGATCAGCGATTCAGCCTGGCGCACATTCAGAGCGTTTTCAACAATGCGGCTGGCCGCTTGAAGTTGTCGGGATTCTTCGTCCAAGCCCAGGATTACTTTGGCGTGGCCCACGGACAACCGTCCTTGCCTCAAATGCTCCTGAATGGCGGCGGGAAGCTTGAGCAACCGGGTGGCATTGGCCACCGCAGCGCGGCTTTTTCCCACTTTCAAGGCAATTTGTTCCTGGGTTAAGTCAAACTGCCCGGCTAATTGGGCGTAACCCAGCGCCTCTTCCAAGGGGTTGAGATTCTCGCGTTGCAGATTCTCAATCAGAGCCAGTTCCAGCACCGACCGGTCGTCCGCCTGCCTTGAGATCACCGGCACCTCTGCCAGTTTCAACAACTGAGCCGCCCGCCAGCGTCGTTCGCCGGCAATCAATTCGAAGTGATCCTCCCGTTCCCGCACTATCAGGGGCTGAACAATTCCCTGTGCCCGAATGGACTCTGCCAGCTCCTGGAGAGCTTCCGGTGAAAATTCCTTCCGGGGTTGCAAAGGGGAGGGACGTATCCGGTCCAACGGCACCCGTTGCACCCTGTCTCCCGCGCTGTTTCCAGCCGGAGAAACGGACGATGGGCCTTTTAAAACGGTTGTTGTGGATGGGGAAACCGGAGGAGCGCCCATCAGGGCACCCAAACCCCGCCCCAATGCAGGTTTTGCCATGAAGACAGGTTGTAGCAGGGCCGCAGCAATGTCAATTTGAAGACATTCCGCCGCGCCAGCCTTCGCCAAGGGTCACCGACCGCTGCCAGGTCATTCGAGCGATGAAAAATCCCCCAGCGGACGGGTGAAGGCGGCTGCCGCAGGTTGCCGCACCAGTGTGTCTTCCGTGGCATGCACACTACCCGAGGTGGCGGCAAAGGGCAGAGACACCACAAAAACCACCGAACCCATGAGGGTGGCCAGGATGCAGGCGGGCCGCGCCAGCAGAACATCCCCGGTCACCATCAGGGCATCGCCCTGCGCCTGGGTGTTTACTCCACTGCCGCACAGGACCATCCCCGCCACAAGAAGTGTTGATATTTTGGCTTTCATAATTTGACGCTGCCATAAGCTGCACCCGCCTGCCTTCGCTTTCAAGTGAATTGTATTTCACCCCGGTCCGGGTATGATGCCCGGGTGAGTCATAAAAGCGCCCGCATAGCCAGCCTCGTCGAATCCCTGCAGGGCAGGGACCTGGATGCGCGCTACCTGGGCTATTTCACCTGCTTCAATCATCAGCAATTTTATGAGGCGCACGAGGTCCTCGAGGACCTCTGGCTGGAGGTGCGGTTCAAACCCGATGGCGATTTTTACAAGGCCCTGATCCAACTGGCCGGCGCCTTTGTTCATATCCAGAAAAAAAGGTTCGGTCCCGCTTCAGCCCTTTTTCATCTGGCCCAGGGGTATCTCGCCAAATATCCAGTCCCGTACCATCATTTGGATGCCGGCATGGTGCGTCAATTGATCGCAGAATGGCAGGCAGACCTGAAACGGTCGCCGGATGAAATCCTGGCAAACAATTCCGGTCGCCTGCCGAGGTTGTGTTTGATGGATTAGTTTGGTGGATTTTTATGTCAAACACCTCGGGCAAAATCATTCTGGCTGGCGGAAGCGGTTTCATCGGGCAGGCCCTCACGGCTGCTTTTCTTTCCGCAGGCTATTCCGTGGTGGTGCTCTCCCGGCAACCCGGCAGTGTTTCGGGAAACCGAATGCTCGTCCAGTGGGATGGCCGGACATCGGGCACTTGGGAACAGGCCCTGAATGGGGCTTCCGCCCTCATCAACCTGTCCGGGCGCAGTGTCAATTGTCCGCACACTGCAAAAAACCTGCTTGAAATCAGGGATTCCCGCACGGGTTCGGTTCAGGCCCTGGCTTCCGCAATGGCCCGTGCCAGCAAACCGCCCCAGGTGTGGATTCAAGCCAGCGCCATTGGTTTTTATGGGGACACGGGTGATCGTTTGAATTCTGAGACATCACCCCCGGGCGCAGATTCCCTGGCTTCGGTTTGCCAGGATTGGGAGGGGGCCTTCAATGCGGTCCAGCTTTCCGCCACGCGCCGTGTCATCCTGCGTCTGGGATTCGTTTTGGGCCGCAACGGTGGTGCCTTGCCAATCTTGATGCGCATGACGCGATGTTTTTTGGGCGGTGCCGCGGGTTCCGGCCGCCAGTATGTCAGTTGGATTCACCTGGCGGATGTCGTGGGGGCCTTCGCACAGGCTGTCCAGCAGCCCGCTTTTTCAGGCACATACAATGTCGTGGCTCCAGAGCCGGTAACCAACCGGGATTTCATGCGCGTTTTACGGCAGGTTTTGCATCGTCCCTGGAGTCCTCCCGCCCCGGCCCTGGCCGTGCGATGGGGGGCGCGCCTGATGGGTTCGGAGGGGTCCCTGGCCCTTGTCAGCCAGCGTTGCAGCGCGCAAAAGCTTCTGGATGCCGGGTTTTCGTTCCAGTTTCCGCGCCTCGATATGGCCTTGGGAAACCTTTGCCGCTCCATCTGAACGCGTCAACACTTTGCACGACAGGTTAACCCGGGAAGTGAAAAGGAAAGCGGCAAGATGCTGGTGCAGATTGGCCTTTTGAATTCCGTTTTTTGGGTTCAAATCAGGGCTTCCGCCAGGATTTCCGCAATATGCCGGGTGCGAACCCGGGCTAAATGCTGAACCTGATGCCGGCAGCTTGCCCCGGAAAGGACCACGGTGGTTCCGTAGGGTTGCTGCTGGATTTGTTGGATCAAGGGTTCGGCAATTTTCAGCGATAATTCGTATTTGTCCGCCAGCATGCCAAAGGCGCCCGCCATGCCGCAGCAGCCGGTATCCAGCGCCCGCACATTGCGGTTTGGCAGCCTCGAGGCGAGCTTTGCTGCCAGGTTCGGGCGGGCCAGCGCCTTGGCATGGCAATGCGTATGCACCACGATGTTGCCGGGTTCCTGGTCAAAAGGAAGCGCGTCAGGTTCCGAAGCCAGCAAATCCTCCATGAAGGATTGAAACAAGTGGCTCCGCCTCGCCACGGACTCGGCCCCGGGCAGTTTCATTTCCTTGTAATCCTCGGCAAACATGGAATAGCAGGAGGGTTCAATGAAAATCACCGGGTCGTCATTCCCGCCCAGCAGGTCCAGGTTGTAGCGGCCCAGGCTGCCGGCTTCCGCAAGGTTTCCCTGGCTAAAGGCCGGTCGCCCGCAGCATTTTCGGTTTCGAGCCAGGGTCACGCCAAATCCCGCCGCCTCAAGCACCCTGACCGCCGCGATGGCTATGTGTGGCTCGTGGTACCGCGCAAAGGTGTCATCCCAGAGTATCACCCGCCCGCGTGGACCCTCCGCAGCAGGCTTGTTTTTGCTGAACCAATGGTCAAAGCGGGTGGTGGCCAGAAGCGGCAGTGGACGCTCGGGCGCCAGACCCAGGCTTTTGCCGATTAATTTTCGAATCCAGCGGCTGCCCAAAAGCAGGTTGGTGGTCCGGGGCATGATGCACCCCCATTTTCCGAACGAGTCCACCGAGCAAAGAAACTTTTGGCGCAGGTTCATCCCGCCGGCGTGAATGCGCGCCTGCAAGAGTTCCGCCTTCAACAGGCTCATGTTCACATTGGACGGACATTCGTTCGTGCAGGCCCGGCAGCCCAGGCAATTGTCCAGGACGTAGTCCAGTTCGCTGGCCTGCAGGGGATCGCGATGGGACCCGCGCTGTTCCAGCGCCGCGCGAATCAGGTTGGCCCGGCCACGGGTGGACATGCCTTCATCTCCGGTGGCCTGGTAGGTGGGGCACATGGTCGGTCCTGCCTTCAGGCAGCCCCCGCATCCGTTGCATTGCTCCAGGTTGGCTATAAAGGATTCATCTCGCGCCGCAAAGGCCAGTTGAGGCTCAAAGGGCAGTTGCAGCCGGTGCCCCGCGTTTTGCCGCAGGTTCTGGTCTATCCGGTACCGGTCGTCACCAATGATCTTTCCCGGGTTCAAAAGATTGGCCGGGTCAAAGGAGGTTTTGATTTCACGCATCAACCGGTGCAATTCCGGTCCCACCTGGTCGCGCAAATACTCGGTCCTCGCCATGCCCACACCGTGTTCAGCCGCCAGCGAACCCTTGAATTGCTTCACCAATGACGCCACTTCATCTGAAATCTGCCTGAATTTTTTCAAGTCCCCGGGCTGGTGAAGATTCAGGACCGGGCGCACATGCAGCAGGCCCGCCGCCGCATGGCCGTAGAATGAGGCCTCCACCTGCACACGTTTCATCAGCGCCTGCAATTCGTGGACATACGCAGGCAGGTCCCTGGGCCGCACCGCCGCGTCTTCAATGAAACACACCGGCTTGGCGTCCCCCTTGCAACTCGTCAGCAGCGACAGCCCGGATTTCCGCATGGCCCACACCAACTCCGACTGCTGTTCCGTTTGCAGGATCAAATGCCGCGTGCCAAGATGGCTCCGCGCCAGCATTTCCAGCTTGTGCCGCGACTCCGTGAAAAATTCCACGATCAATATGGACGCGCACGGATGCTCATCCAGTCGCAACAGGTCCCGCACCGCGCGAAATTCCCGCTGGCCCCGCGTCTGGTCAAAAAGCGGATGGTCAATGTGCTCAATCGCCGCCGGCTCCAGGTCCAGCAGGGCAATCGAGGCCTGCATGGCCTCCGCCACGGAGTCAAAAAACAACAGGCCCACACCCCGTTCCGCCGGGATGGGAACCACCTTCAGCTCCGCCGAAAAAATGCAGGCCAGGGTCCCCTCGCTGCCGCACAGGATGGGTATCAGGTTGCCGGGATTGTTCAGGGCGCGCGCCAGCCCGTAGCCGGGCCACCTTTTCAAAAGGCCCGGCTGAAATCGTTCCGCAATGAGCAGGCTGTTTAGCTGCAGCAGGTCTTCCACCACATGCCTCTGCTCGTGCAGGGATTGCAGATGCGAACCAATCCGGGTGATCTTGCCGCTGGCCATGACCAGTTCGATTTCGTTCACATGATCCCCCGTCGTGCCATACACGGGGGTGTGGGCTCCCGATGAATCGTTGGCAATCATCCCGCCCAGCGTGGCCCTGGAACTGGTCGCCACGTCCGGGCCAAAACAATAGCCCTCCGCCCGCAGGTAATGATTCAGTTGATCCAAAACCACCCCGGCGCCCACCCGGATGGTTCCTTTCTCCCGGTTGAAATCCCAGATGCAGCGGTTGTGCCGGGCCAGGTCAATGATCAGGCCATCCCCCACTGCGCCCCCGCTCAAACCCGTTCCCGCTCCCCGGGGCGTCACCGCCAGGCCCGCTGCCTGCGCCGCCACCATCACCGCCGAGGCCTGCTGCACGTTCCGTGGCAGGGCCACCGCCGCCGGCGTGATTTGATAGGGCGATGCGTCTGTCGCATAAAGCGCCCTCGTCTGGTTGTCAAATTCAACCTCACAATTGGACGCCTTCAGCACCGCCATTTGTTGGGTGGACAGCATGGTCCCAACCTATCGGCGTGACAGCCGCTTGACAATCGCATTAAATCCCCCCGTGAACGAAAAAGTCAGGCTCAGGTCCGGCCAGTTCCTCTCCCTCGGCAGTGAGTTCAAACTGGGTGGCCTCGTCACCGAATCCTCCCACCCCGCCACACGCGCCCTCAGCCAGGTCGCCGCCTCGGATATCCCCGGTGCCCTGGACCTCCTCTCCGCCGCAGACGAAGACGTGGTGTCCACCTTTCGCACCGTGGCCCAATCCGGCCTCTTGACCGATCTCTCCCGCCAGGTCCTCCAAACCATTCAGAATGGGGGCCGCGTCTTTTTCACCGGCTGCGGTTCCACCGGCAGGCTCTCCATCCTCCTTGATTCCGTCTGGCGCGATTTCTGGAGGACTGCCGGACGCTCCCATCCCGGTGCCGCCGGCCTGGAACAGCGCACCGTGAGCGTGATGGCAGGGGGCGATTACGCCCTCATCAAGTCCGTCGAGGGATTCGAGGATTTCACCGCCTTTGGCCGGAAACAAATGCAGGACCTTTCCGTGGGGTCTGCCGACCTTGTTTTTGCCATCACTGAAGGGGGCGAAACCTCGTTTGTCATCGGCACAGCCTGGCAGGGCGTGGATGCGGGTGCGCGGGTCTTCTTTGTTTACAACAACCCCGACGCCATCCTGGGGGGTCTCGTCCGCCGCAGCCGCGAGGTTTTGGAGGATCCGCGGATAACCAAGGTGAATCTCACCACCGGCCCCATGGCCATCACCGGTTCCACCCGCATGCAGGCCACCTCCATCCAACTCTGCGCGCTCTCCGTGGTTTTGGAATCGAGTGTCCGCAAATTAATGGGCCTGCCGGAGGCTGACCTGGCCGCCCTCTTTTTAAATGGCATGCAGGAGCTGCGCGATCATTTGCGATCACGGCCCTTTCGCGAGCAGTTGGCCGGCTTTGTGGCCCTCGAGGAAAAAACCTACAAGGCCGGGGCGCGCATGAATTATTTTGCCAACCGCCTGGGCATTGATGTGCTCACCGATACCACCGAGCGTTCTCCCACCTTCTGCACTCCGCCCTTTCGTAAATGGGGCGACCAGGCCGCCTCCGAATCCTGGGCCTACCTTTTTCTCCCTCATCCCCGCCCCGATTTGGCCTGGGAATTCATCCTGCAACGCCAGCCGCGGTGCATCGGCTGGTCTGGCCAGGACATCCTCCATCTCGTGGACCCGGACAAGGTGGAACGCACCCGGGAAATCCTGCGCCACATCACCCTCCAGGAATTGTATCGGCACAGGATTGATTCCGGCGGCATGTCCTCCCGCCCCATGCGTCCGGGCGACTCCGCAGTGGCCATGGTCACAGCCAGAGACGCCGCCGTGGCGGATTTCATCCAGTCACAGCTTGACCAAGCCGCCCAGCGGGGAGCCAGCGCCGGATGCATCCAATTTGGCGATGGGGCTCCCAATCTCGAAGTGGCAATCGGCAGCCTGGCCTTGCCTGTGCCTGTGCCATCCGGGCAGTTTTTGCTGGATGGCATGACACATCTCGCAGCCAAATGGGTCCTGAACACGCTCTCCACCTGCACCATGGTGCGCCTGGGACGGGTCATGGACAATTTCATGATCTGGGTTGTGCCCAGCAACCTCAAACTGATTGACCGGGCCACGCGTTACATCCAGCACCTGACCGGCTTGGATTATCCATCCGCCAACCTGCTCCTTTTTGACGTCATTGACTACGTGGAACCCAGAATGAAATCAGATCAGGCCTATCCCCCTGTGGTGGCCATGGCTGTCCTGCGCCACCGCCTGGGCATCACCAACGAACAGGCCGAAGCCAGCCTGCGCGATTCTGCCCCCGGGACCCCCGGCATGGGGAATCCCGTGGTTCGGCAAGCCTCGATGCCGGCCTAGAGCCTGTCGGAAAAGTGGGAAGGTTGCTGCGACTTGCTGATTTTTCCCCATTGGCGTTCATTCGCGGTTAAATTGAACAAAAGCAGCCTTGAACCGCGAATGAACGCCAATGGACGCGAATGAAGCCCGGGCTTGCGACGGCTATGTTCAAAGCTGGCCGAAAACAGCGATACAAGGGAGTTTTTTAGAGGACAGATTTGGCAAGATGCATCCTTGATTAAAGGACCTATTTACCAGAGTGTTAATCAGGCTATGGTATTCCATACTGGCAGAAAAACAGTAAGCCGCGATGTTCCTCTATCGCAATGGCTGGTTAATTTTTCCCCATGGGCGTTCATTCCCGGTTAAATTAACCAAAAGCAACCTTGAACCGCGAATAAACGCCAATGGACGCCAATGAAACGTTATTATTAAAAGACGAGGTGTATCGCATCGTGGGGTGTGCAATGGAAGCGCTCAACGGCCTTGGGCATGGCCTGCATGAGAAGCCTTACGAGAATGCGCTGGCAGTGGAGTTTGGTTTACAGGGGATTCCGTTCGTCCAACAGCCGCGTTTCGACATTTTCTACAAGACAGTCAATGTTGGGGAATACGTCCCGGACCTGATCGGCTTCAATTCCGTCGTGGTGGATGCCAAAGTCATTGAAGCCATCACCGACCACGAGCGCGGGCAGATGTTGAACTATCTGCGAATCACCCGGCACAAGGTCGGTATCATCCTCAACTTCAAGCGCGCCAAGCTGGAGTGGGAAAGAATCGTGCTCGATCGCACACGCTGATGAACACCCAGGCAAACAACCGCAAATGGATGCCAACGACCGGTCATGGGTGAAGCCGCCGAACTGTTCGTCTGCCGCAATGTCTGGCTGATTTTTCCCGATTGGCGTTCATTGGCGTTCATTCGCGGTTAAATTGAACAAAAGCAGCCTTGAACCGCGAATGAACGCCAATGGACGCGAATCCTGCAAGAACGGAAGGGCAACAGAACGGAAGGGTAAAAACCGTTCTCGGATGAAGCTGCCGCGATGTTCGCTTCCCCCATGAAAACGGATAGAATTGCTTTATTTCCATGGAAGTCTGGCCTTTGACTTGGCGGCTTTGCCGCCGGCTTGCCATTGTTCCCGCGCCGGAGGCCAGCGCTTTCTGATATAGATGAAAAAATGAAAAGTTTTCAAAGTTTGAAAAATTTGAAATGGCAGGCCCACGCTGAAAATGCAATGATGGACCCATGAGCGACACCACCCGGCGCGGTTTTCTCAAACAGGCGGCTTTTGCTGGCAGTATGAACAAGTTTACAAGATGCTGCGGCAATTGCAGCCGGATATCCTCACCAATGGCCGGGCGGACATGCGGGAGGATTTCCATTCCCGTTAAGGGTGGGGCGCCCTCGGCGATTTCGACAACCATCACGTATGGGAACTCTGCGTGCCGATGGCGGGGGCGTGGGGTTATTCATGGAACGCCAAAGAAAAACCGATTGCCGACCACATCCAACTGCTGGTGAAAGCAGTCCGGCGCGAAGGCAATCTGCTGATGAATGCCGACCCGGATCGCAACGGCAAGGTGGGCGACACGCGGTCATGGCGTTTTCGCTCCTTGCTGCACATCAATCGGCGTTGGCCGCCAAAGATTGGTGTTGTCCAGGAAAATGGATTTAATACTTTTGGTCTCCGCATCCACCTCGATTTCCACTCGATGGCCTTCCAGCCCCGACGAGAAGCGCCTGAAATCCCAGGCGATTTCGTAGCGGGTGAAATAGCTGCCTGCTCTGTCTTCGGGGATGGTCACCATGTCGGGCGGGCCTTTCATGTGAAGTTCACTTTCCGAATAGCCTAATCTTCGGACGGCTTGCCTGGCTATCTCGATCAACTCAGCCTTTGAAACGGGTTGTGATTGATATAGGTCGGACGTTTGGACGGTGGGGTGGCCATACAAATCCCCCGTAAAATAGTTGTCCCCGGCGTAGAAATCTACCACATAGCCATGCCGGAAGTTAAAACGGTAACCGTTGGTAAGAATTATTTGCAGGTTGGGTTGTCCATCCTCAAGTGAACAATCAATATTTGAACATTCTTGCGCGGAAATCGTTTGCTTGATTGGCAGGTTTAATTTGTGCGCAAAATTAGAAAGGACAGGAAGCAACACACACAGGCACGCATTGGAATATGACGCCGAGACAGATGTGAGCTTGCGTCCTCCGATGAATATGGAACTTGTGGATTCGGATGAAAGTGCGGGCACCGCTCCAACATTTGGATTTGGTTTCCAAAACTTTTTGTTGACGAGCTCAAATCCGTTAACATGTTTTACCTCGGCGTTGATATCCACCTCTGCCAGTTCATCGAAAGGGCGGCGAAAGCTCAAATCCGGGTCATGCCAAATAAGCTTGTATTGCGGAACACCCTGGTTTGAAGCGAAAGACGTTTCGGGAGTCGCCAGCTTCACTTCTGGTTCGGTCGTGTAGAGAAGGTCGTTGGTGTAGCCAAGTTTTTTCAGGGATTGCCGCGCCAACATTACCGCTTCCTCCGGATTCATTCTCAAGTGGCCGTACAGTTTTGGGATCAGATCAGGGTCCTGGAGAATGAAATAGTCGCGCGGGCTATGGAACATCTGCACATGGCCCTTTTGATACCAAAACTGGTAGCCATTGGTCAGGCACACCCATCCACCGACTTCTCCCGCACGCGGATCACAGAAATAATGGGCGATTTCGGATTGCGTGATCGGCGTTGGAAAGGGTAATTCCAACTTCTGCGCCACGTCCGTAAAGTGCGGCAGCATGGCGGTCAGAACGGCGTTGGAATACGTTGCCGTCATTTGTACCAATTGAAAAATGCCGTCCATAAAGCTCTACCACGGAAGGTCGGCCAAGGCGTTGAATTGGTTCCAGCCCAACTGGTCGTAGCCTTCGATTTGCATAAATTGGCCTGGCTGGTAGGTTTGCCCCGCCAACGGGCCGGACTGAAATGTAATCGGCGGCACAATCGGCGGAGTGTTTACCAGCGAATAATTGAGCGCTGCCATGAATGATGAGTTCTCTTGCGACCAGTAAAAGACCAAGTTTGAACGAAAATACGGAACGCTGGAGGGGATTGTTCCGTCGTATTGTACTCCACCGATTTTTGGACCCCCAGCCCTCGCATAGGGAATATCCTGCGTGTGGCCGACGAAAAGGGCAGGCCGCCGGTGGACACTCTGGTAGTAGGACAAGGGAAAGATGCCCGGGCCGTTAATGTGAAAAGCTTTGTCCCAAGCGCCGTTGGCGGTGTTGCAACCGTCGAGCCACACGAAGCGATAGCGGTGCATCGGCGTCGCCATGACCTCTGCTAATTCCAAACCGAGAAAAATGTCGCTGGCACCATGGCCATACCCGTAAAAGTTACGGGCGCGCGAATCGTGCAAATAGGAATTCAACAATTCGTCATCGTAAAAAGTGCCCAGATTATAATAACTGTTCGTATTGATAAAAGCCGTGTTGGTGAATTCATTGTAGCGAATCGGCCACGTCTGGGCATTCGTGCCGCTTGTCGGGGTTTGATAAAAGACAGGGTTTACCGTTGCGGCTGCGCTTAGCCAGGCATTGAGCATCGTGGGCATCAAACCACCGCTGTCATAGCAATTGCGAAACATGTCTTGGTAGGCCGTTACCCAATAGCCGCCGGAAGAGGGCCAAACGTCGTTTTGAATGATCGGGTTTGCCGTCTGCGCGGAACCGCCCCCTCCGGTATTCGGTTGCGGTTTGCCGGCAGGAAAGACACTGGATAGACCGCCATTACCTGTCCATGTCGTGTACGTGAAGGAAACGAAAGCCGGGTCGGTAGATAGATTGGTCCGGACATTGCCCTGTGCGTCGGTCAAATTCCAATCGTAATCAATCAGGCCATTGGTGGTGCTGCCTGTGACAATCTGAATGGGATTGACAGTATTCGTATAACCATAATACCAGTACAAATAATCATAATAATTATAAATGTCAATTTCCCAGTTGACGTCCGGGTGCGCCGATTGAACATTGAACGAAGCCCAACCGTCGCCTGCGTCGCCGTTCCAGGCTGGGTACGAAAGTTCATTGGTCACGTAGATCGAATACGGCTGGCTGTCAGCTATTTCGTAACCGCTGCTCATGTTTGCTTCGGAGGGAAGATGCCAACCACCTTCAACTTGCAGGATATACGGGCCGCCATTGGTAAGCATTGCCGTGTCGACATTTTGAAAGGTCACTGAGTTGGTGTCATTAAACGGAGGTGAAAGCAAACCTTGATTCGGAAAAGTCTGCCCGTTCACCTGCAAATTCAGGTAATTTGCCCCAGATTCAGGATGGACGGTGACATTGATGTAGCCACTCGCAGTCATCCCGTTTGTCAGCCCTCCAGTCACGCGAACATCCAAAACGCGATAAAATCCGGTACCTGGTGTGCCGTTCGTCACGGTGCCCCCTGAAAAATTGTTGGTGTCACCCGGATTGGGCGTGCCGCCACTGTTGGTGCTGCCAAAACTGCCGGAGGTCCCGAAGTTGATCGTGTTGGGATCGGTAAAGAAGGTTATATTCGTGCCTGCCCCAGCCGCGAGATTGCCATTTAATGTTGTCCATTCGTCGGCTGTGCTGAGAGTTCCTCGATATTCAATGACGTATGTCTCATTCGTTAAACTCGGCCAGGATAATATGGCGTTTGAGGATTGAACTGAAATATGAAGCCATCTATGGCAAAGGATGAAGCAGTGGATTCCAAAAATGCAATAAATAGAACAAGCTTCCTTGTTGATTTCATAAATGTTATTTGGATTTCCACGAACTTGGTCCCATCCATGAATGGTGGACGGCTACCTTCGTAAGGTACGCCAGTACTTTTGACGCAGTTGGGAAAAATGCAAGCACTAAATACCAAGCGCACTGGGTAGGGGCGCATCCTGACACTGCCCCCGTAGAAAAGTCAGATACCACGATACACTCGGGTGACAGCGTCTTTAAAAGCCCCGAAACCGCCTGAAAACAAAGTCGTCGGTACATTTTCACTGCATGTAATCCGCCAAGCCCTGTGTTTCAAGAACTTGCAAAGTGGGGGCAGTGTCAGGATGCGCCCACTGGGTAGAGTGCTGTCGGTATTCTTGGTTTGCCGTCAAGCTGTGTCACAGCGTAGCAAACTATCAATAATCCTCGGTGAAGCAATCCACGCTGAACGAACTAAAGCGGGCTTGAGTCAGGAGCAACTGGCGGAAAAGGCAGGATTGGCGCGCAATTATATGGGAAACGTAGAGCGTGCTGAATATAGAGTAACAGTGGAAACATTGGCTTTGATTGCAAAAGCATTAAATTTGCGCGTTCGTGACCTTACGTGGAACCTTTGAGGCGACATGGGACGAATTTCGTGGCACCGATTCTGGAACGATGGGTTCTTCGATGTAACCCAAGGCACCCATTGGTGTTGAACGCGCAGGTTTACATTGAGGCATAGAACTGCTTGAGGTGTGTCACAGCAGCCGCTTCCGCAAGTGCTTCCCGCAGTCCATGGCGAAGCCAGCGAATGAATTGGACGCCGCGTTGGCGCTTTCAGCGGCGGCAGCGGACATCTGGTTTTCACTCCTTTCTTCTGCGCGGTCTCCGTCCGCTGCTGGCAACTCGGGTCTTTTGCTCTGTTCTCCAGTTCGTAGCGCCGTTCCAAATCCGAGTCATAACCCAGCGGCAGGTTGTGGGTGATGGAGGTCAGCAAGGCTTCCTTGGCCACCAGGGTTGTGACCCAGGTTTTCGTCTGCCCCAGCTTGTTCTTGATCTCGTCAAACACCCTCTCCGCCTCCCCCTGCCGACGATGCAGTTCCGCCACCACTCCCGGGGGCAGGTCCGGTTATTTGGTCAAAGGGTTCAAGTTCCTCGGCTTCGGTGTGAGTTGGCGAGGAGGGAAGAGCGGACGGAATTATCCGCATGTTGAACCCCACCCTGAGAGCCAAATGAAACTACGGGAGAAACTACGGGAGAAATTCAACCACTGGACGCTCTGGCGACCGGCGGACGAAGTCATCCCGGAGGTGAACCGGATACTCAAAGGCTGGAGTGGGTACTTCCATTACGCCAACAGCACGCGGGTGTTTGACCGGCTGAACCAGTATGCGGCCAACCGGGTGCAACGCTGGTTATGGCGCAAGCAGGGATGCACGAAAGCCCTGTGGGAGAGGAATCCATGGGAAGTTCTGCGGGAACGTCATGGTCTGTATCGGCTGCCCACGCGGGCGGCTTGGACGCAGGCACGGGCGTAGAAGCAATGCGAGTGAATGACCTTCGGAAAGCCGGATGCGGGAAAACCGCCCGTCCGGTTTGATGAGGGGTGGAGCGAAACGGTCATTGGCCCTGCGCCTCTCAATCCGTTCGCTCCGCCTACTCTACTGATGAGGTGTCGTTGCGAGGCTTGGAATGGTCCGGATCTCGCAAAAGCTCATTGGATTTTTAAAATGGCAGGCCCACGCTGAAAATGCAATGATGGACACATGAGCGACACCACCCGGCGCGGTTTTCTCAAGCAGGCGGCGATGGCTGCGGCAATGGCCCCTCTCCTGGATTCGGGCGCAAGGGCAGCCTCGGTGCCTGCCGCCACCGAAACGCCTCGGCGGCCCAACATCCTGCTGGTGATTTCAGACCAGTTCAGGTGGGATTTTATTTGCGGTTACGGGCGTAATCCAATGGATTTCACTCCCAACCTGGATGCCATGTTGAAACGCGGAACGGCGTTTGAACAGGCCTACACCAATCAACCTCTTTGCTCGCCGGCCCGGGGTTGCCTGTTTACGGGCCAATATGCCACCCAAAATGGGGTGTGGAAACTGGGGCCGGGTTTGAACCCCGGGGCCGTGACCCTGGCCACGGAATTGGGGAAAGCCGGATACAGCACCAATTACATCGGCAAATGGCACCTGGCACCCAATTCACGGAAAGACCCGGCCAGCCATGGCTATGTGCCGCCGGAATTTCGCGGTGGATTCAAGGACCTCTGGCAGGCTTCCAACGAACTGGAACTCACATCCCATGCCTACCATGGAACCTTGTGGGATGGAAATGGCCAGGCGATGACCTTTGACGGCATTTATCGGGCTGATTACCTCAACCAACTTGCAACGGATTTCCTTCGTCAAAAGCACGAAAAACCCTTTTTCCTGGTCCTGTCCCAACTCGAACCTCACCAGCAAAATGATTTGAACGGGTTCTCGCCGCCAAAAGGTTTCGATGAACGATTTCGCAATCCTTATGTGCCTCCTGATTTGCGCCCGTTTCCTGGGGATTGGCCCTACCAATTGGCCAATTATTATGGAGATTGCCGCAGCATAGACGATTGCATGGGCCGGCTTTTCCAGGTTTTGAAGGAGCAAAACCTGGAGGAAAACACGGTGGTGATATTCTTGAGCGATCATGGCTGCCATTTCCGCACTCGAAACGCGGAGTACAAGCGCAGCCCCCATGATTCCTCCACGCACGTCCCGCTTTTGATCCAGGGCCCGGGGTTCAATCGCGCGATGAAAGTGGGCGAAATGGTCAGCCTGGTGGACCTGGCTCCAACCCTGCTCGATTATCTGGGTTTGCCTGTGCCTGATTCCATGCAGGGCGCCAGTTTTCTGCCGCTGCTGGACCAGCCAGAGGCCCGTGCAAAATGGAAAAACGAGGTGTTCATTCAAATCAGCGAGACGGAAACCGCCCGCGCCCTGCGCACGCCGGAATGGACCTATGTGGCCCTTGCGCCAGACGCTGACCTTCACACGGATTCGGGTTCCAACGTTTATCAGGATTACCAGCTTTACAACAATTTCGCCGACCCGGCCCAGATCATTAATTTGGCAGGCAGGGCCGATCCCCCGGCCCTTGTGCAATACGCGGGCAACCGCTCCATGCGGGAAATTACGGAGGATTTGCGGCAACGCCTGGCGGATCGGATGGAAAGGGCAGGGGAAAGCCGGCCGAAAATCTCCCGTTGGCCATTTTATCCCTGACCGGCCGGATCAGTTCAATTCCACTCTCTGCGAGTCGGATTCCAATTGCGCCTGGTGTCGGATCATCTGGATCTTGAGCCGGATGAGCTGCTGGTTTTCCTCCCTGCGCGCCGTGAGTTCCGCTTCCAATTGCTGGATTTGGGTTTCATAAGTGCGCAATCTGAGTTGCAGGGCCACTTGGAGGGAATCCATTCGATGAACCAGGTCAATGACCTCCGCAGCCGCCGCCTGCTGGGCGGCCAGCAAATCGCGCCGTTGCCCCGCCATCTCATGCATGAACGCCTGCCTGAGCACCTGAAGGATTTGCGGTGCAAGTTCCGTTTGCAGGTCCGGCTTGGAGCGGTTCTCGCGGACTGGATTCAACGGAACCGGCTTCACCACGGTTAACCGGCCCTCAGTCACGGGCCGGACCCGCCTGCCATCTGATTCGTGCCCGGCCCATTTGCGAATACCCAGAATCACCAGGAAACCTGCTGCCGCGCCAATTGCCAATAGCTGTTCCAATGAACTTAGCGAGGAGGGTTGCAGCCGTTTTTGCAGGGCTTCTTTCGGGCCGGCGGTTACGCCTGTTTTGAGGGCTGCTGCGACATTCCTGTTCGTTGAGGAAAGCCCGGGGCCGACTGCAAGGGATCGAGTCTGCTGCGGGGAAATCGCTTCTGGCGCGGAGTTTTGGCCCAAGATCGGGTCGGCGCCGCCATCGGTGGCTGGGGGGGCAGGCTCGGGGCCATCCATGAATTCCGGGGCCGCCGCAGGGGCCGGATCCTTCCAAAGTGGCCCCGCCGCATTCGCATTCGAGGAAATTTTCTGTTGCCATGCCATGATGGCCAGTTGCACCCGGGCATCCACCACCGAACCCTTGGCGGCAATCATCTGGCCGGGTGCATAGTTCTCCAAAACCACCATGGAATCCACCGCCGCATTTCGTGCAAGAGTCGTCAGGTTGGTGTCCGGCAGGCAATTGGGCTGTATCCAAGTGGAAAGGGACCTGGCCACCATCGGGTCATCCACGCTGGCGCAACGCGTCCGAAACCAGTTGCGTGCCGAGGATGCGGTCATGATTGCCGACGCGTCCACCACGCTGCCCCGGGCGTTCACTTCGGCCAGGCTCAGGGTTTCCTGCGGGTTTTTCACGGGCACTAATTGCACCTGCCCCGCAGTAAGCATTCCCGCCGGTATGCGGTCCGGCTGGATCAATCGTTCCATCGTGGCCTGCAAATCCTCCAGCCATCGGTTCTCTTCCAGGGAGCCATCCCGGCCGGATGCCCATTCCATGGCGAGATCGTTGGAAATGGGAAACGTGGGATGGCTGAAATTAAACGCCGTCAGCATATAGCCAAAATCCGGCGAGGCCATCAGGTCATGATCCAGAACGGGAACATGAAAAGAATCCTGCACCGAGGCCATGAAACGGGAACGCTCCGCAGTGAATACCTCGTGAAACCTTGCAGCCAGGTCATTGGTCACCCCGCCATAAAAACGATAAACGGATGGCACAGCCTGGCTTCTCGCGCCGCGCACGATGGCCGTGGCCGACGGGTCGGCCACGATCAAGGGCACGGGGGTGACCACATTCTGAAGCATTACCGCCCCCAACGGAGGCGCCTTGTCCACCTCATCCACCTTGTCCGCAGGCGGGGTGAAGGGTTGGGATCCAGGCGCAGCCGCGATGGTGGCAACCGCTGCGCCCAGAAGGAGCAGGCGCAGAAGTATCAATCGGGACTTCATCCCCGCTGTCGGCGCCGGTGCGCGCAGTGAGGCCATCACACCAACCCCTCCAGCATGCGAGGCATCATTTCAAATGTGCGCGACAGCGACGCCCGGGTGATGGATTGTTCCGCTTCACCAGCCCCCGGAAATAATACCTGCCACCCTGAAGCCGCAAAACATTGGTCGCTGCTTACAGGCCGGTAATTACCGCTGCAACCCAAACCCTCATGACGGATCAAAAGGTCGGCGATTTGCACCGAGGCAACCACTTGCCGATGGGCTGTTGCCTTCTCGGGGCAATGATGGTGGCGAACCGTTTGAACCAGCAGGTCCGATAGCCCGTTGCGTTCCAGGTACACCGCCCCCAATTCGCAGTGATCCATTCCCAATACCCTGTCCTCAATGACTATCAAATCCTCCGTGGCGCCCAATGCCAAACGATGAATCTCCGTGAAATGATCCGGGAAAGCCCATGCCATGACAATTTTACCCACATCATGCACCAATCCGGCAATGTAATCCGAGTCCTCCGGCACCACTTGGGCCAAAGTCGCTATTTCATGGGTCAAAATCCCCGTGCCAATGCAATGCTGCCAAAACTCGCGCCAGGGAAAGGCGCATTGCAGGGCCAGCCTTTGAAAATCCTCTATCACAGGCGTCACGAGTGTGAGCTGCCGGATTTGCCGAATGCCAAGATAAAAAACCGCATCCTCAATGCTCGTCACTGGCGTGGTCAGGCCATAATAAACCGAGTTGACCAATCGCAACAGCCTGGAAGTAAGGCTGGGATCCCGCCGGATCACCTCCCCAATCTGGGCGGAAAACCCCTGCTCATTCAAAACCAAGTCCAGAAGGCTCTTGTTGATGCTTCCCAATGAGGGGAGTGAGGGACAACGAGATAGCCGGGCTTGGATTTGGTCCAGGGTGAGGCGATTCAAGTTGGCTGCCACCGCGGTTTGCACGTTCAATCGTCAATCGGCATCTTTGCTCCAAACTTTAGCGGGTTTTTGGCTAAAATCCACAAAACAAACGACCTTTTTCATTGTCCCACCTCCTTTGAAAACCATTTTCGAATCAAATCACCCGCATTTGGCCTCAAGATGTGGCAAAAATTGCCGATTTAAAACCTGGGCGCAAACCAGCCAGACGGAAAACAGGCGCCACGGGTCCCAATGCAGCGTCAGCCATGGGTTGTCATGTCGGGTTTCCCCTCATAGCCTGGGCGGTTTCTATGTGCGGAGTGGATTAAAATGCGAAACGATTTGAAAATCAGTCCAAGCCTGCGGGTGGGAGCTTGGTTGTTTTTTGCCTTGGTGGTTGAGGCGGCAACTGGGTTTAACGCCACCATGCCCTACCTGGCTGTGGTGGGCCCGCCTCCGCTGCGAATCTGGCAGGATTCCAGGTATATTTTTGAATATACCAAATTTGAGGCGGACCTGGCTGCGCGTGCAATGCTTGCCACCAATCAGGCCCCTGCCAGCGCTGGAACCAATGCCAACCCGACCAAAGTGTCCGCGCCTCGCCAATCGGACGACGATGCCGTGCCCATTACTGTGCGTCCCCCTCCTCCTCCGGTTGTGCCCTCCTCGGGGGATCTCCATCTTTCTGCATCAAGTGATATTCCCTCCACCCCAATTAAATTTGACATGCCCGATACATCGGCAAGCGACTTGCTGACAGTAACCCCGCAAATGATTGCTCAATACTTGAGGCCAGGTCCCAATGGCGCCAATACCAATACGGTGGGCCAACCCGGAGCGGTGGTATTTGTCCCCGCAGGCATGCCATACGCTCCTCCAACTACTCCACCGGTAAATCCCGGTCCGCAAAGCCGGGCCAATTACCGCGTGCAATGAATGGGTCTTTAACCACTCCATCCGCCGCCAGACACCGGGATAAACTCGCGGCGACTGTTCGTTCTCATGCGACAAGCATCCTGGTGTTTTTACTGGGCATGCTCCTGTCACCTACCTTATCGGTCCAGGCTCAGACAAATGCCATTGGAGGTGTCACCGCCGTTGCCCATTCAAACTCCAATTCAATCTCTCAATCCACTTGGACGGCTCCGCCAGATGATACCAACATAACGGCTGACTTTAACGTTGTGGGATCCAATAATAACTCGAATGCAGCCCTTGAAAATACCAATGAACCGGGTGTTTCCAATGGACAGCCGGATGGCATGGTTTCCAGTAACGTTGCCAATGCAAAGCTGCAATTGGCCATCTACTGTGCCAATTCAGAGGAGCCTGATAAAGCAGAGACCATGTTTGTGGGTTTATTGGCTGCGAACATTCCCGAGCCCATTCAAAAGGAGGCTCTCTACCAACTGGCAGGCGTGGTGGCCAATGAAAACGACTTGTCCAGAGCCCAGTCCATTTATGGTCAATATATTGAAAAATGGCCCACGGATTTAAAAGTGCCTGAGGCACTTTTAAAACAAGGCGAGATTTTTCGCAGAATGGGGCTGAACGAGCTGGCTCTGGGCAAGTTTTATAGCGTCATGACCGCAGCGTTATCATTAAAGAGCGATCAGATTGGTTATTACCGAAACCTGGTTCTGCAAACTCAGGTTGAAATTGCGGAAACACATTATTTATCCGGTGAATTTGCCGAGGCGGCAGATTTTTACCGGCGTGTTTTATTGAATACGGATCCCGCCCTGAACCGTTCAGAGTTGGAATTTCGTCTGGTCCGCTCATTGGCCATGATCAATGATCGGAAAGAAACCATAGGAAAAGCCAAGGAGTTTCTGGATCTCTATCCAAATGCAGACGAGGTGCCCGAGGTGCGTTACTACCTGGCTCAATCCTTGAAGGCTTTGGGTCAAAATGCCGAGGCATTGCAGCAGGTGCTTCTTTGTCTCCAGGAACAAAAAAGCAAAACCCGGAACAACCCCCAGGTATGGGCCTATTGGCAACAACGAGTTGGCAATGAGATCGCCAATCAGCTCTACCATGAAGGGGATTTCACCGATTCCCTGACCATCTACCAAAATCTTTTGCATTTGGACCCGTCTCTGGAATGGCAGGTGCCGGTAGAGTACCAAATAGGTTTGACCTATGAACGATTGGCCCAACCCAGCCTTGCAATTCAAACCTATCAGGATATCTTGAACCGGCAGTCTGCGGATGACACGAATGGGTCCACTGCCTTAAACACGATATTTCAGATGTCCGCGTGGCGTCTTAATTTTGTGCAATGGCAGACTAATGCAGAAAATATGAATGGTTTTCTTGTGAAAGGCCTTCCACCCGCCGCCGTGGCAAATTTTAATGCGCCTGGCGCCCAAAAACCATGAACGCAACCCTCACTCCCTTGTTTATCCAGGAAATGACCCATGACCTCCGCCGGTATTTGGGTTTGTGCGATGAAATTTTAAACCTGGCCACCCAGGAGAACCTCGCCCTCGGTGGCCAATCGGCCTATGATCCGGAGTTTTTTCAGGATCAAAGGCGTACTCTTCTACCCAACCTGGAGCAAATGCTGGCCCGCCTGCGCAGTCGGCGCTTGGTTTGGCAAACAAGCTCCCGGAATGAGCGCGAAAATTGCACAGAAATCACCCCTCTTTTTCAGCAGATTCAAGATCAATTGATGAAAGTTCTCCTGCTGGACCGCGAAAACCAGCAAATCATGCTCCGTCGCGGCATGGTTCCTCCCTCGCACCTCCCTAACCCTGCTCCACGTCCCAATTATCTTGCCAGCGTGTATCAGCGCCATGCCATTTCGGCATCCTGAACCTCGGTTTTTTGTCCGGCAGGCAAAAAATTTCCACATCTTTCAGATATGGTGTTGGCAACTTGGAATTTCTTGCCTATGTTCAACTCGAAATAATTGAGTGCGGGCTGTGAACTGCCTTTGGATGCATTTTAAGACGTTTCCTGCATCTGGTTTTCATGGTGACGCTTTTTGGAAGGTTGCCGGGTGCCCAAAGTGGGCCTGATGAATTCCAAAACTGTAACAGTCTGTCCGCAAATGAGTTGAGAGTTTTGACACTGAATGCCGCTGACCGGCGCACGTGACAATGGCCATAGAAAAAATCATCGTACTTGGAAACGAGCTGAATTTCAGGAATCACCTGGAAAATTATCTCCGTCGCTGCCGCTATGATGTGGCTGCGGTCACCACCCTTGCTGCGGCTCGCGATTACCTGAGCCGGGACAATTTTGACCTGATTTTTTTGGACCTGCGCCTTCCTGATGGGGATGGGACCGATTTGCTGAAGGAACTCCAGGCTCGTCCTCAAAAGCCGCTGGCCGTGGTCACCGCCGGGGTGGGCGGCGTGGAGTCTGCCGTGGAATGCATCAAGGGCGGGGCTTTTGACTACCTCATCCGGCCTTTTTCCGACGAGCAGGTGGGGGTCACGCTCCGCAAGGCGGAGGAATTTGTTCGTTTGGTGCGGGTGAACAGGCTGTTGAGTCAGGAACCCGACGATGGTGAAAACACCCTTTTGGGAAACAGCCAGGACATGGAAAGCCTGCACCAACTGATTCGCAAGGTGGCCAGGACCCATGCCACGGTTCTCATCCAGGGGGAGAGCGGCACTGGCAAGGAAGCCATTGCCCGCGCGCTTTACCGCCAGAGCTCCCGCTCCCGTGCCCCATTCATCAAGGTCAATTGCGCGGCCATTCCTGAAAACCTGATCGAAAGTGAATTTTTTGGCCACGAGAAGGGAGCCTTTACCGGTGCGGTGAACAAACGCGAAGGGCGCTTCGAACTGGCTCACGGAGGCACCATCCTGCTGGATGAAATCAGCGAAATCCCCATCACGGTCCAAGCCAAGCTCCTTCGCGTTCTTCAGGAACGCGAATTTGAGCGCGTGGGCGGAAATCGCACCATCAAGGTGGATGTCCGCGTCATCGCCACCACCAACCGTCATCTCGAGCAAAGCGTGGAGCGAAAAGAATTCCGTCAGGACTTGTTTTTCCGCCTGAACGTGGTCCCCATCCATGTCAGTCCGCTCCGGGAGCGTCCGGAGGATATCCTCCTGCTCAAACGCGAATTCATGCAGCGATTCAGCCGGAGGCATGGAATCAACATCAGGGGGTTCACCGAGGAAGCCCGGGACATGCTCATGAGGCATTCCTGGCCCGGCAATGTGCGTGAACTCCAAAATGTCATAGAACGGGCAGTCATTCTATGCGGGGACAATGGCTATTTGGAACCCCAGCATCTGGGTCTCACTTCCATTGGCGCAAGGGAGGAAGAGTGCAAGACCTGCGCACCCCCCAAAGCCGCGGCATCCATCGTCAAGCCAGAGGTGCCGGAATTTGCCTCCCTGGCGGAAATGGAGCGGCGCCACATTTTTGCCGCCTTGGACCAATGCCGCGGCAACCGCACGCATGCGGCCAGGCTCCTGGGGGTGAGCATCCGCACGTTGCGAAACAAACTTAATGAGTACAGGTCCGCGCACTCGCTGCCGACCGCTCTTCAAAACGCCCCAGCCGCTTCCTCAACTCATCTGCCTGCCTGACCTTTCTCCCCGGGCAATTCCACCTATTCCCATTCAATGGTCCCGGGGGGCTTGCTGGTGATGTCGTAAACGCAGCGGTTGACCCCTTTGACCTCGTTAATGATGCGGCTGGCCAGGCGTTCAATCAAGGGGTAGGGCAGCTTCACCCAGTCCGCCGTCATGCCATCCTGTGATTCCACGGCCCGTATGGCAATGGTGTAATCATAGGTCCGCTCATCCCCCATCACCCCCACGCTGCGGATAGGCAGCAATACCGCAAAACTCTGCCAGATTTTATGGTACCAGCCCGAGGTTTTCATCTCTTCAACCACAATGGCATCCGCCTGCCGCAGGATTTCGCAGCGTGCAGGCGTGACTTCACCCAGGATGCGCACGGCCAGTCCAGGACCCGGAAAAGGCTGCCGGTAAACAATCTCCCGCGGCACGCCCAGTTCCAGCCCCAGTTGGCGCACTTCGTCCTTGAAAAGGTTTTTCAAGGGTTCCACCAGTTGAAACTTCATGTTTTTCGGCAACCCTCCCACGTTGTGGTGGCTCTTGATCAATGCGGCAGGGTTTCCCGCTATGGGCACCGATTCAATGATGTCCGGATACAAGGTGCCTTGGGCCAGAAAACGGGCTTTGCCAGCCTTCAATGTCGCAGCTTGAAATACTTCAATGAATGTGCGCCCTATGATTTTTCTTTTGCGCTCGGGGTCCGTCACTCCTTTCAACTTGGAGAGAAAGGCGCGCGCGGCGTTTTCATACTGCAACCGGATTTTAAAATGCCGTCCGAAAACTTCCTGCACCACATCGGCCTCGCGGGCCCTGAGCAGGCCGTTATTGACAAAAATGCAGGTCAATTGCCCGCCAATGGCCTTGTGCAGCAGGGCAGCGGCCACGCTTGAATCCACTCCGCCGCTCAGCCCCAATATCACCCGGTCCTGCCCCACCTGCGCGCGGATGGCCTCCACCGCCTGGTCCACATAGCGCCGCATGGTCCAACTCCGGCCGCAGCCGCAAATCCCATGGACAAAATTGGAAAGAATCTCCCGCCCGTGCGAGGTGTGGGCCACTTCAGGATGAAACTGAAGCCCGAAAAATTTGCTGCTGCGGTTCTCAATCGCCGCAAATTCCGAGTTGTCCGTGGTGGCCACGGGTTTGAATCCCCCAGGCAGGCTCGTGAGTTTGTCCCCATGCGAATTCCAGACCTGGATGGATTTGGGCAGTTTGGCGAACAGGGCGCACTTGGTATCCTTTGCCGTGAGTGTCCCTTTGCCATATTCGCGTTTCAGCCCCTTTTCCACCTTGCCCCCCAGGAAATGGGCCAACAATTGCACCCCATAGCAGATGCCTAGCACAGGCACACCCAATTTAAATATCCCTGGATCCGGCATGGGCGCATTCGGGGCATAAACACTGCTCGGACCTCCGGACAGGATCAAACCTTTCAGGTTGAGTTTGGCCAGTTCAGTGGCCGGCGTGTCGTACCGCAGGATTTGCGAATAGACCTGGCACTCCCGGATGCGCCGGGCAATGACCTGCGTGTACTGGGACCCAAAATCCAATATAATGATTTGCTCGTTCATGGCTTAGACACCAAACACCGATTTTCAGTGTCACAGGCCCTTTTTGCCAGAGAAAAATGCTTCCGCCACACTTCCTTAAATTGATGGAGGGGGCATGGATCGCCCCACTTGCCACCATAATAGGGTGGTCCAAGCGGGTTGGCGGGTGAATTTCTGGTAACCTTGCTTCAGAAAGACCAAACTTCGACAAGGAAAGTTGAGCCGCAAACAGGCTTTGCCTATAGCTTTTTACCATGAAGTGGAAAACTTCAGGTTCCAGACGAACCGGTCCGGCCAATCTGAAATGGCGTGCCCGGATATTGGCGGTTTTATTCCTGGCAGGCATGCTTGCTACCAGCGCCTGGATGAAAGCCTCCCCCGCGATTGGGACCGCACCAGCGCTCCCCGGCAACGCGGTCTCCAACGGCGTGGATTGGAATGACCCCATATCCGGCACCGTGAATTTGGATTGGGCCAATGCCCACCTCACCCCCCGTGGCATTGACATGCAGGACCGGGGCCTGGTTTTTCAACCCGTGGTCAATCTGGACTGGCATTTGTATGAGGCAGCCGCATCGAACAATCCCTGGCTCGATCATGTCACTTTCAAAACAGCCTTGTTCAATGATTTTGACACGGTTCGTTCTGGAAATTCCCCGGGCAACTGGAGCGAAATTGATTATACCTTTGGTCCCGAGCTGGGTTTGTGGAAAAATTGGGTTTTGGGTTCGCCCTTCACCATTTTTAAAAGCCAAAATGGCAGTTTCGCCACCTGCTGGGCCTGGGATCCTCAACTGGTTTACCATGACCAATGGTTCGGGCGGTTCTCCATCAATCCTTACGTGGAGTTTTTTGATGAATTGCAAAATAAAATAACCGTTGTTTTGGTTCCTTCCCGATCCCAATCCAGTTTCTACGGGGTGGTGGGCGTGGCGCCTGCCTACCGGTTTGAAAGGCTTCCATTGGTTCTGGAACTTCCTGCCTACATCCTGATTCCCGGAGCCAATTTCTATCAGCAGGCCAATGGATCGGGGGGCGGCACAGACTTGGGATTGTTCGCAGCCTCCTTACGCGTGCGGTTGGACTTGTCCTGCCTTGGCCCTGATTTTGATCATTGGACCCTGTATGGAGGTGTCCAATATCAATACCTCAATAATCCAGGTCTTCTGGATGGCAACCTCGCTTCGGTTCCTGGCGCCGGACGGCAGCGCGACTTTTTGGTCTTTCACGGCGGCGTCACGTTTCATTTTTAATCCCTGAAATTGAATTAAATCACTTTTTATTGCCTGGTGAGGATGCGTGGCCTTTGAATTAAGTGCCTTGTATTGTTGTAAGTTGTTAAATAATAGTAATTTACAAATTGTGTGACGTTTTGATTAAAATGCATTAAAGTTCTAAAGTAAATGCCTTAAACCTCCGCTTAGGGTATTGAAAGCACAGCTTTTGGTGAGGCAGGGTAGCCTTGACAGGTGAAAGCTGAGAAATCATAAACGATAGAAAACAAGAAAAACACATGAGCAGCATCTCTTCCGTATCGGGATCAGCCTATCCTCTCTCAAATTTCACCCCTGCCGCGCAGGGAACAAACCCCAATCAAGGGGCAAACGGAGCCCAGGGCGCCAATTCCCAACCCGCCGCAGCTCCAGTTGGCGGTGATGGAGACCACGATGGAAGCGCCCTGAACAAAACAGCCTGAACCTTTTGGCAAATTGGCGGGTGCCAAGGCGCCAGCAAATATTTGTAAATCTGTCCCGGCGGGATTTCCCTGCCGGGATTTTTCGTTGTCATGTGGCGTGCAACCCTTCGAGGAAAGATGTCCCCAAAAGTCATTTGGAGGGTGGAAACGGGATGATTTCGCTGCTTTTCGCTGATATTGGTTTTTGAGAGGATGGATGAATGATCCCGGTATGGTCCATTGCCTGTCTTCACCCGAAAGGGCCTGCTCCATTTTGGCTTCTCCATTTTGTTGCGGTGGTTTTTCTGTTCCATGCCATAACTCAGGTGCGGGGTGAGGAACCCTGGGTGGATTTTGCGCCCCGCACAGGCGACTTTTGTCTGGCAAACCAGGGTCATTGTGTTCCGATCGTGGTGGCAACCAATGATTATTGGGGCGTGCTGCGGGCAGCTCATGATTTGCAATCGGATCTCCAGCAGGTAACCGGCATCCAACCCGGTTTATTGAATGAAACATCCAATGCAGACAGGCAGGAGATCGTGATTGGCACTCTTGGACATGCCAGCCTGGTGGATTCCCTGGTGAAAAGCGGCAGACTGGATGCCTCGCCAATCTCAGGAAAATGGGAGACCTATTTGATGCAGGTGGTGGATAAACCGTGGCCGGGGGTGGATCGGGCGCTCGTGGTGGCTGGCAGCGACAAACGAGGCACAATCTATGGCATTTACGCGCTTTCAGAACAGTGCGGGGTTTCGCCCTGGCATTTTTGGGCGGATGTCCCGGCTTGGCGCCACCCGCAGATTTTTGTGAGGGGCGCGCGCCGCATCACGGGCCCTCCCGCAGTAAAATATCGCGGTCTCTTTCTCAATGACGAGGCTCCGGATTTGACCGGATGGGTGACCATGAAGTATGGGCAGGTTCCCGTCGGCACCCATCCGCCGATACCCCCGGGCGTGGCCAATTATGGGAGCGGCTTTTACACCCGTTTGTTTGAACTTATGTTGCGGCTGCGGGCCAATTACTTATGGCCGGCCATGTGGAACAATGCCTTTGCAGAGGACGACACCAATAACGCCAGCCTGGCGGATGCCTATGGGATCGTGATGGGAACCTCCCACCAGGAACCCATGATGCGCGCTCAAAAGGAATGGGACCGCCGGTATCTGGCCACCCTCGGACCCTGGAACTACGGGCGCGAGCCAGACCTGCTGGAGGATTTCTGGCGCGAAGGTATGAGTCGCAACCGGGGCAGGGAAATACTCGTGACCCTTGGGCTGCGCGGGGCCAATGACACCCCCATGGCACCCGGTGGGCCCCAGGCAAACCGCACGATGCTGGAACATATCGTCGCCCGCCAACGCAAAATCATTTCACAGGAACTCGGTCTTTCCACCTCCGGTGTGCCGCAGCTTTGGTGCCTCTACAAGGAGGTCCAGGATTATTATGACTCAGGAATGCGGGTTCCAGATGATGTGACACTGCTTTGGGCCGGGGATAATTGGGGGAATTTAAGGCGCCTGCCCACACCCTCCGAACGCGCACGCACCGGTGGCGCTGGCGTTTATTATCATCTGGATTACCACGGTAGCCCCCGCAATTACCAGTGGATCAACACCAGCTCCCCTTCCAAAATATGGGACCAAATGTCCCTCGCCGCAGCCTATGGCGCCGATCGTGTTTGGATGTTGAATGTGGGGCATTTGAAGGGATACGAGCGTCCCATTGAATTTTTCATGAGGCTGGCCTGGAATCCGGGCCAATGGCGTGGAAGCCAGTTGCGGTCTTTCACCAGGGATTGGTGTGCTCGCGCGTTTGGTCCGACCAATGCACAGGAAATGGCGCATATCCTCATCAGCCTGGACCGTTTCAATGGAGCGCGCAAACCCGAGATGCTGTCGCCGGATACCTATAGTCTGACCCATTATCAGGAGGCCGAGCGGGTGATGGCAGAAGAGGATGCCGTGGCTTCAAGGGCGCAGGAATTGGGTTTGCAAATTCCATCAGACCGGAAAGACGCCTATCAGGAACTGGTTTTGTTTCCAGCCCGGGCCACTGCCCTCCTGCAAAAATTTTACCTGGCAGCCGGGCGTAATGAGCTGTATGCCCGCCAGGGCAGGGCCGATGCCTGGCTGGAGGCGGAACAGGCGCGCAATTGCTTTGGCTCCTTCACCAACCTCATGGCCTGGTTCAACACGGGTTTTGAGCATGGACGCTGGAATCATTTCATGGATCAGCCGTGCATTGGCTACAAGCAATGGAATGAACCCGCGTCCAACAATATGAATGCCATCACCCTGCTTCATCCCGTTGTGCCTGCATTGGCGGCTCCGGGGTTGGCTGTGGAAGGCAGCGAGAATGCCTGGCCGCGTTGCACCGCCCAGGCAATCTTGCCGGACTTCGATGTTTACAACCGGCAGGTTCACTATTTTGAAATCTTCAATCAGGGCGGGATTCCCTTTCAATACCGCCTGGCTGTCAATCGCCCTTGGATCCATTGTTCCACAAGCCAGGGCAGAATAGGCCCGGATCAACGCGTGAAGGTAAGCCTGGATTGGAATCATGTGCCGATTGGAATATCCCAGGGAGCCATCACACTGACCGCTGGCAAGGAAACGTTTTCCGTGGCAGTGCGTGCCTTTCATCCGCTTTTTCCTGCGCCGCAATCAGTTCGTGGATTCGTGGAGGGTGAAGGAGTCGTGGCCATCGAGCCGGAACATTTCACGCGCAAAGTGGATGGCGGGCAGGGGACATGGGAATGTGTTCAGGATTACGGACGGACCATGTCCGGCATGCGGACCTGGCAGCCCGTGGATTGGCTTGGTAAATCCCCCGAAAAACCTTCGCCCTGTCTCGAGTATCGCATGTTTTTATTTCACAGCGGCCTGGCCCGGCTCGAAACCGTGGTCTCACCCACTTTGAATTTTATTCCCGGCCAGCCGCTGCGATTGGGCGTTTCCCTGGATGACCAGCCCGTGAAAATCCTCCAACTTGTCCCGGCGGATTACAAGGCCCAGGCTGGCAACCTGGACTGGGAAAAAGTGGTGGCAGACAATGCCCGCAGCGTCCAGAGCCGCATCGTGGTGGGCCAGCCCGGATATCACACTTTGAAATATTGGATGGTGGATCCCGGCGTGGTCCTGCAGCGCATCATCCTGGATATGGGAGGCCTGCAGCCAAGCTACCTCGGTCCCCCCGAAAGCTTCCACGGCGCGTTGAACTGAGGCCAATCGGACGATTGGCGGTTGTAAGCCGTCAATGCATTCTCCAAATCGAGACGTCACACCAAAAGTCGAACAGGAAAATGTTCAGGGGTCCTATCGCTTTTTGACTGCCCCGTCCGGTTTCCCCGGAAACGCTCCGGTTTTGCGCCCATTCACCAGGGGAAATCGCTTTCGCCATTTCAAGAATTTGAATTGTTGCGAAAAACCGGTTAAGGGGTCAACCCGTAGTTTATTTTGTTTTAAAGGTTGGCTTTTGAGGATCAAAATGGCTGTCTCTATTACCAGTCCCGACAACGAGCAAGTATTTGCACCTCAGCCATTCCATCCAGTTCAAAAACACCAGGACTTGTTGGCTGGAGTTGCCGGTTTTTGGCTCCAGCGGCATGCTGTTTTTCGATTTTTCAATCGTCTAATCCAAAAATATTCATGATCAGAAAGACCCCCAATCGAATGGCGGCCAAAAGTCCGGTTATTAAAAATGGCTCACGCCAAACCAGAGTTGGGCTGAGTGGCATCATTAAAAACATCGCCAGGGTCATCAATCCAGCGACCGCCGACTCAAATGCAATCAAATGCAGCCAACCAAAGGCCCGGCCTGTCTTGGCCGACATCCACTCCAAAATTTGATCTGGATAAACAAGCGCGCCTGCCAGGCTGAAAAGGACTGCATCTTCCCAGCTAATCTGGCTGCCATGGAATGATGTAATGAGCGCGACCAACATAATGGCTCAAGGTATTGTTTGCTGCTCAGGACGCCGGTTCCGAACTCGGGGAAACAGATTCCTTCCGGATTGCTTTTAGTTCTGTGTCAGGTTTTATCGGCCGACAGGCTGTGAGTGGATGATCGCATTTGCGCTTCTTTCCTCGGCGGCGCCAAAAACAAGACGCCGTGCGTGAATCTCAAGATTTCGGCGGAGCATCGGTGATCTCGTTCGGTTTCTTCTTGAAAAAGGCGGCAAGCTGGAGGGCTGTCACCAAAAATAGGGAAAATGCCATGACCGCAGTTCCCTGAAAAATCCCTCAGATCATACCCACTGCAGCTGCGTATCTCGGCAAGCTTGCTCCTGTTTTTGGAGAAAAAAGCCCGCTCACGAAATCCGGCGAGATCACTGCCACCAAGGCGGCAAACAATCCGCCGACCGCGGATGATACCAGCGCACCACCTGTAATATAGCAAAAATATCGGATGAAAACCATAAACGCCAGTTGAACAAAAAGGCAAATTTTCTCGCCGATCTTCAAAAACCTCCGGCTGCAATCCTATCTTTTCTTGTTGCAGCCTTTAAAAATACCTGGAGGATCGCGGTTTCTTAATGAAGAATTGGCGCAACCTTCCGGTTTGTCCACAAATAAATGATTTTTCCTGTGATCTTTTTTATCGGGACAGCCGATTGAAATCGTCGACTTGACTCAAATTAAATGTTACCGGGGCTGGGAGGTGGACAGGGTGTTTGCCAGGCGCGCGATTCAGGAATTCCATTTTTATTTGCAAAAACCGTCCCGGGGCCGTAGAATTACAAAACTGAAATTCGGTTCGGGGCGATTCAAGCCTCCGGACCGCATTCATGGAAAATTGCCCACGTGGCGGAATTGCCAGACGCGCTAGATTCAGGTCCTAGTGAGTAACATCGTACAGGTTCAAGTCCTGTCCTGGGCACCATTCATCGGTTTCTGCCTTTGATTGGGGGAGGCGGGTCAAAAGGCAGACGGTCAGGCGTAAGGCTCTTGAGTCAGCGTCTCAAACGATAAAAGCCCGAGGGTGCGGACATGTCCATGTTGGTGAAAATATTCCCTTGAGTGAGTGCGCTGGGCATGTCCAACCAAGGCCCTGCCGGGGTGGGCGCCCATTGCAAAGTCACGGAGCCGTGCCATTGAACCGCGAGTCCGGAAGGGGTCAACTGGAGCTGGAGTGTGTCAAGTGTGGGAGTGAGCGCCAAACCGTGATAATTGCCGGATGCTATGGCCACCGCATTTTTCAAGTATGACGGGATATTGGTCTGGCCGTAGGAATCGTCGCCCCAGCCTGCCACAGTGCCGTCTGCTCGAAGAGCCAGGGTGTCAAAATCGCCGGCAGCAATGGACACAACGTTTGTCAGTCCTGGGGGAACGTTTGTCTGGCCGTAGGAATCATCGCCCCAGGCGACCACCGTGCCGTTGGAGAGCAGCGCAGCGCTGTGCAAATACCCTGCGGTGATAGCCACCACATTCGATAAATCAGCGGGCGGGGTGGCCTGGCCGTAAGCATTGTATCCCCAGCCCTGGACGGTGCCATCAGCCAGCAGGGCGAGGCTGTCTTCCCGTCCGGCGGCGATGGCACAAACGTTTGTCAAGCCGTAGGGCACGGTGGTTTGTCCGAATGAATCATCGCCCCACGCCACAACAGTCCCGGATTCCAGCAGCGCCAGGCTGTGGGAGTCGCCGGCCGCCACAGCGAGGGCATTGCTGTTGACGGTTGGTGGCACATTGGTCTGACCGGAATCGTCAAGGCCCCAAGCCACAACCGAGCCATTTTCAAGAATGGCCAGATTATGTTCGGCACCGGCTGCAATCCCAACAAAACGCAGTGATGTTGCCGGCACGTTCGTCTGGCCATAACCATCATAACCCCAGGCAAAAAGGTTTCCGTCGTCCCGCAACGCCAGCGAGTGGTAGTCACCTCCAGCGGCGGCCACCACATCAGCCAGGTCCGTGGGAACATTCGTCTGGCCGCCGGAGTTGTCTCCCCACGCAACGATTATGGAAGGCTGCCCAAAAACGCTTACTCGCGCGGTCGAGTTGGCGCTGCCGAACTGATTGGAGGCGGTAACGCTGTAAAATCCGGTTTGTGATGTCAGGATGTTGCTCAGGACAAGCGTCGGGCCTGAGCCGTTTATGGGCAGGCCATTCAGTTGCCATGTGTAGATCGGTGCAGGGGTGCCGGTAAAACTTGCAGAGAGCATCACGGAGTCGCCCGCGTTCACCACCTGGCTGGCCAATGGCTGCAACAGTTCGGGGACTTGATAAACGGTCAATTGCGCGTCAGGACTGACCGTAATGCCTGCGTCGTTGAATGCCACAAGCGTGTAAGTGCCGCCATCATTCAATCCAAGATTTGCAAGGGTCAGAGTGGATTGGGTCGCGCCTGGCAAATTGGTGGTGTCATGCTGCCACTGGTAGCTGATAGGCTCTGAGCCGTTCACCACGGCGGAAAAAGTGTGGCTGGAGCCGATGCTGGCCGAATCACTGACGGGTGGGGCGGTGAAATAAGGCGCTAGCGGTGTCACCGTCAGCGTTGCCG
This sequence comes from bacterium, assembly GCA_021817945.1. GTDB lineage: Bacteria > Verrucomicrobiota > Verrucomicrobiia > Limisphaerales > UBA11358 > UBA11358. Next base: position 3,369 of record JAKAFL010000015.1, on the reverse strand, counting down.
TGGAGCTAACCGTGCCGATCGAGTTGCTAGCCACTATCTGGTAATCACCGGCATTGCCTGATTGGACATTGTTCAGTAAAAGCTGGGGCCCGATGGCCCCGGGGAGGGGCGCACCCTTGAAAAACCATTGATAACCAAGCGGCTGGCTTCCGCAGGCACTGGCACTGAATTCAACATTGGATGATGCGTACACGGTCAGGGATTGGGGCTGGATCAAGAAGACCGGCCCTGAGGGCATGACACGGACAGACATGACTGCGCTGGTGACCGATCCAGCCGCATTGGCCACCACCGCCATATAAACTCCTTCATTGACCGATTGTGCGTTGTTGATTGTCAGCGTTGATCCGGCTGCCCCGCTGATGGGTGTGTTTTGGAACATCCAGTCATAGGTAAAAGGCGGAGTGCCGCTTGCTATCACAGAAAGGCTAAGTGTTTGGCCGGCCAAAACATTGGTGCTCGTGACCTGGCTGACAATATGCGGGGGCACCAGAACTGTCACTTGGGCCAATGTGCTCGTAACAGAACCAAAAGCATTGGCTACGATCACCTGATAGTTGCCTTGCTGCGAGGGTTGAATGTTGTTAATGGATAGAAAGTAGTTGGTGTTACCCGGCAGGTTGGTGCCGAACATTTCCCACTGGTAGGAAAGTGGGGCCAGCCCCATCGCGCTCACCGTCAGATAAACCGAGCCGCCGGAAGACTGGGCAGTGTTGGCCGCAGGCTGCACAGTGATGGAGGGGGATTTAATCAGGCTCATGGGCACGCTGCCCAAGGTGGCCGTGGCGCTGTTGAAATACCAGAAACGCTGGTCTTTCCCGTCAACCACGGAAACAGAAGAGGAGGCTGGCAGGTTGTAAATGACCTGACGCGTGGAGGTGTCGAATGCCTGGCTGCCCCCAAATGCCACCGAACCATTGCTGGAACAGGAATATATCTCCGTGCCAAGAGTTCCCAGGTCGTTGAGATTGGTGTCGTAGAGATAACTGTTCCAAAACAGGTGGGATCCGTCGGCGGATAAGACAAGGTTGCGTGTGCCATATGGGTGTTGGTCGCTGTCGGCCACCTCGACCGGGACGTTGTTGGTGACCAAAAACTTGTGAACTTGTGCGTCAGAAATGTCGTTGTCGCAATGATAATACACAGTGCCGGACGGATCTCCTGCCCCATCTCCTTCGCGCTGCGGGTAGGGGAAATTGCCAATCACTGCCCCGTTCATGGTGCTTACCAGGTTTACCGCGATCCACTGATCTTCTCCCTCAGTGACAATCCTCCCAGGACCAAGGGCGTTGATCTTGTAGATGTCAGTTCCAAGGTTCAAGGACGGCAGCGGAGTCTGGCTAGTCAAATCCACAACGTAGGTGTTGGATTCCCCCCAACTGGCGATGTACAGCTTTCCTTCAAAATAATTGATTGAAAGATCAACCGGGTTGATGCCGGTGGGCAGGATTTTGTCAATATTCCCATTGGTGGTGTTAATAAAAAGCAACGATCCGTTCTGGCCGGATAAAGAAGGCGCCTGAAGCGCATAAATATAAGGCCGATCCTTGTCGGATTCCATCTTCACAATGTTCAGGGGCTTGATGGTCAGCGTGACGGGCAGCTCATACTTGACGCCATCTGAGGTGAATTCGATGTTATTGGTATAGATTCCCGCTGCAAAAGCCGAGGTTGAAAATGAAATGGTGGCGCTTGCTGGTAGAGGGCCATTGGTTGGGGCCATTGCCAGCCAGCCCGCTCCTGTGACTGCCGCTGACCACGTCTCCCCCGGAATGGAGCTTGTGATGCTCAATGCCTGGGAGGCTGGATTGAATCCCGCAATCGCGCTCAGGTTGATTTGTGATGGATTCAGAAACAATGACGAAACGGTGAATGACCAGACGCTGCCGGTGTTGGTGGAGTTAAACCCAATCGCATCCACACGCCAGTAATAAGTTGAACCGGGTGACAGCGCCTGCGGCAGGGTCTGCAGCGGCGTGGTTACGCGGCCCAGATATTGATTGGAACTTTGCGAGGCTTCTGCCACCTGGACCTGATTGGTTCCAAAATAAACATCATAAGAAAGGGCTGCTGGCGAAACAGTCCACATCAGATTGGTCCAGGGCGGGCTGACCACAGCCCCATCCGCAGGGGTCGGCAGAATGGTTGAGCCGCTGACTGAGGCGAGGGTGTCCATGTCATAGACCACCACGTTGGTCGCGTTGCCATTGTAGCGAAATAAATACTTCTGGTCCCCCGATAATGTCAGGACCGTGGATGAAAAAGGAAAAGTGGCAAGGGTTGCCGTGGTCTGTGTGTTGAAAACCTCGGTGGGTCCGAATGCGATGCTTCCATCCAGCGAAATGCCATAGATGTTGTCGGAAAATTGATTCAGGAGAACTGACACATTTGTGGCTTCGAACATTTGTTCCTTGTTGAAAACCCATCGTTCAGCGCCATCAAGAAACAGCGGCGTGTTTAGCGGATCGCGGCGCCAGGAAGTAAAGGATTGTTCGAGCGGGGTCAACGTTCCAAAATTGGAGGAGTCATACCGTTGCACCCAGGAATTCACGTTCCCTGCTCCCCAGCCATACTGCGCCCAAGTGTAAAATGTTTTTCCTGATCTTGTCATGGCCATTCCCCCTGCGCCGTCACTTTGGTTTCCTCCAGTATTCAGGACAAGTGTGGCTGTTCCAGTGCCATAATCAAAAGCATAGATCTCCGGCCCCCATGCCCCGTCCGTGAAGTAAACCTGGTTTGACTGGCCGGCCACCACATAAAGCGGGTTTGAAAGACTGTAGGAATTGGGAGTTGAAATGGATTTTTCCGAAACGACAGTGAAAGTGGTCAAATCCACCTTGGTAATGGTCCGGCTTCCCGCATTGATGACATACGCGGCGTCGCCAGCGGGCGTTACTGCCATGTCCGTCGGGTTTAAATTGACACTGATTTCATCAAGGACGGCACCGTTGGTGGAATTCAAGGCCATCAAAGTGCCAGGCACGGAACCGTTGGCCTGATTAAGCGCCAGAATCCGCGGATGCAAGTAATCTGGCAAAAGCTTGACAATGTTTCGACCAGGCAGGGGAACGGTGATTTGCGCCCGGACAATCCAGCCAGAAAGGAAAATACACGCGGAGATAAGAACGATAGGGAAGGATTTTAAACGCAAACTCCAATGCGGGTTGATGTTCATGGAACTCAGTTCGGAGTGTATATTAATCACATGTAATGTCAATGTTTTTGTATATTCCGGGAATTTCGCGACTTGACTCAAATTAAATGTTACCGGAGCTGGGAGGTGGACAGGTTGTCTGCCGATACGTTGACTCATATTCATGGTTACCGAAGCCCTGACTATGAGTTTGACCTCCAAACGGGAGTATCTGG
>JAKAFL010000014.1 GCA_021817945.1 bacterium | reverse complement strand
TGCCAACGTATGCGCCGGACCTGAATCCCGACGAATTTGTCTGGAGCCACATGAAAACCAACGGGGTATCCAAGAAACCGTTGAAGCAGAACGAATCTTTGCGTCAGCGGGTGGAAGAGGACTTGGTCAGAATTCAAAACAACCGGCCATTAGTCCGATCCTTCTTCGGCGCGAAAACAGTAGCCTATGCCGCTGACTGATTAGTAATGGAAAAGATTTCAGCCGGGAAAGACGCCGAACTGAACGGGTTTGACGCTGCCTTTACAATATTTTTAGAGAATGAAAACGCATTTTTGACTGATTTTTGGCATTTTGCTTTTGACCCTGTCCGTGAGGTGCCAGTTTGTGAATTTTATGGATTTTGGCTCCGCGAATGGCTGCAGGCACACTGAATTGGGGGGAGTCCTGAATAGCAACCAGAATAGCAACCAGGATTTGAACGTGGAGTTGCTCGCAGGCCCAACTTCAAATTCAGTGACCACCCCGGTTGTCACACTTTTGTTGAGACAAACTTTTTCAACCTCGGTTTCGTCTCTTGGCTCCATTCAGCCTGCCTTGGGCGATATCACCAGCTCGGGTGGTGACATAATGGATTTGTCCGGCAATGCCTACAATGTTCCTGCCAGCAACCAGTGGTATCAGGTTTTGGCTTGGGCGGGTAATTAAAGTACTTATGCGGCTGCTCAAAATTCGGGAAGCGCCTTTTTTGGCTCCTCGCATTGAAAAAAGTGCATAAACATTTGAATCGAGAGCTTGATTCGGTGTCTGATTTATAGTTGCCTGTGGATCAACCATGAATGAGATGAGTGAAAAAGTTGAGTGCTCCTGTCCTGGAGCCTGTGGCCAGACCCTGGCTTTTGGCATTCTGCGCCTGTGGCTGGGAGTGAGGGCGCTCCTCACGGGCATAGAAAAATTTGGAGCCTATCAGAATGTCCAGGTTCCATTGCTGGACCCGAACACCGGCCAACCGGATGCAAGCGGGGTTTTGGTCAACGTGAGTGTCAAATATTATTCATTCACCAACTACGCCGGCGTTCCTGGTTCATTGAAGGACCGATTTGTTCATGAACCGCTTCTGCCGGGTTTTGCCTTGAATGGGTTTGATCATTTTTTGGGGCCGGCTTTTATCCTGTCCGGGATCATGTTGTTGCTGGGGCTTGGAACGAGGATTTCGCTTTTTATTCAGGGGCTGATTTATGTGGCCTTGACCTGCGGGCTGATTTTGATCCACCAGGATGATGGCATATCGTGGCTGGGCATCCATGTGGCGCTGGTGGCGTTTGCCTTAATGCTGGTGAAATACAATCGTTTTGCCCTGATCAAAAAATGGTGAAATCAAATTTAACCCGGCGTGATTTTCTGGGTGCCTCCGCTGTGGCCGGGGCGGGCCTTCTTCTCGCCTCTTGCAGTCCGGGCGCCCGCAGCGAGGCTGGAACTCCCGGAAAAGCCGCAGACGATATTCATGTGGCGTTGATCGGGTACGGTGCCGAGGGCGCCGTTCTGATGGATTCCCTGATTAAAATCCAGGGCGTGCGCATCACAGCGATCTGCGATATTTGGAATTATCATCGAAACGAGGGCCAGAGGCTTTTGAAAGCCTACGGTTTTGAGGCCAATGCCTATGAAAATTTCGAAGATCTGCTCGCGAAGGAGAAGGATTTGCAGGCGGTCGTTGTGGCCACGCCGGATTTCTGGCACGCGCCCATCACCAACGCATGTCTCAAGGCTGGTCTGCATGTGTACTGCGAGAAAATGATGAGCAACACGATCGAAGGCGCGCGCAGCATGGTGGAAACCATGCGCAGCACCGGGCGTCTTTTGCAAATCGGCCACCAGCGGCGCAGCAATCCCCGCTACCTTTTCGCCAAACAGCGGCTTCTGGATGATGCGCGTTTGTGCGGGCGGGTCACCGCCGCGCAGGCCCAGTGGAACCGCGCCGTATCCGAGGATTTTGGCTGGCCAAAAAAATTCATCATGCCTGCCGATCAACTGGCCAGGTATGGATACAAGGACATGCACCAATTTCGGAACTGGCGGTGGTTCAAGGGGCTTGGCGGCGGACCGCTTTCGGATTTGGGCGCCCACCAGATTGACGTGTTCAATTGGTGGCTGGACATGACGCCGAAGTCAGTGATGGCCAGCGGCGGGGTGGATTATTATAAAACCCACGAATGGTATGACAATGCCATGGTGATTTACGAATACCCGCTTCCACTGGGCACAGCCCGCGCCTTTTATCAGGTTCAAACCACCACCAGCGCCGGCGGCGGGTATTTTGAAATGTTCATGGGTGATGAAGGCACGATTAAAATGTCGGAGGACCCTTCCATTTGCGCCATTTACCGCGAGGCCCGTGCCCCCTCATGGGATGCCCTGGTTCAAAAAGGGTATATCCGGGCCAAGATCAGCGCGGCCGAAGCCGCCGATGTCGTGAAGGTGGATGTGCGGGAGACGGCCCCGCTGGCGGAATACGAAATACCAGTTTTCTTCAATAAACCGCCGCACATGCCCCATTTGGAAAACTTTTTCAATGCGATCCGCGGCACGGCCAAGTTGAATTGCCCCGGAGATGAGGCCTTTAAAAGTGAATATGTCATCCATAAGGCCAATGAAGCCATTCCCTTGGGGCACAGGTTGGATTTGACCCCGCAGGAAGTCCTGGCATGAATTTTTAAGCTGGCCCCATTATTTATGTATAAAATGAAAATGTTCCATTGGATCAGTCTTGCCACCTTGGTGATGGCCCTGCCTGCGTTGGCGGATGACCAGGTGCCGCTCACCACTCAACTGCCCCCGCCTTTGTTTGTGGGCACGCCGGTGCCAATCAATGTGCCAAATTTGGAGCCTAAGATCACGCATTGGCCGCAGTTCATGGTACCCATCGGCACCACCAACATGGCCTTGGGAAAAAAAGTGACCTCCAGCGACAGTGATCCCGTGGTGGGAACGCTGGACCTGGTCACTGATGGGGACAAGGACGGGGATGAAGGATCATGGGTGGAACTGGGCCCCGGTCGGCAATGGGTGCAGATTGATTTGGGCCAGGAGGCTGCAATCTATGCCATCACGGTTTGGCATTACCATTCCCAAGCGCGGGTTTATCGGGATGTGCAGGTACAGGTTTCAGACGATCCGGATTTCGCCAAGGGAGTAACCACCCTGTACGACAACTCGGCCAGTGGGCAGGATCGTCCCTATATTGAAACCAACCTGGGCAAATTGATAGATGGCCGGGGCACCAAGGGCCGGTATGTGCGCCTTTACAGCAACGGGAATACAACCGATAAACTCAATCATTACATCGAGGTGGAGGTTTTTGGCAAGCCCGCCAGCTAGGCTGAAAGGTTTGGTGTTCGGTTTGCTGGCCGCCCTGGCGCTGGCCATTCGGGTTTCGGGCCTGGGACAATGTCCCATGCATACGGATGAATCCGTCAATGCCTACATTCTGGGCGGGGTTCTGGGCGGGGGAGTTTTTCATTATGATTCCCACGATCGGCACGGTCCGGCACTGGTCGCGGCATCGCTGCCCATCGTTTGGCTGGAGGGCAGCCGACGCTATGATGACCTGAGCGAGAGGGGGGTTCGGCTGGTTCCGGCGCTTGCCGGGGCGTGCACGGTTTTTTTGTGGGTGTTCGCAGTGGAATGGCTGGGTTGGTGCAGTTGCATGGTGGCCGCATTGATTTTTGCCGTGGCGCCGCTTCCGGTTTACTACAACCGTTGTTACATTCACGAGAGCCTTTTCGTGGCTTTTACCTTTGCGGCGGCATTGGCAACCTCTGTGGCTTTGAGGCGGGGTTCACCGTTCTGGGCTGGCGCATCGGGTGCATGCGTGGCGCTCATGATTGCGTGCAAGGAGACTGCGCCGTTGCATTGGCTGGCGGCAATGCTGGCGTTTGGACCGGCTCTTTTTCAAGGTGAAATGAAATGGCGCAGGTGGTGTCTTAGGCCGCTGGCATGGGCTGGCATTTCATTTCTGACTGCTTTTCTGGCGGTATTCTGGCTGCTTTTCACTTGGGGGGGGCGCAATCCGGGGGTGTTTCATGACCTTATTCAAGCGGTTCCGCACATGACGGCCAGGGCAGGGGGCCAAGGGCATGCCAAGGGGAGCTTTTATTACGCCTGCCTTTTGGCGAAAGATTTGTCGGGAATCCCGATCCTGGCCCTGGCGCTGGCGGGTGCGGTTTTGTGCTTCATTCCAAGTCGTCCATCGCCCTCCATAAAGGCGTCTGCGGATCATCCAATCCCGGACCAAAGCCGGGCATGGCGCTGGTGTGCGCTGTATGGCTTTATTCTGTTTCTTTTTTACAGCCTTATTCCTTACAAAACCCCATGGCTGGCCCTCAATTTCTGGCTACCGATTTCGCTGATGGTTGGCGTTTTTTTTCAGTGGATATGGGCGCGTTGGCCCGGGCGTTGGCACAGGTCGGTCGCGCTCGCGGGGTTGCTTGGCTTGATTCTCGCCTTATGGCATGACACCTGGGAAAGGGATTTTGCGGGGCCTGCCGACCCGTCCAATCCTTATGCTTATGCCCATACCGTGGATGACCTGCTTGGATTGGCACCGCGCATTGAAACCCTGCAGGAAGAGCTTCATTTGAAGGATCCAAAAATTGCTGTCGTGGCGGCGGATCCCTGGCCTTTGCCCTGGTATCTGAGGCATTTCAAAAAAACAGGATATTGGCAGCCAGGCGCTGACCCCGGGTCGGCGGATTTTTACGTGACCTCGCCCGAGGCTGCTTCGTCCATGACGCATTTGCTGGCGGGGTACCAGGCTGAATTTTTTGGCTTAAGGCCTGACGTGCTCATTCTGTTGTGGGAGCCTGAGAAAACAAGGGGAAGGAATGATTGAAATTCATGTGTTTGAGCATCGCGCCATGGCCACCACATTCCAAGCGCGAATTCAGGGCGAGGAAAAGAGTTATGCCGCGCAGGCTGCGGCTGCTGCTTTCCAGCGTTTAAATGCCCTGGAATCAGTTCTCAGCCGATTCCGACCAGGCAGCGAAATATGCCAGGCGTCCGCCCTTCTTCCGGGCGAATTCCTGCGCTTGAGTGAACCCGTTTTTGCCTGTCTATCCCTTGCCAAGCAAATGGAGCAAATCACGCGCGGTGCCTTTTCCGCCACGCCGGCTGCCTTGCGAAACCAACCCACCCCGCCACTCTGGGAACTGGATCAAAGGACATGGATGGTCCATTGCCAGAAAGGAAAGCTGGATTTTGATCTTGGCGCCATTGGCAAGGGATTTGCGCTGGATCGGATGAAGGAAATCCTCGAGGAATGGGGCTGTGAAATTCATTTGCTCGTGGCGGGGGGAAGCAGCATCAGGGCAGGCCAACCTCCGCTGGACCTTCAGGGCTGGTCCTGCGGCTTGGGCGATAACGATTCTTCCCAACGGTATTGTTTGAAAAACTGTTCCCTGAGTGGTTCCGGCCTGGCGGTGCAGGGAAGGCATATCCTGGATCCGCGCTCAGGCCAGCCCGCTGCCCGGGACGGTCGCACTTGGGCCTTGTGTGATACGGCTGCGGAATCTGATGCTTTATCCACCGCCGCCATGGTGCTGAGCCATAAGGAACTGGAGGAGGTCCTTAAACTCAATTGCCAATGGTTGGCTTGGATTCAAGAAAAAGATTTGTGGAGATGCATGGGAAATCGTCCCCTCCCCGCCCGTGCATGACCAAGGCCTGCGTTTATTTCGGAAAAATTGATAAATCGCTTTCCACTCCGCCTTGAACCTGAAAAACAAAATTCAAAAAGGCCAATCTGTCCCAATTTACCGGGCGCAAACGCTTTGGAAAAATCCTACCAGACCGCTTCGGGTAGGGTTTCGATTTTTCCAAAAAGTTTCCGCTCACGTATCCTGCCGCATCTTGACCCTTTCCCTTTCGCTTTTCGGGTTGAATGGCTATGTGGAGACGGATTGTTGCTCCACCCCGGCGGTATTCGTGTTTTTTTCCGTTTCCTGAACGGCTGCCAGACAAGCTTGTATGGCAGTCTGGGGCAGGCAATACCAGTCCTCCTGCAATTTGGTGCAGGCATCCAAGTATTCATCACAGTTTTCCTGTGATTTGTCCGCGCCGGATTTTGCCTGCAGGTTTGGAAAGGTGTTTTTATCGTGAATCAAATCAAAAAACAGCTCTTGATCGGTCAAAAGCCCTCGAATAGATAGATCATGGGCCTGTGCCACCACCGTTGCAGCCGGTTCTATATCCTCGTAAATTTCCTGCCAATACTGATTCGGCGCTCGCAATGCCTTAGCCACTGTGGCCAGGCTTATTTTAGTGCCGTTGGCTTCCAACCACCGCACAATTCCACGGGTACTCATTCGCTTGGCTGCTTCGTAAATATATGGAAACAAGTGAAATATAACGCTTCTTTGCATGCAAGACTCCACATTCAACTTGGATTCCAGCACCAGCTTTGCTCCCAATTCTTTGGCCGCATTCATAAATAATTGACCCTACCTGAACATAACACAATTCGGAAAATATACAAACAATAAACGCAAAAAAAACAAAGAAAAAACAAATTTGAGACGCAATCTCTGAAATCCTCCAATTATCGGTCCAATCACCTCATGAAGGCAGATTTGGTGCCAGATTTTTTTGCCAACTCGCATGGATCAAAGGTGTCAAAATTTATGTAATACATTGCTTAATAGTTCATTATGAAAAATCTGTGCTCGTGAATGATTTTAAAATGGATTTTGCTCCATTCATTGAAGACGGTTTTAATAAAAAAAACGATTTTATGGATTGAACCGGCAGGCCAATGGCCAAGGAGCCATCGTATGAAATTCAAACTGCAATTGCGGAGATGCCGTTTCTGGACCTCTTCCTTACTTGATCTTTTCACCTATATGAGTGCCATTATTCCGAAAAGCGAAATTCAAAAGGCCAATCTGCGCCAATTTACCGGGTGCAAACTCTTTGGGAAAATCTCACCGGACCCCTTCTGGCATGGTTTCGATTTTTCCAAAAAGTTTACACTCCAGCATCTTGCCGCATCTTGACTCTTTCAATTTCGCTTTTCGGGATTATGCTTCGTTGTCATCAAGATTGACCATGGCTCCAAACGCGTTCAGAAATTTATTTTTTAACCTGAGCCAATTTTCAGGGCGACGAGGAGGCATGAATGTTTTGAGGCTGTGTTGGGTGGTGATTGTTTTCCTAAGTTTGAGGGTTCGGGCGGATGACTCTGATTTCAAGGTGGACGCATGGACAACGGAGGATGGTTTGCCACAAAGCTCGGTCCTGGCCATGGCCCAGGGCAGGGATGGTTATCTTTGGTTGGGGACCTTGAATGGCCTGGTTCGGTTTGATGGGCATTCCTTCACTCATTTCAACGTGAACAACACCCCTGGTTTACCCGGGGACCGTATTGTGTTTCTTCATCAGGATCGGTTTTCGAACACGCTTTGGGTGGGGATGGACAATGCAGGGTTGTGCAGCATTCGGGATGGATTAATTCAAACCCTGCCAACCGAGGCTTTGGGCGCCAATGTTTATTATGCGGAGGAGGACACGTCGGGGGGGCTATGGTGTGTGTTGGCCAACGGCAGGCTGATTTTTTTGAAGGATGGACACATAGAGGAAAATGTTCATCCGCTTTCGCAACAATGGAGGACCTTGCTGAGGCGGGCATTTCACGTGGAATGGCCAAGGCAGGGTGGCGGATCGTGGATTTTGGAAAATGGCCGGGTTCAAAAGCAGGATGCGGGGGGAGCCATTCAAGACCTTGGTTCGTATCCATGGACAGAAGCTCCGGTGGCATCATCGTTTTCAACCGCATTCGATGCGAACATCACCTGTTTGTGCGAAGATTCCGAGGGGGAACTGGTGGTGGGAGTGAAGGGCAGCGGAATCTATTGGTTTAACGACCAGGGATGTTGCCGGAAACTTTTGGCATCGTCGGGACTTTTTCAGGGGAATGTATTTTGCCTCTTTGTAGATGCTGATCATGATTTGTGGGCGGGGACGGATGGGGGCGGACTATACCGTATTCAAAAGAATCATTTCAAGAGCCTTCCAGGAATCACCCCTGGGGTGGTGCAATCGGTGGCGGAGGACAAGGCTGGGGGGCTATGGGTGCAAGACAATACACGAGGCGTGGTTTATTGCCAGGGGCAAACGGTGAAAGATTATCATTTTGGAGCATGGTCCGTGTTGGTGGATGCCAGTGGGAATGTGTGGGCCGGAACGCGCGGCCAAGGCTTGTTCAGGCTGGGCAAGGAGGGTTTTCAACCCGTGCCGTGGGCGGACAAGGCGGGTCGTAAAATATATGCTCTATTTCAAAGCCATGATGGGCGGTTGTGGGTGGGCAGCGAGGACGGACTGGCTTCTTATGACGGTGAGGATTGGCGGTTTTACACGGCCGCAGACGGGCTGCCTTCAGGCCCGGTGCGGGCGGTCGCAGAAGGCCCGGATGGGCACATTTGGATCGGCACCGGCGGATCGGGGGTTTATGGGCTTTTTAATGGATTGATTTCCAACGCCCGGTCGCCGGTGAATGATATTTCATGTCTTTGCGTTGCCCATGATGGATCGCTGTATGCGGGAACTTCCGGGCATGGCCTGGCCCGGCTTGACGGGGGCCGGTGGCATTTGTTTTCGTCCGAGGACGGTCTTCCCGGCGATGATGTCGGGTATTTGATTGAAGACGCGGAACATTACATGTGGATGGGTTCGTATGAGGGTTTGGCTCGATTGAATGAGAAATCCGCCGCCTTGGTGTCCAACCCTTCGCCCGGGGTGCGGGATTCCGTGCACGACCGGATTTCCTGTCGTGTTTATCTCACCCGTGAATGTTCTGCCGGGGCGCAACCCGCTGCGGTGGCGGGCATGGATGGGATTCTTTGGTTTCCCACGATCCAAGGCCTTGTGAGCGTTTTCCCCAAGGAGTTGAAGCCAGATGACCAGCCTCCGCCGGTGATCATTGAATCGGCATGGGTGGATGGGGTGCTGCAAAACAAAAACCCGCTGGCCAGCGGCGAGCTTGAGCAATTGACGCTTCAGCCGGACAACGAGCAATTGGAAATCCATTTCACCGCGTTGAATTTTTCAGCTCCCAAGGGTCTTCAAGGGTCGGTGCGATTCCGCTATCGTTTGGAGGGAAGGAACCGCAACGCGACCGATCTTGGTGGCGACCGGGTGGTGCGGTTCACGAAGCTGCCGGCGGGCAATTATACTTTTCACGTCATGGCATGCAACGAGGAGGGGGTATGGAACCGGGAAGGCGCGAGGGTGCGAATCGTGGTGTTGCCACCATTCTGGCAAAAGCCCTGGTTTTTGGGCGCGGTGCTACTCACGAGCCTGGGGATGCTGGCCGGTGTCATCAATCTGGTATCCACCACCCGGCTGAAGCGTGAATTGCGGATACTACACCAAAAGGAATTAATCGAACGCGAACGGTCCCGCATTGCGCGGGACCTCCATGATCAACTTGGCGCGAACCTCACCCAGGTGGCCTTGCTGGGGGAATTAGCCGAGGCGGACAAGGACATACCCGGGGAGGTGGAAAACCATGCCCGGCAGATTGGCGCAACCGCAAGGGAAACCACCCGGGCGTTGGACGTAATCGTGTGGGCGGTGAATCCCTCCAATGACACGGTGGAAAGCCTGGTTAATTATGCCTGTCAATATGCACAGGATTACTTTGCGCTGGCGGGGATACGATTTCGGAGCGACCTTCCCGCGAGCCTTCCCGCCGCCAAAATCCTGCCTGAAGTGCGACACAATGTCTTTTTGGCCTTCAAAGAGGCTGTCAACAACGTGGTCAAGCATGCCCATGCAACCCAGGCCCGAGTATGGTTGCGGCTGGAGGCCAAACAATTTATCCTTGGGGTGGAGGACAACGGGCGCGGGCCCGGTGACATGGCCAAAAAATCCATGCGCAACGGGATTAAAAACATGAGCCGTCGCCTGGAGGATGTCCGGGGTCATTTTGAGATTGGACCCGGGCCGGAAGGCGGCACAATGGTTCAGTTGATTGTTCCGCTTTCAGAATGAACGGCACAGCGGTGCAGGCGGTGCAGGCGGGAGAGGGGATTTGAAATGGCAACGACAATTTCCATAGTTGAGGACAATGAGCAATTGCGGGGGACGCTGGCCAAGGTGATTGGCCGCGCCCCGGGTTTCCGGCTGGCGAGCGACCACGGCAGCGCAGAGGAAGCATTGGCGGCGCTGCCCCAGGTAAAGCCTGATGTGGTGCTCATGGACATCAACCTGCCTGGAATGAATGGTGTGGAATGTGTCCGGCAATTGAAGGCGATACTTCCCGGAACGCAGGTCATGATGTTGACCGTTTATGAGGACACGGAAAACATATTCAACGCCCTGGCCGCCGGGGCCAGCGGCTACATGCTCAAACGCACCCCCGGCAAGGAACTGATCGAAGCCATTCACGAGGTCAAACGAGGGGGGTCCCCCATGACCACGCATATTGCGCGCAAGGTGGTTCAATCCTTTCAAAAGCCCAAGGATCAGGCCCGGCCAACGGATGAGTTGTCCGAGTTGTCCGAACGCGAGCAACAGGTCCTGGACCTTCTGTCCCAGGGGCTGATCTACAAGGAAATCGCCGAAAAACTCGATATCAGCTACGAGACCGTCCATACCTACATCCGCAGGATTTATGAAAAACTTCAGGTCCGCACCAGGACCGAGGCGGTGGCCCGATTTTTTCAGCGGTAATTTTGATGAGCGCCATCGAGAAAGCCGCTTCGCCTTCGTTGAAGGAGTTTGACAGGGACCAGTGGGTTGCTGCCCAGCGGGACATGTTGGGGGGGAAATTTCATCGTGGGATGACCCGTTATGCGGAACTTTTAAAGCGATTTCCCGACATGGCGGAGCTATGGTTTGAATACGGGGTGGCGGCCAGCCGTGCCCTGGAGTTTGAAGAGGCCGGGCGCGCATTTCAGCGGACAATGGAACTGGCCCAGGGAGATGCGGGTTTGCTCATTTTGGTGGGACAGCAGCACCATCACCTACAGTGGATGGATCAGGCCCGGGAATGTTTTAAAAAAGCGCTTGAAGGCAATCCCGGGTCAATCAAAGCCCGGTTGAGCATGGTGGAATGGCTGGACCTGGAAGGCAAGCCGCAGGAGGCCCTGGAAATATTGCAACCATTGCTTGATGATCACCCGGTGGATGGACAAGTGCAATGCCTGCATGGAAAGATGAAAGCGCATCTGGGAAAATTGGATGAGGCAGAAACCATTTTCAGGGGCGCACTGGAAAGTTCGCGAACCAACCTGCCGTCCCGTCAAGCCTGCCATCACGAACTGGCGTTGGTTTTGGATAAGACCATGCGGCACGAGGAGGCTTTGAAAAACCTGGAGGAGGCGAAAGCCATTTTGTGCCGGACACAGCCCGTGAAACGGCTTCAGGATGTTTATGACCAGTTCGACCGGAGGCGGCGGGAGACCCTTGACGAAATCAAGGCCGGCATGATTCGCTGCTGGACGGAGGAAGGGCGGGGAAAGGAAACAACAGAGGAACAGGTCATACTACTGGCGGGTCATCCCCGCAGCGGCACCACCTTGCTGGAGCAAATACTTGGGGCGCACCCCCGGGTTTTGGCCCATGACGAACCTCCTGCCTTTGGGCAGGAGGTATTGGAATCGCTGTCGCCCATGGAAGGCGGAACCCGGTTGTCCGCGCAAGGGCTGGATTCCCTTTCGCCCAGCCGCAGAAGTTTTTTCAGGGAGCGATATTTCAAAAGCCTTGCCCGAGGCAGGGCTTTGAACCCGGGCGCGCCCGTTCTGCACCTGGATAAAAACCCGTCCTACACGGGTGCCCTGCACCTATGGCTGCGGATTTTTCCGCGCTCAAAAATCATCGTGGCCCTGCGGGACCCGCGTGACGTTCTGGTGAGTTGCTATTTTCAGAATTTAAATTTGAACGCAATCAGTTCCAATTACACGGGATGGGAGCGTCTATTGAAGCACTATTGCGACCTGATGGATGTCTGGCTGAAATTGCGGGAAATGGGTGGATTTGAGTGGCAGGAGAGCCCGTATGAAGGCCTCGTGGCGAACCCGGACGCGGAGGTGCGGCGGATGACCGGTTTCATGGGGCTGGATTGGGATTCGATGCAAAGCCGGTTTTATGAAACATCCGGAAGCCGTCTGGTGGTATCCCCGAATCGTGCTGCCGTGGCGCAGCCTGTGCATCAAAAGGCGGTAAGCCGGTGGCGGTTTTACAGGCAGGCGCTGGCCCCATTGCAAGCCAGGTTGGCCCCATATTGTCGCACTTTTGGATATGAACCAGGGGATTAAGAAAGCGATGAAGCGGACTATCATGCCTGCATTTGCCTTTTTAAAACGGTGGAACCGGGGCATACTTTGGCCATGCAACATGCAGTGATGGTCATCCTGTTGTTTGCCGCAGTCAGCTTTCTGTTTGCCCTTTCCGAGACGGCATTATTCACGCTGAACAAGTGGCAGGTGGGGCGCATGGCGGAGCAGCATCCCCGGCGGGGCGGCATGGTGGCCCAATTATTGCAGCGGCCCGTGGATTTGCTCGCCGTGCTGGCCCTGGGGAACACGTTTGCCAATGCGGCAATGCTGTTGGTGACACTGACCTTGGCCGGGCAGGAGCGTTGGACCATGGCCCTGGTTCTGCTGCTCATGGCTGTATTGACGCTGGTGGGCTGCGAAGTTTTTCCCAAAACCCTTGCCGTGCGCCAGCCGGAGCGATGGGCACTGAGGGCGGCCCTGCCGCTTTTTGTGTTCGCCAAGCTCACCAAGCCCGTGTATCGCGTGGCCCAAACCCTGAACCTTTTGCTACTCTCCTCCTTCGCCTCCGCCCCGGCGGCTTCCAATGCCTTGTCCGATGCGGAATACCATGAGCTTATTGACATGGCATCCACCCAGGGGGCGCTGGGCGAATCGGAAAAGGAAATCATCCTGCAAATCATCAGCCTGGATCAACGCACCGCCCGTGATGTGATGCGACCCCGGGCAGGCATGGCGGCGGTGAGCGATGCCGCCAGCATTCAGGAAATGATTGCCGCCGCCCGCCGCCATCGGCATCGCAGACTGCCCATTTATGACGAGACCCCGGACACCATCGTGGGCATTTTGAACACCCGCGCGCTGCTCTTAAATCCTGAAATAGACCTGTCGGAGGCCATAGAATTTCCTTCATTTGTGCCCGAAACCATGAACCTGCTGCAACTATTCCAAGCCCTGCAAAAGCAAAGGCGCGGGCTGGCGGTGGTTTTGGACGAGTTTGGAGGCACCGCTGGAATCGTAACCATGGAGGACATCCTGGCCGAGCTTGTGGGGCGTTTTCGTTCGCCTGCGGTCCCGGAGGGGTTGATGATGGAGAAAATAGGCCCCGATTCCTGGAGGTTGAATGGTTTGATGAGGCTGGATGATTTCCGGCGGGAATACCCCGCGCTGCCGGATTTGCCGGAGGTGGAAACCATGGGAGGATTGCTGACGCATCTTTTAGGCATCGTTCCTGAAAACGGCGCCGAGGCGCGATTTGCGGGCCTGCTATTGAAAGCGCTGGTCACAGATGGGCGGCGCGTGCGTGAATTGCTGGCGCGAAAAGTGAAATGACACTGAATACATGACCCCGGCACCCACAATGATGAACTGGCTGGCACTGGCTTTCTTATTGATGGCTTCATTTCTTTTTTCGGGGATGGAGGCTGGGGTCTTTGCGCTGAACCGCCTCCGTATCCGGCACCTGGCCCGTGCGGGAAAACCTTCCGCGCGGCTGCTGAATGGATTCCTTGAAAAACCAGAGCGTTTTCTCTGGACCATCCTGGTGGGCAACACCCTGGCCAATTTTTTCATCCTGGGCTGGACCCTGGTCAGTCTGGAGAACTTGTTCATGGGCCATGAGGTGAAAACAGCCATTTTCTTTTTCCTGGCTGTATTTTGGTTTTATGCCTTGTTCGACCTCCTTCCCAAAATGCTGTTTCGCTCGAATCCCAATTCCCTTTGTCTTTCGGCGGCCCATCCTTTCCGGTTCATCAACCTCCTGCTAAGCCCGGTGGTATCCGTGGTTGAGGGCATTTCCCATGCATTATTGACGGTATTCGGCAGGTCAACCGGACCGCGCCGACTGTTTGGCAACAGGGAAGAACTCAGGGCTATTATGCAGGAATATGGACGCAACCTGACCGTGGATGAGCGCACCATGATCAATCGCATACTGGACCTCCAAAATTTCACCGTGGCGCACATCACCAAGCCCTGGACCGAGGCAGTGGCGGTGGAATCCACTGATCTTTTTGCCGATGTCCTGAAGAAATGCAGGGAACACAACATCATGCGCATGCCTGTCTGGGAAAACCGTGAGGGGCATCGTCGCGTGGCTGGTTTGCTGGACATGGGATTGATTCAATACCAGGAGAGGTTGGACATTCAACGTCCTGTGGCGCAATACATGATCCCGGCATTGTTTCTGGACGAGGCCACGCGGCTGGAGACGGCCCTGCGCCAAATGCAACGCGCCGGGCAGCGTGTGGCCATTGTGATAGCCAGTGACCGGCAGGAGGTGGGCATCGCTGCCTTTCAAGACATTCTCAAGGTGATGTTTGGTGAGATGAACCTTTGATTGCAGCTTTATGAATGCGTTTATCCTCATCGCACTGAAACTTCTGGCCGTGTTGGCTTTGGTTTTGCTGAACGCTTTTTTTGTGGCGGCTGAACTGGCCCTGGTGCGCATCCGGGACACCCAGCTTTCAGGTCCGGCCCAGCGGGGAAACCGCCGGGCGAGGACAGCCCGTCACATCATCTCCCATTTGGACGCCTATATAAGCGCCACGCAATTTGGCATCACGCTCGTCAGTCTGGGGCTGGGTGTGGCCGTGGAGCCGGTATTTGAAAGCCTGCTCACCCCATTGTTTGACCTGCTAAACATCCCGTCACCCTCAACCCGGGGGCATATTGCCTTGGGCGTTGGATTTTTTGTCAATTGCTACCTCCTGATCGTGGCGGGTGAATTGGTCCCCAAGGCTGTGGCCATTCGAAAAACCCTATCCACCGCGCTCTGGGTGGCATCTCCCCTCCATTGGTTTTATAAAATTTCGTATCCTTTCATCTGGCTCCTGCAGGCTTCATCCCAAGCCATTGTGCGCCAATTGGGTGTTGACCCGGAAACGCTCAGTGCCAGCCAATCGGAGGAGGAACTGCGGATGGTATTGAAAACCGCGCAAGGACCGAGGGATGCGCGGGATTTGATTTTAAACGCCCTGGACCTTCGGAACCGCACTGTGCGTGAAGTCATGAGGCCGCGCAGCGAAATTGTCACCCTGGACATCTCGGCATCCATGGCCGACTGCCTTGAATTGGTCGAGCGCACTCGCTATTCCCGATACCCTCTTTGTGAAGAGGGTGATCCTGACCGAACTTTGGGGGTGGTGCACATCAAGGACATCTATGCCTGCCGCAACCTTTCCGGCTCAGCGGGCCAGTTGCTGCCGCATGCACGCAAACTGCCTTGCGTCCCGGAAAGTGTGCGCCTAGACAAGCTCTTAAGACATTTTCTAGACCGAAAACTCCACTTTTGCCTGGTGGTGGATGAGTATGGCGGGACATTGGGAGTGGCAACTTTGGAAAATGTCATGGAGGCCTTGGTTGGGCAAATACAGGATGAATTTGACTCGGAGGTTCCCGAGCTCCGGCATTTGCAGGATCAGTCCTGGGAAGCCAGCGGCGGGCTGCCTCTGCATGAACTGGAGAAGATCATCGGCCAGGTGGCCCATGAGGAGGGCGTGGCCACCGTCAGTGGTTGGGTGACCCAGCATCAGGGCGGATTCGCCAAGCCTGGGCAGGCTTTTGTTGTGAACGGATTTGAACTGAGGGTGGATGAAATGGACGGACCCAAAGTGGCCAGGTTGCGCATCACCAAATGCGCGTCAGGAGAAACCGAGTTCACCAACGCGCCCCGGGAATCACAAAGCCAGCCGTGAGCAAGACCACCAAGGCATCGGCCGTGACCGCCGGCCAAAGGCCGGATCGGGCGCATCCCACGGCACAAAAGATCACCAAGCCCAGCCATGCCGTCACAGGCAACATGTCCAGGGGACTGCGGCTGCCGGGCCTTTTTTTGACCATGGCCGGGGTTGCAAAGGCCTGGATCAACAAGGCCACGAAGGCCCAACTGATAAAATTGAGGGGCGATGCGCCGTACCAGTTCAATGGAATTTTGGTGGCTTGCCAGGACCAGAAATGCTGGCTGGCGGTGGCATAAGGTTCGATGGCAAAGTCCAGGAGCATGGCCAGCACAGAGGTCAATCCAAGCTGCCAGTAACCATAAGTTTTGAGCTTGCGCCAAGGCCGCAAAATCACCCTTGCTGTTCCCCTTGAAGCCAGGATGGCTGCCACCCAGAGAAGGGAGATGGGCCAAGGCAGCAAGTCCAGGATCTGTGCCCCGCATGCCTCGTGAAAATAAACCGGGCCGAATGGTATGGCCCAGGAATGAATGGCGCTCAGGGCGTGGGCGAGGGATCCAATAACCGCCGCTATGCCCGCACCCATCAAAATATTTTGCCATGGCATTTGACGGGCCAAACCCACCATGCACGACACAATGGCGCAAACCAGGAAAAACACGCAAAAAAGTCCATCATGCAAAGGCAGGAAGACAAAGCCAAGGGCCAAGCATGCCAGTAGCATGTGGAGTGTTCCGTAGAGCGCTGGCAACAAGGAGGTTGCATTGCTTGAGGTTTTGGAATCGGATGTGGTGGCCATGTTTGATTGTCGAGGGGGCACAATGCATGAATCGTCTGGTTGCCGCAATGAAAATACATCTCCGCACCGATCGCCTTTTTTTGAAAATTGCCTGACCTGAATGGATTTTGTCTGATTAGACAAACCTCACATTTTGAACTATGCTTTCAATTCATACATTGCATTTTAAATGGGTTGGACTTGGCATAGATTGTCGCGGGCCATTGCGTTTTTTGGGGTTTTGGTTATCTCTTGCGCGAATCAAGTTGTGGCTGCCTCCACCGGTTTTCATGAATTGCCCGGCTTTTCAAGTCCACCAAGCGTTGGATGCCGGATTGTGGGGAATCTTGCCGGGTCCAATTGGTTGAATTTGTCCCTGGGTTTGCCAGTTCGCGATCCTCAAGGCTTGAAAGTTTTCATCCATGAATTGTATGATCCTAAAAGTCCGCTTTTTCATCACTTTCTCACCCCGGGTGATTTTTTAAACCGGTATGGCCCCACAGCAGCACAATACGAATACCTGGCAGGCTACGCGGTTTCGAATGGATTGACCGTGGTGCGACGCCACAGCAACCGTCTTGTGCTGGATGTGGGGGGCGACGCGGATGCGGTGCAGCGGGCGTTTCATGTCCATTTATATAATTACCAGAGGCATGGCGAGGCACATTGCTTTTATGCGCCGGATGTCAACCCATCAGTTCCGAATGGAATGGCGCTGGCAGATGTGTGGGGATTGAACAATGAGCGGCGTCCACGCCCGCAGGTGGAGACGCCACTGGCAGGTCATGTGGGCCAGCCGGCTGGCGGTACTGCGCCCGGCGGCAATTATTGGGGCGCGGATTTTCGCCGCGCCTATGTGCCAGGCTCCGCATTGACCGGCACAGGACAACAGATTGCCTTGGTGGAATTCGATGGCTACTACCCCCAGGATATTTCAAATTACGAGGCGCGCTGTTTTTGTCCGCCGGTTTCCTTGACGAATGTCCTCCTCGATTCCGTGAGCGGAGTGCCTGGTTTCAGCCAGATTAATAATGCTGTGCTGGAAGTTTCATTGGATATCGAACTCGCCATTGCCATGGCTCCTGGCATTTCCAATGTGACGGTTTACGAGGGCAATTCGCCCTATGATGTTTATAATGCCATCGCAACCGACAACCAAGCGCGGCAGGTGAGTTCATCCTGGCTGATTGGCAACGGCCCAATGTACGATTGGACCGGGTCGGGTGGGACGCTGGATTCCATCCTGATGGAAATGGCAGCGCAGGGGCAGGCATTTTTTCAGGCGTCAGGAGACACCGATGCCTACACTGGGGCTGGCATGATCACGGGTGTTGGAGGACCCATTCCCGTGGACAGTCCCTATGTGACCAGCGTGGGTGGCACCAGCCTGTTCATGGGCGGGAAAGGTGCGGGCTATGAATCTGAATCTGCATGGAACTGGGGCGGAAACACGGGAACAAGCGGAGGGATCAGCACTAATTATGTCATCCCAACCTGGCAGGCTGCCGTGCCCATGACCAATAACATGGGATCCACCTCGTGGCGAAACATACCGGATGTGGCGCTGACGGCAGAT
The DNA here is from genome assembly GCA_021817945.1 of bacterium. Taxonomy (GTDB): domain Bacteria; phylum Verrucomicrobiota; class Verrucomicrobiia; order Limisphaerales; family UBA11358; genus UBA11358. The sequence goes on along the minus strand of JAKAFL010000014.1, from coordinate 52,702 downwards.
TCAGTGTACGTCCTTTTCAATAATGGCAGCGAAACACCCGCAGGCGGCACCAGTTGCGCGGCACCCCTGTGGGCGGGTTTCTGTGCCCTGGTCAACCAACAGGCTGCCGGCACTGAACCCGGCGGCACGGGTCCGGGATTTTTAAATCCCGCGTTGTACACAATAGGTCTGGGATCCAATGCCGCCAGTTGTTTTCACGATGTCCTATCGGGAAACAATGTGGGCACCAACACCCCTGGTTTGTTTTACGCCGTGCCGGGATATGACTTGTGCACCGGGTTGGGCACCCCCGCCGGCACTAACTTGATCAATGCGCTGGCGCCGCTCTCCCTTCCTTTTTTCATGAGCCAACCGCAGGATGTGGCCGCAACCAATGGTGCAGCGGTAGAACTCTCCACAGCCGTGCAGGGTGCGCCAGGGCTGTTCTTTCAGTGGCAATTTGATGGAACCAATCTGGTGGATGGCGGGAATGTGACGGGGTCCGAATCCAACAATCTGACTTTTGCCAGTATCACCAGCGCCAATGCGGGTTTCTATTCCCTGGTGGTGACAAATGTTTTTGGATCCATCACCAGCAGCGTGGCGCTGGTGCAAGTTGGATTTGCCCCGTCCATCACCGTGCCGCTTGCGGGACAAACGGTGCCAATCGGCAGTCAGGTCCAGTTTCAAGTTCAAGCTGCCGGTTCGGCTCCACTTTCCTATGAATGGCTGGAGAATGGGAGTTTTCTGGCTCCGGACCATTCCGGATTGATGGGAAGCTCCAGTAATCTCCTGACGCTGGACTCCGTTTCCCCAACCAATAATGGAAACTATCAAGTGATGGTCACCAACCTTTTTGGAGTCTGCACCAGTTCAATTGCCGCATTGTTTGTTTATCAGCCTCCAGTCATCGTCACCAGCCTGCCGCCCGGCATCGTGGTGCAGTGTGGCTCCAACAACCCGGTTTTTCAAATCACCGCCTTGGGATCGCCTGCTCCCACGTATCAATGGCTTTTGGATGGGAATTTTTTGGCCGGTGAAACCCAGACGGATTTGACACTGACAAACCTCGCATTCTCTAATCATCTTGTCCAGGTGGTGGCATCCAATAGCTATGGATCAGCCACCAATATCACGTCTGTCACGGTTGAAGATACCCTGCCGCCGTCCGTCCTTCTTAATGGTTTCAATCCCATGTTTGTGGAATTGGGCGGAACCTTTGTGGATCCAGGCGCGACCGCCATAGACCTCTGTGCAGGCTCGCTGCCTGTCTCGATTCTTGGCTCGATCAATGCGTCCGTTGTGGGAACCAACTATTTGACCTACACGGCAACGGATCCTTCATCCAATTCTGCCAGTGTGGTTCGAGAGGTGATCGTCCGGGACACCACCCCGCCGTCCATTCTTTATTCATTCACGAACCTTACTTTGACCGCCACAACAAATTGCAGTGTTTCACTACCTGACCTGACAGGTACCAATTCCATTGGGGCGACAGACCTTTCATTGCCATTGACCATCAAACAAGAGCCGGTTGCCGGGACGGGCCTCTCACCAGGGACCTATCCCGTGGTATTGTCTGTGAGTGACGCTTACGGGAACACATCCCATTCAACCAATTCAGTGACGATATTGGATGGAGAGCCGCCCCAGTTTCTTTTGTCGCCCATGAGCCAGACCAATCAGGCGGGCATGTCTGCAACTTTTCAAGTGGCCGCCTCGGCTTGTACGCCCATGACATTTCAATGGTATAAAAACAGCATGATCCTGACCGGGGCCACCACCACCAGCCTGGTTTTTACCAACCTGGTTTCGACCCAAACCGGTGGCTATTCAGTCGAGGTTTCGTCATCTGGAGGCAGTGTCACCAGTTCCATTGCCAATTTGGTGGTGACCCCTCAGCCAAGCCAGTTGGTGATCTCATCTTCGTTGAACCCTGCGGGATACCTTGTGCCATTAACCTTTAATGGGCAAATCATCCCGGTTACGGGGACGGGCCAGGTACAATGGTTTACCAACGGATCATTTTATCAAGCGACTGATTTGACCAACGGAATTGCGGAAACAGCCGGTGGAGAAATCCTGCCGCGAGGGACCAATATTATTCTGGCAATCTATTCCGGTGATGCGAATACATTGGGTTGTACAAACCAATACCAAGAATGGGTCACGAATCATCCGCCCACGGCACAGCCGGTAACTGTGGAGCGGGCCGCAGGGACTATCCTTGAGCTGTCCATCAGCAACCTTGCCCGATATTGGAGCGACACGGATGGCGATCCAGTTCAACTGGCCGGAGTGACGACATCCACGAATGGTGTGATTTTAAACACCAATACCCCGGGATGGCTTGCGTATGAAAATCCACTGAATGTGAATGACCAATTCATTTGCCTGGTGAGTGATGGCATGGGAGGGACGAATGATCAAATCGTGAGCATCCAGGTTGTATTTCCGGGTCTTTCCGAGGTTTTGCCCTCCTGCATGGGGCGGCCATTATTGATTGTGACCGGGGTTCCCGGCCAGGCCTATGTATTGCAAGCCGCCAGCAACCTGGCCCCCCCAATCGTTTGGCAAACCCTGGTGACAAACATTCTTGATGTCTCGGGAACCTGGCAATACGGCGATCCAGGGGCAGCCCAAATTTCCCAGCGCTTTTATCGCATAGGGAATGGCCCATGAATGCGATGTGGGCACGTTTGGTAAGCGCACCGGTCCACCCAAACCGCCCAAAACTGTGTTGGATGGGGTGGAGTGAAGCCAAAATGAATTGGCAAGAGCTGCGGCGACCCCTTAAATAAGGGCGTGAATATGGCCATGCCCGTCAGCAAGTCAATCACGCCTGATCCAGTGTGAAAAGTGATTTTCAGAAGCGCACCGATGCGATCATCCGCAACCAGGGTTTGGTGGCGGATGGCCAAAAAATCCTGCTGGGAGTGTCTGGCGGGGCCGATTCCATGGCCTTGCTGCATGTGTTTCAAAGACTGGCTCCGGCGTGGGGTGTGAAGCTGGGAGTGGCCCATTACAATCATCAGCTTCGTGGAATGGAAAGTGATTTGGACGAAGACCTGGCAGGTGATAAGGCACGCGAGTTGAATCTGCCTTTTTATAATGGGCGGGGGAAGGTTGCTGCGATGGCGGCGCGTGCAAAAATCTCCGTGGAAATGGCCGCGCGCCGACTTCGCCACGAATTCCTGGCTGGGGTCGCCAACCGGGAGGGATATGGCGTTCTGGCTCTGGCACACCATGCGGATGACCAGGTCGAATTATTTTTTTTGCGTCTGTTAAGGGGCGCCGGCGGCACTGGACTGGCGGGGATGAAATGGAAATCCCCTTCGCCGGCGGATCCGCGGCTGTTGTTGATCCGGCCCTTTTTGGGCTTTTCCAGAAGGGAAATCCACGGGTATGTAAAGGCGGAAAAAATCCTCCATCGCGAGGACTCTTCCAATGCGCTTGAGGATGCGCTGAGAAACCGTGTTCGAAACCATTTGCTGCCATTATTGCGGCGCAGGTACCAGCCCGGTCTGGATGCGGCGGTCCTGCGAAGCATGGAAATCATCCAGGGCGAATCCCGGGTGGTGTCCAACGCAGCCCAGGCATGGTTGAAACAAAAAGAAAGCCGGCCCGGAACAAAACCTGTCCAATCCTTTCAAGAATTGGACCCAGCCATACAGCGCCAGATTTTGCGGGATGAACTCACGGCCCTGGGCCAGGCACCGGAATTTTTGGTCGTGGAAAAACTGCGCGAATCGCCGGAGACTTGGGTGAACCTCCAGAATGGGCAAAGGGTCCGGAGAACCCGGGAAGGGGTGCTGCAAAAGGAAATTTTAACGCCATTGGCATTCAGGTCGGACAAGGTGCGGCTGGAACTGGGCGAGGGGGAGGGGCGCGTGCATTTTGGGAAACGCGTTTTTGATTGGCGGGTCCAAGCCAAGGGGATTGAATCCATTCCATTGCTTTCCGGTCCAAAAACTGCATTCCCCAAGGAGGAATTTTTTGATGCCCAGGCCGTGGGGTCGGCGGTTATTCTTCGGCATTGGCGCCCTGGGGACAGGTTTCAGCCCATCGGCATGGACCGCGCGGTGAAATTGCAGGATTTATTCGTAAACGCGAAAATTACCGCCGCAGAGCGACGCCAGAAGGTGGTGGCCACCAATGGCCGGGGAATGATTTTCTGGGTGGAGGGCTTGCGGATTGGCGAGCGGTTCAAGGTCACGGCGCAAACGCAAAGGTGCCTTGTTTTAAAAATTCCGCCTCTCCCTCAATGATCCGGGGGTTTTATGCCCGTCCCAGTCACAGGACCGGGAGAAAGGGTTGAATGTGATTCCAAATATCAAGGCTCACCTTTTCGGGGGATGGACTTCCGTCCACTGTTTTGATTCGCATGGAGTGTTGGGTGGCCAGTTGTTGAAAACCCCTTTGGACCCTTTCAAAAAAGGCGGCATCCGCTTCTTCAATTCGATCACGCTGCGGAGTGGCTTTGGCCTGCCTCAATTGGATGCGCCTGGCTCCCTCCTGCGGCGAAACGATGAGGAGAAACGTGAGGTCAGGCAGCGTTTCACCCACGGCAAATTGGGTGATGGTTTGCACAAGATCCAGCGGGAGCTGGCGTCCATACCCTTGGTAGGCGTGGGTGGAATCAAGAAAACGGTCGCATAGGACAAATTCACCGGCCGCAAGAGCGGGACGAATGATTTCGCGCACAAGCTGTGCGCGGCTGGCATTCATGAGCAGAAGCTCAGCCTCCGCAGTCATGAGGTGGTTTTGTGAACTATGCTGGAGGGTGTGCCGGATTTCCTCGCCTATGGATGTTCCGCCCGGCTCACGCAGGGTGCGGACGACAAGGCCGCACTGGCGCAGGCGTTCGGCAAGCAGGCGGATCTGGGTGGATTTTCCGCAACCTTCCGATCCTTCAAAAGAAATGAAACGTCCCCGGCCCGTCATGGCTCTGATTTTTTAAGTTTGATTCCGTCGGAGGTGTCTTCAATCACCCAGCCGAGAGCTTTAAGTTGGGCCCGCAAGGCGTCCGCCCGCTTAAAATCGCGGTTTTTTTTGGCTTCGGTGCGTTCCTGGGCCAGGGCCATGATTTCAGGCGGCACGCTTGCCGTGGGTCGTGAACCCATTCCCAAGACTGAATCCACTCGTTGCCAAGCTGCCAGGGCCACGCTGGCTTCTGCGGGGTTTAATTCAGCGGTGGCGGCTTGACGGTTGATGGCGGAAACCCACTGAAAAACAGCAGCCCAAGCAGCGGAAATGTTCAGGTCATCGCAGATAGCCTCCTCGAAGGTCTTCAGCAACTCAACCGATGCCGCATGCGTGGTGCTGGAGATGGCAGGGGCTTGCGGGCTGGCGGCGGCCTTCAACTTGTCCAGGCATTCATCCAAGCGCGAAAGAGAGGACCGAGCGGCATGCAATCCATCCAGGGTGAAATTAAAAGTCTCACGATAGTGCGCGGTGAGAAGGAGGCATCGAACCTCCCGGCCTGAAAATCCCCGGGCAAGGAGATCGCGCAACGTGAAAAAATTGCCAAGCGATTTGCTCATCTTTTTGCCCTCGACCAGAAGGTGGGCGCCATGGAGCCAGAATCGAGCGAAAGGCCGGCCGGTTGCCCCTTCGCTTTGGGCGATTTCATCCTCATGATGGGGGAATTTCAAGTCTTCCCCGCCCAGGTGGAGGTCAAATGTGGTTCCCAGGGCTTTCACGGACATGGCGGAACATTCAATGTGCCAACCCGGACGTCCCTCACCAAACGGGGATGGCCAGAAAATGGGGCCATCGGAGGTGACACGGGCTTTCCATAGGGCAAAGTCTGAGGCGGCTTCCTTGGCGTATTCATCTGTGGCCACCCGTTCCCCAACGCGCAGTTCATCCAATTGAATGGGCAGGAGACGACCGTATTGATGACCTGCAGCGGCGTATTTATGGATGCTAAACCACACCGAACCATCCGGGGTGCGGTAGGCAAAACCGCGCTGGATGAGTTGCTGAATCATACCAATGATTTCAGCGATGTGATCTGTGGCGCGGGGTGTTTGGTGCGGTTTGAGGCAGTTCAGGCACTGGAGATCCTCCAGGAAAGCCTGCTCGTAAGACCGCGTGAAGGATTCGAGGGAAACCTGCCGTTCCTGGGCGCGCTGGATGATTTTATCCTCCACATCGGTGATATTCATGACATGGCGCACGGTAAAGCCTTGGAATTGGAGGGCTCGCCGGACAAGGTCTGCAAAGACAAATGTGCGCCAATTGCCGATGTGGGCGTAATCATAAACTGTTGGGCCGCAACAGTAAAGTCCTACATTCTTTCCATCTTTTTCAATCGGTTCGAAAGGCTGGATGGTTCGTGTGAGCGTGTTGAAAAGGTTCAATGCCATGTTTTACCCGAACGAAATTAATGGCTGGACGAGGAAAAAGAAAATGGAAAAAGGGGTTTAATGAATACCCCTACTTTAAGAGATGACACGAGTAGTTGGCTGGAGGGGGCAAAGGCGGTACACCAATTAACCGTATGCTCAAACAAAAACTAAACACCTCCGAAGTTCACGCGGATAGCATCGTTCGAGTGCGGATTCTGGAGAAAAGCGCGCCGCAACCGGCCCAAAAGTTCACGCCGGCCAAGTTCCTGACGTGGTTCAAGACGCAGGTCTCGCTGGCCGAACAGGTGCAAAATTGCTACGAAGCCGGGCCGTTTGGCTTTGGCTTGCACCGCGACCTGGTGGCGTTGGGGATACGCAACCGACCCTCATGGTTGAGGTTCCCTTGAATAAATTCCTGAAAAAAATGTTTTCGTGGCTTGCCATCGGTTGCCCGCAGCGGCAAAGTCATATCAGGTTAATTAATGCAACAGGGACATTGACGAGGAATATGAGCACACAAGCCAAACTGGAACTGGACGGAAAGCAATTCTCACTTCCGACAATGGTTGGGACTGAGGGGGAAAAAGCGCTGGACGTGAGCGCCTTGAGGGCGAGCACGGGGTACATCACACTGGATGACGGATACGGAAACACTGGTTCCTGCGTGAGCAAGGTGACCTTCATTGATGGTGACCAGGGTATTTTGCGATACCGGGGCATTCCGATCGAGGAGCTGGCTGAAAAGTCTAATTTCATTGAAACGGCTTATCTATTAATCTACGGGACCCTGCCCGATGCGAAGCAATTCAAACATTTCAGCGACCTTCTGGCAGAGCACCAGTTTCTGCACGAAGACATGAAGTATCATTTTGAAGGTTTTCCCACCGGGGCGCATCCGATGGCGATCCTTTCATCCATGATCAATGCAGCCAGTTGCTTTGACGAGGGATTGATGAACTGGCAATGGGGCAAGTTGCGACAATTTGACGTGTACGTGGCCAAGCTGATTTCGCAGGTGCGGACCATTGCGGCGTACTCTTACCGCAAATCCCATGGTTTGCCGCTGATTTACCCGAAGCAAACCTATAAATACACGGCCAATTTCCTGCACATGCTGTTTTCCATGCCGTATGAGGATTTTGAATTGAAGCCCGAGGTGGTGAAGGCCTTGGATTTGATATTTCTTTTGCATGCGGACCATGAGCAGAACTGTTCGACATCCACTGTGCGCATGGTGGCATCAAGCCAGGCGAACCTTTTTGCAAGCTGCGCAGCCGGGGTTTGCGCCCTGTGGGGGCCGCTTCATGGTGGCGCCAACCAAGCGGTGTTGGAAATGCTGGACCAGATTCACAAGGAAGGGGATGACGGCTCCAAATTCATCATGTCCGCCAAGGATAAAAATAGCGGTAAAAAGCTGATGGGATTTGGGCACCGAGTTTACAAAAACCACGATCCCCGGGCTAAAATCATCAAACGGGCCTGCGACAGTGTGCTGGAAAAGCTGCACATCACGGATCCGCTTCTGGACATTGCCAAAAAACTGGAGGAAGCGGCTCTCAAGGACTCCTATTTTGTGGAGCGGAAATTATACCCCAATGTGGATTTTTACAGCGGCATCATCATGCGGGCGATAGGGATACCTGTCGAAATGTTCACGGTGATTTTTGCCATAGGCCGGATGCCGGGATGGATCGCCAACTACAAGGAAATCATGGATGATCCCAAGAGCCGCATTTACCGGCCACGGCAGGTTTACATGGGCAAAACCATCAACCCGTATCTGGGAGTGGATCAGCGGGGCAAATGAGGCTTTGTGGGGATTGGGCCTAAGCGGTCTGGCCCCTTTTTAGACAGTTTTGATGGGCGTTTGTAAAAAAAAGTGCCACTTCACGTAGTGCGCTGCCTTAGGCCCATGGAAAGAGTTGCCGGTGAGGGGCGATTTTTTGAATGCGAATTGTGACAAATTCAACCATTCGTTTTCGGGGGAGAAATTAGAGAAAAACAAGGGAAAGTCTGGTTTTTTTGGAATGAAACCTGCTTTAAGTGAAAGATTAATTTAAACCTGAGATGGATAAAAAGGCGAAGCGAAAAATCCTGGTGATTGATGATGAAGACTGGTTGCGTGAGATGATCAATCTGGCGCTGACGCAGGAGGGGTATGAGGTGGCGGAAGCGGTAAGCAGTGAAGCCGGGGTGCGCATGGCGTGGGACATTTTGCCGGACCTGATCATTTGCGATGTGAACATGGGAAAAACCGGGGAAGGGTATGTGGCATTGGAGAAGTTGAGGGGCGACCAAAGGACTGCGGCCACGCCGTTTATTTTGATGACGGGTCTGGCGGATGCGCGGGGGATGAGGCATGGGATGGAAATGGGGGCGGATGATTACCTTCCCAAGCCGTTTCGGATTGAGGAACTCTACGCGGCAGTGGATGCACGGCTCAAGAAAGTGCAGACAGTGCGTGAGGATGCCGAGCGCAAGCTGACCGAACTCCAAACACAAATCAGCCTGATGCTGCCGCATGAAATGCGCACGCCATTGAACGGGGTTTTGTCGAACGCGGAATTGCTCGCGGAATCCGCGGCGAACCTCAAGCCTGAGGAAGTGGCCGAGATGGGGAGGGAAATGGCGGAATCCGGGCGGCGACTGGAGCGGTTGATTGAGAATTTTTTGATTCATGCCCAATTGGAGATTGTGGGCAAGGACGAACGAAGCGTGTTGGAAATGCGCAAAGCGGTGACCCGGCGGGCGGGAGACCGGGTGCGCGAGGTGTCGGTGGGTGTGGCGGACCTCTGCAACCGGATGCAGGACCTCAAGCTGCAAGCGGACGATGGGGCGGCGGCCATACAAGAGCAGTATTTCAACAAAGTCGTGGGGGAATTGGTGCAAAATGCGTTTCATTTCTCAGAGCCAGGCAAGCCTGTGAATGTGAAACTGGGAATCGCGGGTGATGAACTGGAATTGGTGGTGAAAGATCAAGGCCGGGGGTTTTCCACGGAACATCTCAAGAGGATAGACGCCTACATGCAATTTGAACGGAGGATGCAGGACACTGGTGGTTTGGGCCTGGGTTTAACCATATCCCGGAAGCTTGTGGAGATCCACGGGGGCACACTGGAAATTCGCAGCCAGCCCGGTGAGGGGGCGATTGTTACCGTGCGGTTGCCACTGGCCCGCGAAAGTTAAGAATCAGACCTTGGCAGCCCTCCAAAGCCCGGCAGGCCGGAGCGTTTAGCCCGAAAAGCGAAATCCCTCCCGAAGCTGTCTGGTGGGATTTTTCCAAAGAGTTTGCGCCTGGTAAAATGAGGCAGATTGGCCTTTCGAATTTCGCTTTTCGAGTTTAATGAAGACGGTGAAAGTAGAGCCAGGCCAGGACCTGCGAAGCGGCTTGAAACAGGAGAAGCAGTATTGCCATGAGTGCGAGCGGAGCAAAATCCACCCGACCCACCCTGAGCGGGGCGGCCTGCAAGGGCAGAAGAAGCCGGCGTGCCAGTGAACTGATGAAATTCCAGAAAGGGTGCCGGCCAAAATAAATGTAGGTATTGAGAATGTGCAGCGTGAGGATGATGCAGGCGGGGATTTTCCAGGTCAAATAAGCGCAAAGACCCATGACCAAGGCGCCTTGAAATTGAATTGCTCCCGAAGTGTGGATACGGGGCGGAAGTTCATCAATCAGCCAGCCTCCCAATCCCCAAGCCACGCTTGCCAGCAAAAAGGGCGTCACCAGGAGAGCCCAAAGCGGCCAGTCATACACCCGACCCAGCGGAATGCGGATTAATCCGGCGATGGGCTGGGGTCCCTTGAGAATGGCTATAAAAATGAGCACCAAGTAAAAAAGAATAAAAAAGCGCGCGAAACTGATCACTGAAAAAGCAAGATCCTGAATGAGGGAATCATGCCTGAACCCCTGGGAAGTGACAGAGAAATCCAGGTAGGTGGTGAAGCTACCAGTGGCCGGGCCCAGCCATCGGTACAGAAACCCGCGCAAAATGATCAGGAGCAGGACAAACAGCAGAAAATGCCAGCGGTGCAACTTTGCCGGGCTGGCTGGCCGTAAAGTGCCCATCAGGGTGGTGGGCAGCCTCCGGGTCAGTGGGTCAAAACGGATGGATCGCCAGTTCAGCCAGAGCAGCAGGGCTGACAGATTCAGAATCAAATCCACGTAGCCCATGCCTGGAAAGAGTTGGTGAAAAACGGGAAAATCCAGGATCCCAGCATCCTTACATCATTTTGAGAAGGGTTTCAGCCATTTCACTGGGAGTTACGGCCACGCCAATGCCAGCAGCTTTGAATGCGGCAATTTTGGCTTCGGCAGTTCCCAGTCCCCCACTGACAATGGCGCCCGCGTGGCCCATTCGGCGGCCCGGCGGCGCTGTGGCCCCGGCAATGAAGCCCGCCACGGGTTTTTTGCAATGCTGCCGTATCCAATCGGCTGCTTCCTCCTCGGCGCTGCCTCCAATTTCGCCAATCATGATGATACCTTTGGTTTCCGGGTCGTCATTGAAAAGCTTGATGACATCCAAGTGTGAGGTTCCATTGACAGGATCACCGCCGATGCCGACGCATGTGGATTGGCCCACGCCCCGCGAGGTGAGCTGCCAGACGGCTTCATAGGTGAGAGTGCCGCTGCGGGATACGACCCCAATCGAACCTTTTTTATGGATATAACCCGGGGCGATTCCAATTCGGCAACCTCCATGGGAATCCTTGCCCTCGCCGGGTGTGACCAACCCGGGACAGTTGGGGCCGATCAGCCGGGTTCGGGTGTTGCCCGCCAGGGCTCGTTTCACCCGGATCATGTCACGCACGGGAATGCCCTCGGTAATGGCCACGACCAGGTCCAATGCGGCATTGGCGCCTTCCAGGATGGCATCTGCGGCAAAGGGCGGCGGAACAAAAACCGCACTTGCCGTGGCGCCGGTCTGGCGGACGGCTTCTGCAACGGTATCAAAAATGGGAACGCGGTGTTTATTATGCTCGAAAAACTGTCCGCCTTTGCCCGGGGTGACGCCTGCAACCACGGACGAGCCATAATCAAGGGAGAGACCGGCGTGGCGCCCGCCGAAACTCCCGGTGATGCCCTGAATGAGAATCTTGGTGTCTGGTTTAATGAGGATAGCCATGAGAGAGTATTATGAATCAAGGTTTGGGTTGAAGGCAACTCAGTTTGGATTCGGCGAGTCTAAAAAGCAGCCTGTTCATTGATGGGCACGGGTAAAAGGGACGGTTTGACGATCCGACGAAAGCGGGCGGTCCAGGCGCTGGACAATTTTCGGAGCAGGAAAGGCCTGGATAATGGCAAGCGATGGTTCAACCGGACTCCATCCCTGAGCAATGCGCATTGGACGCGGGTTTTTTCGTTCTGCCTGCTGATGAGAACAATCTGTTTTTGGAGGGCAATCAATCGGTGATAAGGTTCCAGGTTTACTGGCTGGTGCGGCTGGTCCATGTAAAAAGAGGGGACCATGCAGGCCGCCGCGGAGGGGCAGGGCAAAATTGTGCCTGTTGGATCCTGGACCATGTGCCGGCGATTGCACGGACTAGCGTTTCACGGCTTGGACCACCTTTTGGGCGGCATCAGCCATGGAACCTGCGGTGATGATGGAGACGCCGGATTGGGCGAGCGTGTTCCTACCCTGGGTGACATTGTTTCCCTCCAGCCGGACCACCAGTGGCAGTTTGAGGCCGGTTTCAAGGACGGCAGCGACAATGCCGGAGGCGATGACATTACAATCCATGATGCCGCCGAAAATATTCACGAGAATGCCCTTCACGTTGGGGTCACTCAGAATGATCTTGAAGGCCGCAGAGACCTGTTCCTGGCTGGCACCGCCCCCGACATCCAGAAAGTTGGCGGGGCTGCCACCGAAATGCTGGATGATGTCCATCGTGGCCATGGCGAGACCGGCTCCGTTCACCAGACAGGCAATGGAGCCATCCAGCTTGATGTAATTCAGCGAGTATTTCGAGGCCTCGATCTCCAGCGGAGCCTCCTCATTCAAGTCCCGCATCTCAAGGATGTCCTTGTGGCGGAAAAGCGCGTTGTCATCAAGGGAAATCTTGGCGTCCAATGCCAGCAGCGCCTCGGACCCATCCGGTCGCCCCACCACCGCCAGCGGGTTGAGTTCAACCATGGAGGCATCAGACTCCCACCAGGTTTGATAAACCCCGCAAATGAGCTTGACGGCAGCGTTGAAAAGTTCGCCCTTTAATTGAAGAGCAGACGCGATTTTGCGGGCCTGGTAGGGCATGATGCCCAGGGCAGGGTCCACCTGTTCGCGGAAAATGAGGTGTGGGTGAGTGGCGGCGACTTCTTCAATATCCATTCCGCCCTCAGTGCTGGCCATAATCACCGGGCGGGAGGAGGCGCGGTCCAGGAGCACGGCGAGATAAAACTCGCGCTTTATTTTTGCGCCCTCGGCAATGAGCAGCGTCTGCACGGTGCGGCCCTCGGGGCCGGTCTGTTTGGTCACCAGCACGTTGCCGAGCATGGCTTGGGCCAGGTCGGTGGCCTCGGCTGCTGAAGAGGCGACCTTCACTCCACCCTGAAATCCGTTCTTAAAAGAGCCTTTGCCGCGGCCTCCGGCATGAATTTGGGATTTGACCACCACCCGCGATGCGCCACTGCCCATGATCTGGTCTGCGGCAGAGCGGGCTTCCGGGATCGAACGGGCGGGTATTTCCAATGGCACGGCCACGCCATGGCGTGCCAGCAACTGTTTGGCTTGGTATTCGTGAATATTCATTGATACGATTGCACGACCATTAAAGCCCATTGCAAAAAGAAATCAACTGCTAAGGTTGAAATGGAATGGACGCTTTACCCGAAAAGCGAAGTGGAAAAGGTCAAGACGCGGCAAGATGCTGAAGCGGAATTTATTTGGAAAAAGCGAACCCATATCCAAAGGGGTTTGGGGAGAATTTTCCAAAAAGTTTACGCCCGGTAGGATGGGGCAGATTGGTCTTTTGAATTGCGTTTTTGCGGTTTTAAGAATTTGAAAGGCGTTGACGAAACCGGTGGCACCGTGTTCCATCGCTAGGCATAAATGACACACAAACGACATGGATGGGCCGGTGGAAGGGTGCCCAGAGCGGCATCATGGATATTTCTGGCTCTGGTGGCGGCACTGTTGGCCGGTTGCAACAAACAGGCGAAGATCAACAGCCAGAAAATTGACCAACTTAACCAGCGAATCGCGCAATTGGAGAAGGAACAACAACAACAGACACGGATTTTGCAGGGGGAAATGAATGCCCTGGCACCGGAACTGGATCGTATCAACAGCTCCTATTTTGAGAAGGACCAGGATGCGGCGCTGTTTTTTCACACCAACACCTTGTATCTTTTGTTGACCATAGGAAGGCAGATTGAGGGCCAGCTACAACTGGCAGACACCGAGCGGCAGACAGCCAATGGGTTGGATTACACCTACCATACGAACCAGCTTGGAGCTTTGTATATCTGCACCACCCAACTGGTACAAGCCGTGGAGGACACCCGGAAAGCGGTGGTGGAGGAGGTGAACCAGTCCACCAGGCAGGCCGTGGGGGAAGCGGAGGCTGACACGGTGGCGGCAGTCAAGGCAGCATCCGCCCCGGATCCCGCCCTTGCGGCATGGAGACAGCAGATGATAGCCTCGCTGGCTCAAATAAACCAAAGGCTGGATGTTCTGGCCTCCAAGATGCCGGCGACAAACGGGGCTATTTTTTTAAAGTAACCTGAGGATGAAGATTTCAAAATGAAGGTTCTGGCAAAGTTTATAATGGGTGGGGCTGTGGCTTGCATAATGTCTTGCCTGACTGCCATGGGGCGGCCGGGCGGTCTGACCAGTTTCAATGGCCAGGATTACCTATTGCTGGAGCAATGGGGCGCCGCCAATGGATTTCAGGAAACGAGGGCCAATGGAGGACGGGGTTTATGGCTTGAGGACGGGAGGACGCGCCTGGGATTTCAAATGAACACCTCCGTGGCGGAGATCAACGGGGAGCGTGTCCGATTGTCCTACCCCATCGCCTGTCAGGGTGGTCAGTTGTACATCTCGGAGTTGGATGTGGCCACCCTGATTCATCCCCTGGTGGATCCGCCAGGGATACAGGTGCGGCGTCCGGTCACAATATGCGTGGACCCCGGGCATGGGGGCCGGGACACGGGTAATCGTGTGGGGAGCGGCCTGCTGGCGCGCAATGAAAAAACCTACACTCTGGCGCTGGCCCTGGCCTTGAGAAAAGAATTGGAGGAGGCGGGGTTCCGGGTGATTTTGACGCGCAACCGGGATGTGTACGTGCCCTTGCCGGCGAGGCCTGGCCTGGCCAATGAGCGCCGGGCGGATTTGTTTGTAAGCCTTCATTTCAACGCATCGCAGGTGGACTCTGGATCCGTTTCCGGCCCGGAAACCTATTGTATTACCCCTGAAGGAGCCAAGTCATCCAACGATCATGGCGAGGAAATGGATGGAGCCGCCGACACTGGCTGGACCACGGCTAATGGCCACGAGGCAGAAAGCCTGATTCTGGCCTATGAAGTGGAAAAAACCCTTGTACAAGGATTGCATGCACCCGACCGGGACGTAAGGCGTGCCCGATTTGCAGTGCTCAGGGATGCGCGCATGCCTGCAATCCTAGTGGAGGGCGGCTATATGACAAATCCCGCCGAGGGCAATAAAATCAAATCCGCAGCGTATCGCGAGGAAATGGCCCGTTTGATTGTGACTGGGATTGAACAATACCTAAGGGTGGTGGGCCGGATGGTGGATACCCGGTCCATGACCGAAGCCGGGGTGGCTGGAACTCGTTTTGCCGCAGGCCTTGGCCGGGAGTCCCAAGGAGGGGGAGCGCAATGAGCATTGTCACTAAAACCGGGGATGATGGCACAACGGGGTTGATGTATGGACACCGCGTTCTCAAAAATGACCTCCGGGTGGAGGCCTGTGGAAGTCTGGACGAATTAAATGCGGCCATCGGAATGGCGCGGACGCATGTGGGTGACAGTGCAATCTGCGAACACTTGCTGTGGGTACAAAGGAGGATGGTTGAGGTCATGGGCGAGGTGGGTGTCCTTCCCAAGGATTTGGAACGTTATGCCCGGCAGGGGTTCGTATTGGTTGGCCCTGAAATGGTGGCATATCTGGACCATTTGGCGAAGGAACTGGAAGCCGGGGGCATTCGATTTGACGGTTGGGCCACTCCGGGTGCCAATGCCTGTTCCGCAGCGCTGGACCTGGCGCGCACGGTCTGCCGCCGTGCTGAACGTCGCTTGGTGGCTTTGCAACAGTCTGGAGAATTAAAAAATGATGGCATCTTGGTTTTCATCAATCGCCTGGCTGATGTTTTATGGCTGCTGGCCCGAAAAACAGAGGAGCCGGACTTTTAGAATTTATGAACCCGGCTTCCGCCTTCTCAAGCCATTCGGGGAGGCTATGGAAGAGGGGAACTCGTTTCCAATTGGAAGCAATTTATGCCCGATTTTGTTGGGGGTCCAACCGATCCCGGATTTTTGAGTTCAGCCGGGCGCAGAATGTCATTTACTAAAAACTTGGTGTTGTTGGCGACGTGTTGTAGATTCTGGTGATGATGAGCCGTCGGGTTGTTTTTGGACTGGTCACCGTTGTGTTGTTGATCAATCTTGCGATAGGGGCTGACATTTATTTGACCACGCCCAAAAGCAGCCAGTCCCCGGATCTGGCGGGACCCAATGTGCAGGTGCTGGCGGATGTGCTTTCCAAAATTCGGAACGAATACGTGGACGGCACCAATCTGACCTACCGGGACCTTACCTATGCTGCCTTGGACGGAATGGTGTCCAAACTGGACCCGCACAGTGAATTTTTGGACCCCTCCTCGTACCAGCAACTTCAAGACGACACCGAAGGGCAGTTTGGCGGTTTGGGATTGGTGGTGGTGGAGAAGGATGGATATGTGACCGTGGTTTCGCCCATGGACGGCACACCAGGCTCCAAGGCGGGGATCATGGCAGGAGACCGCATCATCCGGATTGGAACAAACAGCGTGGTGGGAGCGGCGCTGGAGGACGTGGTTGATCAGTTGCGCGGAGATCCCGGTACCCAGGTAAACTTGACGGTGCTGCGTCCCTCCACTGGCAAGGCAATGGATTATTCGCTGACTCGATCGGTGGTTCAAATGGACATGGTGAAAGATATTCACGGGCAAAAGGAATTTTCCGTGGGACCGGACCATATTGGCTATGTGCGGATCGTGGAATTTGGGGATCAAACCAGCGACGAACTGGAAGATGCATTGGACCACATGGAGGAACAGGGAATGAAAGCCCTGATACTTGATTTAAGGGGAAACCCCGGAGGATTGTTGGACGAGGCGGTGGGGGTGTGCCAGAAGTTTCTCCCAGCGGGACAGTTGGTGGTTTCCACTGAGGGACGGCAGTCCGTGGAGAAGTATTATGCCCACGGGCAGGGTGATGAATTAAAGGGCATGCCAATCGTTATTTTGGTGAACTTGGACAGCGCCAGCGCATCGGAGATTGTAACCGGATGCCTTCAGGACCTGCATAGGGCGTATGTGATTGGAGAAAAAACCTTCGGCAAAGGATCGGTGCAGACCATCTTTCCTTTGGCGGATGGGTCGGCCTTGAAGTTGACGGTGGCGAAGTATTACACGCCCAGCCATAGAGTGATTCATGAGCACGGAATCACTCCCGACAGCGTGGTGCCGGTGACAGATTTTGAGGATTGGGCCCTTTCGGTGCAAAGCACGCTTGGAGGCGTGGAATCACTGCCGGAAGGCCAGCAGGCCCGGGTGCTGGCGGTGCATGATGTTCAATTGGAACGGGCGCGGGATTTGCTGCAAGGGCTTCTGATCATGGAATCCCGTGAGGAATCCGGGCCGCGCAAAATCGCTGCGCGCGAGATTCATTGAATCCACCCTGTGGCGATTCAATCAAAGGAGGCGGAATGACCCTGGTGGCTTTTGAAACCTCCTGTGATGAAACGGGAGTGGCAGTGATCCGAGATGGAGTGGCGCTGTCCAACCTGGTTTCCTCGCAGGTTTCCTTGCATGAAGAATATGGAGGCGTGGTGCCTGAACTGGCAGCGCGGGAACACTTAAAAAACCTTGCGCCTTTGGCCAGGGAAGCCATGTCGCGGGCAGGGGTGGTTCCGGGCGAGGTGCAGGCGGTGGCCGCCACCCGCGGGCCCGGCCTGGCGATTGCCTTATTAGTGGGATTGAAGGCGGCCCAGGGCATGGCTTTTGGGCTGGGAAAACCCTTTCTCGGAATCAACCATCACGAGGCGCATCTTTATTCGCCCTGGATCACGGGATCACCTGCACGCGCGGATTACGGGGAATTTGAGCCCAATGTTTCGCTGATTGTGAGCGGCGGACATACGCTTCTGGTTTTGGTGGAGAGCGAGACTGAACACCGCGTGCTGGGAGGCACCATAGATGATGCGGCTGGTGAATGCTTTGATAAAACCGGCAAGTTGATGGGGTTGCCCTATCCAGCCGGCCCCATCATTGACCAGCTTGCGCGCGAGGGAAACCGTGAGGCTTTTTCATTTCCGAAGCCGTTGATTCATGATGGCAGCGAGGATTTCAGTTTTAGCGGTTTGAAAACCTCGGTGCGCTATTTTCTCAGGGACAACCCTGGCGTGCTGGAAAGGTCAGACGGCTTGAGAGACCTCTGTGCGAGCATTCAGGCCGCCATCGTGGAGGTGCTGGCAAGCAAAACCGTGAGAGCAGCCCGACGGCTTGGGGTGAAATGTGTGACGGCTTCCGGGGGGGTGACTTGCAACATGGGCTTGAGGGAGATGTTAAAGAACACCTGCGCCAAGCACGGATTGAAATTGAGATTGGCACCCAGAGAACTCTGCACGGACAACGCAGCCATGATTGGCATCCTGGCTGAGCGCAGATTGATGAGCGGAGCTGAGGCATCCGCCCTGGATGCTGAGCCGGACCCGGGACTGTCCCTGGCCTGATGAATCAACGGTTTGAAGCCGGTTTGGCCGATGGAAATTGCCGGTTTAGCGGCCAGTATGGCCTGCAAAAAGCCTCGGTAAAATCGTATCCATCCTGAAAATCCACACGTGAATCCTTGTCGGTTTTGGACAATAACCCGCTTTCCACCATGTTAAAAACCATCTCGCCAAAGTCCGCACAGGAATGGACGCCCCATTCTTCCAACACAGTCCGGGCCATGGGGCCAAATTGAGCCAGGGCAAATTCGCGAATTCCTTGAAGAAGTTCCTGGCCGGTCACATGGCGAACGCGTCCGTGATTTTCCCTGCCAATTTGCTTCTGGGTAAAATCCAGGGCTTCACGCAGAAAGCCATATGAATCGGGATGATACCGGGGATCACCCGCCACAATGCGCTGCACCACCTCATCAAAGTTGACCTCAAGCATGGCTATGGCGTTTGAGGTGGGGCCTTGCTCGTCTGTAAAGGGGCCATGGCGCGGGATTGGGGGTGGGAGGCGCGATAGGCCTTGACTGCCCAACCCACCATCAAGAGGCCAAAAATGACAAGGAGTATGGTTTGTTCCTGTCTGGTCATAAACTTCACCATGCCAAGCTAAACCAAATTCCTATTTCAAGCAAGTCATGGACTTGGCAGGAAGAAAAAGGAGGGCTGGATTTGGGCATGCATTATTCGTGAGGCCACCCGGTGCCATGGATGCAGGAGAGCCATGCGCAGATGGAAGCGGGGCCCTCCACAAAATAATGCCCATGCGATTCCAATACATTGATACCCTGGGGGATCAGGGGCGGTGTTCCGCTCAGGATCAGAACGGGGCAACTCTGATTCTCGCTGCCAAGAATCTTGACCAGAGCGGGCCGGGGTCGCTCAAAATCCACCAGGCAAATCTCCAGCTTGGAACGCAGGACGGGGTAGTATTCCAAGAGGCCCTCCATCTGGGCACAAGCAGGGCAGAACGACGGCTGGCCGTGCCTTCCAGCAAAGCCTGGTTTGATCAAAAAAAGACGGTCACGATTCATTTGGAAACCTGCCAAGGCGACCTCATTGGCATTTTAACAAGCTCCATTATTTTTGGTGATTGTCAAATGCTTCAAAAAATCGTCTCTGGCAGCCTTGGAGAAATCACCTGTCCAAGGGAAAGTCAGCGTGGGAAGGGTTTGAACCTGAAAAACGAAATTTAAAAGGCCAACCGCCCCAATCTACTGGGGGCCAGAACCTTTTATTCAAATTGTTCTGGTCATGAATGAGTTGCCACTGGGGGAGGCTGCCGCCGTGCAAAGATGCGCCACGCTTTCAGTTGAGTTTCAGGCGGAAAAAAGTCTGAGGTTGGCCTGCATTGATTGAGTTGGTCATGCTGACATGACCCGATGAATCCAGGACGTTGGTGGTCACAGGGGTCCAAATACCTGAGGCAAGGTTGGTGGTGGAAAGCAGGGTGAAGGGATAATTGGGAGGGCCACCTGCGGCCTGAAAAACCAGATTGTTTCCGGCCATGTAGGTGGCGGAGAAAATGGGCGCGCTCAAGGTAGTGACGGACAAAATGCCCTGGGATGCCAGAAGATTGGTATTCCAAACGAGATTGGAAGACAGGGACGGAAGGATGACGGATTGGAAAGAACCCGCAAAAGTTCCAGATTGGAACAAGGCGAAGGAATCGCCATTGGCAAACGACCCGCCTGCGTTGGTGACCACCAGAACGCCACCCATGGAGAACAGGCCACCCACTTTCACCAGGCTGGATGAAGCCGGCGGAGACACGGGGCAAATGATTTCCGACCCGCTGGAGCAAGTCAGATCGCCACTCAATTGAAATATTGAAGACAGTGAAGAAGGAATTAAAAAGCTGCCGGAGAGCAGGAATCCCGAGCCAGCAACCGAGCCGGAGCCGGTCAGCGTTGCACCGGATTGAGCCGTGATATTTCCCTGGCCGGTTGCGGAGCCGGATGTGTTGTCTAAAACCAGCGTGGAATTGGAGACCACGGTGTCGCCAGAGTATTGATTATTTCCGGAGAGAGTAAGGGAACCACCGGGGCTGGAACTCAATATGCGAAATGCCCCCGGGCCATGGTTTCCAAAGGCTTTAGAAAAAACAATGGCCTGGCCGTTGAGGTCCAAGGTTCCACCGGCTTGAGCGAGGGTGATGCCCTGTCCACCACCCAAGGTGAGATCCGTGGCGCCATTAACGACACCTGACGCGGGGGCAAAGGCCAATGTTCCGCCATTCAACACGAGACCGCCAAACTGTGAACCCCCCAGCGAACCCAAGCCATTGATCATGAGGGTGCCGCTTTCGATCAGGGTGCCACCGGGATACGAATTGGCATTGGTCATCAGGACGGTGCCCGTGGCAAGGGCGGGAGAGGGATTGGCTGTGGAAGGTCCTGTGCCTGGTAAAAGGCCTGGCACTTCACTGTTTGCGGCGCTGGCAGCCAAGCCTATGACCAAAGGTCCACTCAAATTGGCGCCTGAGACCGCGCCATCCACGTTGAGCAATTGTCCAGGCAAGGCGGCCAACCCACCTCCACTGCCGAGCAAATAAATGGAGCGATTCAAGCCGGACCCATTATCGAGTGAAAAGGATGAGCTGGCGACCAGCGAACCGCCATCGAGATTGACGGGTGCGTTCGAGGCGGGGTTGCCCAGCGCCGAATTCGAGCCAACCAGAGTGGCTCCGCCATTCAAATAGCTTGGTCCAGAGAAACCATTGGCCGAGGCGGAAAGAATCACGGTGCCGGAACCTGCCTGAACGTAGGAAGAAGAGCCCGCCTTGGAATTATTAATGGCGGTGTTCATCACCAACTCGCCGGCGGTGTTGTTTTGCCAGACCACAAATGGAACCGGGTTGTAGGAATCAGAACCAGGCCGGATGGCGCCGCTGTTGAAACTGACATTGTAAGGCCCCACCTCGGGGGTAATGAGAACATCTGCCAGGGTGAGAGTGGAACCTTTGCCTGAGGCAGAAATGGACTGGGCCGATCCCAGGCTGGCATTACAACGCAACGACGTGAGGTATGGCTGCGCGGACCAGCCGGAAATGTTGCCAATCACGTCCAAATTGCCCGATGTCACGGCGGTATTACCGCTGGCTTGGGTGTAGAATCCGGCAATCTGGCTGCCGCCAACAATGGAATAAGGTGATTTGGAACCCGTGCAGGCGGCAAAATCATAAAGCCCCGCAGTCGCATAAAACGAGTCCAAAAAAGGACTGGAACCGGTTCCCACAAAAGCAGCGCTGCCTGAATTCGAGGTGGTCATGATGGCGGAAGCGGGAATATTGGCACCGCCGGCTCCGATGGTGGCCGGGCCATTGAAATCAATCACGGCTCCTGGATTGGGGGTGACACCGCCCACTTGAACAGTGGGCAAATAATTGGGCGAGGCAGGCTGGGCACTCAAGACAGAGGCCCCGGCAATGAGGGAAAGCCCTGAGAAACCCTGGGTGATCGAGGCCTGGCCATTGCCAGTGACCTGAAGCGTGCCTCCACCCATGGAAAGGGGGTTTGAGTTTGGCAGCAAATTGGTGGCCGGCGAATTTGAGAGGGAGTAATCCAGCGAGAGGGTTCCGGAGTATATGTTCATTCCACCATTGATTTGGTTGGTGGCACCGCCCAAAACCAGCGTGCCAACCCCGGATTTGGTCAGCCCGCCGCTGCCATCCAATGGTACAGTAATGGTGGCGGAATCATTGACCACATTAATGACCGGCGCTGGCGCAAGTGTCAAAGGCCCGGCACCGCCCAAAGTCCATGAAAAAGCTTGGGAAAAATCACCAAAATCAAGGTTGCCTATTACGGTTGGGCTGTCCAAAGACACGGACACGTTGGTGGATAGGCTGAGCTGGCTAAAATCAGCCAGATTTCCGAATCCCGCAGCCACGCTGTTTCCCGCCCAATTTGTTGAAACATCCCATGCTCCACCTGACGTGGAGGTCCATATAAAAGTTGAGTTGCCTTGTGTTGTGGCGCTGGCTTCGGGTGAATGTCCGCTGGCCCCACCGGGGCCATTGGCGGTGACCACATAGTAATAAGTCAAGCCACCCAGAAGGGTCGAGTCCACATAAGAAAGGCCCGTGACGCCTGTCGCCACGGTGTTGGTTTCGTTGCCTGGGGACAGGCCGCGATAGATGGTGTAACTTGATGTGTTTGTTGGGGCGGACCAATTCAGAGTGATTTGCTGGCCTGATGCCGTCGCCTGGAGGCTGGATGGGGGCGGTTGCGTGCTATTGACCCAGTCTGTTGCTGCTCCAGAGGTTCCACCTGCATTGACTGCCACCACCTTGTAGTAATACACGGAGGCCGGATTGATTCCTCCCAAGGAATAATTGGTCATGGTGATGGTTTGGATGTAAGTGAACGGGCCTTGCGGGCTTGTGGCTTGATAAAGGGCGTACCCCACAGCTCCCTGCACAGGGGACCAATTCAAGGAGATGACGTTGGTTTGCGTAAACACACCGGTCAAAGATATGGGAAGAGAGCCCGGGGTGGCGGGTCTGGGAATAACGAAGACAGGAGCAGAAGCGCCGCTGACTCCGCCCGGGCCATTGGCAGTGACCGTGTATTGGTAAATGGACCCATCGGTGAGGGTGGAATCTGTGAAATAATTGTTGGTGGTGGCGTTGTCCAAAATGATCGTGCTGAGAACATTAGACGAACCCCCGCCGGAACTGACCAGCGTGGAGCGCCAGATGGAATAGAAACTGGCGTTGGCCGAGGGGAGCCATTGCAATGAGGCAAATTGGTGGCCGGAGCTTAGCACCTGCAAACCAGTTGGTGTAGGGGGTGGCGAGGTGGGCAGCGCTCCGGAGGGTGTGGCCGACCCGCTGGCTGGAGATGTCGCGCTGGAACCCACGACATTATTGGCTTGGACTTTATAATAGTAGGTGGATCCATTCAATGCTGAGGTGTCCAGCCATGTGGCGTTGTTCCAGCCGCTGCCACAAACCGGCCCGACCACTCCCTGAGCCACCGTGGAATAGGAGCCGTTGACGGAGGCGGAACGGAGAACCGTGTAGGAAGTGGCGCCCGGACAGACAGGCCAGCTTACAAGAGCGGCATTGTTTCCGGGATAGGCCGCAACCGATGACGGCGCGCCAGGCACGTATCCCGAAAGCTCAAGGCGGATGTAATCATACATGGCGTGATCGGCAAAATAACTTCCGCCAACCTGACGGATGGAGATGTTGATGGTATTATTGCCGGCGTGCAGGAGGGATGCCGGGAAAGTAAGACGCTCATCAGAAAAGGCCGCATTGTTTCCCTCGCGAATGCTTGTGTCACTATCACCATACCCTGCGTAATAACCCGAGGTGGGCACACTGGTTTGGGGCGAACCCGAAACGCCGCCGGCACTTCCAAGATTCACGCCATTGACGGTAATAATCAGGGCTGCGTAATAATCCGATGCCAAGCCAAGGTAAAAACTGGCCAACGCACCGGATGCGGGTGGGGTGGGAAGTGAAAAGGTGATGGTGGAGGAGGAATCATCATAGTTGCCCAAACCATCCCTCACCACGGGTTGGACGAAATTCCAATCGGTGGTCCAGCGACTTTGGCCCACCACATAATTCAATCCGTTGGGGAAGTCGAAGGGGAATTCCAGCCATTTGCTCCAAATGGGACTTGGTGCCGTAGGGCTTGGGCCTATGTCGCCCACCCAAAAATCATCGCCGTGCCTAAATTTAGAGGCAGTGCGGTCTGGAAACCCTATCTCAAAGACCGTGGGACCAACCCTATTGGGGGTCCATGTCACCGTGCCAAGGTTATTGGTGGTCTCGGGGGAAACGGTCACGGAAAATGGACTGGACGGAATGTCCACCAGTAGAGGCGGTGCGTTTCCATTTTGGCTTTGGCTCATGAAAGTTCCAGCCGCCCCGGGACCAAATGCGTAGAGGGTATAATTCGTGCCAGCCAGGACATTGGGTATGGTAAAATGACCGGTGGCATCCGTTTGCGCCCAGAATTGATAGGGTTTCATCCACTGCTGAAAATCGTAAATGCCTGCGGAGGTGGCTGGCTGCTGGATCAGACCCACCCATAAATTGGAGGCCGAGGCGTTGGGATTGTAGGGGTCACTGATGGCAATGGAGCCAGCAACTGCGCCTCGTCCGGAGCCGGGCGTAAAATTGGAGTTGGTGAACCATGAATATGGCCAGGCCGATTGTTCGGCCTGATCCTGGGCCTGCGCATCGGCATAGAGGGCTTGTGCAGCCAGGTTTGTGGAGGTGATGGTGTTGGTGATGGCGTTACAATAGATGAAATAAGGTCCACAAACCTTGGTCCAGACTTCGCCGCTGGCAAAATTCCCATCCGAACCCATGCCATAATGTCCACCATTGAGCATGTTCAGGACGGTGGTTCCAATATGCTCCATCAATTCCCGCTTAAGCGGGCCGCCATTGTAGTATTCGGAGCTGGCAGTGATGTTCCAAAGGCCGACATTATTACCGCCCGCCCCGACGCTGCCCCAGCCCCAAAGGTGGTTGATACCCAAGTCGGCGCTGTACTTATACTTGTCCTCGTAGTCGCCCGCATAAATGCCGTTGGTCCAGAGAGAAACTTCTTTGGGCGCCCCTTGGACAGCTATGGCTGAACCTCCAGAAACCTCCATGATGCGGTTCCGCGCGTTGTCCACATGCATCCAATTAAACATGGAGCCGGCGTAAATGTTATCCCGGCATTCACCCATTCCAAAAGCACCGTTGGTGCCCGAGTGGCCGTAGATGGCGGTCACATAAAAACCGCTTGCACCCCTTGGGAGTGAATAATGAACCTCGAGCCAATCGTTTGAAACCGAGGTGGTGATCATGGATATTTCTGCATAATCACCATTGTTGCTGGCGGGATCGGCCACCTTGGTGTAGGTGAAGGCAAGCCCTTCATCAGAACTGTTTTCCCAATACAACTGGCCTCCATTGTTGCCCCCGGAAAGCAGGTTGAGGGTTCTTGGAGTCCCGCTATTATTGAAAGTGTAGTTGATCTGGTTGATGGATGCCCCGGACTTGGTGCAGAGCAGGGACACCGTTCCGTTGTTCAAAACCACGGTGCTGCCATTGTCAGTGAGCGTTACATTTGGGCCCGTTCCCGTTCCACCTCCGGGAACGTTGGCTTGAAGAGGCATGATTGCCATGACCGACAAGAGGGAGACCAATCCGTAAATGCAGCGGGAGAAGAAACGAAAATTCATGATGGATTCGTTAATATCCCCCATTTCAGGGAGCTTTACCATCCACAGTATTGTTGATATTGACAAAACCACCCCTTTCAAACGGGTCCTGGCTTCATCCAACAAGCGATGGTTGGAGTGCTCGTGGCTTGATAACGGGTGACTCTTGACCGTCAAGATGGAGACTCGCCAAAACGGGAGAACCTGTGGCATCTTTTCCCAGAGCCTTTATGGACCAAACAGAGAGTCAGCGCGGATTGCATTCCGGGAGAGAAAAAAATATTCCGGGAGTTTTGCTGCGATATTTGCCGGCTCTATGCTTTTTTTTGGCTTTGGGGTTCAGGAGTTTGGGTCAAACCGAATCCTGGCCTTCTTCCCCCTACAACTACCTCATCAACATTTGGGATACAGAAAACAACCTGCCCGGTAGCACGGTGACGGATATTGCCCAGACGCCGGATGGATATTTGTGGGTGGGAACTTATGACGGGTTGGCGCGATTTGATGGTGCCAATTTTGTGACCTTCGATTCCGCCAACACGCCTGAACTAACCCAGACACGCGTGCAGGGGCTATATCTGGACACCAATGGAACGCTCTGGATCAACACCTTTCGAGGCGGGCTGACCTCCTACCGCCATGGCGTTTTTCGCAAGGAATGGCCGGATCAACCTACTTTCAACCTGCACACCTCGCTGGTGGATTCCAGTCCCGATCACGTGACGTTTGTCACTCAATTTGGTGAGGTGTTGGAAATTAATCCCAACCAGAAGGATGCCCATTGGCAAATCAGCGCTCCGCCGCAGGGAGCACGTCCAATTTATCAATGCACAGCGGGGGATCATCAGTTATGGTTTTTAGGCCGGGATGGCCATATTTTGCGGTATTCCGGCGGTAAGTTTTCCAGTTTGGCCGATAACGGTGGGCTGGCTGGGCGCAAAATTTACACATTGGTGAGCGATACCCACGGCCAGGTATGGGTCGGCGCGCAGGGGGAGATTGCCGTGTGGGATGGGGTTCGTTTTTGTGATGAAACCCCCACCAATGGCAATAACATCATTGAGCCGCAGGATTTATTTCCGGTCCGTTCCGGTGCGATTTGGGTGTGGGATGGTCCGCGGTTAAAAGAAATGCTGGGGCGCAAATGGTTGGGTGATGTGCCCCGGTGGAATGGCCTGCTGGGGCCGGCTTCAGGGCGGTCAACGGGGGTCCATGAGGACCGCGATGGTGGACTTTGGCTGAATCATTATGGGAACGGCCTGTTCCACATCACCCCCAAAAACCAATTTGAGCGGTTGACCATGAGGAATGGTTTGCCTGGCGACCGTGTGGGTGCCTGGTACCAAAGCAGCGATGGAAGCATCTGGGCCGGGGTGGATCATGGCGGCCTTGTTCAACTGCGGCCTCGTCAATTTCATGTGATAGGCACGCCGCAAGGCCTGCCGGTGCGGACTGCCCTGTCGGTTTGCGAAAACAAAGGAGCTGTTTGGGTTGGCACCGCCGGTGGCGGGTTGTGCTGCTGGCAGCATGGAACATTGACCACCTATCCCGTGGGTGACAATGCCTCTGCCAATTTTGTGTTTTCAATCTATCCCAAAGCCAGCGGTGGGGCATGGATCAGCGCCGGGGAGGGGGAGGATTTGTATGAATTCTCCAACGGAGTTGAGGAACATGCGCCCTTGGAAGTGCATGGCATTAAATCATTGCTGGAAGATTCCCAGGGTCGTTTATGGATGGGGACCAAAGCCGGCGTGACCCTGGGCATGGGGCAGGTGCGGCAGTTTTTAAGCACCAACGACCAGGGAATCCCTTTGCCTGCGATCCGGGCGCTGGTGGAAGCGCCGGATGGGAAGATTTGGGCGGGGGCAGATGACGGCACTTTATTTCTTTGCCAGCCCGGGAAATTGACCCCTTACCGGGCGCAGGACGATCTTTCAGACCAGCCCATTTATTCCATGACCGTGGATGCCGAGGGGACACTTTGGATTGGGACTTTCCGTGGAGGTTTGTTGCGATTCAGGGATGGTGTCTTCAAGCGAATTGGATTGAAGCAAGGGTTGCCTGCGGATTTCATTTGCCAGGTTTTGGATGATGGCAGGGGGCGTCTGTGGCTGGGAACCCACCAGGGGATTTTTTCCATTACCAAGGCGCAACTTAACGCGGTGGCCGACGGTCAATTCAAAAAGCTGGACTACGTGATTTACGGCCGGCATGACGGTTTGCCCTCATTGGAGTGCTCGGATGGATACCAGCCGGCATGCTGGCGTGCGAGTGATGGCATGCTTTGGTTTACGACCGCCAGGGGGGTGGTTTCCCTGAATCCAAACGGCTTGCCCCACAATCAGCCTGCACCACCGGTTCATATTGAGGAGGTGCGTGTGGATGACCAGCCTGAAAACCTGGGCAATGGTGAATTGATCGTGGAGCACGGCAGCAAGCAACTGGATTTTCTTTTCACCGCAGTCACGTTTGACGCCGGCACCCTGGCTCGGTTTCGATATCGCGTGGACGGTTTGGATTCCGATTGGGTGGATATCGGGACGAGGCGAATGGTGCAATTGCGCAACCTGCCTCCCCAGGCTTATTGTTTCCGGGTGATAGCCTGCAACCGGGAGGGGGTTTGGAACACGACGGGCGCGACATTAAAGTTTCGTGTGCTTCCATTTTTCTATCAGACCTGGTGGTTCAGGTTTTTGCTGGCAGCGCTTGGGATTGGAGCCGTGGTGGTTGCGGCCCGCCGCGCGGCCACCCGCAAATACCGCAGAAAACTGGCTTTCCTTGAAAAACAGCGAGCCGTGGAACTGGACCGGGCGCGAATTGCCAAGGATATCCATGATGACATCGGGGCTGGATTGACCCAGATCACTCTTCTGACCGAACTGGCCCGCAGGGATCCTGCGCAAACCGATGCCAATCTGGGACGAATCACGGAATCCGCCCGGCACCTGACCAAGGCAATGGATGAAATTGTCTGGGCAGTGGACCCCCAGCACGACACCCTGGCGGGGTTAATGGACTATGTTTCCGCCTATGCGGAGGATTACCTCCGCCTGGCAGATGTGCGGTGCCGCATGGATTTACCCGTTGAAATGGCGGACATGCGTGTGGATGCCGAGTTGAGGTACAACTTGTTTCTGGCATTGAAAGAGGCGTTGAACAATATTGTGAAGCATGCCCAAGCCACTGAAGTATGGCTGCGGCTCCGAACGGCAGGCGAGTCCATCACCCTGGTCGTGGAGGACAACGGACGGGGAATACAAGCCGTGGGAAGCGGGGAGGAAGACCGGTTGAATTCCGGGTCTGGCTTGGGCAACCTTGGCAAGCGACTGGCGGAAGTAGGCGGGCATTGCTCCATTCAGAGCCTGCCTGGGAGCGGCACTTCCGTATCCTTGACGGTTTATATCCATTCCAAATCATCGCCAAAATTGGCGATGCAGCAAAAGGGTTTGCATCGGTAGATTGAATCGGGCCCCTATGCCTGTCTGCACCCCAATTGATTTGGCCATGCAGCCGGGTTTGAAATGCCGGGATTCAACCAGCAATCGTCCAAGATAAAAATTATGAGCATAAAAGTATCCATAGTGGAAGACGATGCGCAGGTGCGCGCGAGTTTGGCAAAATTGATTGATGGCACGCCCGGGTTCGTTTGTGTGAGCCAGCACGGGAGCGGTGAGGAGGCTTTGCAAGGAATTCCAAAAATCCAGCCGGAGGTGTTGCTGATGGACATTAACCTGCCAGGAATCAACGGAGTGGAGTGTGTGCGGCGTTTAAAGCCTCAGATGGCAGGGATTCAGATCATCATGCTCACCGTTTACCAGAATACGGATCATATTTTTAACGCCCTGGCTGCGGGCGCCACCGGATACATGCTGAAGCAGACTCCGCCGGCAGAGCTTCTCACTGCCATCCGGGACGTTCATGGGGGTGGGTCGCCCATGAGCAGCCACATTGCCCGTAAAATCGTTCAATCCTTTCAAAAAACCGCACCCTCGGCGGCAGGGGCGGACCCCTTGTCTCCGCGCGAGGCCCAGGTTCTTGATTTGCTCGCCAAAGGCTTTTTGTACAAGGAGATAGCCGAGCAAATGAAAGTGAGCTACGCCACGGTTCACACTCACATTCGCCACATTTACGAGAAATTGCATGTCCGTTCTAGAACGGAAGCTGTGGCCAAACACCTCAAGCAGGCAATGCCCAACAGCTAAACTTCCTCAATTTGAACCGCAGGTGGTCTGGATATTCGGCAGGGGCTATCGGCTCTGGCTCAGGGGTTTTCAAAATAGATAACATGTTTATTCAAAGTTGGATGTGATTTTAAATCGCTGAATCCAGCTTTTGGGGATTCTTTTAATTGGGCAACCTTTTTTGGCCTGAATCAACCCGGTTTATTCTGATAACGACCGATAGCCCGCCCGAATGGCGCATCCACAGAATTGGCGATGGTGAGAATCATCAGTAGGTGTATATTGATGAACATGCCCGGCACGTTTTTAAATCGCGGACTTGCTGATTTTTTGAAATCGCCTGTTTGTATTTATTCTGCAATCCACAAGTCGCACACACATTAAATTGCAAATTCACACCATTTCATTCGCTCGGTTGCAAACAAATCCTTCACCTGAATAAACCATGAGAACCCCAAATCGAAAAATAAAGTCTAATAAAATCCAAAACCGGATTCGCCATTTGTTGAGTCTGGCTGGAGCGCTTGCAGTTTCGGCGAGTTATGCCGCCAGCGATACATGGAGCAACGCGCCTGTTAGCGGAAGCTGGCCGGTCACCAACAATTGGGTCACCGGCGCAGTGCCAGGTGTGATTAACCTGTCCGGCAACAACGTGAACAATGATGTCGCCACCTTTAATTCGCCCATTTACAATGGGATCGGAGGCGCCGGAACCCCCATTATTCCAGATGACGCCACCATTGTGGGCGATCGTAGCCGGCAATTGGGCAGCATTATTTTTGACACCGCCAACTGCGGCGCATACGTATTTTACTCGCCCAGCGCCCCGGTTCCTGATTCCGTTTCAACCATTGAAACGGGTATTCTCAACGTGTCCCATAATGGCAGCATCACAATGAACGCGCCAGTGACCAACAGCGAGACATTTCTTGTGCCGGTATTTATCCGATTGCCATCTCAGACATGGGGAATTTTTAATTTTGTCAATAATTCCACCAACCCCAATGCCGTTCTCTATGTGAACAGCGTGACCAATGACAGTGCGAACACTCGCAGCACGGTCTTTGTATTAAGCGGAAGCAATCCCGGAACCAATACCATAGGCGCACTCTCCCGGGGTACCACCACTTCGACAACGGCTATTCAGGGCGTCACCAAAAATGGTGCCGGACGCTGGATCCTCGCTGGAAACTCTGACTTTTTCAAAGGCAATTATTCAACCGCCAACATCAACGGAGGTGTGTTGGAGGTGCAGCAAACCAATGCCTTTGGCGCCATGTCAACCGTGTTTGTAAATAGCAATGGCGTTTTGCAGATTGATGGGACAACGCTTGCCCAAGGCTTCAGTCTCAATGAAAGCGGCGCGGTGTTGATGAATGGCACTGGAACGCTGAATTCTGCGAGTGTGAGCACACTGGCCGGGACTACTCCCACCTTGGAGACGATGAATCCATCGGACATCATGACCGTGGGTATTGCCACCAACGACCTGACTGGCGGCTCTGTAAGCAGTTTCCTGCATGTGGCCGGGCCTGGAACGGTGTTGCTGGATTATCCCAATAATTACACTGGAAACTGGTCGGTGGATTCTGGAACCCTGAGCCTTTCAACCAATGCAGTCGGCGGTCTTGGCACGGGGAACGCCTTGAACCTTGCGGCTGGCAGCACTTTGGATGTCACCGCTTTGACAACGGGCGGGGGCGTTTTTACACCCAGCGTGGCAGCAATTGGCGGCAGCGGCGCGGGCACCGCAGTGGGGAGCACGGCGGCGACGATCAAGGCGGATCCCAGTGGCACCATCAATCTCGCCTCGGGTTCCACCGGTGTGAACATCACCTATTCACCCAACTCCCCCACGGGAGATTTGACCCATCCGGCGCTCTATGTTTCGCAAGGCACACTGTCCATGGGAAACAATGCCTTTGTCATCAATAACACGAGCGGCACTCCATTGGGTGCTGGGACCTATCAATTGATTCTTCAAGCTTCCGGAACCATCACCACAGCCGGAGGTTATTCTGTGACATCCGTTACAGGAGCTGGATTGGCGCCTGGAACTGTGGGCAATATTATTGTGAATGGCAGTGAGGTTGACCTGGTGGTGATCAATTACACTCCCAAAAACCTGGTTTGGACGGGCGGGAATCCCAATGCAAATTGGGACATTGGCACCGATTCAAACTTTCTTAATGGAGCAATTCACTCGGTGTTCAGCAACTCTGACTATGTGACCTTCAATTCCGTTGGCTCAACGAATCCTACTGTCAATTTGATCGGACCCATCGCGCCAACCAGCGTTGTTGTGGATAGCACCGCTAACAATTACACATTTTCAGGCTCTGGATCTGTGGCTGGTGTCGCTGGCCTGATCAAGATTGGCACAGGAACCTTAGTTCTTCAGAATGTGAACAAGTACGGCGGAAACACCGTGGTTAGCAATGGTGTGATTCAACTGGGCGTAAACGGCGCTTTGCCGAGTCCTTTAGATTCAGGGTCCGGCAATGTGATTTTGCAAAGTTCTGGGACGCTGGACATGAATGGCTTCACCAATACCGTGAATGCATTGAACGGTTCGGGCACTGTTGACAACACCAGCGCTGGATCCGGTGCGTTGATTGTTGGTGCGAATGGTGACAGCGGATCCTTCTCTGGTGCTCTCCAGAACACTGCAGGAACCTTGTCAATCAATAAGGAGGGTGCCGGCATGGAGACCTTGACCGGGTCCAATTCCTACACTGGAACCACAATCATTGGCGCGGGAACACTCACAGCCGGCAACTTGTATGCCTTGGGTGGAGGCAACAGCCCGGTGGTCATGAATGGCGGAACCTTGAATGCCGCTACCGGCCTGATGATCACCAACTTGAACGGAACCGCTGGTACAATAGCTAATAATTCCTCGACCAGCACAAACCTGCTGAATATTGCCGGAACTTCCACGTTTAGCGGCAATATTGTGGATGGTTCTGGTGGGGGCGGCATTGCGGTGACCATCAACAGCGGAACCCTCTCTTACAATTCGGCCAATACCTACAGCGGTGGAACCTTTGTGGCCAGTGGCGCAACCCTGGCAATCAACAACGCCGGCACCGCAGGCAATGGCGGAATCATTCTTAGCAACAGCAGCACCTTGGCTGAACCTTCCAAATCCAGCACTGCGGCTTATTATGGTGAAAACATAACGACTGTGGCAGGAGCGACGGCCACTTTCACATCAGGCGAGCTTGCCAATGGCATTAGCGGCAACCTCTATGGAAGCGCTGATTCGACAAATATCTTCGCAGGACCTATTTCCATGGGCACTGGAGGAGTTGAGCAATTTGGTAATTTCCTTGGCACAATCATGGTTGCCACCAATGGCCAGATCCGCTTCTCTTCCACTGGATTGTCCATAAATGGGGGACAAAGCGCCATCTTCGATGATGAAGGCTTGATCAATACCCGCAATGGTCAGGTGGGTGTGGGCATCTACCTCGGCGCATTGGAGGGATCCGGCGTGCTGGGGGGCGGAGATGTTGCCGGAGGTAATAATAATGTCACCTACCTGATTGGTGACGCCGGCCTGAGCACCACCTTCAGCGGCACTATTCGCAACGGCGCCTCGGAGCCGCTCTCCCTCGTGAAAGACGGCACCGGTTCCCTGACGTTGAATGGAGGCTCGCTTGCAATCATTGGCTTGGACGCCAACTTGAACCTCGTGACCAACTATATTTACACCAACACCGTTATTTACACGGGCAGCACCACCATTAGCAATGGCATGCTGACGCTGGTGGTGCCCTCCTCGCTCACTAATTCAACTTCCGTCACGTTGGCCTCTACCAACGCGATTTTGAATGCCTTGAGCATGGGCTACATTGATTCCACCGGCACCAACCTTGTCACCAATGGGGTGTTTGAGGTGTATTCTGGACGGACTCTGGCAGGATTGGGCACCATTGAAGCCAGCAATTTGTTGCTGGATTCAGGTGCGACTTTGAACGTGGGATTGCCAACCGGCAACTTGTCCAGCAGCCAGGGAATGGAGTTGGCTGGTGCGGTCAATGTGAAGCTGAATCGCACCATTTTGCCAAATTCCGGCCAACTGGCAGCCCAAACATTCAAAATTGATCCCACTGGCGTGTTGAATATCACCAATTCCGGTGCCGCCTTGGAAAATGGCGACAAATTCCAGATATTCAGCCAGCCCGTGGCTGGCTTCTCCGCCGTGAACCTGCCGTTGACGGATCCTACCGGAACAACCAATTATAATTGGCTGAACAACATAGCCGTGGATGGATCCATTACCTTGACCAATGGCGGGTTGCCCAGCATTAACCTGTTGCCTCCCCACCTGTTGACCAGCGTAAGCGGCGGGGTGCTCACCCTGAGCTGGCCTACCAATGCAGGCTGGATTCTCCAGAGCCAGACCAACACCTTGGCTGTAGGTATCAACACCAATTGGGCCGATGTGCCCGGCACAGCCAATATCACTACCACAAACATCCCCGTGAACCCGACCCAACCGGCGGTTTTCTATAGGATGCGCAAGCCTTGATTTTTAAAGGAATCAAGGTTCCAAATACTTGGTTTTTCATCTCATCCCGGTTCTGCAAGGAGCCGGGATGAGTTTTTTTAGCCAATGAATTCGAATCGTGAACCATGAATTTTAGGGCGATGAGTTTAAATGGCGGGCAAAACTGGTCGAAGTAGTGTTCTCACTGCCGGGTAAAATCAGGATTGAAGTTGCGTTGGCAATTTTTCGGAATGGGTCACGCTCCATAATGCTGTAGCAATGCCGAATACAAAGTCAGCGATTTTAAAATCTATATAACATGTTAGATTAAAAACACATGTGCCATTTTTGGCGGGCGATGAATTGGGTTGCAAATCTGATGGTAGCAATGGTCGAGACGCTTCGTGGCCGCATCATCACAATAGCCGCATCACCATAACTGGCGATGGAATCGAAATGGAATGATGGTATGTTTCTCTTGTGTTCACCTTGTATTGATTATGGATTTTTTAATCTTTTTGGGTGCTCCTGTTGGGGCTGAATATAATTTTGGTGAATTTAATGAAGACGATTAGAGAGAAAATATTGGCGCGTTTTGGCATGGATTCGGCAGGCGCGTTTTTGTGGGTTTGTGTGGTAGCCTTTGGGCTGTGCATGGCCGTGGGTTGCAAAAAATCGGGTTCTGAACCCGCGCAATTTCCGCAAAACTCACAATTGCCTTATGATGATTCTGGGGTTGCCAAGGCTTTCAGCAACGCGCCTCCAGCAAGCCAGAGTTTTGTCCTCGAGACAGTGAGCGAAGCGGAGCATGGAGGCGCTGCAGATGCTCTTCCGCAGTTATCGAAGATAGCCGCGGATTCCCGTCTCACTTCAGAACAAAAAGCTGCCATCAATGATTTCATCCAGCAAATCCAATCAAACCCAAAAGCCGGCAAATGATGTTTAAAAGTGATAAAGCGAAACTCATGAATTCAAAAATGGCAATGAAACAAATCAGTCCGGCTTTAAATTTTAAAAAAGCAAGCTTTCCTATGAATCAACACAATAATTATTTTAAGGCCCGGCAAAAAGCATTTGCCCAGGCTGGCGAAGGATTCACCTTGATTGAACTTTTGGTTGTGATTGCCATCATAGCCATTCTGGCAGCCATGCTTCTTCCTGCCTTGTCGGCAGCCAAGGCCAAGGCCCAGAGGATCACATGTTCGAATAATTTTCATGAACTTGGCATCGGTTACACAATTTATGCCGGGGACAATCAGGATTGGTATCCCATTACCCATGCGGGTTCAAATCCGGTGAACATTATCAACGGCGGATATTACACTCGTTGGTTGTGTTACGATGCCAATGCGACATCCCAAGAGCTGTTAAGCGCCAAAAATCTGCCCAATACAGATTATACTGACGATGGTTTGCTTTATTTTTCCGGCTTGGCTGGAAACGGCGGGATTCTATACTGCCCCAGTCTGAATTACAAAAAATCACCCCTTGGTTCAGATCAGTACTCTCCATTATTATCCACCTCCAGCGCCTCAGGCGATTACAACAACTGCCGGGGAAGCTATCTTTGTAATCCCCATGTGGTGAATCCCGCTGGTCCGGGCAGTTCTGGAACCACAAGCAATCTCCGGCTTTATCAAAAGACTTCCAATGTCAATAAACGGGCTGTTTTGTCGATGGATTTTATTGACTGGTCGCAGTTTGTCGGCGCAGGGCAGGTGAATGTGAACAGCGTTGATTTTGCCCATAGCCGCAGCCAGGGTTGGAATGTTCTGTTTACCGACGGGAGCGCTGAGTTTCATAAGATTTTTCCCCAAATGAAATTGATTTATGTCCTTGGTAGCGGCTGGCAAAAGCAAAGCCCCTATGACATCTGGGAGCTGAACTCAATGTGCGGCTACCTTGAGGAGGGATTATAATTTCCTGCGCGGAAATTCATCAAAAAGATAAAAATGGATTTTTTCGCGCTGTTTTGGGGGAATATCAAGGCTGAATGAGGCTATTCAGGTCCTTGCTTATCCTTAAGCAGAGTGATTGCGCTTCGGTATGAGGGCAGTAGAGAATTGGGGGAGGCGTCGGCCCTTTCCCAAGCCTTGGAAAATAAATGACATGAAAAATGGAGGCCCACTTTTATTCCTTTTACTGGCGTTTTTTGTGTTGCCGTGCGAATGGGCGCTTGGCGGATCGGATTCCCACCCTCTGGCTTGGCCTGCAATCCGTTCTGAAAATCGTCCTTGGACTTGGTGGTGGTGGCATGGCAGCGCGGTGGACCAGGCGGATTTGGACCGGGAACTGCATCTGTTCCATGATGTCGGCTTGGGCGGTGTGCAAATAACCACCATCTACGGTGTCAAAGGAGGTTCACACCCCGATATTCCTTATCTTAGCCCCGAGTGGATGGAAATGCTGGGTTATGCCATTGGTGATGCAAAATCCCTGGGCATGGGTGTGGACATGTCCTTGGGTTCGGGCTGGTGTTTCGGCGGGCCAACGATTTCCGACAGGGATGCCAATGCCAAGGTGGTTGTGCAGACCTATGAAATCGAGCCTGGCGGGACCTTAACCCATCAGTTTGATCCTCTCAAACTTCAAGCACTGATGGCCTATCCGCCTACCGGCCCTGCCATCAACCTTTTGCCAACATTGGATGGGCAGGGTTTGATGCGGTTTCAAGCCCCGACGATTCCAGGTACTGTTTCAGGAGTTAATGGCGCGCAAGGAACGTGGAAAATCTTCGCCATATCCCAGGAGCCATCCGGGCAAAAAGTGAAACGCGCAGCCCCGGGCGGGACGGGTTGGATGTTAAATCCGCTCTACCCACAGGCCGTCACAAATTGGCTCAAATGGTTTGATGGCGCCCTGGGGAAATACAACGGCCCCCGGCCTCTGGCAGTTTTTCAGGATTCTTACGAGTATCGCACTGATTGGTCCCCCGATTTTTTAAGCCGGTTTGCGGAACTCCGTGGTTACCGGCTTGAGGATCAATTCCAGCATCTTTTCTCGGACCAGGCTGATGAACAGACTGCCCGGGTAAAATATGATTATCGAAGGACCGTTTCCGGGATCCTGGCCCAAGAAAGCGAACCGGCTTGGATCGCTTGGGCCCACGCCCACGGTATGGAGACCATCTATCAGGCGCATGGCACGCCGGCTAATTGGTTGGATTTGTATGGGGATGCAGATGTGCCTGAAACTGAAATGTTTCACAATGACCGAAGCGTTTTGATTTCCAAATTTGCCTCATCGGCGGCTCACACCATGGGTCGGAGGCTGGTTGGAGCGGAAACCGGGACATGGTTGAAGGAGCACTTCACGGAGACGCTGGCGGATGTCAAATACCTGGTGGATGACATGTTTCTTGCCGGTGTAAACCACGTCTATTTTCATGGAACCTGTTATTCACCGGCGGATGCGCCATGGCCAGGCTGGTTGTTTTACGCCTCCACCGAGATGAATCCCCGCAATTCGATATGGCACGACATGCCAAGTGTAAACGCCTACATTGCCCGCTGCCAATCCTTGTTGCAATCAGGACACCCGGACAGCGACGTCCTGCTTTATTGGCCTGTGGCGGATTATTGGAGCCAACCCGATGGCCTGCTGCAGCCGATGACCGTGAGCCAAACGGCGTGGTTTGAGGGACAGGCAGTCGGCAGGGAGGCACACGAACTTTGGAATCAAGGTTTTGCCTTTGATTATGTTTCTGATTCCCAATTGCAAGAGGCCAGAGTGCATGACCAAGAAATCGTCATGCCAGGCGCGCAATACAAGGTGGTGGTCGTGCCGGAATGCCATTACATGCCGTTGGAAACACTTGAATTGCTGGTTGGATTGATGAAATCCGGCGCCACGGTGGTGTGGGACATGGACACGCTGGATCAACTGCAACCGGCCGGGCTTTGCGGGCCGGAAAAGACACGCCGGTTTGAATCTTTGGTGAGCCAATTGATGGAATTGCGAGGCAGGGACTCATTGAGCGTCATGGTGAAGGTGGGGGGTGGGTATATGGAGCTTGGGACCAGGGCCTTGGGCCAAGGATTATGGGAAGCCGGAGTCGAGCCAGAGGAAATGGCTCAGAAAGGGTTATCCTTTGTGCGTGAAACCACGGGTCAAGGTTGGGATTATTTCATCGCCAACCGGGGAAAACAGGATTTTCAGGGCTTGGTCAAAATGGGCCGCCCCGTGACATCAGCCGCAGTGATGGATCCCATGACAGGCAAAATGGGCAAGGCCAAAGTCGAGGCAGGGCATGGTTTGTGGCTGGAACTCAATGCGGGTGAGAGTGTATTGGTTCGGTGCTATGGCAGCGGCAAAGTGACCGGACCGGATTGGGATTATTGGGAAACAAACGGTGAATCAGTTCCTGTGCATGGAAAATGGAATCTTCATTTTCTGGTCGGAGGTCCGGAGTTGCCGGAAGCCCGGGAGCTTTCCGATCCAGTTGCATGGACTAATTTCAAGGACCCGGCATATCAGGCGTTTGGAGGGACCGCCAGTTATGACGTGACATTTGATGCGCCTGACCTGGCTGGGAAAGCATGTTACCTGGATTTGGGCGTGGTTTGCCAGAGCGCGAGGGTGGTATTAAATGGCCAGGACTTGGGCACATGCGTGGTGCCTCCCTACCGGGTGTTGGTGGAACATTTAAAACCATCCGACAATCATTTGGAACTAGAGGTGACCAGCGTTTCAGCCAATCGGGTGCGGGATTTGGATCGGCGGGGGGTGAATTGGAAGTATTTCAAGGACATCAATCTGGTGAACGAGGATTATCACCCATTCGATGCGGCCAATTGGCCAGTCGCTCCTTGTGGATTGGTTGGGCCAGTGGTTTTGGAGCCGGTTCATTTGCGGGTGAATGGATATGACCCTGGCATTTAAAGCATACCTGAGCCTGCGCTGGACCTGCATGCTTTTCTGCCTGCTCGGGCTTATTCAGCAACCTGTCGTGGAAGCGCGGTCATGGCTGGTGGATGATTTTGGGGCGCATCCCGATGGAGTGAGCACCAATACCTGCTTTATTCAGCGTGCCATTGACGCAGCAGCAGCTTCAGGGGGCGGGCGGGTTGTTTTTGCCCATGGAATTTATATGAGCGGTGCCTTGTTCCTCAAATCTGGCGTTGAATTGCATTTGCCCAAGGGGACAGTGCTCAGGGCCATTCAAGACACTGCGCTGTACCCAGAGTTGCCGACCCGCGTAGCTGGAATTGAAATGCCATGGCCTGCCGGGTTGGTAAACATTTACCAGCAGACAAACGTGGTAGTTTCCGGGCAGGGGACGATAGATGGTAATGGTTCATATTGGTGGAAACAATTCTGGGGCGAGGACCATAAGGGCGGCATGCTGAAGGATTATCGTGAGCGTGGAGAACGCTGGGCGGTGGACTATGACTGCAAGCGGGTGCGGGCGGTGGCAGTTTATGAGTGCACGAATATCACGGTGCGGCAGGTCACCATTAATCGCTCCGGGTTCTGGAGCCTGGCTTTGATTTACAGCGGCTGGATCAAGGTGGATGGGGTGGTGATTCGGGCCAACATAGGTGGATTTGGACCCAGTTCTGACGGGGTGGATATAGATTCATCCCACGACATCCTGGTGCAAAATTGCGACGTGGACTGCAACGACGACGATTTTTGCCTGAAATCAGGGCGGGATGCCGATGGCTTGAGGGTGAATCGGCCCACTGAAAACGTGATAATACGCAACTGTGTGGCAGGGGCTGGCGGTGGAATGTTCACCATTGGAAGCGAGACATCCGGCGGAATCCGTAATGTGGAAATCAGCCACCTGACGGCGGTCGGGACTTCCAATGGCATCAGGTTAAAGTCTGCCCGATTTCGCGGAGGGGTGGTGCAAAATGTATTTATTCATGATATTCAAATGAAAGGGGTGGGGGACGCCTTGAGTTTTGAGCTTAATTGGAATCCAGCCTATAGTTATGTCACACTTCCGCCAGGGGTGGACACCAACCGAGTGCCATCCTATTGGCTTACCTTGGCGGAAAAAGTCGAGCCGCCGGACCGTGGTTTACCGGAATTCAGGGACATCATCATTTCGAACGTAACAGCCACGGCATTGGGGAGGGCCATTTTTGCCGATGGATATGCCAACAAACCCATTCACGACATTCAATTGGATAATATTTTCATCCGTTCCAGCAAAGCTGGCTCAATTAACCATGCGGCGGATTGGATCATGAAAAACGTGGTTTTGACAACCCCTGATGGATCGAACCTGACGCTGAGCGATGCCATTGACGTGGGTCGTCCCCAGGCATTAAAAATGATGGTTTCAGGGGAAAAAACAGCGCTGAGGGCTGCGGCCACGCCTGTGCCTACTGTGCGAACCTTAACGCACTCGACCCAGGGCAAATGGTCCATGCTGGGGGATGCCGTGGATGGCCCGGCCAATAATTAGCGTCGTTTTTTAATGACTTGCTTGCCAAGCCACTGCTTTGCTTCATTTTATCCATCCAATGCAATTTTTCAACAGGTCCAAGTTGTTTCATGGATTCATCCTGTCCATTGTTTCCATGGCGTTATTGCAGTCTGCCGGGGCACAACCGTTTGTTCGGTCAATTGTGGTTGTTTTGGGGTGTCATCCGGCGGTTATGTCTGCGGCAAACCTGTTGGCGAAGGAATGGCACCTTCCTGAAGGGTCTGTTTTTCAGAAACCTGATTCGTGGCTGTTGCAAAAAGGGGAGGTACTATTGACCACAAACCTGCCAGACCCGACACAGGCCAGGGAACTGGGCCTTAAGCATTCAACCCTGCCCAATGATGCCTTTGGAGTCGTCTGCAAGGA
This sequence comes from bacterium, assembly GCA_021817945.1. GTDB lineage: Bacteria > Verrucomicrobiota > Verrucomicrobiia > Limisphaerales > UBA11358 > UBA11358. The sequence goes on along the minus strand of JAKAFL010000014.1, from coordinate 11,777 downwards.
TGGCGCGTGGATCGTGTTCGGGCAGCGCCCCCGCTCGCTTTTATATGCAGCAGGTGATGTGGACCAGTGGGAGGAAATGACCAGCGGCGCTATTCTCCGCAAACCTGCCTTTGCTTTTCGTTCAGCATCCGTAAATGGGCATTACTCCGTGGCGGAATGCGTGGCGCGTTTGGGGGTAAACATCATCATTGGCCGGGCAGATGCCCCGGTCACCTTTAAAAAACGGCTTCCCGCTGTCTTTTACAGGATGGGAGCCATGGACCGTGGGGATGTGGATGCTTCGGCTGAGGAGGCCGAAAGAGCGCATCAGGCTCTGGCTGCCCAATGCCATGAGGCGGACGTGGAGTATTACCCACTGTTGTATGGCAACGATTTCAGCCTTTGGTCGCCCGCCCTCTATGATGCCGCAGTGCGTGTTTTTCCATCTGCCAAGGGAGTGGATGAGGCTAATTCCTGGGAAAAAGGCACCTTATGTCCCTCAGACACCAACACATGGCGGTTGGTCCGGGCGTACGTGGCGGAATTCATAGAGCGATCACATGCCGATGGATTATACGCCACCTTCTGGGATCATTACGGAATTTTCTGCCAGTGCGACCGTTGCCAGAAGGATGGACTGAACCAATTTCCCAATGAATTGAGCGTTTGCGTGAGCAATTATCAATCGGTGGCGGAATCAATGGGATGTCCCCTGATTGTGCGCACATGGTCCTCGGGTGTTCCACACTGGCTGGGGGACCAATGGGTGCATGCCCCGGGCAATGGTGGACCGAGTGGCTCCGGGCAGGACCTGTGGGGACCTGTCATTCGGGATGTCCCCGAAAGCGTCTCCATTCAAACCAAGGTTTATGCGGCGGATTGTCAGCCCAATCCACCGTTCTCAGACCTGCTGGGCAAGGCATCTCCCCACCGGGAAATTGCAGAATACCAAATCACAGGCCAGACCACCGGACGACTTTTTCTGCCTGCATCCGAAGTGGATTACACCGCGTGGACCATGCAACGCAGTCATGCCCTGGTTGGAAATGATGGGGGAGTGAGTTTGTTCTGTGGCGCCACAAAAAATCCCGGTTACCATGTATTCGGCGATGCGGTGAACGGTATCAACCTGTATGCCTGGCGCCGCCTTTCTTGGGACCCGGAAGAGAGTCTGGGCCAAATATGGCTGGACTGGGCCCGTAAAGTATATGGCGACAAGGCGGCACCGGCGGTGGTTCGGGCGCTGCGCCGTTCGGAATATGTGATCCATCACCTTTTTTCCGCTCTGGGACTGGGCAATGACACCAACTCAGGTTTTGCCGGGAGCATCGCCCGTCGCGAGGTTTTGTTGAAATACACCAATCGGTATTTCCTGCCTGAAGGCCAGGCGGCGTTGGCTCCAACGCTTGAAAACGTGGATCGCGTGATTGAAGAAAAGGAGAAATGCCTCCGCCAGATTCAAGCCATGAAACAGGATATTGAAAGCGTTGCAGGAGATTTGCAGCCCGCGCAACTTGCCGAATTGCGGACCCGTGTGAATTGGCTGGAAGAATTCGGGCAGGTGGAACGCTATTTGGATGAAAGTCTTTGGCGCTTTCGCTACCTGCGCGAAAAGTCAAATCTCCTGGAAACCGATGCCGACCAGATGGCCATGCTGGCTGAGGCTTATGACCAGGTGCGCCAACATTACGCAATGATGTTCAAAATGGACCCGGGCCAGCGCTTTTCCTGCTACAGCGTTCCGCTCGGGGATTTGGAAATGAAACCCGCACTGGGCAACCCGCTGCCATTGATGAACGAGCTTTACGCCAGTTCCCTGGGCTTGGTTCAAGGGGCTTTGGGTCCTCAAAGTGTGCCAACCCCCTGGCTTAGGGGGAAAGTTCATCCGCCGGCTGGTGTTTGGGATGGGAACCTGAACGAGGGAGAATAAACCCTCGCAATAGGATAAACTCCCATTTAAAGGTTTTAACACCATGGAAAGAGCCATTTCCAGATGGCCGTTGGTTTTAACCCGGAAACGAAATTCAAAAGGCCAATCTGCTCCAATCTCCTGGGCGCAAAATTTTTGTAAAAAACCCACCAGACCGCTCCGGGTTTGGTTTTGGTTTCTCCAAAGAATTTCCACTCCAGCATCTTGCCGTATCTTGACCCTTTCCATTTCGCTTTTCGGGTTTAAGGCCTGCCAAAAATTCAAATGATTTTGCAAAAATGGCAGCTTGTATGGTTCTGGCTCTGGATTATTCTTGAATCATTCAAGCCCTGATCTGTTGTATGCCTGCATGCGCGGCAGCGCGCCCGGCAGCGGGGCTGGATTAAACACAAAAAGCCCAACCCTAAACCGCAACCCAAGTCATACCCTGCCATGAAAACCTCGTTTGCCAAAATCTGGATCACCGCCTTGCTCCTTGCAGGATTTCTTCCTGGAGCAATTGGACAGTTGCAATGGAGTTCTTTTAACAAGAACGGTGGCCTGGTCACCAATGATGTGGCGACCGGCGGTGATTCAACCTATGGGGGCAATGTGAGCTTCATCATTCCGCCGACTACTGAGTTGATTTTCATGACAAAAACATTCCAGCCCACCAACATTGGAGTTGCCGGGTCGGCCACGAAGGTCAATTTCAACATGACATCCACAGGTGGTTTAAGCCCTGGAAACACAGGTCGCGTAATGGGAATGGGCCTGTTTAATGACCCTGGGACCCCTACAAATGCGCTGGATGACTCAGGATACTGGACGGACCTAAACACCGGGAATACACCGCCATCCTTCGAGATGTTTTACCGGACAAGCACCGTCACCACCTTTTTCCAATATGATAGCGCGCATAAACTGGGCAGCGGCAAGATCAGCCTTGGCACACCTTCCAATAATGTTCCGTATGGGATGCAGTTTCAATTAAACAACCCATCCGGGACTGGCATCAGCATGGGCACAAGCTCCAGCACCTATGCGGCATCCGGGGCGGCCATCACCAATGGCAACAATTCGGTGGATGTGCAGAGCTACTCCTCCGCAACCACATTTGTGACGCTGCCCACGACCAATTTCAATGAGTTGGCCTTCATGTACGACAATCTGTCCGGAATTGCCGTAACCGTGACATTGAGCAGCATCACGTTTGTTCCTGCGAACCCGATTATTCAGTCCCAGCCAGTGGGTTACAGTGGCAGCCCGGGCGACACCACTCCTGCCAGTTCATTCTCAGTTGCCTTGAATGCAAACAGCGGAACGCCAGTTGGTTATCAATGGTATGAAGCCACGGCCACCGTGACCAATACCCTGGTGGATGGGACGACCGTGAATGGCAGTGTGATCACCGGTTCCACTTCTAATATTCTTTCCTTTGCCAATGCCCAGCCTGCGGACTCGGGAACCTATTTTGTGGTGGTGACAAATGCCTATGGCTCCGCGACAAGCGCCCCGGCCTTTTTGAATATTTTCGCCACGGCCACTGCGCCCACGATTTATAGCATCGCACCCCGCACAGCCACCATCGTGTCGGGGCAGGGCACTAATGTGACGGTGACAGCCGCCGGGGCGCCAAGCCCGGTTTATTATTGGTACGATGCCGGGTCCAACCTGCTTCAAACCGGCGCATCGCCGACACTTTCGCTGAGCAATGTACAACAGGGCGGGGCAGGGGTTTACACGGTGGTGACGAGCAATTACCTGGGCGCGGTGGAGACTAATTTTGACATCACGGTGATTGTCACGCCTGTCATTTCCAGCCAGCCGACCAATCTGTTGTTGAATGCGGGTGAATCCGCCACATTTTTAGTGACCGCCAGCGGAGTGCCAGCGCCAACCTACCAGTGGTATAAAAACAACCAACTCATACCTGGCGCCACCAACACTAATTATACCATTGCGAGCGTGGGGTTAGGCGATATTGGCACCTACGATGTGGTGGTGAGCAATTCGGCGGGAGCCACCACCAGCAGCGGCGCTATTCTGGCGCTTTATTCCTCGATGACAGCAGGGCCAACATCGCCCTTGAACAACGCCTCATCGGTATGTGACGATACTTTACTAACACTGGGCTTCAACGAGCCGGTGCTGGTGGGCAACACGGGTACCATACGAGTGTACAACACCGCCAACCCTTCCACCCCTGTGGACAGCCTTGACCTTAGCGGCGGCAACCTTCAACCCAGGACTGTAGGCGGTATTTCATTGAATAGTTATGACATCCTGGTGAATAGCAATACGGCCACCATCTATCCGCACGCGGGGGTGCTCAGTCTGGGCCAGACCTATTATGTGACAGTGGATCCGGGCGTGTTTGTGGATACCAACGGGGCTTATTTTGCCGGAGTCACCAATTCAACGACGTGGCAATTCACCACCCGGTCCGCCGGTCCATCCGTCGCCACCAATCTTGTCGTGGCAGCGGATGGCAGCGGGGATTTCTGCACGGTGCAGGGAGCAATTGATTTTGTTCCTGCGGCCAATACAACGCCCACGGTGATTCATGTTCAAAACGGCGTTTACACGGAGATCAACCGCGTCAATTCCAAGAACAACATCACTTTCATTGGCCAGAACCGGGCCCAGACCATCATTAATTATCCAAACAACAACAACATCAATCCCAGCACCACCACGCGCCCAATGTTTGGGGTGATGAGCGCCAATGATATTGCGCTGGAAAACCTGACGCTTACCAACAGCACGCCACACGGGGGGTCCCAAGCCGAGGCGTTGCTGGTGAATTATGCCAAACGTTTCATGCTGTTGAATGCCAACCTGTGCAGCTACCAGGATACCCTGCTGGTGAACCAGAGCGGGGACCAGGCGTATATCCAGGACTCCCATATCCAGGGTGATACCGATTACATTTGGGGCAGTGGAACGTTGTTTGCCACGAACGATGAGCTGATGGCCATGTCCACGCAAAGCTATCTGACCCAGGCGCGGACCTTGCAATACACCAATGGCTTTGCCTTTGTGGACTGCCTTATTGACCGCGCCAATTCATCGGTGAGCAATGGAACGCTGGGACGTGATGCCGGGGCCAGCGGCAGCACGCCGTATTATCCCTATGGGCAGGCGGCTTACGTGGATTGCACGATGGATACCAACCTGATTATTCCAGCGGGCTGGGCTTTGGGCAGCGGCACCACCCAAGGTGCAGACACGGCTAGCCTGCGTTTTTGGGAGTATGGAAGCGTGGATCTCAATGGAAACCCCGTAAACACATCCTCACGTGTGGCCTGGTCCACGCAAATCTCCGCCAGCACGGCCACCAACCTGGTGGGTAATGCAACCAATTGGCTCTACGGATGGCAGCCCGAACTGGCTCCATTGATTCTCACCAATCCAGTTGGCTCGAGTGTTGCCGGAGGAGCACCAGCCACCTTGTCCGTGGCAGCCTCCGCCATTGGCACCACCACTTTCCAATGGTATCAAAATGGATCACCGCTTTCCGGCGCCACGAACAGCACATTGTTTTTCGCCCAGGCCTATGCGGGTCAGGCAGGCACCTATTTTGTGCAAGTGTCCAACGTGGCAGGCGTTGCCACGAGCAGCTCCGCAACTTTAAACGTGGGAAGCACGGCGCCGGTTTTCACTCCCTTGGCAGACCTGCATGTCAATGCCGGTGTCACCTTGAATGTCACCAATCAGGTCATTGACCCGGATGTACCACCCAAAACGTTGAGTTTCGCTCTGGTCAGCGGTCCTGTTGGAGCGACATTGAATCCTGCCACAGGTGTGTTTGTCTGGCGCGCCTCAGTTTCAGCATCAGGTTCCACCAATCCAGTGGTTATCACTGTCTCGGATAATGGAAGCCCAAGCCTGACAGCCACGCAGACCTTTAATGTGATTGTAAACCCGGCAGTGGTTCCAACGGCCAGACCCACCTATTCTCTGGGTGTCTTTTCAATGAACATCAACGGCGCAGCCGGTCCGGATTACATCATTCAAAGCTCCACCAACTTGATCAATTGGAGGGGGATTTCCACCAATCTTTCTCCTGTGTTGCCATTTGTTTTTACAGACTCTTCCAGTTCAGGGGTGCCGGTTCAATTTTACAGGGTCCTTCTTGGCCCTTGATGGCGACCATGCAGGGGTGGGGAGCCCGCAACCAGCTTGAACTGGTTGCGGGTTTTCATTTTGGAACGGATGTTTTTGAAAAAATGCGTCCATGAGCTTACCACAGGCGTATTATTTCATGAATGGGTGCAACAAAAGGATTTGCTTGTGGTGTTGTGGCGGGGTTGCTGCTGGTGGTTGCTGCGGGTTGTTCCAGCAGCCCGCGTGGCGAAGCCCCTGCCGCCTTTCAAGACGAGGCTTTGGAAGCCACCCGCGCGGCAAAAGTGGCGGATGCCGATTCCACCAACTTGAATCAGTTTGAGGTTTTTAACGGCGATTTTTCCCGCAAAAACATCTTAGAAAACACCTCCAAAATCTATGCCAAGGACGTATGGTTTCAAGACTCTTTCAAGGTCATTCACGGAGAATCCGGGTTTGAATCCTATTTATTAAGGGAGGCTGATGCGGTCGGACAGTTTAAAATGGAGTGGCAGGATGTGGCGCAGGATCAGGGAAATTATTATTTCAGATGGCGCATGACGCTGAAATTGAAGCATGACAAGGAAAGCACCCCGCCCACGGTGTGTGATGGCATGAGCATGGTGCGGTTTGGAGCCGATGGAAAAGTCCTATTCCAGCATGATTACTACGATGGCGCCCAATTACTATATGAAAAAGTGCCCATTTTGGGGGCGGAAATTCGATGGGTCAAAAGCAGGTTATAGGGCGTGGGTTCGTTGAGGAAGAATGGCAACATTGAACCCGTGAAAACCAAGTTGATATTGTAGAGGGTAGTGGTCGGATAATGCGATCCACAAAACCCCAGGAATTTGAGGCATTGCCCTTTCCTGAATTACAAGGCGGATGTGTCCATTCAAACCGAAAAAGGAAATTCAAAATGCCAGTCTGCGCCAATCCACCGGGCGCAAACTCTTTGGATCAATCTCACCAGACCGCTTCGGGTATGGTTTCGATTTTTCCAAAGACAGCATCTTGCGGCATCTTAACCCTTTCAATTTCGCTTTGGGTTCAAAAAAGACCGGGCTTAATCTTCTAAAGCATCAATGGATTCCTGGACGTGTTTCATTTTGGCCTGCCAATCCACCAAACGCTGTTGGTGTTCCTGAAGGACTTGAGGCGGGACTTTTTGGACAAAACCCGGGTTTTCCAGCTTTAGTTTCACCTTGAGGATTTCTGCCTCAATTTTGCCCAGTTCCAACTGCAGCCGGGCCTTTTCTGCCGTTTTATCAATATGTCCCTCAAGAGGCAGAAAAAGTTCGCCCCAGTTGGTTTTGACTGATGGGGTGCCCTTGGGTGGGGCGAAATCGGGCTGGACAGGCAGGGATTCCGCATTCAGCAGCAGGCGGATGACCTCATGGTCGTGCGCATCCAGAGCCAGGACTGGTTTAAAGACATATTTGACCTTTTTGCCAGACGGGATGTTACCGATCCGGCGCAAATTGCGACCCTGGGTGATAAGCTGGTACTTTGAAGAAGTGAGATCAAAGGCAGTTTGGGAAAGGCCGAACTGCTCCATTTCATCCTCATTCAATGGAAGGGGCCATGGGGCTGACATGATGGAGGCGCCGCCCTGGTTGGATGGCATGTCTGCGGAATAACCCATGCCGTGCCAAAGCTCTTCGGTTATGAAGGGCAGAAAAGGATGAAACAGCCTCAGGACATGGGAAAGAATAAAATCCATGACGGCGCATGAGTTGGCCTTGCGAGCGGCATCGTCGCCGTTCAGCACGGCCTTGCAAGCTTCAAGGTACCAATCACAGTATTCACTCCAAAAAAAGCGGTACAAAGCCGTGGAAGCCTCACTAAATTGGTACTCGTTGAGGGCCAGGGTTACGCTGCGAATGGCCGTGTTCAAACTGGAAAGAATCCATCGGTCATCTGAGTTGAGGAGAGCAGGCTGGATTTCATCCTGAATGGCTCCGCCTTGCATTTGGCGAAACCGGCAGGCGTTCCAGAGTTTGTTGCAAAAATTGCGGCCCAGTTCGACATCCTTCTCGTCAAACAGGACATCCTGGCCAAGGGGCGCGCTGCGCATCGTTCCAAACCGGAGGGCATCAGCCCCGTATTTTTCAATGAGCACAAGTGGGTCCGGCGAATTCCCCAATGTTTTGGACATCTTCCGGCCCTGTTTGTCTCTTATGATGCCGGTGAAATAGACGTTTCTAAAAGGCATTGGATCGGGCAGGGACTGCTCCTTGTCCCCCATGAAGGCATAACCGGCCATGATCATCCGGGCCACCCAGAAAAAGAGGATGTCCGGACCGGTGACCAGATCCGTGGTTGGATAAAACTTCCGAAGCATGCCGGTTTTTGCGGGCCAGCCCATGGTGGCAAATGGCCACAACCAGGAACTGAACCATGTGTCGAGGACATCAGGGTCCTGCTCAAAACCCAGCATGAGAGCCACCTTGCTGCAGGCTTCGCTATTGGTGGCCAGTTCCATTCGAATCTGGCCGTCCGGTTGGGGGATGGTTTTGATCACCGCCAGGTCGCCAGCATCGCTGGCCTGCTGAATGGCTTCCGCCAGGCGCCCATCCACGTTTTGACCGGCAGGCAACATTTTCGACCAAAGTGGAATGCGATGACCCCACCAGAGTTGCCGGCTGATACACCAGTCCTGAATGTTGTTAAGCCAATGATCGTAAACTTTGGCCCAACGGTCAGGGTGAAATCGCATCCGTCCTTCGGCAACACAGAGACGGGAGGCTTCCAAGGCGGGGTATTTGAGAAACCACTGGTCGCTAAGCCGGGGTTCGATTGGCACGTCCGCCCGCTGGCTGAATCCCACATTGTGGTCGTAAGGTTTTTCCTCGGTGAGCGCTCCCATGTTGCGCAAGGCTTCCACCACCTCCTTGCGGGCGCGGAAACGATCCATGCCGGCCAGGGCTGATCCGGCGCTGGAATCCATGGTTCCATCCGCCCGGATGACCTCCAGAAACGGAAGGCCATGGCGGCGGGCAATTTCAAAGTCCGCCTTGTCATGGGCGGGAGTGACTTTCAGCACACCTGTGCCAAAGGCAAAATCCACATGTTCATCACCAATGATAGGAATGGTTCTGGCCGTCTCCGGAATATCCGCTGGAAACGGGCGAAGGACGTTTTTGCCGATAAGGTGCGCGTAACGGGTATCCTTTGGATTCACTGCCACGGCGGTATCTCCGGGAATGGTTTCCGGACGGGTGGTGGCAATGGTCAGCCAAGTGTCTTCCATCTCCAAAACGCGGACTTTGAAATGATAAAGAAAACCCTTTTGAGGTTTCATTTCCACTTCTTCGTCCGACAAGGCTGTCTGGGAAACCGGGCACCAATTCACCATTCGGCGCCCTTTGTAAATGAGGTCCTGCCGGTACAGGTCCACAAAGACGCGCTGGACACACCGGGAATATTCGGGGTCCATGGTGAAACGTTCGCGTGACCAGTCGCAGGAGCAGCCCAGCTTTTTCAACTGGTTTATGATGATGCTCCCGTGTTTTTCCTTCCAGGCCCACACTTTTTCCAGGAAAGCCTCTCGGCCCAAGTCGTGGCGACTCTTTTTTTCCTCCTTTTTAAGCTGCCGCTCCACCATCATCTGGGTGGCAATGCCTGCATGATCGGTGCCTGGCAGCCACAGGACTTCATGCCCGGTCATCCGCGCCTTTCGGGAAAGAATATCCTGAATCGTGTTGTTGAGAACATGGCCCATGTGCAGCATGCCGGTGACATTGGGCGGTGGTATGACAATGGAGTAGGCTGGCTTGGCTGAGTTTTCATCAGCCTTGAAGAACTGGTTTTGCAGCCAAAAAGCGTACCATTTTTCCTCCACCACCCCGGGATCGTATGCTTTGGAGATTTCCATTTATGAATTTGGGTATTGCAGCATTATATGCGGCAAGGTCGTTTCAACGTGATTTGCCGTTTTCGTTGGGAAAGCCCCTCCTGGGGGCAGCGCAGACATGCTTCATGGGAGAATGGCGTGATTCCGGCGCCCCTATTTTTTCCAAAGGGCAAATTCCAATGAGTCCAGCAAGGCTTGGAGCGAAGCTTCAATGATGTTTCCACTCACACCCACGGTGCCCCAGGTCCGTTTGCCATCGGTGCATTCGATCAAAACACGTGTCTTGGCCCCGGTTCCAGTGGCGCCATTGATGATTCGCACCTTGTAATCAGTCAATTCCACAGACTTGAGTTTCGGAAAAAAACGGACGAGCGCCTCGCGCAGGGCGCGATCCAGCGCATTCACCGGGCCATCGCCCTCAGCCACGGTATGGGCCTTGCGGTCACCCACGCGCACTCGAACGGTGGCTTCGCAGATGGATTCCATCTGGTCGCGGCGCATGGAGACGTGATAGGTTTCCAGTTGAAAAAATGGATCAGGTTTGGGGGAAAGTGCCGAGCGAATGAGCAGGGACAGGGAGCCGGAAGCGGCTTCGAATTCATAGCCCTGGTTCTCGAGGTGTTTGACCCGCTCCAGGATGGCCTTGAGCTGGGGTGTGTCGTTGGTGAGGTTGAAACCCAGGTCGCGGGCTTTCATAACCACGTTGCTGCGCCCGGCCAGGTCGCTGATCAGGACCGTGCGCACATTGCCCACCAACTCCGGCTTGATGTGCTCGTAGCTGGAGGCCAGCTTTTGAACCGCATTCACATGGGTTCCGCCCTTATGGGCAAAGGCAGCCGACCCCACCCAAGGCAAGCGCGGGTTGTGGCGGATGTTTGCCACATCATCAACGAAAAGGGAGAGATCCCTCAGTTTGGCCAGCGAACGGGCTGGAACACAGGTTTTTCCCAGCTTGAAATGGACCAAGGGGATGACGCTGGTGAGATTGCAATTTCCAGTCCGTTCCCCGTATCCATTGATGGTTCCCTGCGCATGCATCGCCCCGGCATCCAAGGCCGCAAGCGCGTTAGCCACTCCCAAGCCGCTGTCATCGTGGGAATGAATTCCAACGCGGCAGTTGAGGCGGCCCACCGCCGCTCGCGTGATGTCGTTGATTTCCGTGGGAAGGCATCCTCCGTTGGTGTCGCACAACACCACAAGATCCGCCCCGGCTTTTTCCGCCGCCTGCCAGGTGGCCAGTGCGTAATCCGGATTCAATTTGTATCCATCAAATGCGTGCTCGGCATCGTATATCACCATCTTGCCGTGGTCTTTGAGATATTTGACAGTGTCACCAATCATGGCGAGGTTTTCATCCGGTGTGCAGCGCAACACTTCCTTGACGTGGAGCATCGAGCTTTTGCCGTAAATGGTCACCACCGGTGTGCCCGCTTCGATGAGCAACCTCACCTGGTCATCCTCCTCCACGGTCACATTTTTTTTCCGTGTTGACCCAAATGCGGCCAGTTTGGCGTTTTTAAACTTAATTTTTCTGGCCTTCTCAAAAAATTCAATGTCCTTGGGGTTGCTCCCCGGCCATCCGCCCTCAATGTAATGCACCCCAAAAAGGTCCAGTTTGGCGGCAATTCGCAACTTGTCTGTCACCGAAAAATGGATGCCTTCGCCCTGCGACCCATCACGCAGGGTGGTGTCATAGATTTCAATTTGAGGTTTCATAGTGCGGCAAAGGACGCAAGCGGTCACCATGACAGATTTTTCGTTCGGTGCAAACTCCAAAATCAGTTTCAGAGCCCTTAAAACAGGGTCTTTTTTTAAAAAATGATAATGGGTTGAAGGCCATGGGGTAAAAGTTTTTCTAGACAGCCGTGCCTGTTTTTGCTTTACTACGATTGGATGAAAGCGAATTCAAAAAATGAAACGAACCGT
>JAKAFL010000013.1 GCA_021817945.1 bacterium | reverse complement strand
GGTTTGGGCTAGATCCACCGCCTGTTGGCGAAAGGTGGCGTCATAGGGTTTGTGTGTTCGTGGCATAGGTCTTCGCTTTCTTTTCTACCACTCCGCCCCCGTGTCTGCAAAATCGAAGAAACCTCAGTCGAAAAGCTAGCGGCGGCTTTGCGCGAGCGCGGCTATGCGGTGGATCTAAATGTCGGCCAGTCGAAATTCCGCTGCGATCTGGCCGTCCGTAGCAACTCGGACAGTCTGTATCAGCTCGGCATTCTCGTGGATACCGATGGCCACTACGCGAATCCAAATCTGTTGGACCGCTACCTGATGCAGCCTTCCATCCTGCGCGCGTTCGGCTGGCGATTTACGCTGGTGCTGACAAAAGATTGGTATCACAACCCGGATGATGTGCTCGGTCGGATTGAAAAAATGCTACTTGGCCAGGAAGTTCCCGATGAGATAGCTCCGGACGAGGAACCAGAGAAGGCCTCCGATCCAATTGTCCCGTCACCGGCAAATGAAATCCTCGTCACGCCATCCGAGCCGTCGGTCAAATCCAGTCCACCATCTCCTCCGGAGTCCACGACCGCAAGTGGCGCGGGGCCGGCCTCGGTTCGTCTCTTTGAATTCGTTGGCGGTTCGTCGCAAAAGTTTTGGGAAATTTCATTGTCCGGCAATTCGTTCACGGTTCGTTTTGGCCGGATTGGAACCGCAGGTCAGTCACAGGCAAAGACGTTTGCCGATTACTCGAAGGCAAAGCAGGAAGCCACCCACTTGATCAACGAAAAGTTAAAAAAGGGCTATATCGAAAAAACTTTGAAATAACCTGCCAGCCGACCAAAGCTCTGAATCAAATAAAAACATTGCCGGACCACCACTTGTTAGTGTAATAATAACACTATATGAAAGCCGATGCACAAAATGACCATTGGAACGGGCGGGCGCTCCTGACCGATCTTTACCAGCTCACGATGGCCTACGGCTATTGGAAGTCGGGGCGGGCGGAGCGCGAGGCCGTGTTTCATCTATTTTTCCGAAAGGCACCGTTTCAATCGGGATTCACGATCGCCGCCGGACTGGAGACCGCCATTGATTTCCTGAAAGCATTCCATTTCACCGGGGCGGATTTGCAGTTTCTCGCCACGCTGACGGGCAACGATAATAAGCCGCTGTTTGAGGCTGGCTTTTTGGAATATTTGCGAACGCTCAAGTTTGCCTGCGATGTGGATGCGATTCCCGAGGGCACGGTGGCTTTTCCCCATGAACCGCTGCTGCGCATTAAAGGCCCGATCCTGCAATGCCAGTTGCTCGAAACGGCGTTGCTGAACTTGGTAAATTTCCAATCTTTGATCGCGACCAAGGCGGCTCGCGTCTGTCTGGCCACTCGCGGCGAGCCGGTGATGGAATTCGGATTGCGCCGGGCGCAGGGCGTGGACGGCGCGCTGGCAGCCAGCCGGGCGGCCTACATCGGTGGCTGCGCGGCCACCTCCAATGTTCTGGCGGGAAAAATGTTTGGCATTCCCGTCAAGGGCACGCACGCCCACAGTTGGGTGATGTCGTTTGCTGATGAGCGGGAAGCGTTTCTCGCCTATGCCGAGGCGATGCCAAACAACTGCGTCTTTCTCGTGGACACTTATGACACGCTGGAAGGCGTGCGTCAGGCGGTGGAAACCGGGAGGTGGCTGCGCGAACGCGGGCATGAGATGGTCGGGATCCGGCTGGATTCGGGCGATCTGGCGTGGTTGAGCATCGAGGCGCGGAAAATTCTCGACGAGGCGGGGTTTCCCAAAGCCGTCATCGTCGCGAGCAACGATCTGGACGAGCACATCATCGCCAGCCTCAAGGAACAGGGCGCACAGATCAATGTTTGGGGCGTGGGCACAAAATTGATCACGGCTTACGACCAGCCCGCGCTGGGCGGCGTTTACAAGCTGGGGGCGATTCGCGGTGAGGATGGAAATTGGGCTTACAAGGTGAAGCTGAGCGAACAGGCCGCCAAGGTTTCCAACCCCGGCATCCAGCAGGTCCGGCGCTTCCGCTCGGACAAGGAATTCATCGGTGACGGCATCTTCAATGTTGAGGCCGCGGCACCGGAGCCCTTCACGATCGTGGATCCGCTGGATTCAACCCGCCGGAAACATCTGCCACCCGAAACGGCATTTGAGGATTTGCTGGTTCCCATTTTCCGGGCAGGCAAGCTGGTCTATCAAGCGCCGGCCTTGGCGGAAGTCCGGGCACGGGTGCAGGCCCAGATTGGAATGTTTCATTCGGGCGTGAAGCGGTTCGTCAATCCGCATGAATATCCGGTGGGACTCGAACTGGGGCTGCATGAACTGAAAATGAAACTCATCCTGCACGCGCGCGGGGAGGACTGACACCATGAAATTAATCCATGTCGCTGCGGCGGTGATGAACCAAACGCCGCTTGATTGGCGGCACAATGCTGCCAATGTTCGTCGGGCCATTCAGGCGGCACGCGAGCAGGGCGTTGGCGTGCTGTGCCTGCCGGAACTCTGCCTGACGGGCTATGGCTGCGAGGACGCCTTTCACGCGACCAATACTCATCAACGGGCGTGGAATGCCTTGCAAGACTTGTTGCCGGAAACGCGTGGCATGGTCGTGTCGTTTGGATTGCCGGTTTTCCATCAGAACGGCCTGTTCAACTGCGCTGCGCTCGTGGTGGACGGCAAATTGATCGGTCTGGTCGCCAAGCGATTTCTCGCGGGCGACGGGATTCATTACGAACCGCGCTGGTTCAAGGCGTGGCCCGCCGGCGTGCGGGATGATTTCACCGCGCCCGATGGAACCACGATTCCCATTGGCGACATTCATTTTGACATCGGCGGCGTCCAGATCGGTTTTGAAATCTGCGAGGATGCTTGGGTGGCCAATCGTCCGGGCGCGACACTGGCCCTGCACGGGATTGATCTGATTTTGAATCCGAGCGCCAGCCATTTTGCGTTTGGCAAACTTGAAGTGCGGAAACGATTCGTTCTCGAAGGTTCGCGCGCTTTCGGCGTCAGCTACGTTTACGCAAATCTGCTTGGCAATGAATCCGGTCGCGCAATTTATGATGGCGGCGCGCTGATTGCGTCGGGTGGAAAATTGATCGCCGCTGGCCCTCGATTTAGCTTTGCAGATTTCAAAATTACCAGCGCGGAGATTGACGTGGATGCCACCCGGATGAATCAGGCGCGAACGGCGAGTTTTAAGCCGGATTTGGGCGGTGATAACAAATTGCGAGTAATCAAGCCATTCAGATGGCCGAAGGTGAAGGCCAAGCAAAAGACAAAACCACTTGTTCCTGCTTCAACGTGGGAAACCAGTCCAAAATTGAAGGAAGAAGAATTCCTGCGGGCGGAGGCACTGGCGCTTTTTGATTACCTGCGCAAAAGCCATTCACAAGGATTTGTCGTTTCTTTGAGCGGTGGAGCTGACTCGGCTGCGGTTTCCTGCCTGGTATCGCTTTCGCTGGAAATGGCGTTGGCTGAATTGGGCGCGGATGCCCTTCGGACAAAGCTCGCGTATGTCCAAAAGCTTCCCCAAAAGATCAAACCACAATCTTTGACCAGAGCATTGCTGACGACAGCTTATCAGGCCACAGCCAACAGCGGAGAGGTTACACGCTCGGCTGCTCGCGCCATCGCTGACGCCATCGGAGCGACGCACCTTGAACTGGATGTGGAAGAAATCCATCATGGTTACTTGCGTGCCATTGAGAGTTCGCTAAGTCGAAAGCTGAACTGGAAGCGGGATGATTTGGCGCTACAAAACATCCAGGCGCGCGTCCGTTCACCGGGAATCTGGCTGCTCGCCAACCTGAACAATGCGCTGCTGCTTTCCACCAGTAACCGCAGCGAAGCCGCCGTGGGTTACGCGACGATGGACGGCGATACCAGCGGCGGATTGAGTCCAATTGCCGGCATTGACAAGGCATTTCTGCGCTTGTGGTTGCGCTGGCTCGAAACGAAAGGCCCGGCTGGATTCCATTCCATTCCCGCCCTGGCCGCCGTGAATCAACAGGCGCCGACTGCCGAGTTGCGCCCCGCCGACCGTCACCAGACCGACGAGGATGATCTCATGCCTTATGACGTGCTCGATGCCATTGAGCGCGCGGCAATCCGCGACAAAAACTCTCCAGTTGAAGTCGTTGAATTGATGCGCGGCCAGTTTCCCAACTTTTCTCCGCAGCAGCTCGGCATTTGGGTGGAGCGATTTTTCAAGCTCTGGTGCCGCAACCAGTGGAAACGCGAACGCTACGCACCTTCGTTTCACCTCGACGATGAGAATCTTGACCCTAAAACGTGGTGTCGGTTTCCAATTTTATCAGGCGGATTTGAGGTTGAGCTTGCGGAATTGAAATCACTCATTTCCAAAATGAAATAGGCCAGACGTCAATGGAATGGCTTTTCTGCAACGAGAACCATATTCGTTGGCGGCCACGGCAAAACCTGCCCTTGCAAATCGGAGATTTCTGCGTGTCCGGTGTGGCGGCGTTCCACGATCCAAGGGTTGATATAAACACGTGAACCCTCGGCCACATTGTTTGGATTTTCGCAAATCTTAAATCCAACTTCTGCAAGAACCTGCTTCCATTTCGAGAAGCTCCAAAAGCAAAATTCTTCGTTCATCTCCGAAGACCAATTATCGGCGTAATCCTTCTTGGAGAGAAATTCCCCTGTTTGCTGGAGCGTAAGCCGGAAGCAAGACTTACCCTGATGCGATTCCTCTTTGAGAGAAAAGCTATTTTGTCCGCCCAAAAAATCGTGCGCGAAAAGAAAAAGGCGGCTCCGCGTTGATAATTTACCAAGCCATTCCGGGCTGCGATCTTTGTGTTTGGCAATTTCAGCGGCAGAGTGATTTTGGCCATCGGCGTCTGAGCACCACAACAAGACCTCTTGTTCGCCATGCTCCGGGCCGACCACATCGCGAATGACCAGCCTGCCGGATGGCCGCAGTTGCCGAAATTTTTCACTTAAATAAGCAAGCACGGTTTTTTCCTTTTCGGCGTAGTTCCACAATTCATGGAGCGTGCTGTTGCAAATGGTGGTGTCAACGGATTCCGGTTCAAAAATCCGATCCAAAAGGTTGCGGTGAAAGAAATGGACATAAGCACCGCCAAATTCACCCGCGCGCTGGCGTTCCGAAAAACGGCTGGCAAATTCCGAGGACAAATCTATACCGAATAAATCCGAGTCGGGAAATTCACGGCTGATTTCGGCGAGCAACGCACCATCGGCACACCCCTCATCCACAATACGCCCGGAGCGTATCGCCTTTTGAATGTCGAGAAATTTGAGCCGGATGATCTCGTTCATGCCACGGGCGTAGGTGCTGTAATTTCGGGTCTCGGTCAGGCTGCCTTCCTGATTGGTCAGTGGGTCCTGATACAGTCGTGCAATGCGCTGTGGCACTTCCGGGAAATCCTCAAACAAACTGATATGACTGACGGCGAGTTGCGTCCCGGCCAATTTGCCCTCACGCCAGTTTTGTTTTTGCCCGCCGATTTCGCGGATGATTTCAATCGGTGTGGCCGGATGGATTTGCGACACGCTCAATTCAGCAGACACAACCGCGAAACCAAGTTCCTGATAAAGCCGGATGACTTCCGGTGTGGAACACAGGATGATGCAATTTTCCGGTGAAAGCTTGATAGTATGCTCACTTTGATAGGCAATTTCCTTGATCGTAAAGGCGGCAAAGTTTTTTGTGTGACCGTAATGCGGAATCCCCAGCACCCGGTAACGGAAAGGTGTTTGCTTTTGAAGCTGTCGCGCAAACCGGTCCACGCCCACGGCGCGGATGTGAAATGGAATCGGATTAAAACGGGAATTTTCCTGATTGGCTGAAGTGATGGCAAAAACAACTTCGCCCGGCGGCTTCGAAAAAGCAGCGCCCCCGGCAACAAAGCCGGGAATTGCAGCAGGCGGTTCGGTCAGGACACGTTTCAAATAATGTTCCTGAAATGTCGTATTAACCAGGTGCCTGCCTGGAAAAAGTAAATAGCTCATGCGTATCCGTATTTGGGTTTCGAGATGCCGTCACCATGCCATTTGAGCTTTTCGCCCAAAATGTCGTAGTAATTGATTTCAGGCAGGAATGCGATGGGGACGGATTCTTTTGAGGTTTTCATGGTGATGCGACTCTCCGGTTTGGCTTTTGCCAAAGTCATGCCGTCCACTTGCACAACTCCCGGCCCCGAAGTCGCATCTAATTTCATTTCAATCGGCTCGGTCGAATTCACCACCACAGAACGATTGGTCAGGGCCTGGGGACAAATTGGCGTGATTGTCAGCACGCTGCATTCTGGACTTATGATTGGCCCGCCCGCAGCCAGCGAGTAAGCCGTCGAGCCGGTCGGCGTCGCAACAATCAAACCGTCGCAGCGATAATTAGTCAGGCGCCGCTGGCCAATCCGGGCGGAGATGCTGATTAAATGCGGATTATCGCCTCGGATGATGAGCGCATCGTTAAGCGCCCAGCCCAGAATGCGCCGCTTAGGGTCTTCAATCACCAGATCGAGTGCGGTGCGCTGGCTGATGACAAATTCCGCGTTGAGCCACGCCGCATTTCTTGTCGCACGCGATCACCTCTGACGGATGTGATGAACCCCAAATAGCCAATGTTGATGCCGAGAATTGGAATCCCTGTGCCGCGAAACCGATGCGCTGCCTGCAACAATGTTCCATCACCACCACAGGCAATGACAAGATCAGCCTGTTTGTTCCGTAAATCGCCCAGGCGGCGGTAAAGACTGCGCTGGGGCGGCAGGGTTTCCACCCACTCCTGTTTCACCCGCTCGCGGTCCAGAACCGCCTTGAGCGTGGCGGCCGTCTGCGTGGCGTGCGCTTTTGACCGGTTGATGACAATGACGACTTTGCTGATTTTCATACGGAATTGCTGCTGTTTATTTAACCGGACACCCGGCATCCAAGCGAACAGATAATAATCGCTTGACATGGTGTTAAATATACACTATCAATAGAACGTGTAAAGAAAACACGAATAAAATATGGCATACAACTATCAATATCCTCGTGCGGCTCTGACCGTGGACTGTGTGGTCTTCGGTTTTGACGAAAGCGAACTGAAAGTGCTGCTGATCCAGCGCGCACTTGAGCCCTTCAAGGGGAAATGGGCCTTGCCTGGCGGTTTCGTTCGAGTGGACGAGACTCTCGATGTTGCTGCTCGTCGTGAATTGGCCGAAGAGACGGGTCTCGAAAATGTCTTTCTCGAACAACTCTACACGTTTGGCACGGTGGATCGCGATCCGCGCGAACGTGTGGTCAGCGTGGCACACTACGCCCTAGTCAAACTAACTGACCACAAGGCAAAGGCGGCGACTGACGCGGCCAATGCCCAATGGTTTCCCATTTCCAAGTTGCCCAAGTTGGCATTTGACCACGCCGACATTGTGGCAGCAGCGCTGGCCCGGTTGCAGGGCAAGGTGCGGTATCAGCCGATTGGTTTCGAGTTGCTGCCCCCGAAGTTCACCCTGTCCGACTTGCAACATCTTTACGAAGCGATTCTCGAATCGGATTTGGACAAGAGGAATTTCCGCAAGAAAGTCCTCGGGTTCGGATTGCTTGTGGCATTAAAGGAAACCCAGATGGCCGGAGGCCATCGTCCGGCGCAGTTGTTCCGGTTCGATGCGGATAAATACGAGAAACTCAAAAAGCGCGGATTCAATTTTGAACTGTGAAACAAATTTGACTGACGGAGAAAACATTAAACGAAAGGCACATTATGTTCGGGATTAAATTCATCAAAGTTCAGCCCACCACCTACCTGTTGCAATATCGGGCCGGCAAAGTCGTCCGCGAAGGCATGGGACTGTCTTTCTTTTACTACGCGCCGACCACGTCCTTGGTGGCCGTGCCGGTGGGGAGCGCCGATGTGCCCTTCATTTTTCAGGAAACGACGGCGGACTTCCAAACCGTGACCATTCAGGGGCAGGTGACATATCGCGTAAACGATGCCAAACGATTGGCGGCGTTGTTGAACTTCACGCTGGCACCCAACGGCCACGGCTACACTTCGGAAGACCCGAAGAAACTGCCCGAGCGCGTCATTCATGTCGTCAATGTGCTGGCGCGGGCCGAGCTACAAAAGCTGGCTTTGCGAGAAGCCATCCGTGCATCGGACGCAATTGTTGACGCCGTGAAGAAACGGTTGGTGGCGGCAGAAGAAATCACTTCGCTTGGGCTCGAAATCCTTGGGCTGTCGGTGTTGGCCATCAAGCCAGTGCCGGAAACCGCCCGTGCGCTTGAAGCCGAAGCGCGGGAACAATTGTTCCGTGAATCGGACGAAGCGATCTATGCCCGCCGCAACGCAGCGGTGGAGCAGGAACGTGCGATCAAGGAAAATGAGTTAAACACCGAGATTGCCGTCGAGAATAAAAAACGCCAAATCCGCGAAACCCAGATGGAGGCGGAGCGTGCGGTGCAGGAGAAGAAGCACCTACTGGAGAAGGAGGCGCTTGAAGCCGGCATCGGCATCGAAGATCGGCGAAAAAAGCTGGTAGAACTCGAAGCGCAAAACACCAAGGCGGAGGCTGATGCCCGTGCTTATGGCGTTGAGGCCACAATGAAGGCATTGGGCAAAACAGACACGCGGATTCTACAAGCGCTCGCCAGCACCAGCATGAAGCCGGAGCAACTAATTGCCTTCGCCTTCCAGGAACTGGCTGGCAAAGCCGAAAAAATCGGGCAACTCAACATTTCGCCGGATTTGCTCCGAGAATTGTTGGGGCCGCAACCGGTAAAAAAATGAACCGTCTGACTGACAACAAAATCGTCCTTGTGACACGCCCGACGCGTCTGGCTGAACTGGTGATCCGGTTCAACACCGTCAGCCAGGCCCGCTTTTACGTCGAACATCAAGGCGCGGATTTCTCGGATTATCTCCGTGAAGATGAAACGTATCATCGTGCGTTGACCGAGGCCCAAGAAATACTCGGCCAGATGGGTCGTTTGCAGACCGTAGACCGCAGCTTCCTGCCGAACTTCGTGTTCGCGCCGGACGATACGGTGATCACTCTTGGCCAGGACGGTTTGGTTGCCAATACGCTGAAATATCTGGATGGTCAGCCAGTGGTCGGCGTGAATCCTGATCCAGAACGCTGGGATGGTCGGTTGCTGCCGTTCCGGGTCGGCGATTTGCCAAAGCTGATGCCGGAAGTAGTCCGACGCAAACGCAGCACACATTCGGTGACGATGGCCAAGGCTACTCTGAATAACGGGCAGACGTTGTATGCAGTGAACGACCTTTTCATTGGGCCAAAGACTCATACGTCGGCCAGATATTTCATTCGAAGCGGCAAAGCTGGTGAAACCCACTCGTCCAGTGGCGTGATTGTTTCCACTGGCATGGGAGCAACTGGTTGGCTGAAAAGTTTGCTTACGGGTGCTGGCGCTGTCGCTTACGCTTCCGGCAATCGCAACAAAAAAGAGCAGCCGCAACCGGGGTGTTATGAACGAGCCGTGACTGGTTTCAAATGGGAATCAGATTATCTGTATTTCACCGTTCGTGAACCGTTTCCAACGCGGACGACCGGCGCCTCTTTGGTGTTCGGTCGCGTTACGAATCAGACTCCGCTGATTTTGGAATCTCAAATGGCTGAGAACGGCGTGATTTTTAGCGATGGCATCGAGAAGGATTTTTTGGAATTCAATTCCGGGACTCAAGCTGTCATTGGCATTGCGGAAAAGAAAGGTGTGTTGGTCGAATGAAAACCATCCTCATTCTGGAAGACAACGACGAGCGCATTGCTGGTTTTCAGAAAACCGTGACCGAGTTAAACGGCGGGTTTGAATTGAAAATTTGGCGTGACGCTCATTCAATGATTGCTGAATGTGCAGAGTTTTTTCCGAGCGCCGCGTTGATTTGCCTCGATCATGATTTGAATCCGCAACCAGGTATCACTACCGACCCAGGCACGGGATTTGATGTGACAAAATATCTTTGCGATTTCATGCCGGTGTGTCCTGTGTTGATTCATTCATCGAACGTTGACCGCGTTTATTCCATGCATAATGAACTTCGGTTCGCCGGCTGGATGGTGGATCGGGTTGGGCCACTCGGAACCGATTGGATTCAGACGACATGGCTGCGACGAGCACGAGAACTGTTGGCGGAACACGAAAATACTTGGAAAGCGAACTTGCAGGCCAATCACGTTGAACGGGTCGAGCGAATGAAATTGTCCCTTGACGGGCTTGGTCTTGGCGACGCGCTCGGTGAA
Source organism: bacterium (assembly GCA_021817945.1). GTDB lineage: Bacteria > Verrucomicrobiota > Verrucomicrobiia > Limisphaerales > UBA11358 > UBA11358. The sequence goes on along the minus strand of JAKAFL010000013.1, from coordinate 60,790 downwards.
ATGCTTAGTTATCAATCGGCGAATGCGGTGCGACGACTGGCAGAGAACGATCTTCCGGCCGGTCCTTGGTTTCATACGGATGACACCGAGATGGCAATTTCCATCGTCGCCGTTCTTAAATCACATGGGGAACTTAATCAGGATGCGTTGGCACGACGCTTCGCCCGTCGTTTCGAGCGTGATCCAGATCGCGGTTACGGCAGCATGACCCGTATCCAATTGCGGGAAATCAACGCCGGGGCCAAATGGCGGGAAACGGCAGCAAACGCGTTTGGCGGTCAAGGCTCAATGGGCAACGGTGGTGCAATGCGGGTCGCTCCGCTGGGCGCTTATTTCGCCGATGATCTCGCCCGCTGCGCTGACGCTGCCCGCGATTCGGCCTTGGTCACGCATACTCATCCCGAAGGGGTGGCGGGCACAATCGCTGTTGCCGTTGGTGCGGCGATGGCATGGCAACTGCGCGCCGCGCCACAAATAGATTTTGCGCAGAAATTCTTCGCTGAAATTCTCCGGCTCACACCTGAAAGCAAAGTGCGCCGTGGCATTTTGCTGGCCAGCCAAACGCCGGTTGAAATTCCATTTCCAGAGGTGGCCAAGTCGCTGGGGAACGGTTCGTTGGTGACGGCTCCTGACACGGTTCCGTTCTGCATTTGGATGGCGGCTAATTATCCACTGCAATTTGTTGAAGCAATCGGGAAAACCATCAGCGTGGGCGGTGACTGCGACACAAATGCAGCTATTGTAGGTGGAATTGTTGCATTGAGTGCTGGCCGTAAGAGCATTCCGAATGAATGGTTGGAGGCGAGAGAAGCAATTGGATGAATAATATGCCGCTTAACCCAACCGACAATTTAGTTGAGGCCCTTGCCGAAATTGAGCATGAGCAGTGGATGCACTGGTCAAAATCTGTCGCTGGGGATGTCGCGGAGGTAATCCGCTCAAAATGGCAGCGCTCATGGGTGGATTATGCAGAATTGGCAGACAACATGAAGGAAGCCGACCGAGTGTGGGCGCGCAAGGTCGTGGCGCTCCTTCGCCAACGCAAATTGATTCAATAATGATATGAAAGCACTAATACTGGTTGATATTCAAACTGACTTCTTGCCCGGCGGCGCACTAGCGGTGCCAAACGGCGATGCCATTATTCCCATTGCAAACCAGCTTCAAGCCGTGTTTCCGCTGGTTGTCGCCACGCAGGATTGGCATCCGGCAAATCACGGCAGTTTTGCAGCAAATCATCCCGGCAAAAAAGTGTTTGAACAAATTGACCTGAATGGTTTGCCGCAGACTCTTTGGCCGACGCATTGCGTGCAAAACACACCGGGAGCTGAACTCGCGCCGGGATTACAGCAACAACGCATCGCCAAAATCTTTCCCAAAGGAACCGACGCCGGCATAGATAGCTACAGCGGTCTGTTTGACAATGGCCATCGCAAAAGCACCGGACTTGGCGATTGGCTCAAGGCAAAAGGCGTCACGGAAGTTTTCGTGTGCGGCTTGGCCACAGATTATTGTGTGAAGTTCACGGCACTGGATGCTGCAGCGTTGGGATTCAAAACATATTTCATTGAAGACGCCAGCCGGGGAGTAAACCTCCAACCCTATGATGTTAAGAACGCCGTCGGGGAAATGAACCGCGCGGGGATTACCAGCGTGCAAAGCGCCGATCTTTTGAAAAACAAATGAACCAAACCACCCAAACCACGCTGCATACCGGCAAGTTTCTGTCTCTGGTGAAAGAAGGCCATTGGGAATTCGCTGATCGGGTCAACGCCACAGGCGCGGCTTTGATCGTCGCCGTGACCCAGGAAAATAAAATGCTGCTGGTGGAACAATATCGGATTCCTGTTCATGCGCGGACGATTGAATTGCCGGCAGGCATCATTGGAGATGAACCGGACAGCACGAACGAGACTCACGCTGAAGCTGCGCGCCGTGAATTGCTGGAGGAAACCGGATACGACGCGAAACAAATTGAACCTTTAACCACTGGTCCGGCTTGTAGCGGCATCACCTCAGAACGCGTTACACTATTTCGTGCCCTCGGCTTGAGTCGGGTCGGCGAAGGCGGTGGCGTAGCGCATGAGGACATCATCGTTCATGAGATTTCGTTGGCGGAGATAATTCCATGGTTGGAGGCCAAGGCGCGAACTGGTGTTTTGATAGACCCAAAAGTTTTTGCGGGCCTGTTCTTCATCAACCAGAACAAATGAATGCCCCGGCAACCAGTTCACCTGCGCCGAACTTAACTTTGAACGATCGCTTTGCCGGCCTGTTGCTTGGCACGGCTGTGGGAGATGCGCTTGGGTTGCCCGCAGAAAATCTTTCGGCTGAGAAAATCCACAAACGCTGGAAAGGTAAATGGAGAATGCGGTTCATTTTCGGCAAAGGGATGGTCAGCGATGATACCGAACACACTTTGATGGTTGCACAGGCTTTGCTTGAACACCCAGACAGTGCGACCGAATTTCAACGTGCTCTTGCGTGGAAATTCCGTTGGTGGTTTGCTGCGTTGCCAGGTGGCGTTGGCTTGGCCACTGCCAAATCCTGCATCAAAATGTGGATGGGATTTCGCCCAGAAAAATGTGCGGTTGTCTCGGCTGGCAGCGGCCCGCCAATGCGCAGCGCCATCATCGGAGCCTATTTCGCCACGAAGCCGGAACAAAGGAAGGCATTCGTGTTGGCGTCAACGCGGTTGACCCACCGGAGTTGGCAAGCAGACATCGCTGCCTTGGCCGTAGCCGAATCCGCAGCGTTGGCAATGACTACCCAGCATGGAGACGCTTCAAAGGTGTTTGATGCTCTTGCCGCGCTTTCGGAGGAATCAGAATGGCAGGGTATCATTTCCAAAATGAAATCCTCTCTGGCGGCGGATCATAACGTGTCAGATTTTGTCCGCAGTTTGAATTTGAAGCGTGGTGTGACCGGTTATTCTTTGCACGTCGTTCCCGTGGCGCTATACGCATGGCTGCGGCATCCAGACGAATTCCGCACCGCGCTCGCCGCTGCTCTGGATTGCGGTGGGGATACGGATACTGTTGGTGCAATCCTTGGAGCGCTGTCGGGCGCTGTCGTTGGGAAAAACGGAATTCCAACTGAATGGGTTGATAAAATATGGGAATGGCCAAGGTCGGTTTCGTATATGCAGAAAATTGCTGTAAGATTGGCCGAACAAAATTTTTGTGGAAAACCGGCTGGTTCCATCGGTTGCTTTTGGCCTGCAATCGTATTGCGCAATTTTGTTTTCATCAGCGCAGTCCTAGTTCACGGGTTTAGACGATTGGCACCACCGTATTGAAAATGGCCAGGCGTCGCCCGATGTTCGACATCTTATCTCATCTAATTGCATTGGAAGCACTGTCAGTAAAAGTGTCAGCAAAAAGTATCAGGAAGTTATCCAGAGCAGTTTCGGAATATGCTTGAATTGCCCATGAAATCGTGTATTTTAGCCATGAAATATTGAAATTTCGGGCACGAATCCCACCCCTTCCGCCATTTTGGAAAGCATTGGCTTTCAAAAGGAATTATAAAAAAGATGAGGCAGTGCCGCCGCCTTTTTGCCTGTACCCAATCTCCTGCCCCAGCCCGGTGTGGCGTCAGCTTACCGGCTTCAATGGCCCGGCGGCCTTTTCATGGAACTGCGCTCCGAGCGTGGAGGCGTGCCGCTGATTGGACGCGAACTTGCGGGCCTATTTGATGGATGTCCTGGCCCGGCTTGGCGATTGGCCAGCCGCCCGGGTGGCGCAGCTTACGCCCTCCGCTTGGAAAGCCGCTCACCTCAGAATCTCCTGAGGTCCCGGCAGTCTATCACAGCCAGACTGCCGGCACCAGACGGGCTTGCTGACACGGATACGGTTGTTTATACGTGGTTACTTCACCAATTCCATTAATTTTCCATAGCTGTTCACGACGTCATATTTCACCTGGGCGCTGGTGATCCTGGCGAAAAATTTGCGGGCGCATTCGATCTTGGATTCTTCGATCTTTCGCAAATCCATAGAGGACATGGAGCCTTTGGTTTCGGCCACGAAATAGATGTGCTTCACTTTGCCGGATTGAAAGGCGATGGCCCAGTCGGGATTGTAGTTTCCCACGGGCGTCGGGATGTGGAAGGCTTTCGGCAATTTTGCGTAAACGACCACCTCCGAGCTGGCATCCAGTTCGCCGACGAAGGTCCGTTCGTTGGAGGAGTCGGTGAAGACGTAGTCGTAAATGTGCCGGGTTGCTTTGAAGCCTTTGCTCAAGTCCTCCTTTTTCTCCTGCGTGAAAATGTCAATGCCGTAGCTGTCCTCCAGCGGATCGTAGGCGAGGTGTTCGACAATGACCGTGGCCTTCTGCTCGTTGATGAGCGTGCCGGCCTTAAGAATAAAATCTTCCGGGTTGGTTTTGTATTGGCTGAATACCGCAACATTGATGCCCCGCAAGATGCCCGCGATGGTCTGCCGCGTCAGTTGGGTGGCTTCTGCCAGTTTCCCGATGAGGTCATATTTCACGGCGGAGCGCGCCGAGCTGGTCAGGTGGCCGGTGGCGTTTTCCTTCAGCACAAACGCGTCGCCCTTTTTCATCGCCTCATAAGTGGCCTCCTGGGTCTGTTCTCCGGCAGTCACCGTGTATTGCAGTGGCGTCACTTTGAGTTCTTTGTCGAGTGTTTTGATGCACTTCGTAACCAGCTCGTTGGTTTCAAAATCAACAGCGTAAATGGCTTTGCGGTTGATGCGGCCCCACAGCTCTTGAAATTCCTTCTTCTCAAAATTGGCATTGAGTGGGTTCACCTTGCCCTGGCGGTCATCGTCAATTTCGGGCAACTGCGACGTGCTGAACACGCTGTCAATGAGTTGAAAGACCTGCTCCTTGAAAGGCTCCAGTTCTGCCGGCAACGGAGCCAGTGCGCCCTCCTTTTTGGCCTGATGGTAATCTTCGGTGATACGCTCGTCGGTGTCGGAATAATCGTTTTTCACCAGATAACGCTCGATCAGCTTGGCCAACTGCGGTGTCACCTTCACATCGCCCGTCGGTGTCTTGAGCACCTTGTCCGTGAAATACTCCTGGTTGGCCTGCTTGGGCCGGGCTGACAGCGAGTTGCTGATGTCCTTTTGCAAGCCGGCAACAAAATTCTTGTAGCTCTCGTTGGCCACCACAGTCAGCACGTTCACCTGATGGACAATGGCTGGATCATCCATCCGATCCCCGTTTTGGTTTACGCAGAGGCGCATACCGCGCCCGACTTCCTGACGCCGCGACACCGTGTTGTCGCTGTGTTTCAATGTGCAAATGACAAAGACATTCGGGTTATCCCAGCCCTCCCGCAACGCAGAATGGGAGAAGATGAATCGCACCGGTTCATCGAAATTCAGCAGGCGCGCCTTGTCCCGCAATATGAGATCGTAGGCATCCACATCTTTGGCCTCGCCGGCGGATTCGCCGCGCGCCTCCACTTCGGGATTCACCAGCCGGTTCGTTTTTTTGTCTATGGAGAAATAGCCGTCGTGCGTCAGGCTGGTTTGAATGCCTTTGAGATAGCGGTTGTAGGGCGTGTCTTCCAGGGTCAGCACTTCATTAAGCTGGCTGTTGTATTCCTCCTCGAACACCTGGGCATATTCACCAGCCTGTTCGCCGGTCTCGTTATAGCTGCGATATTTTGCGACTTCATCAATGAAGAACAGGGACAGCACCTTGATACCCTGGGCAAAGAGCAGTTTTTCCTTTTCAAAATGCGCCTTGATGGCCTCGCGAATCTGGATACGGCGCAAGGCGGATTCGCTCACGTCACCGGTGGCCTCACCGGCACCAAGCACGACGCCATTGGTGAAGCTGATGGTGTTCTCAATCGCATTGATGTCGGACACCACGAAGCCGCGATATTGCTCCAAGCCGTCGGACAAAGCGTGAAGATTGTCGTTCTTGCGCAACATGCGCAACACGCGCTTGATGCCACTCTTTTGCTGAATCTCCAGCTCGGCCCGCGCTTCCGGCGGCTTGGTGGTCGAAATCTTGATGGATTCCAGATAAAGATAGGCGTTCGTGCCGGACAGCCCCTTGACCGTGATGCCGCGCACGGCGATCTTTTTCACCAGCTTCTGGTTGTAGGCGTCAATGGCATCCAGCCGATACACCTTGTTGTGCTCGGTCTTGTGTGTGGCGGAATAGCGCAGAATCATCAGCGGATGGAACTCCGCCAGCTTCTCCGTCGTCGCCTTGCCTTCCATTTTCTGCGGTTCATCCAGGATCAGGATGGGGCGGTTCTTGGAAATCACATCAATGGGCCGGCGCGATTGAAAATCATCCAGCTCCGCATAAATGCGCCGGGCATCCTCGCCCCGCGCATTGAAAGCCTGCACATTGATGATCATCACGTTGATGCCGGCATCGGAGGAAAAGCTCTCCAGATTGTGCAATTGCTTGGAGTTATAAATGAAAAAGCGGACGCGCTTGCCGTATTGTTCCAGGAAATGTTCCGTCATCAGCTCGAAGGACTGCATGACGCCTTCCCGGATGGCGATGCTGGGCACCACCACGATGAACTTACCCCAGCCGTATTCCCGGTGCAGCTCAAACATCGTCTTGATGTAGCAATACGTCTTGCCCGTGCCGGTTTCCATCTCCACATCCAGATTCACGTCGCAGACGGAAGTCTTTTTCAGTTCGGGCGAGACGGTGAGATTTTGCCGCCGCTGGACGGCTTGCAAATTTCCCAGCACCTGGGCGTGGGAGAGGGCGATTTTTTCGTTGGCGAAACCTTCCGCTTCGGTGCCGGGCAAAGCGGCCGCCGCTCCAGCCGCCGTGCGACCGGGATCCACTGCATATTTGAACCCTTTGCTTTTGGGCTGGCCGGCGAAGCAATCCACCACCGCCTTGACGGCATCCGTCTGGTAGCGCTGCTGTTTGAATTTCAGCTTCATGACTTACAGCGACTTCACTTCGGTTTCCGGGCTGAGGAGCTTGAAAATTTGCTCCACGTTGATCTTGGTGCTGTCGCTGGCGTAGCTGCTGTCGCGGAAGACGGCGCGGAGCGGTTTGCGTTGGGCCAGCGCCTTCACCAGGTCTTCGCTGATTTTGGGATCGAAACAGGCGGCCAGCGCGTTGCCATCCACGAAGAACACCTTCTTGCCGGCAATCGTTTCCGGCTGGATGGGGAGGGACAGGTCCACGCCCCAATCCACCAGCACTTGAAAGAGCAAATCCTCCGGCGTCCGGTCGGGCTTGAGGTTGTCCGTGTGCGCCACCAGGTCGGCCTGCTTCACCACGTCCGGTGCGTAATACACGTCCGCCATGTTCGACGTGTCAATCTTCAGGACGCGGAAGCCAATGTCGAGGTTAGGAGCCGTCGTGGCATTTTCGGCTTTGATCTTAGTGCCAGCTCGGCGAATTCGCTCTTTGCTAACGTCACAAATGGATGTAAAACCAGCTTTAAATGCCTCGGATGCCTTGTTGCATGGCTCGGCTAATTGCATCAGAATAAACCGCCTGTTTCCGCCATCTTCGGCGTTTAGTTTCATCACCGCACTTGCAGTCGTTGCCGATCCGGCGAAGAAATCCAAAACGATGTCATCTTTCTGCGACGAACTAGCAAGAAAAATAGCCCGCTTAAATAGTCGTGACGGTTTAGGGTTGTCAAAGACTCCATTCAACCCTAGTTCCTTGAGTTCGTTGTTAGCTTCGTGATTGTGTCCAACCTCATCGTAAGGCCAAATTGTGACTGGCACTACACCGGCTTTGATTTCGTTGAGAAAGCTTTTCCTGCTCGGTGTCTGCTTCCCATCTGCGCCGAACCAAATTTCATTTCCTTTATCCATTTCCCGCATTGAATCATCATTAAAGCGACGAAAAGTGCCGGCAGGCGGCGCCCAAGTAGTTCCGTTGAGAAACGTGTAGGATTTTGTGTTGGTGCCACTTTTCGCGTGAAGTGGTGTGGCCTTCCAGCGCCCCTTAGGATGATTGTCAGGGTTTGAATACGCAGAAAGCTGTTCTTCACTACGCGGAAGACTGTTCAGACGAAGACAACTTTTGTCCCTAGCGAAACAAAGGACGTGATCATGGTTATCGGAAAACCATTTTGCATCGTTTGCACGAGTATATTTTTTCTGCCAAATTATGTTGGCTACAAAGTTTGCTTCGCCGAAAACTTCATCGCACAGCTTTCGTAAATTTCCGACTTCTACGTCAGAAATCGTAATGAAGATCACACCATCTTCCCGAAGAAGGTTTCGAGCAAGTTTTAGCCGTGGATACATCATCGAAAGCCAGTCAGAGTGAAAGCGACCGTTTGACTCTGTGTTGGTTATCAAACGGCTTCCCAATTCGTCCCTCTGATTGCTTTTTTCCAAGTAAGTCTCAAGGTTTTCAGCAAAGTCGTCTTCGTAAAGAAAATCCTGACCTGTATTGTATGGGGGATCGATGCAGATGATTTTAATTCTGTTGAGAAATGTTTCTTGTAGGAGTTTCAGGCCATCAAGATTGTCACCCTCAATAAGCAAGTTCTGTGTGTCATTAAATTCAACACTTTCCGAAACGGCTGGGCGCAGTGTTTTTGCCACTGGCATATTTGCGGTCACTAACGCTTCGCGTTTACCAGGCCAGTTCAGTCCATATCGCTCAGTTGGGCCATCAACAACAAAGGATGACAGCTCTTGTCGCAACAGATCAAAATCTACAGCCTGAAAAGGCGTCCCATTATCGTCTTTAGCTTCCGTGATACAATGTGGAAATAATGTGGCAATCTGCATTACTCGCTCTTTAGTGCAATCTAGTGAATGAAGTTTGAGTTTGTTCATTTGATTGATTATTTAATACCAGCCGTATTCTCGCGACGAAGTGCTTCCTATTGTTCCAGAGATTTCCGACTGTTTTCGGATTTTTGCAAATTCTTCTGAGTCGCATCTTGGAAACGATAGAGAATAAAGGTTTTCTTTGGTAATCCGTTTGAAGACTGCAACGTATGGACTTCGTCCAAGTCGTCCATTGACAATTGGCCGAAGTCCAGTGGCAACCTCTGGAACGTTTGAGTGGAGTTGCAATCGCCACATCGCATTACCCTGATATTTCAAGCGAAGTGGAACCGTGTCTCCACTTGAAACGCGAAAATCACGGAAAGCAGCAGCTTCTCCGGTTGGCTCAAGTCCAAAAAATCGCACTTGTTCACCTTTAACTTCTAGCTCCTTTCCCATTGCCGTGTTTTTTCCCACCTCAATCCAGCATACAGTTGCCGAACCGGGATTGATGATGGCTGCGTCTGAATGGAGAATTTGGCCCTTATTTGCTGAACTCTCACTTTCTGTATCCAAAAGGAAAGCACGGGATTTACGATGCTTTTCAAATTTCTTCCGATAGTCGGCCAGAATAGAGGAAGTTGGTTCTGTGCCGAGTTTCCACAATGAATTGAACCGTGAGCGCATTAGGTTTTGCTCGTCGTGATTTTGTGCGGCGAGAACCGCAATAGCTTCGCAGTTACGATTGAGCGCAGCGAATGTTAAATTAGCGGAACCAACAATCATTGAAGAAGACGGATAGCTAGTTACGGAATCAAACAGAAGCACTTTCGGATGGAAACGTGTTCTTGGCGTCTTGGACGAATAAACTTTGACAACTGAATTTTTGATTGAACAGCAGAAATCAATTGCTCCGGGTTGAGTTACATAGTCATCAAGCCCCAGCAGCCACCTGAACGAAACTTCCGGCTGAACCGAGTAAACAACTTCGTGAAGTCTAGCGACGCCTGCTAAGGACGAATACGCTACTGCCGCTGAAATTTGCTCCCATTTTACGCTCGAAGATAATGTCAAAATTGCTTGATCAACAGACTCGGTTTTCCGGCCGGACGGGAGTTGCAATTGGATTAGGGATTTCATCGAGATATTTTAAATGTGTGCCAGGCTCCTGATTTCATTCATTAGCGAACGTAGTGCGGCGTTCATTTCTACTTTTCGGTTAAATTGCTTTTCTTGGGCCAGACGGGTTTCCAGTTGCCGTCTGGTGTGTTGTTTTGCCGTAATCGCATTAAAACGAGTCACGTGTTCCATGATGCCTTCTCCCGCGCGCGGCGGCAACGCAATGTGACGGCGAACGAGCTGTTCGTAAAGGCCGGCGAGATCCAGGGCCACCGGCAACGGCGGACGTTCCGCGCCCACCGGCTGCGGGCCGGTTTGAAACCGGGCTTCCACGACCCATTTGGAAGCGTCCGCTTCGCTGGGGCGTTTGTAAGCGGCGGCAAAGCGGATTTGCCCGTCATGAACGAGCTGGAAAAGCAGCGGGAACGGGATGGCTTTGTCCAGCGTCGCGAGCACGGCGTCGTCCAGTTCCGGCGTCTTGAGCATCAGTTCAAACACCTGGATTTCAGAGATGCCATTCCGCGCCGGCAGGTTGACCGTCTCGGGCGACAGTTTGTATTTCCATACGATTTCTCCAACCTGGGCCACAAAAAGTTCCTTGAGACGTTTGGAGGCGCGGGCGTGCGCGTAAATTTTGGTTTTGGGGACCGGGCGGTTGAATTCAGTTTGTCGTGGATAGGCAAACATGGCAGTCAAATCACCAGATATGCGGCGGCTCCGCCGGGAATCCTCCCAGCCTGAATATGGCGGTCGAACGTGACGAGTTTGCCCTGGCGATGCATAGCCAGACTGAGCAGATAATGATCGGTCAAATGTTTGGAGACGGGCAGATTTGGCGAACCCCGGAGCGAAAGGTCGTCGGTCCAGAAACGATGACCCGGCTGGGCGCATAGGTGTTTCAAAATGGCGCAGGCGGCATCCGAACTGTCCGGACCTTTGGGATAGCTGGCACTGCCGAGGATGCGGACAAAGCCATTTTCCGTCAGCGGACAGGTCGCCCAACCGAGCCGGTGGTTCGCGAGGAAAAAGGATTCGGCCTTCCCGTGGTGCTCGTGATCAGGATCGGCCAGGGCGATCAGGACATTAATGTCGAGCAGGAACATGGCGTCAAATTCCCTCCCGTTCCATGATTTCGTAGATGAGCTGGCTGGTCACTTTCGCCCCCCGCTTCTTGAGCATGGTCTCGATCACATGCCGGGTTGTGCCGCCATCGGCGCTGGAAGGATCATAAAAGACAATGAACGCAATCAGCTCAAAATCGTCCAGGCCGCTGATGGAATTGACCAAAGCGGTCGTTTTGCCGCCGGAGAACAGGCTGTCAATGTCCTTCTCCGCCTTCAGCTCGATCATGGACCGAATGGCCGTGCCGAGCAGTTCGGAGTAGGCGTCCATCCGGCGTCCATCCTTGGTGGCCTTGTTGAACGCCTGATAAACTTCCGGGATTGGCACGCTCCGGTCCTTGCACGCGGAACGGGCCAGATCCAGGAGCCGTTTGGCCTCGGTGTGATTGGCAACGATGGTGCCGTCCTGAGCGATATAGACGAGGTAATACGGATGCAGGCGGTTCTGGCGGTTGATATTGACGCTGTCGTTACGGTTGCGCAGGGCGAAGATGGCACCGGGCACGAGGCCGCGTTCCGGGGCGGCGGCCACCACGGCGTGCATGCCATTCGGCAGGCTGGCGAGATCGGCGTGCGTTTTCACATAGTTCACGAGATCCATGCGAAAATCGTTCAAACCCAGATCGGTGATGGAGATGCCAGTCTTGAGGTCTTCCAGTTCTACGACTTCATCCTGCAAACGTCGGAGTTGTTCGCGACGATAGGCGACATCATTGGCGCGGGAATCCAGCGGGTTGTCATCGCCGGTGGCGGTGACATCGGCAATGATCATCCGGTTTTCGACGCGCTCCTTCAAATTGATGTAATCGTCCAGCGTGATGTCGGGCCAGTAGTTGACCAACTGGATGGACGCGTTTTGCGAGCCGATGCGGTCAATGCGGCCAAAGCGCTGGATGATGCGGACGGGATTCCAGTGGATGTCGTAGTTGACCAGATAATCGCAATCCTGAAGGTTTTGCCCCTCGGAAATACAGTCCGTGCCGATGAGCAGATCAATCTCGTCCGGCTCCTTGGGCAGAATGGCGGCTTTCTGTTTGGACAGTGGCGAAAAGAGCGTGAGTAGCGATTGGAAATCGTAGTTTTTTTTAAGCGTGCTGCGTTGACGGCGATTACCGCCAGTGACCTCGGCGGTATGAATGCTTTGAGATTCGAGAAAGAAAGGAGAAAGGTGATCGAACAGGTAATCGGCCGTGTCGGCAAACGCGGTAAAAATAAGGACTTTGCGGTTGCCCTGATTGATGGGCGAAGCCAGCTTGCTGAGAATGGTGGTTTTGAGGTGCTGGAGCTTGGCGTCATCTGATGGCGTGACCTTCTCCATTTCGGAAATCAAATCATTGATGATGACCAGATCCGCCGACAACTCCTGCTCCCAGCTCGGGATGTCCATGTCGGAAAGTTTGATCTGCACCTTGCTTCCAATCTGGGAATCTTCGGGATTCGGCGGTTCGTCGTCATCATCGGGTTCCACATCCGCGAAGGCGGCCGAGACATCGGCAAAGGTGGCGTCCCGCCCGGTTTTCTTGTAGGCGGCAATTTTGTCCAGCGTGCTTTGGTGATTGCCGGCCAGACTTTTCAGGGTGAGCCGGAAGGAATGGACGGAGCTTTCCAGACGCTTGAGCAGGTTGACCGTCATCAACGCCTGAATGCCCTTTTCGCGTCCCGACTGTTTGAGATTCTCATGCCCTTGATCCGAATCAGGGTCGTAAAGTTCCTCGTAGCCGGACAGCCGGCTCGGTTGCACGTAGCTCAAGGGGGCATACACCGCGAGCGAGAGTTTGCTCAGGCGGTCAAAAATCTCGTTGAAGCCGATGACGTCCTTGCGGTGCGTGAGCTGACAGTGGAAGGACAACGGCTTGAGCCGTTCGGGAAAGGTGCCAATGTCTTTCGTGTCATAATAGGTCTGAATGTGACGCCGCGAGCGGGCGATGGTCACACTGTCCAGCACCTCAAAAAAATCAAAGTCGAGGGCATTTAGAATCGCGGTGGCGGTGCGTTCTGCTGGCGGCAGTGCGGACCACGCATTGAACGCGGCCTGGGCACGGCGGAAGATTTCATCAATGTGCTTGTCGGATTTCAACTTGGAACTGAGATTTTCCGGGTCGCCTTCGTAAGCCAACGCGAGCTGATTTTTCAGGTCCGAGAAGCGGTTGTTCACGGGGGTGGCGGAGAGCATCAGCACTTTGGTTTTCACGCCCTGCCGGACGACCTGGTTCAAGAGACGCTGATAGCGGGTCTCGCGTTCGCGGTAGAGATCGTTGTTGCGAAAGTTGTGCGACTCGTCAATGACCACCAGATCGTAATTGCCCCAGTTGACACGGTTGAGCGGCATACCGCTGACAGACAGGCCGCTTTCACGGAGCAAGTCGGTATGGCAAAGGACATCGTAGCCGAAGCGGTCCTTGGCAAAAATGTTGGTGATCAGATTGCCCCGGTAGGTGAGCCAGTTGTCCGTGAGTTTTTTGGGGCAAAGAACCAGAACAGACCGGTTGCGCAACTCGTAATACTTGATGACCGCCAGGGCGGTGAAGGTTTTCCCCAGCCCCACGCTGTCCGCGAGGATACAACCGTTGTAGGTTTCCAGCTTGTTGATGATGCCGGTGGCGGCATCGCGCTGGAAGTTGAACAACTTCTTCCACACCAGGCTGTCTTGATAACCCGTGCGGTCGTTAGGCAAAACGTCCGCCGTGATGTCTTCCAAGAATTCGCTGAAAATATTGTAGAGCATCAGGAAGTAAATGCGCTCGGGCGAATTTTCCTGATACACGGAGGCGATGTGCTCGCAAAGCCGGGCCGTCACATCTTCGAGCTTTTCCGGGTTGCTCCAGATTTGATCAAAAAGCGAAAGATAGTTCGAGGTGAAGGATCGCTCATCGAAACGGTTGACGAAATTGGAGACAGCGTTGCCTTTTTCGTAACCCAGATCAACGGCGGTAAATCCGTGCAGCGGCAGATACACCGATTCTTTATCCCCGGCCGTGACGGCGGCAAACTGTTGCATCGGGGCGTTCCCGCGATTTGACCGGAAGATCGCCTTCTGCCGCATCCATTCCGCGCACTCTTTGGCAATGGCACGCTGGGTGAGTTCATTGCGCAGACGGACTTCAAATTCACTGCCGTAAAGGCTGCGCTCGCGCTCCAGTTTGGGAATGTGGAATTCGCGATGCTCTTTTTTCAACTTGTCCGTCACTTCGCCGGGAACAAACGTGGGTGAAGTGAAAATGAACTGAAGCGAATCAATCTTTTCCAGTTCTGCCTTGAGTGACTCGAAGGCGTAGATGGAAAAGCACGACGCCGCGATTTTGAGCTTTGATCCCGGCGTAATCGTCTGCTTCAGGTTGTCGCCCAGCAGTTGATTGATGTTGTCAATGACTTCCATGCTTGTATAGGACTGGAAACTCATGCGGAACATCACCGGCATTCCGCGCCGGGGCTGGAGCAGAACGGGGCGGCGTCATTCCAGAAATATCTTTTCAGCATGGCGGCGTTGCTTCATTTCCCGGCAGGCGATCCAGAACTTAATCCATTGTTCTTGTGCGTCTTGACCGCCAGAGTATTTCAAAATGACGCGAATGCAAACTCGAAAGAATGATGCCTCGGGGCAAAAAACTGATTTCTGACTATCAAAAACCAGGTTGCCGTGACCAACGCGCATTCTTGCTCCACTTCACCGGCGGCTGTTCGGCCAAGCCCCCTCACAACCGCTCCGGCTCGGGCACAAAAACAGCATCCCTCCGAATTTTCAAACAGGCTCCTTAACCCGAAAAGCGAAATTCAAAAGGCCAGTCTGGCTTAATCTACGGGGTGCAAATTCATTGGAAAAATCTCACCAGAACGCTTCGGGTATGGTTTTGATTTTTTCAATCAGTTTTCGCTCCAGCATCATGCCGCATCTTGGTATCCAGGTCAGCAACCCCGTCTAGTTGATTTCCGCAGGTTCAAACAACGCCAGGTAGGGCGAATATTCGTAACGCCGATTGCGTCGCCCGCCCGTGACTTCCTTCACGATGCCGAGTTCTTCAAACTGCTTGAGCAGTTTGTCCGCAGTCACAAAGGCGCATTTGACGTGGTCTTCGACAAGTCGCACGTTCACCATCGGCTGTTCAAACAGGTAATCCAACAGCAGCCCGGCATTTGTCTGGTTGGAAGCTTTGTCCCGGATCAGAGCTTGATGCTTCTGCCGCAGTTCCAAAATTTTCCGGGCTGTTTCAGTGGCCGAACGACTGACCTCTCCCACGCCCTTGAGGAAGAATTTTAACCAGCTCTCCCAATTGCCGTCGTTACGGATTGCCATAAGCCGGTCGTAATACTCCGCCCGGTGGAATTTGAGGTAATGGCTCAGATACAGCAGGGGAAATTTCAGAATGCCACGCTGGCAGAGCAGGAAAGTAATGAGCAAGCGCCCAACACGGCCATTGCCATCCAGAAATGGGTGAATGGTTTCAAATTGCGCATGAGCCAGGCCGCATTGAATCAATGTCGGGTAGGTCTTTTCATCCTGCAGGAATTTTTCCAGGTTGGCGAGCGCCTCCTGAATGTCATGGACTGGAGGCGGGACAAAGGTGGCCGTCGCCAAGGTGCAGTTCGCCGGGCCGATCCAGTTCTGGCTGCGGCGGAATTCTCCCGGCGTGCGGTTCGCGCCGCGAACGCCCTGCAAAAGTTTTTCATGGATTTCCCGAATGAGGCGCAAGGAAAGCGGCAAGGAATTCAGACGCTTCAAGCCGTGATTCATGGAGCGGACGTAATTGAAGACTTGCTCAACGTCTTTGGGATGCTCCTGGCCTTTGGCGTCCATCTCAAATTGCAGCACGTCTTCAAGCGTGCTTTGCGTGCCCTCGATTTGCGAACTTAGCACCGCCTCATGGCGGACATACATGGACACGAATAAATCAGAATTGGGCAAAATGGAGGTGACGCCGTCCAGCCGTCCAAGGGCATGATCCGCTTCGGACAGCAGCCGGGTCAGTTCCGCATCCATCGCAATGGGCGGCAGCGGTGGAAGCGGGGCTGGGATGAAAGCCCGGTATCCTTCCACTTGTTTTACATATTTGCCTGCTCGCATAAAAACATCATTTTCCTGTTTTAACGGCTAAAACAAGCCCAGCGGACCAAACGCCTTATTTTAGAAAAGTGCTTAAATATAAAATAAGAATTACCCCGGGGGAAGGCTTATTTTAGCGGGCAACCGCCTGATTTTCTTTGATTTCGCCCAATTCAAACCCGCTTTTGCGCCCGTTTCCGTTCAGTTTTTGCTTTTTTGCCGCATTTTGCCTCTGCCAATGCTGGCAGATCGTATTTGTGACCTTGACCAGCCAGGAGCGGTCTTTTGCCAGATCAACCACGTCCACTGTGGCAAAATACCTGGTAGAATTTTGCGAGGGATTGCCCAGTGGCTTGAGTAGCCGCGCATTGACCAGCGCGGGAAAGTCGTGCGGCTGGCAGTTCAACACCCAGCCCGCTTGCTCTGCCGTCAGGCGAACGGGCAGTTGGCCCAAGAGCGCCAGAAATCGCTGTTGCTCGTCTTTCATACCAGAGCAATCGGTTGCTGACACGGATACGTTCAACATTTGACCCACTGGGATTAGTGTGGGAGAATTGTTTGAATATTTTGTTCATGGGTTCGTGGCGTTTGCCATGGTGTTGTCCGCTTAAAATAGAATGCGTGCCGCAATAACAGGAGCATTTGGGTATTCAGGGCGTTATATTGCCCATCGCCTGCTTGATGCCGGGCACTCGGTTGTTACGCTGACCAATTCCTTGAATCGAGAGAACCCGTTTGGCGGCAAGGTTCAGGTGGTTCCCTTCAATTTCGACCATCCTGAAAAGTTGAAGGAATCACTGCGCGGAGTGGAGGCGCTCATCAACACCTATTGGGTGCGCTTTGATCACCGGTTGTTCACGCATAAGCAGGCGGTTGCCAACACCAAAATCCTGTTTCAAGCGGCAAAGGATGCGGGCGTGCGGCGGATTGTTCATGTCAGCATCACCCATCCTGACATTCAGTCTGACTTGCCTTATTTTAAGGGCAAGGCGGAGTTGGAATCGGTCCTCACCTCTCTCGGCGTTTCCCACTGTATTTTGCGCCCCACCGTTTTGTTCGGAAAAGAAGACGTGTTGGTCAATAATATTGCCTGGTCGTTGCGTCATCTACCATTGTTTGGGGTGTTTGGGTCTGGAGAATACAAGCTGCAACCCATTTGCGTGGATGACCTGGCGGCTGCAGCCGTTGAGAAAGCAATGGGGGATGGGGATGAAATAATCAATGCCATCGGACCGGAGACGTTCACCTATCGCGGGTTGGTGGAGATGGTGAACCGAACGCTGGGCTTAAACCGGCCCATCATCAGTGTTCCGCCGGGGCTTGGGTACTGGGCATGTTGTGTGGCAGGCTGGTTTGTCCGGGATGTCATCATTACCCGCGAGGAGATTCGGGGATTGATGGAAGGCCGGCTCTTTGTGGATTCCCCGCCATTGGGTGGAACCCGATTGACGGATTGGGTTGCCCGGCACAAAGACACGCTTGGCCGCGAATACACCAGTGAAATGGCGCGTCGCCTTGACCGTCTTTCTGGTTATAAATCAAATTGAAGGCAATTAAAAGGCCGTTTGAGCGGGCATGGACGCAGGTGTGGGTCAATTCACGGGGAGGGAGGGTTTTGAGAGGGCCAATCCATGAGATTCCGCGAAACGCTGGCCAGTTGCCATCCTGAAGGATTGGCCACCAGGGTGATGGCGCCCTCCTGGCTGGTGTAGAAAATTTTTGCGGAGGAACTTTCCAGGCGGGATTTCAAGGCATGGCCGGCCTTTCGTGTGGCTGGGTAGGATGAGTCTGCCACCACCACGGCTTTGGGGTGGATGGCGGCCAGGAGACCGTTTCCAATGGGTTCGCCTTCCGCAGGCAACCCGCAAACCAGCACGTCTGCGGCCACAGGGATGGATTGTTCCAGCAATTGAGCCTGTCCCTGTGGCCCGAGGTCGGACAGCAGGAGGACTTTCAATCCTGACAGGTTTCCCGATAGCACCAGGGCATTGTCATCAGACCGGCTGAAAGTGGGGTTCGCGGGTGGGTAGAGCACCGTCCAAACCCCAAAGGTATCGCCGGCATGCAATGGGGTGATGTGAATCTTGTTTGCGGGCAAGGTGGACCAGACCTGCCGGAGACGCGGTGAATTGTCCGGGCCGACGCCGGTGCATAGCTCGCCCAAATGGAAACTGGAAGCCAAAGCGGCCGCGGCGCCGGCGTTGCGCACGTCACTGGTGGTGAGCACCACCCGGGGTAAAAAATTCACGCCTTGGGCCCTCAAAAAAGGTTTGAGGATGGATTCAAAGGCAGACCCATTGCCGCAATCCAGCAGCAGGTCATCCCGGCTATGACGGGCCGCCAGGTAAACGGCGTGGCCGCCATTCAAAGGCAGCACAGTCAATCGCGGTTCCCTCCTCCAATGTTCCATGCCCCAGAGGGAAGCGAGGAAAAGAACAAACAAAAAAATCCCAATGCGGGCGCGATGCCTGCCGGACGGGATTTTTCCGGCAAAAACCCAGATGATCCCGGCATAATAAGCCAATACCAGCCACCAAGGGATGTCGCAGATGTAAAAAAATGCGCCGGGCAGGGAAGCTGCAGTTGTGCTTGCCCACGTCATGGCCACCATGAAAAACCAGGCTGCATGATTGAACAGAATCGTCAGTGGCCAGGCCCAGCTTCCCGTGGCCAGGGCGGCCAGGTTGGCCATCAATGCCAGTGTTCCGCACGGGACAGCCAGCAGGTTGGCCGGGGTGGAGACAAGGCTGGCCAGGTGAAAATATTTGATGGAAAGGGGCAGGGAACCCAGCCAGGCTGCCAGCGAGGTGATGAACAAATCGTTCAACCACCTTGCCGTCCATAACCCCGCCCGGACCGGGCGCGGGACCAAGACAAGCGGCAGCAAAGGGTCGGGTTGGAACCAGGATTGAGTCGCTTGATGAAAAGCAGGAATCATCAGGGCCAGGCTAAGCATGACGAAAAAGGAGAGCTGGAAACTGGCCTCGCCCAGTTGGCGGGGGTCTGCCACCAATATGATCAAGGCCGCGCAGGCGAGTGAATTGAGGAGATCATGAGGCCGTTTCATGGCCCAACCACCCAGCACGATGGTCATCATGATGGAAGCCCTTACCGCAGGAGCCTCCCAGTGGGTGGCTGCGGTGTAAAACCAGATGAGAGGAATGACCAGAAGCCCGCTCCAACCCCTGGAAAGCTGCATGGCCCGCAGAACCGCCACCAAAATTCCCGAGAGCAGCGCGATGCGCAACCCGTCAATGGCAAACATGTGCATGGTGCCAGCCTGGAGAAAGGGGTCGCTAATGGCTCCATGCAGGCCGGTGCGCCAGCCCAGGGCCATGGCCCAAAGCAGCCGCAGGGGCTCATCCTCCACGGGTAAACCCATCGCCAGAGTCCCCTTTGCCCAGTTCAGGAACCGGTCGGTCAGGGGCGGAGTGTGTCGCAGGGGAAGGGACGTTTGCCAATCCTGCAAGGTTGGTGCCTTGAGTTCAAAATAGATGTTGCGCGCGGCCAAATAACTGCGTTCATCAAACAACCCGTCTGCCAGCGGTCCTGGCGGAGGGGCGGCAACGCCATTGATTTCCACCGATTGACCCGTGAAAAAAAGAGGTCCGGGGTCGCCCGGCGCCGTGGCCAGCAAAGTTCCCGAGGCGACCTGCCAATCATCGCCCAGTTTGATGGCATTCACCCTAACCATCCCCATGCCCATCACGCCCTGGTCATGCTTGCCATTCACCTCGTGGAGCGTGGGAGAATATTCAAGCGTGCCCCTGATGGAAACCCAGGCTGGGTCGCTGCCGAGGATCCGCCGCAAATCATCCGCAGCCAGGGGAAGCTCATGGAGTTGGGCATTCATCCATCCAGCCAGCGCCAGTGTCAATGCCATCCCCACAAACCGGGTTCGGGGAAGAAAAAAGGAGATCGTCCACGCCGCCAGGGCCATGCCGAAAAGCCAGAGCCATGGCATTTGGAAAAAATGGCCTATAACCACACCTGCGGTGTAAGCTGCCAGCACCCAGGCGAGGGGGTGTTTCATTGCCGTTTCCCGGACCGAAGTTTCCGCAAAGCCCATGCGCCGGCCAGCGCCAGGGCACCCCCGGTGGTGTCTATCAGGCAATCGCTGAAAAGGGGTGTGCGGGTGGGAACAAAAGATTGATGATATTCATCCGTGGTTGAGTAAAGAAAGACCACCGCCAGGGTGATGAGCATTTCTTTCCAGAGCCAGGGCTTTGGCAGGCCCGGGCGGGGTTGATGGATGGCACGCCAGACAAGCAGGGCAAAAATTCCGTATTCCGTCAAGTGGGCGCACTTTCGAAAATAATGATGGCATAGATCCATCCGCTCCGCCGAAATATGCGGGAATAGCCAGCGCATGAGCGGTTCAAACAAGGCTGAGGAATGCTGGTAGGAGTGGCTGTCGGCCGAGGCGGTAAAAATGACGCCCATCCACACCAGCACGGGAAACCAGTAACAAAGGAATACCCTGAACTTAGGCACGCGAAATGAAAGCCGGAATCAGAGGGTCGCGCAACCAGAAATTGAATGGCACCGTTCACTAGGGCGCATCTCAGTTTTTGGGAGAGTCCCTCTCAGCCTCCGCGTTTGAATTTTTATAATCCTCCACAAACCAACTGCTCCGCTCTCCCTCCCCATCAATCTCCATGGATGGCGGGGACCGAGGAGGGGTGGCGCCGAGCTTTCGGGAAGTGAGATGGTTTATTTATCGCATTGGATGTTTGCGATCTCCCCTCTCCTTAATCCTCTCCCCGCGCTCCGCTGGCGGGGCGAGGAAACCAGAGGCGCTGGGTTGTTGCGTGCGCTTGAAATGGCCCATTCCTTCGAGGCTAGAAATGGTTTCAAACCGACCGCTTCACATTTCCTCCACGCAAATTTCACCAGCCTAAAAACTGAGATGCGCCCCAACCATCAGCGAGGTCTTCTTTCCCATTGCCAAAAAGCCCGGCCTTCGGTCATTCTCGAATGACGGCGTTTCGGGGGTTCTGCCATTTGGAATGGAGGGAGTCTCCGCAGCCGTTGCCACACATGCTCAAACTAGGTGTCAACATAGATCATATCGCCACCCTGCGGGAAGCCCGGTACCGGGGATTGGCCAGCGGGGAGCCGGATCCCACATTGGCGGCCCAAGTCTGCGTGGCGGCAGGTGCCCATGGCATTACCGCCCATCTCCGGGAAGATCGCCGCCATATCCTGGATAGGGATGTTTTTCAGCTCCGAAGCAAAATCAAGTGCCGACTGAACCTGGAGATGGCCAATGTGCCGGCGATCGTGGATGTGGCGCTGAAGCTGAAACCGGATATCATCTGTCTTGTTCCCGAGCGCCGCCAGGAATTGACCACCGAGGGAGGATTGGATGTGGCCGGTTCCGAGGAGGCATTAACCCGTACCTGCCAAAAAATGGCCCAGGCAGGCATAGAGGTGAGCCTGTTTATTGATCCCGATCCCAGACAGATCGAGGCCAGCCGTCGGGTGGGGGCGCAATACGTGGAACTGCACACAGGCAGATTTGCCTCTCATTTTGACGATTCCAGCGTTTGCGTCGCCGTGCTGAAGGAATTGACCGATGGGGCGCAGCATGCCCATGAATTGGGTCTCAAGGTAAACGCCGGTCATGGGCTTAATTACAGGAATGTTCCCACCCTCCTGAAGGTG
The DNA here is from genome assembly GCA_021817945.1 of bacterium. Classification (GTDB taxonomy): domain Bacteria; phylum Verrucomicrobiota; class Verrucomicrobiia; order Limisphaerales; family UBA11358; genus UBA11358. The sequence goes on along the minus strand of JAKAFL010000013.1, from coordinate 39,140 downwards.
CCGCACCTTGTGGAGCTGAATATAGGACATGCCATCGTGAGCCGGGCGGTTTTTTGCGGGCTTGGCCAGGCCGTGGGTGAAATGTTGGAGCTAATGAAACCCTATAAGGGGCCAAAGGCGCCGGCTGAGGGCAGGACGAGCCATGAATGAGGGGCAGGGGAGAAGATTGCGCCTTTTTGAGGTCCTATAAATTTCTCATCATCAATCCTTGAAGGGCGTTGACATGGAACGGGCAAGGGACTAAATTTGACCTGATCTACGAACTAAAATGTTACTCCGTATCGCGCTTATTGTGGCAATTGTGGCCGGCTTTGCTGCCGGCGGTCTGGACTATTATGTGGTGTCCAACCAAGTGCCGGCCCTGACCAAACAACGGGATGATGAACACACCGCCAAGGTGACCGCCCTGACCGATCTGGCCCAGACGCGGACCAAGCTCAAGAAAACCCAGAGTGATCTCGCCCAAACGCAACAGGACCTGGCGGATACAAAATCGAGTCTGGACAAGGCAGTGGCCCGAGCGGACGCCGAAACGCGGCAGGTGGATCAGCTCAACCAAAAGCTCTCCGATGTCACCTCCCAGCGGGATGACGCCCAGAATAAGCTCGCTGCCTATGGCGCCACGGGTCTGACCCCTGACCAAGTGGTTGCCCTGAATAAACAGTTGAAGGATGCCAACAAGCAGATTGCAGCTCTCAATGGGGAAAACAGCCTGCTTAATCATCAGTTGGTCATCACCAAAAACCATCTCCGTGAATTGATCGGACCGGATTTTGACATCAAACTGCCGCCCGGCCTGAAAGGCAAGGTTTTGGTGGTGGATCCCAAATGGGATTTCGTGGTTTTAAATATTGGGGATGATTCCGGGGCTGTCCCCGATGCGGAATTGCTGGTGAGCCGTCAAGGCAAACTGGTGGCCAAGGTCATCCTTCGCACGGTTGAGAAGAATCGCAGCATTGCCAATATTGTACCAGGTTGGAAAATTGGCGAGCCGATTGAGGGGGATGAAGTCACGCCCGCTCATCCTGACACCTGATTTCTGATGAAACGGTTGTTTCCCATTTTGGTTTTGTTTTTGGTTGCCGTTGCCATGGCCGTGGGACTCACGGGATGTTCCAGCACGGTGCCTGACAACGCCTCTGTCCGCCCCTGGGACGCTCCGCAGGATTGGGAGAATGGAATGGGTGGAATGACGGATTACCAGCATCGTTAAGGGTGCCGGCGCTTTCGCCCGCTTTTCATCACACGTTCTATCGAAAACCCCGTCTTTGGTCTTTTTTGGACCGGTACCCGCTTGCGTTTTTCTACTTTTGATTTGTCGCGTTTGCTCTTTTCTGGTTGCGCGGAAATTTGTTCAGTTGCGGGATCAAATAGACCAGCAGGTCTTGCAGCTTGGTCAAAAAGTTGTCGCTCCCGGCCGTGTCAATTTAGCCCAAAGTAATTTCACCGCTGCGCGAGGCTGGTTTTTGTTCGCCTGCCCCTCAGCATGACCGCCCCCGCTCCGGTTCAAAAGGCTTAAAGCGTAAAAGGACAAAAACTAAAGGCCCCTCACACAACGGAACCCAAAGCCGAAGTCGGTATAGTTCGGGTAGAAGGAGAAGCGATTGGCGCACCGCGAAAAGTCGGCGGTGTTGTACCAATTGCCGCCGCGCAACACACGGACGCCCGATGCTGGCCCTCCCGTTGGGTTGTTTATGGTCGGTTGGCCATATGGCGTGCCATACCAGTCCCAACACCATTCATTCACGTTCCCAGCCATGTCATATAAACCGTAGGCATTCACATCAAACGAACCCACCGGACTGGTCGCCGGATTCGCTCCTCCGATGCTAGCAATAGAGTTGTTACCGTTGGGGCCTCGGTCATAGCTGAAGCTATTGGTAAATCCGTAGTAGTTGGCCAGATTTTCATCAATGATGTTGCCCCACGGAAACCGCAGCCCGCTCAACCCGCCCCGAGCAGCCTTCTCCCACTCCGCTTCCGTCGGCAAACGATAGCCGCTTGCAGTCCAGTTCACATAGACGGCATCCACATCCCCGGTTTTATAAACCTGCGTCAAATTCGCATCCGTATAATAGCACGGGGTCAGTCCCGATAACTCCGAGCGTGCATTGCACCACTTCACGCAATCATACCAGTTCACCGTCTCCACCGGATAATTCGTCCCCTTGCCCACGCCGGGATGGTCAAAAGCATAACCTTTAGAGGAGGTTGCAGTCTTATACACCGTTTGCCACAAGCTAAAAGTGACCAGATTCACGTCCATTACAAACGCCGACACGAAAATGTTGGTGGGGATGGCATTGGTCAGCCCATCCACTGTGTCGCCCATTGTAAACCAGCCCGCCGGAACCAAGGCCATGCCTGCCGGCACTGTCACCGGCTGCAACCGAAAGAAGCCTGACGGAGCCGAATTGGTTACCTGCCCCGCATTGACCGGGTAAGCCGAGCGCACAGCCACCCAGTTCGGCGTGGCCAGATTCGTGGTCGTCTGCAACACGTAATTCGTGCTGCTCACCGGCCAGTAAAGCACGGATTGTCCGCCCGGTGCCGGGGCGATACCCAGATTTGTGACTTGCGCCATGGTTGAATGAACGCCAGCGAGAAGCATCAGCCCGATGAATAGGAGGGAGTGCAGTTTGGTTTTCATGGTCGAAATTCCTAGCGTTAAATTTAAATCCAATTGAATTGGGGGGCAACTGTTTATTGCCAAGTTTATGGCCAGTTTTGCTTGGCGGGCCGCCTGGCTCCAGTTCAATTGGGAGGAGTGCTGTGACTGGGGCTTTGTTGTCGCCGCCGTTACAGTCCGCTACGGGAATGTGCCGACAGTTCCGTCATGCCCAAGTCCAAAATACTCAGCCGCAGCACCTTTCCGAATTTTTAGACAGGCTTTCAGGATTTGCAGCGCACCAGCTTTGACGGGGTCAGCACAAAATCCAGCCGTACATCCGAGGATTCGGAGGGGATTTTGGGGAAGAGCTGGCCATCGTGGCAGACACCGCATTTGAGTCTGGAGATATTCGCCAGGATGCGGTCATAAAAGCCCAATCCCCTTCCCAGGCGGTTGCCCTCCAAATCGAACGCCATTCCCGGGACGAGAATCAGGTTGAACTGGTCCATGGGAATCTCCGTGCAGGATGGGTGAGGTTCGCGCACCCCAAATTGTCCAGGCACGATTTGATTTTCCAAATTGGTGATAAGCCGGGCGGAGTAGGTTTGGGTGGTGGAGTTGAAACTGGGCAGGGCGCATGAAATGCCGCGTGCCAAGGCATCCTCCAGCACCGGCCAAAGGTCCAATTCATCCGGGAGCGGGGCAAAAAAGAGGATGGCTGCGGCGCAGTGCAGTTGGGGTTTTAAACGTTCGCAAGCCTCCAGGGAGGCGGCCAGGCGCACTGCGGGGCTCACCTTTGCCAGCTCTGCGCGCATGCGCCGACGCAAATCCATTTTAAGCGCTTTTGTTTCCATCTTTTTCGCTGCGAATGGCCGCAAATTCGGCCCGCCATTGTTTCACCCTTTCCTGAATCTTTTTCTCCACCCCCTGTGATGTGGGGTTGTAATAGGCGCGGGTTTCACCCATGTAATCCTGGGGAATGAAATGATTTTTTGCGTCGTGCGGGTATTGGTAACCCTGCCCGTGACCCAGGCGCTGGGACCCGGCGTAATGTCCATCCCGCAAGGCATTGGGCACCGGCAGGGTGCGCCCGGTCTGGACATCCGCCAGGGCGGCATCAATGGCCACGCACGCAGAATTGCTTTTTGAGGCCGTGGCCAGGTAAATGGTTGCCTCGGCCAGGGGGATGCGCGCCTCAGGCCAGCCCACGTATTCTGCCGCAGCCAGCGCCGCATTGGCCAGGACCAATGCCATTGGATCGGCCAGCCCCACGTCTTCCGCCGCACTGATGACCATGCGCCGGGCTATGAAACGCGGGTCTTCCCCGGCATGAATCATTTTGGCCAGCCAGTAAAGAGCGGCGTCCGCGTCGCTGCCACGTATGGATTTGATGTAGGCGGAGATGGTGTCATAGTGGGCGTCGCCGTTCCCCTCGTAAACAACCGCTTTTTTTTGAATGCTCTGCTCCGCCATGGGGAGGGTGATGTGGATGGTTCCGTCGGGTTCCGGCGGTGTGGTGAGGGCTGCAATCTCCAATGAATTCAAGGCTTTGCGTGCGTCTCCATCCGAGAGCCGCGCCAGGTGGTCCAATGCTGCCGGGGCGGCATTCAACTTGAGATGTCCCAGGCCGCGTTCCTTGTCCTGCAGGCTTTGCTTGAGCAGGGTCAAAAGCTCTGTTTCGGAAAGGGGTTTGAGTTCGAATATCTGGGATCGGGAAACCAGCGCCGGATTGACAAAGAAAAAGGGGTTATGCGTCGTTGCGCCGATGAGCCGTATGGACCCGTTTTCCACCTCCGGCAGCAGTATATCCTGCTGTGCCTTGTTGAAACGGTGGATTTCGTCAATGAACAAGAGCGTGGGTTCCCCGGCGCTGTCCAGCCACTGGACCGCACCCGCCAGGACGCGGCGCATGTCTGCCACGTTGGATTCCACGCCGCTGAGCTGCTCGAACCGGCTTCGGGTCCGCCCGGCGATGATTCGTGCCAGCGAAGTTTTGCCCGTGCCTGGGGGACCGTAGAAAATGACGGATTGGATCCGGTCCGCCTCGATGGCCCGCCATAGGAGTTGGCCTGGCGCCAAAATATGGGTTTGACCGGTGAATTCCGTGAGGTTCCTGGGCCGCATCCGGGTTGCCAAGGGAGACCGTGAGGTGCGTTCAGGAACTGCGGGGTCATTGGAGATGCCCATGGCTTTTCCGCGCTTGGTTTGAAACAAATCTTCCTGCCCCATGTGGATAGCCTATCATGTGCCAACGGTGGAAAAAGGCTTTTGCATCTGATTTTTTAAAAAGGATTCCGGTGGGGCGGGGCATGGCCGGAATTTGGGGGTTAGGGGTTCAATAGCAGCCCAGGCTTTTTGCAAAAGGCAGACTGCCATTCAAAAAATAAACCCCGCCATTGCCGTGTCTAACATAACCTTTGAACATGTATTGCTACATGTGGGACTTCCTGAACGATGTTAAACTTCCATTGAAGGCATGTCATCCATCGCCCAGATCCATCCCGTGATCGTTTTAATTACGGTTCAAGGATTGCTTCGAATCACGAACAGGGCAGGGAAAGGGGTTGGGGATCAGGTTTCCGAACTGTGATCCCGTAATTTTTCCTGTCACTCAAATTGCTCAAAGAACACGCTGTGCCGTCACAGCAAGCCGCACCCATATATGTCGTCCATTTTCAAAAAATCTCAAGTGTTTTTTTGTGGAGGGGCACAGGATTTTGGGTGGGTTTTACATCAGGGGCTGGTTCGCCTAAAACTTGGCTCGCCATAAGGCCCGGTTTTGTGTTAGGCTCCAGTCTTTATCGCGTCTTCCCAGCCGCCCGGGGCGGCTGGGATTGCGCGGAATCAATTTGGGTTAAAATGAACCAGACACGCATTCGTACCAGCACGGAAATCCGCCAGGATTTCCTCGATTTTTTCCGATCCAAGCAGCATGCCATTGTGCCTTCGGCCAGGCTCATGCCTGATTCGCCCAACTTGCTTTTCACCAACGCGGGTATGAACCAGTTTGTTCCGATTTTTTTGGGCCAGACACCCTGTCCCTACCAGCCAGGACGGGCGGCGGACACGCAGAAATGCATACGCGCCGGCGGCAAGCACAACGACCTGGATGACGTGGGCCTGGACACCTACCATCATACTTTTTTTGAAATGCTCGGCAATTGGAGCTTTGGCGATTATTTCAAACGCGAAGCCATAGACTGGGCGTGGGAGCTCATTGTCGGCGTCTGGCAATTTCCCCCCCAGCGCCTTTATGCCACGGTCTATGCCCCCAACGCCTCGTTGAAAGACCCCAGCGCCTTTGACCAGGAAGCCTGGGATTTTTGGGCCGCCAAATTCAGATCTGCCGGCTTGGATCCCGCCGTTCACATAGTGAATGGCAACAAGAAGGATAATTTCTGGATGATGGGCGAAACGGGGCCTTGCGGTCCCTGTTCTGAATTACATGTGGACCTAACCCCTGAGGGAGACACGCGCGGGTCGTTAGTCAACAAGGGGGACGCGCGCTGCATCGAAATTTGGAACCTGGTGTTCATTCAGTTCAATGCCAACCCGGATGGAACCTATTCCCCGTTGCCAGCCCGGCATGTGGACACGGGGATGGGCTTTGAACGGGTCACCTCCATCATACAGGGAACCCGCGGGTTCACGGATTTCAAAAATGCGCGGATTTCGAATTACGAGACGGACATTTTCAGGCCGTTGTTTGACGCCCTGGAGGGCTTGAGCGGATGCCGATACGGGTCCACGCTGCCGGAGCCGGGAAGCCTGGCGCGGACGCGGCAGGAACAGGTGGATGTGGCTTTTCGCGTGATCGCAGACCATATCCGCACGCTGGGTTTTGCCATTGCGGATGGGATTATGCCGGGGAATTCCGACCGGCATTATGTCTTGCGCCGCATTTTGCGCCGGGCGGTGCGTTATGGCCGGACACTGGGCTTCCGGGAACCCTTCTTTTACAAGCTGGTGGATGTGCTGGCTCGAACCATGGGGGATGTCTTTCCGGAAATCCGCAGCCGCAGGCAGGCGGTGCAGGAAGTCATCCGCACCGAGGAGGAGTCATTTAACAAAACCCTGGACCGTGGCATTGAAATTTTCAACGCCCGCATGGAGGAATTGCGGTCGCAATACCCGGCCCCGCACGACGCTTCCGCCCCCGGCACCCAGCCGGTTCTGCCCGGCAGTTGGGTTTTTGAGTTATACGACACCTATGGTTTTCCGCTGGACCTGACCGAATTAATGGCGCGCGAGCAAAATGTGGGTGTGGACGCGGCAGGGTTTGAGACCCTGATGACCGAACAGCGGGAAAGGGCAAGGTCTGCGCAGAAGCGGGAGATTATTTCCCTTACTCAAATAACAACAAACCAGCCCACCCGTTTTGTGGGCTTCGACCAATTCTCCGCTTCGGCAAAAGTCCTGGAAGTGGCGCAATTGAAGGATAAAACCGCAGTGATTCTGGATGCGAGCCCCTGTTATGCGGAGATGGGCGGTCAGGTGGGGGACCAAGGGGAAATCCTGGGCCAAAACCACTCATGGGGTGTGGTTACCACCCGGAAATCCGGCCCGGTTTTCCTGCATTTTCTGGCCGGCGTGGAGGCTCCCCCCGTGGGCGCCGCAGTCACCGTGCAGGTCAATCGTCCCACCCGCAATGCCATTCAAAGGCACCATACCGTCACGCACCTTCTGCATTGGGCCCTCCACCAAATTGTGGGCAATGACGTTACCCAAAAAGGATCCCATGTGGGCGCGGATAAATTAACCTTCGATTTTAATTCCGCACCGCTCACCCCGGCGCAAATTTGCGATGTCGAATCGCTGGTGAATGAACGAATCCTGGAAAACGGGCAGGTATCCTGGATGGAAATCCGGTTTGACCAGGTGAAAGGGCGCCAGGACATCATGCAATTTTTTGGCGATAAATATGGCGAACAGGTTCGGGTGGTGCAGGTGGGCGGGCACGAAGGGGCCTTGGACGGTTATTCGATGGAATTATGCGGGGGCACCCATGTTCGCGCCACCGGCGAGATTGGAATGTTCCGCATCGTTTCAGAAAATGCGGTGGCCGCCGGGGTGCGCCGGATTGAGGCGGTGGCCGGTTTGGCGGCCATCGAAATGACCCGCCAACAAGCCCGGATGCTCAGGGATTTCGCCGGCAAATTGAATGCGCCCGTCCATGAATTGGAGAAAAAACTGGACGGCTTGCTTTTTGCGCAAAAGGATTTGGAAAAATCCGTCAAAACGTGGCAGCGACGCCAGGCCGGGCGCGATGCCCAAACCCTGCTGGCCCAGCAAAAAACCATCAACGGGATTGCCTTGATTGCCCAAGCCGTGCCCGACGCTGGCATGGAATACCTCCAACACATGGCCGACGCTTTGAAAGGCCAGTTTCAGGGTGTTCTGGTCCTGGGGGGTGTGGAGTCTGGATCCGCCTCATTGGTGGCAACCGTCCCGCCGGAGTTGGTTTCACGTATTCAAGCCGGAAAAATAATCCAAACCATCGCGCCCATTGTGGGCGGCAAGGGCGGGGGCAAACCCACCAATGCCTGCGGTGGAGGCAAGGATGTCTCAAAACTTAATGAGGCCTTGGACAGGGTCCAAGGCATGCTCTAGGGTGCCTGGATGCCGCCCAAAACGGGCGGTCGCAAAAAGTTGGTTTTTGCCGCATCCCAATGGCTTTGCTGGCCGGTAGAAAACTGGCAGGAACCGCTGGCCCAGTCCATCAGTCCGGGAATTTGGGCGCGAAAACCGTCAATGCCCTGCGCAGGGAATCAAAATTCCCTTTCGCAAGATAGGGCAAGGGAATGGCTCTTTAGGGGCCTGGAAAAAACAGGTTGACCCCAAATTTGCCCACACTTTTCCTGATAAATTTAACTTCACCTGTGATCGCCAAACCTGGCCAGGGATTGGGACGTGCGCACATTAAAATAATTTCAGAAATTGCTTGTGAATTTTTTCACGATGAGGCAGTCTTTACGTCCCTTGACGCAATATTGGTTTAGATAATCATTATGATTTGGTCCCGGCTCAAGGGATTCATAGTAATTTAAAAGTGAAACCCGTTTTAAAATGGATTTTGGCGGTATGGCTGGTTTTATTGACCGGTCAATTGGGGTCCATTGCCCAGCCTTTGGATGATTCCAGTTCCGCGGCGGGAGCGACCAATGTGGTGGCGGCTTCGACGGCGTCGCAGGAGGATTCCGGGGTGCAGGCTGCGGCGCCAGCCGTTCTGCATGTTTGGGGTTTGCCGGTTACCAACTCGATGATTTGCACCTGGGTGGTGGCAGCCTTTATTTTGGTTGTGGTGCGGATTGGCACCTGGAACAACATCAAGGAAGTGCCTTCTGGATTGCAGAATGTGATTGAGGCCATGGTGGAGGGTTGGGAAGGGTTGATTGGGGATATTCTGGACAAGAGGGTGACACGCTGGGTGTTTCCTTTTGCCACCACATTTTTCATATTCATTGTTCTTTCCAACCTGACCGACCTGGTTCCAGGTGTTGGCAGCATTGGGGTGAAAGAGAAGGGCGAATTTACCCCGTTATTTCGTCCTCCCACGACAGATGCAAATCTTACGGTGGCCATGGCGGGGATTTTTCTGGTCATGAGCCTCTACTGGGCAGTGAAGTACAATGGTGTTTGGGGGCTGATCAAACACATTTTTGGAGTGAAAATGGAAACCAGCAAGTTTCTGTATCCGCTGTTTTTCCTGCTGTTTTTATTCATCGGGGCCATGGAATTGTTATCGGTGCTTTTTGCGCGGCCCGTGGCTCTGGCGATGCGGTTGTATGGGAATGTTTTTGCCGGGGAAAGCATCCTGGACATGATATTTCATGGCAAATCGCTGGTGTTTTCACTGATCCTGGCCTCCGGGATGTATTTTTACGAGACCTTTGTCTGTGTGGTGCAGGCATTCGTGTTTGCCATGCTGGTAGTGGCGTTTGTGGGCACTCTTTGCAGCCATACTGAGGAGCATGGGCACTAGAAGTTTGTTCACGCGCGGCCATGGGTTGGCTTGAGGTAAATTTCAGACGCCTCGCAAATCGGCGGCTGGTTCAACAAAAACAAAAAAATAATAGTTATGATGCTAGCAGAAACTGTCGGGAACGTTCACATTGGCCTCGCTTTTGGCGGAGCCGCCATCGGTATTGGCATTGCCACCGCAGGGGGGGTTACTGCCATGGCCCGAAATCCGGGTATGTTTGGAAAAATCCTAACCTTCATGTTCGTGGGCATGGCTCTCGCAGAAGGCTGGGCGGTCATCGCGTGGTTGGTCGTCAAATAATCGCGCCATGGACAAGCTAGGCATCGAGTGGAAAATCCTGGTCGCCCAGACGATCAGTTTTTCCGTTGTGTTTTTCGTGCTTTGGCGTTTTGCCTACGGGCCGATCTTTGCCATGCTCCAGGCGCGGCGCGAAAAGATCGCGGATGCGCTTGCGCACGCTGAACAAATCAAGGTGGACGTGGCGCGGACGGAAGCGGAGCGCCAGAAAATCCTGGCCGAAGCCGGGGACAAAGCCAACAAGATGATTGACGAGGCGCGAGAGGCGGCGGCCCGGGTACGCGAACAGGAAACCCAAAAGGCGATTTCAGCTGCCGAACAAATCGTGGCCAAGGCGCGAGAGGCGGCCATGCAGGAACGGGCCCAGATGCTGGTCCAGTTGAAACGGGAAGTGGGCCGCCTGGTGGTTCGCACCACCGCCACGGTCACCGGAAAGGTTTTGACCACGGAGGACCAGCAGCGCCTCTCCGCAGAGACAGAAAAACAACTGACGGCGTGATGCCCGGCGGTTCGTGAGTTTTTTCAGCATTAAATGACTCCAAGCAGCGTGCGGGTTCGACCAGACGCTATTTAGACCGATGAAAATAACCAAACAAGCCCAGCGTGAGGCGCGGCAACTTTTCAGGAGTTGCTTGGTGAACGGGGTGCTGGACGAGGACAAGGTGCGTCAATGTGCACGCCTCCTCGGCACCATGAAACCCAGGGGATTCATGGGCATCCTCAGTCGTCTGCATCGGTTGGTGAAACTGGAACTGGCACGCCGCTCCGTGACGGTGGAAAGCGCCATCGAGATCACCGGGGCCCAGCAGTCGGATTTGCGCAGGCGCTTGGAGAGTCAGTACGGGCCGGGATTAAAAATGGGGTTTCACACAAACCCCGACCTGATAGGGGGCATGCGCATCCAGGTGGGCAGCGACCTCTACGATGGAAGCGTGAAAACGCGCTTGAATAAATTGGAACAAAGCTTTTAGCGATCATTATGAGCAACTTACTCGAGGAAATTGAAGCACAAATCAGCGGCGCCAAGGCCACTGTGGACCGGCAGAACGTGGGAATCGTCCGTGAGATCGGGGATGGAGTGGCCAAAATTGAGGGCCTCACCGAGACCATGCTGAACGAAATGCTTGATTTTGGCAATGGCCTCACTGGCCTGGCCTTGAACCTGGAAGAAACCGAAGTGGGCGCCATCATCCTGGGGGATTACACCGGGGTGAAGGAAGGCCAGGAAGTGCGCACCACCGGCAAGTTGCTGCAGGTTCCCGTGGGCAAGGGATTGCTGGGCAGGGTGGTCAACACGCTTGGCCACCCCCTGGATGGCAAAGGTCCCATTGCCAGCGAGGTTTCCTATCCGGTGGAAAAAATTGCGCCCGGCATCATCAAGCGCAAATCGGTCAGCCAGCCGGTCCAGACAGGCATTATGGCCATTGACGCCATGGTTCCCATTGGACGTGGACAACGAGAGCTGATCATTGGCGACCGTGGCACCGGCAAGACCACGATCGGTGTGGACGCGATGATCAACCAAGCCCGGATTAACAAGGCGGCGGAATCAGGCGGTGACAAGAATTTCCGGCCTATTTACAACATTTACGTGGCGATTGGCCAGAAGCAATCCAGCATTGCTCGTGTCATCGGGGTTCTTGAAGAGGCCGGGGCCATGCCTTACACCATCGTGGTGGTGGCTTCCGCTTCGGATTCCGCCTCGAACCAGTATCTGGCGCCATTCACCGGCGCAGCGATAGGGGAATGGTTCATGGATAATGGGATGGATGCCCTGATCATTTACGATGATTTGTCCAAGCACGCGGTAGCTTATCGCCAGGTGTCCCTGATTCTGAAGCGTCCGTCGGGCCGCGAGGCTTATCCTGGTGACGTTTTTTACCTGCACAGCCGTTTGCTGGAGCGCAGCGCGCGGGTGTCTGAAAAGTATGGAAATGGTTCGCTCACGGCGCTGCCGATCATCGAAACCCAGGCGGGCGACGTTTCGGCCTACATTCCAACCAACGTGATTTCAATCACGGACGGCCAGATTTATCTGGAAACGGATTTGTTTTACCAAGGCATCCGCCCGGCGGTGTCGGTGGGTCTGTCCGTATCCCGGGTGGGTTCAGCCGCGCAAATCAAGGCCATGAAGCAGGTGGCGGGGCGCATCAAGGGTGACCTGGCGCAGTTTCGTGAACTGGCGGCTTTTGCCCAGTTTGGTTCTGATTTGGATTCCAAGACCCAGGCCTTGCTGGAGCGCGGCAAGCGCATTGTGGAGTTGTTCAAGCAAAACCAGTACAGCCCCATGCCCGTGGAGGTGCAGGTGGTGGCGCTCTGGGCTTCGCAAAACGGCTTTGTGGACGATGTTCCCGTGGAAAAAATCAAGGATTTTCAAGCCAAACTGGTGGACTACATGGCCACGCGAAAAGCCGCTTTGCTGGATAAAATCCGCAATGAAAAAGCCATCAGCGACGCGATTGGGGCCGATTTGAAATCGGCTGTATCTGAATTCAAGCAAAGTTACCACTAAGGCCGGGACATGCCTAGCACGCGCGATATCCGCCGACGCATCAAGTCGGTCAAGAACACCGCCCAGATCACCAAGGCGATGCAGATGGTGGCTGCGGCGAAGATGCGCAAAGCGCAGCAGGCGGCGCTGGTTGGGCGTCCTTATGCCTCGTTGCTCAATGAGGTTCTGGCCCAGGCGGCAGGCCGGTATGCGAGTTTTGATCATCCTCTCATGGAGGTGCGGGAGGTGAGAAAGCGCGCGGTGATCCTGGTGACCACGGATCGCGGCCTTTGCGGCGCCCTGAACAGCAACCTGTTTAGAGAGGCGGCCCGTTTTGACAAGGACAACACCGTGTTCATCACGGTTGGAAAGAAAGCCTCCCAGTTCATAGGGCGAACGCGCCGGTCGCTGGCGGGAGAATTTTATTACAAGGACAACCCCCAGTTCGCAGAGGCGCGGGCGGTATCCAAGTTTGCCCAGTCTCTTTTTGAGAAAGGGGAGGTTGACGCGGTGGAAATACTGTATGCGAACTACGTTTCCACGCTGGTGCAGCAGCCCCGAAAACTTTCATTTTTGCCCCTGGGCAAAATTGAGGCGGTCAGTGCGGGTGTTGGAGCGGTGGCTGAAACGCTGGCCCCCAGGGATGACACCAACCTGTTTGAATTTGAGCCGGATGAGACCACGGTGCTGGGAGCGTTGCTGCCGCACAGCCTGAACTTTCAAGTTTACCAGATATTGCTTGAGGCCAGGGCCAGTGAACACAGCGCCAGAATGGTGGCCATGAAGAATGCCACCGACAATGCGCGCCAGATCATCAAGGACCTCACTTTGGAATACAACAAATTGCGCCAGTCCAACATCACCAAGGAACTCTTGGAGATCACCACGGCCCAGATGGCCATGGGGTAAGGAATACGGCAGTCATGGAGGCGAAGAGGCTGAACGGGGATTGATGAAAAAGAAACGGATTCCGGCTGGTGACAGACAAATTCATGGAAGCAATGTTGGGTGCAAAAGAAATTATTATGAACAAAGGCAAGATCGTTCAAATCATAGGACCCGTGGTGGATGTGGAATTTCAGGGAGCGCTCCCCCGCATTTACAACGCGCTCACGGTTGATTTTAAAATTCAGGGCCAAACCGTGAGGCTGACCTTGGAGGTTCAGCAGCACCTGGGTGACAACTGGGTGCGTGCCGTGGCCATGAGCAGCACCGAAGGCCTCAAACGCGGCTACGAGGTGGTGGACACCGGCGCCCCCATTTCCATGCCCGTGGGCGAGGGGGTCATGGGCCGTGTTTTCAACGTGACGGGCGACCCTGTGGACGAACAGGGCCCGGTGACTGCGGACAAATTCCTGCCCATTCACCGCGCAGCGCCGCCTTTGGTGGAACAATCCACCAGTCCCCAAATCCTCACCACCGGAATCAAGGTCATTGACCTCATCTGTCCCTTCCTCAAGGGTGGCAAGGTGGGTGCGTTCGGCGGGGCAGGGGTCGGCAAGACGGTCGTGATCATGGAGTTGATCAATAATATCGCCAAGCTTCACGGCGGCATTTCCATGTTTGCCGGCGTGGGCGAACGGACCCGCGAAGGCAACGATCTTTACAATGAAATGATCGAGGCCGGGGTCATCAAGGTGAAGAAGGATGAGAAGGGGCACCCGAAAATCGGCGAGAATGGCCTGCCCATCATCGAGCCCGGGTCCAGGATCGGCCTGGTGTACGGCCAGATGAACGAACCGCCAGGCGCACGTTTGCGCGTGGCCTTGTCCGCCCTGGCGGTCACGGAATATTTTCGCGACGAAAAAAACCAGGACGTGCTGTTGTTTGTGGACAACGTGTTCCGCTTTTCACAGGCGGGATCCGAGGTGTCCGCCCTCCTGGGACGCACGCCCAGCGCGGTGGGCTACCAGCCCACGCTGGCTGCGGAAATGGGTGATTTGCAGGAGCGCATCACATCCACCAAAAAAGGTTCCATCACATCGTTCCAGGCGGTTTACGTGCCTGCCGATGACTTGACAGACCCTGCCCCCGCCACGACCTTTGCCCACTTGGATGCGACCATCGTGCTCGAGCGCTCGATTGCAGAGTTGGGTATTTTCCCCGCAGTGGATCCCTTGGCATCCAGTTCCCGCGCCTTGGCTCCGGAATATGTGGGGCAGGAACATTATGACGTGGCGCGCGGGGTGCAGAAAGTGCTGCAACGCTACAAGGATTTGCAGGACATCATCGCCATTCTGGGCATGGACGAGCTGTCTGCCGAGGACAAGCTGCTGGTGTTTCGCGCCCGAAAAATCCAGCGTTTTCTCAGCCAGCCCTTTACCGTGGCCCAGGTGTTCACGGGACGGGAAGGCAAGCAGGTGCCGGTGGCTGAAACAGTGCGCGCCTTCAAGGAAATCCTGGAAGGCAAGCATGATGACGTGCCCGAGGCCAATTTTTACATGAAAGGCGGGATTGACGAAATCAAGGAAGCCTGAGCACGGGCGCCATTGGGCGCCCGCAAAGGCATGCCTCCAATGACATGGCTACCATAAAACTGGAAATAGTGACCCCCGAGGCCATCACCTTCTCCGAGGATGTGGAGATGGTCACCCTGACTGGCAGCGAGGGCGAAATGGGCATCCTGCCCCAGCACATGCCGCTCATGACCCAATTGCAGGCCGGCGAAGTGGTGGCCCGAAAAAACGGGCAAAACCTTTTTCTGGCGGTTGGAGACGGGTTCGTGCAAGTCACCGGGGAACGCGTGGCTATTCTCACGGACATGGCCATTCGCGCGGAAAATATTGACGAAGCCAAGGCGGAGGAAGCCCGCAAAAGGGCCGAGGCGCGCCTGGCTGAAAAGATCAGCGAAGAGGATGCAGCCTTGGTGCATGCCTCCCTGGCGCATGCCACCGCCCAGTTGAAAGTAAAGCGCCGCACTCATTCCTGACCCGGTCCACCATTTCTGGAGGAAGGCGCGAGGCATTTGCCCCGCGCCTTTTTCCTCTTGGCTGGGGCAGACACCGGTGGAAATGCCGGACCGGATTCAACCTGAAAAGCAAAATGCGAAAGGCCAATCCGCCCCAATCTACCGGGCGGAAACGCGTTGGAAAAATCTCACAGACCGCTTCGGGTATGGCTTCGATTTTTCCGAAGGGTTTTCGCTCCAGTATCTTGCCGCATCTTGACCCTTTCCATTTCGCTTTTCGGGGTCAAAGCCTGGCAAGAGCTTTTTCTGCAATCTCCGCGCCGAGAGCCAGTGATGCCGTGGCGGCCGGGGACGGGGCATTGAGAACATGCAATTGGCCTGGCTTTTCCTCAAAGCAGAAATCCTCCACAAGATGTCCATTGGGCAGCATGGGTTGGGCCCGAACCCCGGCTCTGCACGGGACCAGGTCGTTTTCCTGAATTTCCGGCACCAGTTTTTGGATGGACCGCGTGAATTCAGACTTGGACAATGAGCGGTATATCTCGTAGGTGCACATGGTGGGATACCGGGCCAAAAACCGCCATAGACCCGGATAAAGGAGCGAGCCGGCCAAATCGGCCGGGTTGATGCAAGTCCAGCCATAACCCTCCCGGGCGAGAGCGAGGACAGCATTGGGACCCGCTTCAATGCCGCCGCGGACGAGGCGCGTAAGATGCACTCCCAAAAAGGGGAATCGCGGGTCTGGAACCGGGTAGATAAGGTGACGAACCAAATACTGGCGGTCTGCCCTGAGTTGGTAGAATTCACCACGGAATGGAATCACCCTGGCGGAAGGTTGGCAACCTGAAGCCCGTGCAAGGAGGTCCGCATGCAAACCGCCGCAAGTCACAATGAACCGGGTGTGGAAATCGCCCGCAGTGGTGGCAAGGATGGACTGCCCATCCTGATGAACAAAACGAAGCATCCGGGTGCCCAGCCGTATTTCGCCTCCATTATGTTGAATCAAGCGCGCCAAGGTTTCGCAAACGGCGGGATAATCCACGATGCCTTCCTGTGGAACATGGATTGCCGCAACACCGCTGGCATGCGGCTCGATTTCCTTGATTTGCGGCGGGTCCAGGCGTCGCAGGCCCAGCATCCCATTGGCATGACTCCGTTGCCAGAGGGTTTCCAACCGGGGCAATTGATCGGCCTGGGTGGCCAGGACTATTTTTCCGCAGATGTCATGTGCCACCCCGTGGGTTTGGCAAAATTGCACCATTTCCCTCAAGCCTGAAACGCAGAGACGCGCCTTGGCCGAACCCGGCTTGTAGTAGAGGCCGGAATGGAGTACGCCGCTGTTGTTGCCGGTCTGATGGCCGGCGAGCCGGATCTCCTTTTCAATGAGCAGAAGCCGCAGTCCTGGCCGCTTTTCCAGCAATCGAAAGGCAGTGGCCAGCCCCAGAATTCCACCTCCCACTACGGCCATGTCGAAAGAATTTGAAGTCATGGTTGATCAGCGGCGAAAAAGATTCAATTTAGCCTTACTATTGGAGCATTTTGCGGCAAACGCCGAACGACTGTTATTAATTCAAGTCTGGCCTGAAAGGTGCCCTGCGAAAAGCAGGAATTTGATGGGTAAGGAACCGATTTGCCCAATTTTCTTTGGTTTGGAAATTGGATCAATAAGCCTTTCTTTTCTTAAAAGCTGTTTTGGCTTTTCCGGGCCGTTGCGGGCGGCGTCCACGGTGCAATTCGTGCCTGTCATTTCTGTCGTTGATTTGTATTCGTGTCAGCAACCCCGTATGGTGAGGCTTTATGGCTGTGATAGACTGCTGGGATGTCAGGAGATTTTGAGGTGAACCGCTTTCCAAGCGACGGGCGTAAGCTCCGCCACCCGTGTGGTTGCCAATCGCCAAGCCGGGGCAGGACATCCATCAAATAGGTCCGCAAGTTCACGTCTAATCGGCGGCACGTCTCCACGATCGAGGCGATCGCCGCCATTTTGGGCCCCGTCTCAGGGCTGCCTATGTGAAGCCAGTTCTTCCGGCCCAACGCCACCGGCCTCATCGCCCCTTCACACCAGTTCGAATCTGTTTCCACCCTCCCGTGCTCTAGACCCGAAAAACGAAATTCAAAGGGCCAATCTGCCCCAATCTACTGGGTGCAAACTCATTGGGAAAATCTCGCCAGACCGCTTCGGGTATGGCTTCGATTTTTCCAAAGAGTTTCCGCTCCAGCATCTTGCGGCATCTTGACCCTTTCCATTTCGCTTTTCGGGCCAGATACACGCTCACCCGGCACCACTGCCTCAGCGCATAGTCGCATGCCTGCGCCAGCCTACCGCCCGGCGCCATTTGCTGTCGGATTTCCTGGATGCGTCCGTGCAATGCCTCCATCAGGGGCACACTCCGTTCCTGCCTCAGGGCTTTCCGCCCCTCCGCATCTTGACCTTTCCATTTCGCTTTTCGGGTTGAAGAATCTTGCAGATTCAAGGGCCGTTTTGGCATCCCGGGAATTGAGGTTTTATCCGTTGGCACATTCATGAGGGGTTCCTCATTTTTGTCGCGCATTGGTTTCGATGAGGACGTTAGGGGCTTCCAGAATCCTCGTGAGGGGCTTTGAATCTTTAAAATCAAAAGGCAGGCATAGGGCAAAGGATGTTCATTCTCAAGCAATGGTTGGAGAGTCGTTTTTTGTGAATCGGCTAACTTTTCACTAATGGAAAGCCTGGTGGGCGATTAATGCCATGAAGCGCCTGGCGATTGAGCATGATTGAAACATCCTGAAACCATGACTATGAAACAGAAAAAAAACAGAAACCTCCGCACTTGCGCCACGCTGGTGGCGCTGGCCGCCGTCGCCTGGTTTGGCAGTGTGGCCGCAAATCCATTGCTGGCAGACCCGTCAACGAATGCCCCGGCTGTTTCCGAGGGCGCAATTCAAGCCCCAACCCCTCCCCCGGCCCAAATCGTTCACAAGCTTACGGGCGCGGAGTTGTATTCCATTCATTGCAATCGGTGCCATCCGGAAAGGTATCCCACCGAGCGCACCGCAGCCACATGGAAGACCATCATGCTGCACATGCAAGTTCGGGCCCAAATACCGGTGGCGCAGTCGCGTTTGATTCTCAAGTACCTCCAAGATAACAGCGGACGATAAACCCAACCTGAACCTTGTTTGATTTGATATTCATGAAAACCAATGTGATTCGATACGGAATGGCAGCGACCACCGGCCTGTTATGCCTGGCCCAGGCACAGGCGGCGCGGGCGGAGGTGAGCGACGCGGATTTTAACGCGCTCAAGGAACTGGTGGGTCAGCTTAGCCAGGAGGTGCATGATTTGCAGACGACCAATCAGGTCCAGAACCAGAAGCACCAGTTGGATGTCCAGCAAATCCAGGATCTTCAGACGAAGCTGGCCCAGACGCAGCAGACTGCCACCGAGGCTAAGCAAAAGAGCGATGAAGTGGCGGAGGTTCAGAGCCAGCCACCCCCGCGCGTGCCCATTGATGAAGCCACAGTGAACCACAATTTCCAAATGCTCGGGGATGCGGAGTTTCAATATGACAAGACCTCGGGCCAGAACGGCGGCTTTTTGCTGGCGGATTTCGCTCCCATTTTTCTCTATCGTGGCGGCGACAACATCCTGTTTGAGGCGGGATTTGACACCATCCTGCAAAATGGGTCCAATCCGAATTCAGTGCCGCCGGGCCATGATATGGGCTATGGCACAACCTTCAACCTGAGCTTTGCGCAGTTGGACTATGTCATGAATGATTACATGACCCTTTGTGCTGGTGAGCTGTTGCTGCCCTTGGGGACATACACAGAACGGGGCGCCGGTTGGCTCAACCTGATTCCAGATAATCCGCTGGCGGTGGATTCGCTGATCCCTGCAACTGGCGTGGGCGCCGAACTTCGCGGTTCTGTTCCCTTTGGTGAATCCGGCCAATATCTTGAGTACGCGGTTTATGGGGTCAATGGCCCCAGTTCGAACGATGGCACCGGCAGCCCCACATCGCTGGACTTGGGCGGAAACGTGGGTTTGCGCAACAACAATGCAGTGGCCAGCCTTAATGGAAATCCAAGCGGTGGCGGACGATTGGGCTATTTCATGCCTTTCTATAAGCCGCATTATGATGTGGAATTAGGGGTTTCAGGAATGGCCGGCCAATGGGATAATACCATCAACAGCCACATGTGGGCGGGCGGGGTTTTGGATGCGGCGCTGGACTTGGGTATCAACTTCAAGTTCACCGGTGAGTATATCATGACCCAATATGGCAGCGATGCCGGTGAAGTGACCCAGCAGGGATGGTTTGCCCAGGCTTCCTATCGTCTGGCTGGCCTCAACCTGGAGCTGCCAGGCATCAACAATGTCCAGTTGGTGGGACGGTATGACTCAGTCCATGACGGCATCAATCCCCGTGTGGAGCGTTACACCGCAGGATTTGTCTATTATATCTCCAACACCTTCCTTGTGGAGGGAGACTATGAATTCCTGCATAGCCCTGATCCAACCCAGGTGGACGATTTTCTCCTTCAACTGTCCTATGGATTTTAATGCAAGGAAATTAACAAACCCAACTTGATTGCATCATTTGCCATGAAAAATAAAATGAACAACCGAATCGCTTTCCTTCCAAATTCATTCGGCCTGAAGATTCGCCCGCTGCTGGGTCTTATGGTCGCTGGATTAGCCTCGTCGGTCGCAGCCCAGGAAACCAATGGATTGCCCGCATCAACTGTTCCCGACCATCCCACCTATTTGCGGGATGTGCTGCCCATTTTGATGGGCAACTGTTCGCGCTGCCACAACCAGGAGTCGCGTTTTCTTTATAACTGGCTGGATTACGGCACTGCGTATAACGACCGATGGGAAATCCGGCGCCGCATCTGGGATAGCTGGAGAGGAAGCTATTACATGGAATCCATGCCCATTCAGAACAGTCCTGAATCCATGGAGTTGACGGAAAACCAGCGCCTGATCATCCGGAGATGGGTGGACCAGGGGGGTGCACAGGGCGAGGTTGCCGTGTCCGCTGCTCCACAGAACAAGGAGGAGCGCATCCAGGCGGGTCAGCACCTTTTTGCCTCCATCTGTGCTGCCTGTCACCAACCCACCGGACTGGGAAGGCCCAATGTCTTCCCGCCTTTGGCAGGTTCAGACTTCTTGAACGCAGACAAAAATCGCGCCATTGGCATTGTGATCCATGGGCGCCAGGGTGAGGTGGTGGTGAATGGCCAGACCTACAACAACAGCATGCCATCCTTCCCGCTCACGGATGAGAATATTGCCGATGTTTTGACCTATGTTTACAACTCCTTCGGCAATTCGGGTCTTGAGGTGACTGCGGCGGAAGTCAAGTCGGTTCGGGCCACGCCCGTAGCGCCGGAAACGCCGGCAGCTTCTTCGGCGCCTGCCGCAAAAAACGCCTTTGAGTGAGCCGCCAGCCAGAATCGGCTGTCACCCATCCTCCGGGGTGGCAGCCGGTCCTGAATCTGGGTTGGCCGCATCATCAACGCCTGTTTGTTCCTCCAGGCAGCCTCGCTTTGGGTTCCTCATGGGAAGAATCCAGCGGGGCTTTTTTCTTTTCGCGCCACCCACTGGTTTTTCAGGGCACCACTTCCACAGGCATGCCCAGCCAGGCCAGCTTGACCATGTATTCCGCATCCCAGTTGGCCAGACGAAAACATCCATGCGATTCCGTGCGTCCCACTTCCTCCGGGTTGGGTGTTCCATGGATGCCGTATCCCGGGCGGTCCAATCCAATCCATGCCACACCCACCGGGTTGTTGGGGCCTGGCGGAAGGATCAATTTATGGCCCAAGGCTTGAAGTTCGCTGGATTCGGGAAATAAGTCCGGATTCACGGTGTAATTGGGGTGCGGCGCCACCACAATGACATGAAGCTCACCCACCGGCCTTTTTTCCACCTTGGCGGCAATGCTGCATGGGAAATGAGCCATCAAATTGGATTGGGAATCAAATGCCTCCAAAAACCTTTCGCCCAAGTGAATGACCACGAAGGCTGCCTTGGACTCCGGGTCAGGATAAGTCACGTCAGGGATTCGCACCTGCGTACCTGGGGAAATGCCGGACCAATCCACGCCCGGGTTCAGTTTGCGTATCAGGGTGGGACTGGAATGCGCTTTTTCACCGATCAACTCCAATTCCGTTTCGTAGGCCAAAGCGGTTTGCCTGGATTTGGCCAGCCAGGTGGTTCCCATGGGCTGCAGCGAATCCAAGTCATTGGAGGTGACGATGTAATTGGTCAAAGCGGGCATGTCCAGGACCAGGTTTTTCAGGGTGAGATTTTGGGCAGGCGCCGCACCTGGACCCTCGTCGGGATTGGCGGTTGAAATGGTTTTATAGGCCGCAAGGGCCGCGCGGGTTTGGGGACCCATCCGGCCATCAATCGAGCCTGGAGACATGAGATGACGCGCCAATGCCACCTGGATTTCAAAGGGGGTGCGAGCCGGACGAGGGTAACCCGAAGGGCCGGAAATATCAGGCTGGCCGGCAGTTGCCTGCTGTGGGTTGGCTGCGGGAGGTGTGGATGCGGTGACTTCGGGTGGTGGGCCAGGGGTGGGCGGTTGTGCCGGAGCGGGCGCTGGAATGGGTGTCAGGCCCGGTGGGGTGACGGCAACCGCCGGGTTTTCGGCCGCCTTCGGGAGCGAGTGCCCTACTTTGGGCGCCTCCATGCCGCCATCAAAGAGACGGTGCCGCTGTGATTGAAACCATAAGAACGCCAATCCCAGTGCCGCCAGGATCAGCAATACGGTCCAAAGTCTGCCGGACTTCCCGCGCTTTTTCGGGCGGTGGCGCTTTTTCTGCGAGTTCGGCACAAACGAATGTTACCCGGCGCAATGCATCCGCCAAGATCGTTTTAGCCCGAAAAGCGAAATGCAAAGGGTCAAGATGCGCCTGGTAGATTGGGGCAGATTGGCCTTTTGAATTTCGTTTTTCGGGCTCAGATGTTCATTCATTTTGTAGCAGTGCATCGTAGGCGTTGGCAATTTGGTCCACCAGGGGGGAAGGAGCCACGGGTTCGCCATCAAAGGCCGCCACCGGCACTATTCCCAAGGCGCTGTTGGTGATGAAAAGACCTTCCGCATTTCGGAGCATCTCGGGTTTGATCACCCGTTTGTTGGTGGCTAACCCCAGATTTTGGCAAATCTCCAGGACGACGGCGCGGGTGATGCCGGGAAGCACTCCGCGCCCCGTTGGGACGGTGCAAACCTGTTCCCGGTATATCCAGAAGAGATTGCCGCCCGCGGCTTCGGCTGCCTCGCCGTTGGTGTTGAGCAGCAAAGCCTCGTCCGCTCCACGCGCCTCGGCTTCAGCCCGGGCCAGCACATTGAGGGCGCGGCTGATGGATTTGATTCCGCCCACCCCGTCACTGGCCGGCAACCGGTAGGGAGAGGTGACCAGGCTCCATTGCAATGGTTCATCCGTCGCAGGGGCGGGGAGTTCATGCAGCGTCAGCGCCACCGTGGGAACCTGTTGTCCCCGGACGGAATATCCCCGTTCGCCGCTTCCCCGGCTCACCGTCAGCCGAAGCACCCCTTCATCCAGCGAGTTCAAGCGAATCAGTTCCGCGGCGTATCCCTGCATTTCTCTGGCGGAAAATCCCGGCGCAAGCTTGAACAAGTCCAGACCGCGCATCAGCCGCTCCAAATGCTGCGCCATCCGGAAGGGCCGGCCGCGAGCCACGCGGATGGTTTCAAACAGTCCATCGCCCAGTAAAAAGCCCCGGTCATTGATGGAAATGAAAGCCTCTTGACCGGGCAAAAATTTTCCGTTGAGAAATGCTATCATGGAAAAACGGTTCCTATGGGCATAGATTTACCCTGAACCTCGAAGGGCGGCCAGAATAAAAGTGACCTTGCAGGATGGTGGATCAAGCCTCGGCGAGGCGCCTGGACAGGGCCGGCTGTATCACGCAATGGCGGTTTGGGAAGCCAATAAGGGGGTGAAATTGAAGCGAGTGCATTCTTGCCAACAGGCCCGGAATTGGGTGTAATTTGCTGTGCTTAACCAGCAAACTCTAAACCGTTCCATCACTTTTTCCGGGGTGGGCCTGCATAGTGGCGGGAGGGTCAGCATGTCCATCCTGCCCGCGCCGGCCAACCATGGGATCCGGTTTCGCCGCACTGACCTGGAAGGGAAACCCGAGATCGAAGCCCGGGTGGAATTTGTAGGCGAGACAAGTCGTTCAACAACCCTCGTCAAGGGTAGCGTTAAAATCCATACCGTGGAGCATGTTTTGGCCGCCCTGGCCGGTGTGGGGGTTGATAATGCCGTGGTGGAGTTGGATGCCAACGAGCCACCCATTGCTGATGGCAGTTCCAGGGAGTTCACGCGTCTTATTCAGTCGGCTGGAGTGGTCTCTCAAACTGAACAGCGGGAGGTCTGGACGCCTGTTGAACCGATTGAATTGAAAATGGGTGAGACCGTCATGACCCTATTTCCCGACGAAGTCTTCAGGGTCACCTGCACCAGCGCGGGAAAAAATGGGCGGTTCACCCAATTTTTCAGCACTGAAATCAATTCCAAGACCTGGGAAAAGGAATTGTGCCAGGCCCGCACGTTTTGTTTTTTTGAGGAAATCGAGTATTTGATCAAAAATGGGCTGATCAAGGGAGGCAGCCTGGAAAACGCCATCGTCATCCGTGACGATGCGGTGCTGACCACGGAACCCCTGCGCTACCCTGAGGAGTTTGTGCGGCACAAGATACTGGATATTGTGGGGGATATTTCGCTGGTTGGCCGCGCCATCCGCGGCCATGTCACGGCGGTGCGACCCAGCCACGCTGCCAATTGCGAGTTTGCCCGCCTGATCGTGGCCCAAATGAACAAGCCTCTGCGCGCGGCCCAGGCGTTTGGTCCCCCGCCGGAGGCGCGGCCCGAACCGGTCAAGTCACCGGCTGCAACTTCGGAACGGGATGATTTTCTGGAGAAGCTGGAGGGCGGGGGATCGCTGGATGTGGAGCAGGTCATGAAAGTTCTGCCGCATCGCTATCCATTTTTGATGGTGGATGGAGTGTTGAAGATGGAAGGCAACCTCATCACCGCCTTTAAAAACGTAACCATCAATGAGCCGTACTTTCAGGGGCATTTTCCGAATCATCCCATTATGCCCGGGGTTTTGCAACTGGAGGCTGTGGCCCAGGTGGCGGGCATTCTCATGCTGCGCCGGGCTGAAAACCTGGGGCAACTGGCTTACTTCATGGCTGCCGATAAGGTCAAATGGCGCAAACCTGTTTTCCCGGGCGATGTGCTGGTGATTGAAGTGGAATTGATCAAATCACGCGGAAAGATTGGCAAGGCGCGGGGGGTTTGCAAGGTGAAGGATGAAATTGTGAGTGAATCCGAGGTCACTTTCATGCTGCGTGGCCAATGATTCATCCTACTGCCATTATTCATCCCGGGGCGCAGATTGGCGCAGATTGCCGGATAGGACCCTACTGCATCGTTGGCGAAAATGTGGTTTTGGGGAACGGTTGTCACCTCCATTCCCATGTGGTCCTGGATGGGCACACCCGCCTGGGCACAGGCAATGAAATTTTCCCCTTTGCCAGCATCGGGCAAAAGTCCCAGGATTTAAAATGGAAGGGCGGGGTCACCCGGACGGAAATAGGGGATCACAACACCTTTCGTGAATTTGTGACCGTGAATGCCGCCACGGGTGACGGCCAGGAGACCCGGATCGGCAGCCACAATCATTTTCTGGCTTACAGCCATGTGGCGCATGATTGCATCCTGGGCAACCACATCATCATGTCCAACTGCACCATGCTGGCGGGCCATGTCCAGGTGGATGACCATGCGGTGATGAGTGTCTCGGCTGTCCACCAGTTCTGCCGAGTTGGCAGGCTTTCCATGATTGGCGGCTGCTCGAAGGTGACGCAGGATGTGGCGCCCTACATGATTGTGGATGGCAATCCAAGCGAGACCCGCACCATCAACAAGGTGGGCTTGGAGCGTCATGGAGTTTCCGAGGAGGCGCAAGTTGCCCTCAAGCAATCCTACAAAATCCTTTTCAGGTCCGGCCTCTCCATACCCAATGCGATCCAGCGGATCGAGCAGGAGGTGGCCTTGCTGCCGGAAATCAAGCATCTGCTCGATTTTGTCCGAAGCAGCGAGCGGGGAATCACCAAGTAGGCGCGCTCAGTTCGTGGCTTAAAATGGAAAGGCCGCAAATAACGGCTGTTTCCACCCTCAAAACCCGCTCACCCATGGTGATGGGCTTCGCTCCGCACTGGCAGATGGCCTGGAGTTCATCCGGTGTGAAATCGCCTTCCGGTCCAATCCAGATGCCAACGCCACGGGGTTTGCGCCCGTGAGAGGCCTTGAACGCGGCGAAACATTCAGCCGGGTGAAAGCGTGGGGAGGCCAGGGCACCCACCAGCGAAAGTTCAACATCGAGGGGTTGGGAAAGAATCCTGGCAATGGGTGTGGGCGCATCAATCATGGGCAGCCAGGCGCCGCCGCACTGCTTGAGCGCTTCGCAGGCCACCTGATGCCATTTTTCCCGTTTTTGAAGCGCTTCTTCCGTGTTGAATTGCGCCACCACACGCTGGGTCAGAAGCGGCACCACACGAGCCACACCCAGTTCCACCAATTTTTGAATGATGCCATCCATGCCTTTGGCCTTGGGCACGGCCACCCAAAGGGTGATGGGGCAGGGGGGTGGCTGGCTAAACAGCCGGCCCGTTACTTTTAAACCCAGCGAGTGGGGGCTGATGCTTTCGATAAGGCAATTAAAAGTGTGGCCTTGGCCATCCAGAACCACCACGGATTCACCAACCTTTGCCCGCAGCACTTTCAGCGCATGATGAGCTTCGCTTCCGGTCAGGGTCAGGCTGGAGGCTTCTGGAGGACAAGCTGGTTGGAAAAAGCGGTGCATGATGGCCAGAGTGAATGGATCAGGCTTTTCCCCGGGCCATTGTCAGCGGAAAAACTGCCTGGCTTTTTGGAAAAAGCCCTGGGTGATGGGGCCTTCCTTTCCATCGCAAAGGGTGGCGAATTCCAAGAGCTTGGCTTTTTGTTCCGCGTTGAGGTGCGCTGGCACTTCCACCTGCACCCGCACATGCAAGTCTCCATGACTGTAGCCATGCAGGTTCTTCACCCCTTTGCCTTTCACCCGAAAAATGGTTCCCGGCTGCGTGCCGGCAGGGATTTTGATGGTGGCCCGCCCCTCGAGCGTGGGGACCACCACTTCCGCGCCCAGTGCTGCTTGAACAAAAGAAATGGGGACCTCGCAAATTAAATCATCCCCGTCGCGCTTGAAGATCTCGTGGCCTTTGACAAAAATCACCACGTAAAGATCGCCCGAAGGGCCACCCCGGAATCCAGCTTCCCCGTTGCCCTGGGACCTCAGTCGGGAACCCGCCTCCACGCCTGCGGGAATTTTCAGGCGGATTTTGGAGGTGCGGTTTTGTTTGCCCTCGCCCCGGCAGGTTTTGCAGGGTTTTTCCAGGATGCGTCCCGCGCCTTTGCAGTGCGGGCAGGTTTGTGCAAAGCTGAAAATGCCGCGTGATGTCAGAACCTGGCCCCTGCCGCCGCAGGTGGCGCAGGACCGCAATTTTGACCCTGTTTCCGCCCCCGAACCCCGGCAGGCCTCGCAAGTATCAGCCTTGGTGACTGAAATTTCCTTTTCACAACCCAGCGCCGCCTCTTCGAGGGTGATTTCCAAATCATAACGCAGGTCCTCCCCGCGTTGAGGCTGGGATGGGTCAGCCGATTGACCCCCAAACATGCTTTCAAAAATGCTTCCGCCCGACCCGCCGCCAAACACTTCACGGAAGATGTCAACGGGGTCATGAAACCCGCCGCCGCCGCCACGGGCCCTGGCGCGGGGATCAAATGCCGCATGGCCAAATTGATCGTAGGCTGCCCGCTTTTCAGGGTTCCCAAGCACCTCGTAAGCCTCGCTCAGTTCCTTGAATTTTTCCTCGGAAGCCTTGTCGCCGGGGTTTTTATCTGGATGATATTTAATGGCCAGGCGGCGGTAGGATTTTTTGAGTGTTTCCAAATCCACCTGGCGATCTACTTCCAGTATCTCGTAATAATCACGCTTGGCCATTTTTGAAGCGGGTGAGTGCGGTTAGAATGGGGCGCATCAGGCGGCTTGAGAGTCCTTGGCGGAAGTTGATGCGGCCTTTGCCACCACCACGGAAGCAGGCCGCAGCAGCCGTTCCTTGAGGCGATAGCCCTTGCGCAATTGCTGAAGGACGTGGCCTTCCTGGATTTCCTGGGATTCCTGCTGTGAAACGGCCTCATGCAAGGCTGGATCAAAGGGTTTGCCTGCGGCGTTCACCTCTTCCAAGCCGCTTTCCGCAAGCGCTCCGCGGAGTTGTTGCTGGATCATCAAAACACCGGATTTCACCGGGGCCAGCTTTTCGTCCTGGACGGATTCCGCCGCCTGCAGTGCCATCTCAAAATTGTCCAGCACCGGAAGCAATTTCTGCATCAGTGCGGCATTGGCAAACTGGATGGCCTCGGTTTTCTCCCGCGCGGCGCGTTTTTTGAAATTGTCAAAATCCGCAGTGGTCCGCAGCAGCCGTTCCCAATGCTCATCGGCTTTGGAGGCCCGCGCTTTGAGCTCTTCAACGTTTTCATGCCCCTTGCCATCCGATGGGATGGGAGGATTCTGGTCTGCGCCTTTTTCCGAGGGATTCGACTCTGCTTCTCGCTTGCTCATGGATTTAATAAAATTTTCAGCCAGTCAAAATAGCAAAAGGCGCCGGTTTCGGCAACGGTTGGTTGGGTTATTTCAACCCGAAAAGCGAAATGGAAAGGGTCAAGATGCGGCAAGATACTGGAGCGGAAACTCTTTGGAAAAATCGAAATCACACCCGAAGCGGTTTGGTGAAATTTTTTCAACGAGTTTGCGCCCGGCAGATTGGGGCAGATTGGCCTTTTGATTTTCGTTTTTCGGTTTCAAGTCAGCAAGGCTGCCAACCGACGCGGGTTGAATGTGGCAGGGGCGGGTTCCACCGCCCACTGCCGACGTTCAATCCCGTCATCCCCGGGAGGGGGTTGGGGCTCAATTGCCTGAAATGATTTTTTGGAATTCAGGAAGGTTTCGCAGGGGGGCCAGGTTGGGGTCCATGGCTGCCTGGCTGGCCAGGTTGCTGGCGGAACTTTTTTTGCGGCTTAGGGCCACTGCCTGCCTCAAATATGCCAGAGCTTGGTCAGGATGACCGGTCACGGCCATGACCTCGGCCAGGTGGAAAGGAGGGTCCGGTTCGGTGGGGGCGATTTCAACCAGCCGCTCCATTGCGCCTTGAAAACCAGTTATGTTTCCCATTTGCTCAAAATATTGAGCCACCGCCGTGGCGTCCTGGTAACTGATGGCCGGGGATTTGAGGGCCTCGTCAAGGAAATGGAAACCTTGATTGGTGTTTTGCATGGCCAGGTAGGTTCCGCCGAGCCGGATCAGGTTGGAGATGTTGTCCGGGTTGGTGCGTGCCGTGTCTTCCATGGAACCTAATTGGGCAATGGCCTGGGTCCTTTCGGTGTTTTGGGATTTATAGTTCTTCAACTGCTCCACGGTCCCGGCTATCTGGTCGTTAAATGGATCCAGCTTCTGGCAGGTCTGCGCCACAATTAAAGCATCGTCCAGTCTGCCGTATTGAAGAAGGAAGTTTATATAACGATAGACCGCCTCCGGGCTGTAGGGACAGAAGGCAAAAGCCTGTTTGAATGCGAAATCCGCCTCCCGACGCAAAGCTTCCTGGCTGGCCGGGGTTTTCTGGCGGTATTCCGGAGGGCAGGTGGGCGCGCATCTCCAGGCATACATTCCGGCCTGTGAACTCCGGAGCTTGGAAAATGCCTTTTGGGCGTCCTCATCCCGCACAAATGCCGGATTGCCCGTGTAACCCTTGTAATTGTGCTTGATGTACACCTGATCCACAAAGTCGGCAATCTGCTTCACGGAAGTGTCATAGTTGATCCAATTGCCGCACAAACGTTCCGAATAGGTGGACCAAAAAAGGTGGTCCCGCTTGAAGACGTCGTCGCTCAACTCATAAACCGGTTGCCGGTTGATTTTCATGATGATCCCGAACGGGGTCTCGTAGTTGTACATCCAATCCAGGGGAAAACTTTCCTCCACGTAAAACTCATTGGTGGGGTTTTGGTCAAATATGACCTTGCAAAGCAGGCCATTGATTTCCATGACCGCCACCTGGCCGGAAACCTGAACCCTGCCGTTTTCCACGTTGACATCCTCGCCGGGTTTCAACTGGCCCAGTTGCTGGCGCCGAGCCACGTCTTCCTCATAGCTTTGAAAACAATTCTGGGAATCGGTTGGCGTGGGAATGTAAATCTCTTTCGGGGGATAGACACCCTCGGCCCGGCGGTATTTCTCCACATAGGCACCCCATTTGGTGAACGGCACATCCAAGGTGTAATTGAGCAGTGAGCAGATTCCTTCCACGACTGCGTTTCCGGAATCGCCGCTGCCCAGGTCTGATCCATCCACAGCCACCGAACCTTTACCCACGCCGGTGAGAAGGGTGGTGACATAGCGAAAAAACCGGCTGAAAAAGGGCGGATCAGTCTGCTTGGACCGGTTGTATTGCGCCCGCAGGTAGTCGAGATAAGTGCCATCGGCCAGCGCATTCTGGGTGATGATATACACGTCACGACGGTCAAACTTCTGGTCTTGCTTGGGTTGGCAATAGTGGGGGATGAAACTTTCGCAGAAAATGATGTAGGTGGGGCAGAAGCGGCCGGGGTCGGTTCCACCAAACAGGATCGTGTCGCGCGCCATTTCCGGATAGATCAGGCTGGCTTTGGATGGGTCCTTTAATAATTCCGCGCGCCGGGAGTTGTCGTAACTGAATTTGCCATTCGTGTCCACGAAAGGCGGGGTGAACATGTCATGGCCAAACCAGTATCCGAACCAGTGGTTGCGCTGCTCGCTGGTGTACCAGTGGGTCATGGCTGAAAAAATGGGTGTGACCAGGATGAGAGCAAGGAGGATCAGCACCGGTCCCCGGTTTTTGTAAACCACCAGGGCAATCATGAAAAGGACCGGGAGAGCCATGAGGACGAGGCTGGCCAGAACCGGCAATCCGTACTGATGCGGGGCAAAAGCCTGGACCACCCAATGGAAAAGATCTCCAATTCCAAACTGGCCTTTTGGGCCAAATGCCAGATAGCCCCAGCCGATCCAGTCATTGAACGGCAGCCACGAGATTCTCATCTGGCCCGATTGGCCGAAGTACAATTTGCCCACTGCCTTGACCAGGCAATAAAAGGCAAGGAGCACGGCAAGCGATCCACCCACAAAGCACCATTTGCGGACTGTTGCATAGTGATTGGCCACGTAGGCAGCGATCACGGTCAGCCCATACCCGATCAAAATGGCGAAAAGGGCGTGGGATGCCGTGAGAAAAACCTCGTTCAAGTCAGTGGTGGACAGGTCCGGGGTGACGTCCAAAAGGCGCACCAGCAAAACGGCCAGGCAGAAATACATGGAGGTGATGCCGATGATCCAGCCCCTTTCCCGACGATGCATGCGGCCAATGATCAGGAACGGAAGCAGTCCTACAAAAATCAGCACCCAGCTAAAGGATTCCGCCAAGCCCTGGATAAGGTACCAGAGTTGGAAAACCATCCTTCCGAATCCCTCAAAAAAAGGACCGTTGCTGACGGAGTTGTATTGCCCGCGGCTCAAGGCGTGGAAGAAACCTTCGACCGTTCGTGGGTACCCCCATTGCATGGGAGGATCCGTCATGCAGGAAATGGCTTCATAGAAATAAAAGGAAACACCCAAAATCCAAACCAGGCCGCAGAGGATGATGACAAGCCATCCGTAGTCCAACTTGCGGGTATCCCAGGCGAGCTTGATGAATGCCGCCAGGCATGCCAGGCATAATAGGACGCCAAAAAGACCCCAGCCCGTGGCTGCCATGGCGAAAAATAGGAATATTCCGAACCATGCGGCGTCGCGAAGCAATTCCTGGGGGCTTATCTTGGTGATGGCCGCCAGCCAGATGTAGGCTCCGATGGAGACAATTCCAACCACATTGAAGACATCCGTCTCGACGCTTGCCATGGCTTGCAGGGCGGGGATTTGAAGGTAGTACTTGGCTATGGAAATACAGAGGTAGAGAACGCCGTTGGTGAGGGCAAAACTACGACCCAACCTGGGTTGCGCCATGATGATGATCACTTCCACCCCCATCGCGCTGAGCAACATGGTTTGGTGGATGGTGGCGCAGATGCCGTAGAGGAACATGCCAAGGTACAAGTAACGCAGCCTGGCCGGAGTGTAGGACCATCGCATCAGGCACAGGGTCACCGCGATCATCCAAGGCACCGCAAAAACTGAAATCCGGTTGATGACCACGGATTCACCCCACATGAAACCGTCCAACCCGGTCAGCAGCCCGCTGACCAATCCGGACACGAAACAAATGGAGCTTTCCCAAGTCCGTGGAATGTTGGCCAGGTCTTCAATGCCCTCCATGAGCATGCTGCTGCCGCGCGAAACCATCATTGCCAGCATCCCGCAGCCCATGGCGGCGGCGAAGGACTGCCCCACCTCCACGCGCCACGCCACATTGCCGATCGGCAGGATAAAGGTCCAAAACCAACTGTAAATGGCCCAGAACGGGTATCCTGGAGGGTGGGGTATGCCCGCATAGAAAGAACCCGTGCACAATTCCCCTGAATCCTCCAAGGTCAGCTCCGGGGCGAGTGTCCAGAGGTAAACCACCCAGATAATCAGGAAGGTCAGCCCAAAAGTAAGCCAGTCCACCCGCCGGAACATTGGCGGCAAAGGAACCGCCTCAGGCGGCACCGTTGTCACCTTGCCTTGGTGCTTGTTCCCGCCCTCGGACGCGTTGGTTTTAGAATTCGATTTCTTAGGTATTTCCATCTTGACCTCGGTTGCTCAAATTTGTGGCTGGTGTAAAACGATTAATAGACCGGAAAACCACCCGGTTTGTCCATCCCAAAGTAATAGGTTTCATGCAGATTCTGTGGTTCTTGCGAGTCTCAAAATGCTGGAATTTATCCCAACTTGGAAGAGCATGAAACAATTTCTGGATTAAATTGGGGAAAATCCCGGCATACGCACTGGAAAGGTCCTGGCGTCGCTGCTTCCTCATGAATCCATCCCAGCCAAGCCCTCAAGCAAGATTGTTTCATGTCGCAAACCGTTCTTTGTGTTTTTCACAAATGAGATTCCATATAGATCTCCTATAGACCATCCACTGGGCCAAAAGTTCAGCAGTTTTTGACGGGCGGAAATTTCAATGCCTGGCTGTGCGATTGCAACATGTTTAAGTATAACTCGTTATAATGCTTCGGTCTGATTCTAGCCCGGCTGATGGCGCTTGGAAGGGGGTGCCAGCGGATGCAAGCGGGCTCCAAAGAATAATCATTGGACCCTTGGATATTTTCCACGGCCCTGCCTGGTGTGATGGGGCAATGGGGCGCCATGACATCGCATTCCCAATCCTTGCAATCGAATCCCCACATTGTGGCCATCCACTTTTTGGGGAGACAAAAATGCGGGGAATGTCCTGATGACATGCCCCGCTTGGAATGAAGCTTGGGAGGGTTTTAAATTTTACCGTAGGATTCCTCGATGACCTGGCGAAAATGATTTTCACCCGGTTTGACGATTCCGAACTCGCGCTGGGCGCTTTCGGGGGAATCGCTGGCATGAGCGGCATTGACCATGATGGTGGAACCAAATTCACGGCGAATGCTGCCCGGGGGGGCCTTGGAGGGATCCGTGGGTCCCAGGACATCCCGAATTTTTGAGACCGCATTCATGCCCTCGTAAACCAAGGCGATGCACTTCTCGGTTCCGGGCAGGGTCCATTCGCTTTGGGGGATTTCCCCCGGCGCATGGCCGGACATGAAGCGCACAATGTTGTCGAACTGGCTGTCGCCTTGAATGGGACCCAGGATGTCGCCCAGGGCTTTTTGATTTTCGGGTGAAATGGAGAAACCGAATTCTTTTTCCAGCAGGTCCTTGGCCTTGGCGCTGACCCCATCCTTGAGTTTGGTGCGCAGGAATTCACGCACGGGCCCGTAAAATTCCATGGCTTGGGCTGTGCTCATGCGGAGGACCTTGGCTCCCACGATGAAAAGCCCGGTTCGTGAAAAAAAGTCAATCACGTTGCCGGGACGGCCCGTGGCAAAACGAAAATTGTCCGGCTTGATCAGCACCAAGGTGCGTTCCGGGCGTTCGCCGGGATTGTAAGTGATGACATTTTCGAGGATGCCGCCATCCTTTTCAGAGAATCGCGCCCAGAGCTTCAGTTTGGTTTCTGATTCGCTGGCATTGGGGGCTGCCAGCACCGCGGGTTCAAAATACCGCACACTGCCGTCTTCATCCAGGATGAGATCACTGTAGGTATCGCGGATGGTTTCTCCGCCGCGCCTGTCTGGACTAAGGTTGCCCACCACGGAGCGCACTTTGCGCACCGCTTCATCGCCCCGGAAAAGCAGCATCATCACCCTGCGCCGCAATCCGGTCTTGGGATCCGGGCTGAGTTGCTGGAGCACATATTCGCGCAGCATCTCCTGGATTTTCCGGTCCTGCGTGTCGTGGGCCGAGACGATGGTTTGCGCATATTCGCGGACCAGGTCAATACTGGGCGCGAACATCCGCAAATCCACCAAATCCAACCCCGTCCGGCTGATCAACCGGCTCAGAATGCCGCCGGTTCGCGATTTGTAGAGCGAATAGGGCGTGATGATGACGTAGGCAAGTTGTTGAGACATAAATAAACAATCAAGCCTGTGCGGGAGGTGCGGCGGGTGGTGTGGAGGAGGGGCTGGCGCTGGCGGATTTTCCTAAAATCTTATACATCCCCGTACCGCACGTGGGACACTTGCCTTTGATGGCTTTGCGCCCATTTTTCATGGTTTCTTCAACGCCATCGGCGATGATCTTCTTGGCTTTGCATTTGACACAGTATCCTTCAGACATATAGTAAAATTTCATCCTCACTCCATGTGATGGACTGGCCGGGAGGGTACCTCCCAAAGAGGGGTCAGTCAAATCCAAACCTGTTGAATCTTTCGCCTTCATTATGTTTCAATATTTGTGTATCATTTTCAATGACATGGACTTGCAATGTGAATGGCTCGGGTTCCAAACTGGGTGCCTCTTCCTGCAGCGATAAACCCGATCGCCAGGGCGTTTTTTTAGAATGTCCTGACTTCCATGCAATTGTGGCCAAGCCAATGAAAAAGGCACCCATTGAAGGGTGCCTTGAATGTCAAAATGGGATGAACCTTGATTAAGCGGCGGCAGGGCTTGCCGGGGCAGCTTTGGCTTCCTTTTCCTTGACCAAAGTGGCGCCCTTGCCGAGCCGTTTGCGCAGGTAGGTGAGCTTGGCCCGCCGCACCTTGCCCATGCGTTCCACTTCCACCTTTTCCACCCGGGGGGAGTGCAGGGGGAAAATACGCTCCACCCCTTCGCCATAACTAATGCGCCGGACACTGAAGGTCTCATTGAGGCCGGTCCCGCGCTTGCCAATGATCACACCGGAAAAAATCTGGATGCGTTCCTTGTCGCCTTCCACCACTTTGGTGTGCACCCGCACGGAGTCGCCCACGCCAAACTTGGTCTGGTCTTTGCGAAATTGTTCCGATTCAATTTTTTTTAGTAATGCCTGGTTCATAAATTGTATGTTTTTGCCTGTTAAAAAACTAGTCTTGCCCTGCAGCACCGCCCGCATTTTCCGCCCCGGTCTTGTTAAAGGCCGCCATCAGGTCCGGGCGGGTGGCCTCGGTCCTGGCCTTCGATCGGTCCTGCCGCCATCGCGCTATCTCCGCGTGGTTTCCGGAAACCAAAACCTCGGGCACGCGCAAACCCCGAAATTCAGCCGGCCGGGTGTACTGCGGGTATTCCAGCAAACCCCGGCTGAAAGACTCATCCGCAGAGCTTTCGTCGTCACCCAAAACACCGGGCAACAACCGTGTGACTGTGTCTATCAAAACCATTGCCGGCAATGCCCCGTTGGTCAGCACATAATCTCCAATCGAGATTTCATCGTCCGCCAGGTTTTCCCGGATCCGCTCGTCAAACCCTTCATAGTGCCCGGTTACCAGCACCAAATGCTTTTGCAAGGCCAGCGCCCGGGCCGTGGCTTGATCAAACCGCTTTCCCGATGGCGCGAGCAGGATGACCTTCGTATCCGGGCCTTTTAACTGTTCCACTGCTTCAAAGACCGGTTCCGGCTTCAAAAGCATTCCCGGACCCCCGCCAAAAGGCCGGTCATCCACCGTCCGATGCCGGTCATGGGTCCAATCCCGCAGGTGATGAATGGCCAGTTCCAGCAAACCATTTTTTCGGGCCCGCATGATGATGCTTTCATCCAATGGCCCGGCAAACATGCCCGGAAAAAGGGTCAGCACATCAATTTTCATGATCCCCAATGATCATACCCCCTAAATGGGGGTTAAGCCGCACTTTGCGGCTTTTGAACGGCTTTTTCCTCGACGATCTCCACGGAACACCGCAAATCCCGTCGCGAACTTCCAACTTGCACCAAGGAACGAATGGCATTGATAGTGGCACCTTGCCGTCCAATGATCTGGCCCACATCACCGGGATTCACCCGCAACTGGTAAACCGTCACTCCTGAGCGTTCGACAGGGGTGACGCTTACTTCCTGCGGGTGCTGCACCAGCGCTTTTGCCACATATTCCAAAAAAGCTTGCATAACCGCAGCCAAAAGGCTCCTCAGGCACCCACGGCACCGGCTGTTTCCTTTGCTGCTTTTTCAGCTTTCTTGATAAAGCTGGCCACGGTCTCGCTGGCCTGCGCTCCAAGTTTCTTCCAATGCAGCGCCCGGTCCAGTTTCAAAGTGAAATTACCTCCCTGCTTCAGGGGATGGTAGGTGCCAATCTCTTCTATGAACTTGCCGTCACGGGGACTGCGCCCATCGGCCACCACGATCCGGTACACCGGAGTGTTTTTCGTGCCGACCCGTTTCATGCGAATTTTTACTGCCATAATGTTATCAAAAGAGCGGCAATCCTATCACAACCGGATTCAAAGGCAAGCGCTCAGTTAAATAAAATACGAATAAAATGCGGGCCGTGCGGGCTGCGTGTTTTCAGCGTCCTCTCTGCGTCATCCCCGTTTAAAAAGTTCCCGCTGAGGCCGTTTTGCCCTGATTGGTGTTTCCTCCGCAGGGCAAACTTTTAATCCAACTCGAAATTCTGTCTTGAAATGCTCCATGGTTTAGGCGCATCCTCAAGGTTGATTATGGATTTGGCGGATATTTTGGGCCGGGAACAGGTTGTGCCTGATTTGCAGGCAACTAACCGATGGGAAGCCATTGATGAGCTCATTGGCAACCTGGTGACTACCGGCAAAATCCAGCCCAAAGACAGGGAGGCTGTCGTTGCCGCTGTCCGGAAAAGGGAAACCTCCATGTCCACCGGCATTGGCTATGGTATCGGGCTTCCACATGCCTCCACGGATTTGATCTTCGAAGTGGTGGGTGCCTTGGGGCGTTCCCATCAGGGTGTTCATTTTGACGCCCTCGATAATCAACCCGTCAAATTGGTCATGCTCTTCCTGGTGCCGCCTGGCCAGTTCCAAAGGCACCTCCACACTCTGGCAAACATCGCCAAACTCCTGCACAAGGCCGATTTTCGCGAGGCATTGGAAAAAGCGCCGGATGCCGATGCCATGATGAAAGCCATTCAAGAGTATGGTAAAAAATGAGTGTTTCCCGGTTTTTGCGCCTTCCACGCCCAATCCCCCGGTGAATTTCCGCAGTAAACGGCAAACCTGATCCATCCCCATTCAAGCGCTGCCGGACTGTGGGTTCCACCACCCGGCCAAAAGAAATCCAGGAATTTGTGTCACCTTGTAAACTAATTCAATCTAAACTCCGGCAATGTATTTCAGGGCTTTTTCCGGATGCGGATGTTCATTCCATCCGTGTCCAGCCTTGCGACCCCAAGTTTGGAAATTACCAGACCAACGCCTTGATGGGCCTGGCCAAATCAAGGGGCCTTAATCCCCGCAAGCTGGCTGGTGATGTCGTCGCCCGCCTGGACCTCTCAGGCATTTGTGAATCGGTGGAGGTGGCCGGGGCCGGGTTCCTGAATTTCCGGCTCTCCAAGGGCAGGCTGGCCGAAACCCTCTCCGAAGCCATTCGAGGGGAACACCTGTTTTTTGACCGGGAAAACGCCGGGCGCAACATCGTGGTGGATTTCAGCTCCCCCAACGTGGCCAAGCCCATGCATGTGGGGCATATTCGCTCCACGGGCATTGGAGATGCCTTGCAGCGCGCCTTCCGGCTCCTCGGCCATTCGGTCATCACCGATAATCATATCGGAGATTGGGGCACTCAATTTGGCAAGCTGCTGCTGGGTTGGAAGGAAATGCTGGACCGGTCCGCCCTCGCCACGGACGCCATCGCCGAATTGGAGCGTCTTTACAAAGTCATCAATGCCCAATGCGATGCGGATGCCGGGCGCTTGGAGGCCGCCCGGGCGGAGTTGGTCAAACTGCAAGCCGGTGATCCTGAAAACCTTGGCATTTGGAGGGAGATGGTTTCCCTATCCCAGGTGCAATTTGACGCCCTTTACGGCAGGTTGGGCGTCCGGTTTGACAAGGTTTTGGGCGAGAGTTTCTACAATCCTTTCCTCGCCGGCGTGGTGGCTGACCTTCTGGCCTGCGGCATGGCCCGCGAAAGCGCCGGAGCGGTGGCCGTTTTCAGCGATGGCCAATTGCCACCTCGCGAGGATCCATTCCTGGTAAACAAGGAGGGCGAATGGGTGGATGATCCCGCCCTGATCCGCAAAAGTGATGGCGGGTACAACTACATGACCACCGACCTTGCCACCCTGGATTACCGGATCAGCCAATGGTCGCCCAGTGAAATCATTTACGTGGTTGACGACCGGCAAACCAGTCATTTCAAAAAATTGTTCTCCATTTACAGGCGCTGGAAGCCTGAGCAGGCCAAAACCGTCCGGCTGGTGCATGTGGGGTTCGGCAAAATCATGGGTGACGATGGCAGGCCTTTCCGCACCCGTAGCGGTGACACCGTGCGGCTCCGCGACCTGTTGGACGAAGCCCAGGAGCGCGCCAGGAAACTGGTGGATGCCAAAAGCCCGGAACTCGAGGAACATCAACGCGCTGAAATAGCCAGGGTCGTGGGCGTGGGAGCCGTGAAATATGCCGACCTCCTACCCAACCGCCAGAGTGATTACGTGTTTAACTGGGAAAAAATGCTGGCCCTGCAGGGAAACACCGCGCCCTATTTAATGTATGCCTACGCGCGCATTCGCAGCATATTCCGTAAAGTGGATGGCGGATGGAAACCCGGCGAGTTGGCTCCCTTCATACTCGATGCTCCCGAGGAAATTGCCCTTGCCAGTTATCTGATCAATTTTGGCCTGACATTGGAAGCCGTTGCTGAGGAATATCGGCCCAATTTCCTCTGCAATTACCTTTTTGAACTGGCTGGCAAATTCACCTCCTTCTATGAACAATGTCCCGTCTTGAAGGCGGAAGACCCTCAAATCCGCCTTTCCAGGCTGCACTTGTGCGAACTCACCGCGCGGGTCCTAAAAACCGGGCTGGAAACCCTCGGGATAGGCGTGGTCGAGCAAATGTGACACGCCCCGGCCTGGATTCTGTCCGGGCGCGTCGTGGAGGCGGAGGACTGGATGTTGTCCTGCTACGCCTGTTATCTGGTCATTCAAAAGTACCCGTCCCGGGAACCCCGTCTAGCCTGACTTCCCCCAAAAAATCACAAAAGGCCAATAAAAGCGAATTTTTGTAGCAAGTAATATATTAATTATTGTCAATATTGTTCTTGCAATGACTGTTTATTCCGCTTATTCTGTAGCTCG
>JAKAFL010000066.1 GCA_021817945.1 bacterium | reverse complement strand
AGGATGATGATTTCCTGGTGGTGAACAAGCCGGCGGGGCTGGTCTGCCATCCCACCAAGGGAGACCAGTATTCCAGCCTGGTGAGCCGGGTTCGGCTTCATTTGGGGGAAGGATTCCTGCCGCACCTGGTGCATCGTCTGGATCGTGAGACCAGCGGTGTGGTTTTGTTTGCGCGCACCCCTGAGTCGGCGCGGGACTTGGGAAGGATTTGGGAAACGCGGGGTGTCACCAAGGAATATCTGGCTGTGGTGCATGGCTGGGTGGAGGCTGACAAGGGCGTGCTGGATGCATCCCTGGGCAAAGACCTGGCCAGCCGCGTGGCCATTAAAAATACGGTGAGGGAGGATGGCGCCGCTGCTCAAACCGGGTTCGAGGTGGCAAGGCGCTTCAGCAAATGGGTGCCGGATGGTCCGGAAGGCCGGACCGCGATTCAAAAACCCTTTTCACTTCTGCGGGTGAGGCCACTCACGGGCCGGAAACATCAAATCAGGATTCACCTGGCGTCGTGCGGGCATCCCATCGTGGGGGACAAGCTTTATGGCGGCGACGAGGATTTGTACCTGGCCCTTGTGGAGAATCGCCTCACCCGGGAACAACGCATTCGCCTGATCCTTTCCAACCATGCCCTGCACGCCGCCTCGCTTGAATTTGCATGGCTGGACCGGCATTGCCGCTTTGAGGCTGAGCCGGGACGTGAATTTGCGGAGATGGCAGGGCCGGGCGATTACCTTGGAGCATTTCCATCAAACATCTAGCGCTGTGCGTGGTGTGAATGGGGGGCCGGTCTTTCTGGCCTTGGGCATCATTTCGGCTCTGTTACAGGGTTTGGCGAACCTGCGCTTTCGCCAAAGCCCCGCCGAGGTCCAAAAATCCCCGTCGCTCAAAGCCACATCTTATCTGTCTGTGCGCCAGCCCTTCGACAGGCCCTTATTGGGCCGAGTAGTATTCATCCACCTTCTTGCCGACGTCCTTGAAGCTGGCATCCACTTCAAAAATCAATTTGAATTGTTCGATGGCTTCCTCCTTTTTGCCCATGGTCTCCAGCACGCAGCCCAGGTTGTACACCAGGTCTTTTTTCTCGTTGTCGAAGACGGGCTTTTCCTTGATGGCGTTTTGAAAGGTGCGCGCGGCGATGTCGTACA
The DNA here is from genome assembly GCA_021817945.1 of bacterium. Lineage (GTDB taxonomy): Bacteria > Verrucomicrobiota > Verrucomicrobiia > Limisphaerales > UBA11358 > UBA11358. The sequence goes on along the minus strand of JAKAFL010000066.1, from coordinate 14,313 downwards.
TCTTCCGGCGTGAATAGCACTGGGCCAGGTAATTCATGGCTGCCAGTTTTTTATGCGGATTTTGCTGGGCTTTTTGAAATTCCGCGATGGCCTCGCTGATTTTGCCTGCTTGAAAGCAAAGCACCCCCAGTTCAAAGCGAATGGCCAGGTCCGTGGGGTAGCGTTCGACGCGTTTCTGGCATTCATCAAGCTGGTAGCTCATCTTGTCCGCCTGGAGTTTGGCCACCTGGTCGGCGTGATCGGCGGCAAAGGGATTGACCTGGCTGATGAGGTGGTCAAACTGCTTCACCTTCACCTCGGCAATGGCGCGGTCCAGCGTGGGGTCATTCCCGGCATCCGAAGCCTTGATGGCGTCATAGATGGCGATGGATTCAGTGAACCGGCTTTTTTCCGAATACATCTTGGCCAGCTCACGTTTGATTTTGAGGTTGGCAGGCTCTTTCTGGATGCGTTCCTCGTACTCCCTGATGAGGCGTTCGGTCACATCCTCGTCCTTGACCACGCGGTTGGCCTGTTCGAGTTTGTTTGCCTCCTCGCGGTTGCGGAGCATGTCGCGGAAGGAAGCCTTGCCGGTTTCGGCGGCGTTGTAGCCGCCTTTATCCATGGTGGTCCGGGCGGAAAGGTTCTTGAGGGCCTGGCTCAGGTCGCCATCATACCCGCCGGTGCGGATCAATTCCTGAAGGGCGCGTTCGCCTTTGGCGGTGTCTTCGCCGCTCTTGGAGAGCCATTCCGCGTATTCAATCAGCAAGGCCTTGTCCTTGGGCGAGTGATCCACCATGGATTCGAGCGCAAAGCATGCGGTTTTGGGCAAATCCAGCGCCATGGCGCCGTCCGCCACGATGCGCAGGGCCGCTGCGCTGGCGGGATCGCTGCTGAGCACCTGTTCGGCAGCGGCCATGGCATCCGCGGGATTTTTGCTGAGAATCAGTTTGGCTTTGGCCAGTTGCGGGGAGGAACCGGCGCCGCTCATCATTTTTTTGAAAAAGCCGGAACTGCCCTTTGCGGCCTTTTTTTGCTGCTCGGCCCTCAAAAGCCGGCGACATTCCAAAAAACCCGGTTCCCGGGACAAAACCTGGCAATAAAGGTCTATCGCGTAATCACCATTGTCACGCTGGGCGGCCTCGTTGGCTTTGGTAAAAAGACGGCGGGCGTCCGGGGCTATTTCACTGATGGATTTGTCTGGCATAAGTTTTTGGTCAAAAAGCTTTGAAAGATGAAATCACGGTTTCCATTAAAAAGTCAACCGCACTGCGCGCGCTGGCGCAGCGCATGATCCACCAGCACCAGGGCTGTCATGGCCTCTACCATGGGAACGGCCCTGGGCAAAACGCAGGGATCATGGCGGCCTCTCCCCCGCAGGGTGGTGTTGACCCGCTGCTCGGTGATGGTGTCCTGCGCATGCATGACCGTGGCCACGGGTTTGAATGCAACCCGGAAATAAATGGTTTCGCCATTGGAAATCCCTCCTTGAATCCCCCCTGACCGGTTGGTGGTGGTGAAAACCTGGCCCCGCCGCACGCGAATGGGGTCGTTGTGTTCCCGTCCTGTCAGCGTGATGCCATCGAAACCTGATCCGATTTCAAAACCCTTGGAAGCGGGCAGGCTGAGCATGGCCTTGGCCAGGTCCGCCTCAAGTTTATCAAAGACCGGTTCGCCCCAGCCTGCCGGCACGCCACGGGCCACCCCCTCCACAATGCCCCCCACGGTGTTTCCCTCCCGGCGCATCTTTTCAATCAGGCGGATCATTTTTTCCGCCGCCAGAGGGTTTGGGCAGCGGACGATGTTCGCCTCCACGGCTGCCGCGCGGACTTGATCGGGATTGATTTCCGCCATGATTTTCTGAACCTGCCGGACATAGGCCAGCACTTCCACGCCATATTTTTCCCGAAGAATCTTTTTGGCGATGGCACCGGCTGCGACACGTCCCACGGTTTCACGGGCGCTGGCCCGGCCTCCCCCCTGCCACGCCCGGATTCCATATTTGGCATGATAGGTGAAATCCGCATGCGACGGCCTGAACTTATCCTTCATCTCGGAATAGGCTTCCGACCGCGCATCCTCATTCTTCACCCACATGCAGATGGGCGTGCCCAGGGTGCGTCCCGTGCTGGAGAGGCCGGATAAAATCTGCACCGTGTCCGATTCCTTGCGCGGAGTGACGATCCGGCTTTGGCCGGGCCGGCGCCGGTCCAGGTCGGGCTGAATGTCCGACTCCGAAAGTTTCAGGCGGGAGGGACAACCATCCACGATCACGCCCACACCACCGCCGTGAGATTCGCCCCAAGTGGTGATGCGGAACAAGTGTCCGAAGCTGCTTGACATGTTTTTATCATGGAATAAAAGGGCTGAACGGTCAATCGGAAGCCGTCACCTTTTGGCTCTTTAATGCCGCGGTGGACCCGTAATTTTGGCCGGGGCCAAAGCAAGGAATGGTTGAGCGGGTCCCGGAGGATTGGCGGGGGAATAACCCCCGGAGATGACGGCCTGACCCGTGGGGTTGCGTTGGATGGGTCATTGGGACGGGGTTCCATCGTAGGACCAGTTTACATCCGGGTCTGCGGGGTCGCCAATCCGGGAGCCTTCACGAATGCAAAGGTAGGAATAGCGGTAATAGGCGGAATGGCCGTCCAGAAAAGTCAGGTTGGCTCCGGCGGAATGGCGCGAGGACAAGTGGTTGAGGGATCCGCGCGGCGCTGCCAGATCATGTGCGGGATTGGCGCCGTAAAAGGGGGTTTCGCCCGAGTTGGCCCGGTCGTCTGAGAAAAACACAAAAGCCGATGGGTGCGCCACAACGGTGGATTTAAAAACCGGGCCAATGGGGACAGCGCCATTGGTCCCCTTGAAATTGATGCCGTAACAAAAAGCGACCCGGTTCAAAGGCTGGACTTCCTGGGGCAGGAATCGTGCGGATGCGCAATTGAAAATGCTTCGCCCATTGACGAAATTCGAGGGATCGGCGGCATATTGCCAAAGGGGTTTTTGAGAGACATAGGGGGGCAGGGCGTTAAACCAGGCGCTGTAGCCATGACCTGCCGAGGCGAAGCTGGCCAGGTCCGCCCAGTATAGGTTGTCCTGGTCGTAGCCGGATGGCGCGCCTGGGGTTTGATTTGCGATGCTGAAGTCGGGAAAAACCTGCTGGTTGTCATCCAGGTACATGTCCAGGGCCAGGCCCCACTGGCGCAGATTGCCGAGGCAGGCGATGCGCCCGGCTTTTTGCACCGCCGCTGACAGCGTTGGCAAAAGCATGGCCGCCAGCATGGCAATGATGGCCATCACCACCAAAAGTTCGGCCAAAGTGAACCCGCGGTTTTCACGATTTAGTTTCATGCCCGCCAGCATCGCCGGAATTTTTCGGGCGCGCTATCGGGCGCTTGCGAAAGATTGTTGATGGATTGCTGTTGTGCCGGGAAAGGTGAACCTTGGGAAAGGTGAATTGACACCCCGCCTGATATTCGTTAGCTCATGGAGATGAAATCCGCATACCGTTGGTTCCTGACTGCTGCCGCAGGTGTTTTGGCGGGCTTGGTTTTAGGTGATGACGCTCATGGCAGCCCCGTGGTGCAGGATTATCCCTACCGTCCAGTTCCATTCACCGCGGTGCATTTGGATGATGCATTCTGGGCGCCACGTTTGGAAACGAACCGTCTGACGACCATTCCCTATGCCTTTGCGAAATGTGAAGAGTCCGGGCGAATGAATAATTTTGCGCGCGCCGCAGCGGTGTTGAGGGGCGACCCTGTTGCAGACCGGCGGCCACCTGGTTTTCCCTTTGATGACACGGACCCGTACAAGGTGCTTGAAGGGGCGTCCTACAGCCTGGCGGTCCAGCCGGACGCCAAGCTGGAAGCCTACCTGGACAAACTGATCGCGTTGATCGCCTCGGCGCAGGAACCGGATGGGTATCTGTACACGGCGCGCACGATTGATCCAGACCATCCCCACCCATGGTCCGGGCCAAGGCGATGGGTGAAAGAAGAAGACCTGAGTCATGAACTTTATGATGCCGGGCACTTGTTTGAGGCGGCGGCGGCCTATTACCAAGCCACGGGAAAGACCAATCTTCTGGTGGTGGCCACGCGGGAGGCGGACCTTTTGTGCCGGACCTTTGGGCCGGGAACCAATCAGCTTCACGTGTGGCCCGGGCACGAGATTGTGGAGATGGGCCTGGCCAGGCTTTACAGGGTGACGGGCGAGAGGCGGTACCTGGACCTGGCCAAATATTTTTTGGACGTGAGGGGCAGCTATCCTGGCGGGGATGATTACCATCAATCCCGCATCCCGCCGGTGGAGCAAACCAAGGCCGTGGGGCACGCCGTCCGCGCCACCTACCTTTACAGCGGCATGGCGGATGTAGCCGCCTTGACCGGCGACCAGGACTATTTGCACGCCATTGACCGGATTTGGGAAAACTGTGTTGGACGCAAGTTGTACATCACCGGAGGCATCGGGGCGCGTCCGGATGGCGAGGCTTTTGGCCGGGATTTTGAACTGCCCAACCTGACGGCTTATAATGAGACCTGTGCATCCGTGGCGAATGATTTCTGGAATGAACGATTGTTTCTGCTCCACGGCTCAGCCAAGTACGTGGACGTGCTGGAGCGCACACTCTACAACAGCCTGCTGGCAGGGGTTTCCCTGGAAGGCCGCGAGTTTTTTTACCCCAACCCGTTGGAATCCGCCGGGGACTATGCGCGCAGTCCCTGGTTTGGATGTGCCTGTTGCCCGGGAAACATCACCCGGTTTTTGCCTTCGCTGCCCGGATATTTCTATGCCCAGCGGGGGGACAGGGTTTACGTGAACCTTTTCGCGTCCGGCACGGCTTCCATGCTCCTGCCAGACCAGAGCCATTTGGAAGTCATCCAATCCACGTGTTATCCTTGGGATGGAAAGGTTCATATTGTGTTGAAACCTGATGGTGCGCGTGATTTTTCCTTGCGGGTTCGTGTGCCGGGCTGGGCGCGTGGCGAAGTCACTCCCGGTGGCCTCTACCATTTTGTGGGTGCAAATCTCCCGCCACCGGTGGTGTTGAAAGTGAATGACCAGGAGGTGTCCATCAAAATGAATGAGGGTTACGCCGTGCTGGACCGCACCTGGCAACCGGGGGACCGGGTGGATTTGGATTTGCCCATGCCCGTACAAAGGGTGGAGGCGGATTCACGGGTTCGGGCGGATGCAAACCGGGTGGCCCTGGAGCGCGGCCCCATCATTTTTTGCGCGGAATGGCCAGACAATCCCGGGGTGAAAGTGCGCGAACTGGTTTTGCCTGCAAACCAGCCGTTGGATGCGCAATTTGAACCCAACCTTTTAAACGGCGTGGAAATCTTGAAAGGCCGGGCATTGATGCCGGAGGAGGACAGTGGCGGCGCTCAAACCAACTGCCTGGTGGCATTCAAGGCCATCCCCTACTTTGCCTGGGCCAACCGGGGCAAGGGGGAAATGATTGTGTGGTTGAAAGACGGGACCGATGGAAAACAGGAGGATTGATTTGATCCCGTGAACCACGGGCGACGAAAGCAACTCCTCTCACGAAACGGGGTAAGTGAACCAGAAACAAGGGCATGGCCATTTCAGGCTGGGCAAGGATTGAGAACTGGCTTGAGAACTTTTTCAAACCGTTGGCATGTCGAAACCCAGCCGAATGCGGCAAGCCGATGAACAGGTGGTTCTGGATCAGTCACACACCGAGTTGAAGGAGGGCAAAGACCTGCCCCGATTTCAATCATTGTTGCGGCGGCCAGACATTTGCGGGACCGCGGGCAATGAATGGTCTGGGCGAAGGAGCAATGACGCCACGCCTTGGCCCTGGTCCATTTCAAAAAATCCGCTGCCATGGAAAAATCGTGAGCAATCCAGCAAAATATTTTGCGATTTTTGGTTGACAGCATGATTTGGAAAAGCTAAAAATATCCCGTTCGTTAAATCAAGTGTCCAAGACAGGGAGGGTCTGCATGAACCTTTTTAAACTTAATAACCAAGACTAATGTCTTTGTAAAATGATCAAGGTAAACATGACGAGACATCGGTCCGGCAAGATGGCGAGGGGTGTGATCTAAACAGTCATTTCATGCCAGAATTCCAAGCTCCGGCTTTTTATGAAACTTAATACTTTGTTTGTAACGCTGATAACATTCCTGCCGGGCATTTGTGGCTTGTCCGCACAGACCAGCGCCGTTGTTGCAATCCCTCCGGCCAATGTGCCTCCTCCCACACCTTATGTCATCACCAGCAAGGCCGCCAACAGCCAGGTTTGGCAGCGGCAATGGTATGAAGCCGCTCCAAACGGCCAAATAACAACCCACATCGAGAGCTACACCGAAATTCAATCCGGATTAAATTACCTCGATTCCAATGGAGCATGGGAGCCATCAAAGGATGAAATCAACCTGTTACCTGATGGATCGGCCGCTGCATTGTCGGGCCAGCACAAGGTATCCTTTCCAAGCGACATACTTAATGGCACCATTGAAATGGTGGCGCCAGATGGCAATTCCATCAACAGTCAGCCAGCCCTTTTGGTGCTTTATGACGGTTCCAAATCCGCCGTCATTGGTATTTTGACCAATTCCATCGGCCAATTGATCGTGCCGAACGTAGTAGTTTACACCAATGCCTTTCAAGGAATTGCGGCCGACCTGAGATACACTTATACCAAGGCCGGTTTCGAACAGGATGTGGTTTTGCGCCAGAGGCCGCCTGACCCGGTGCTATGGGGCCTTGACCCGGTCAGAACACGGTTGCAAATTTGGACCGAATTCACCAAGGGACCCCTACCCACCCTCATTCAAAGAGTGCTTCCTGCGCAGGCCGGAATAACCTTGGGCGACGCGAGCATCAATTTTGGGACCATGCAAATGGTGCCTGGCAGGGCGTTTGCCATCGGTCAGAATTCCGCCGCTGCCATGGTGGCCAAGTCGTGGATTACGGTAAACGGCAGGCATTTTCTGGTTGAGGAGGTGCCGTTGGGGTCCATGACGGAAGCGATGCAAAATCTGACCGCCTCCACGGCCAAACGGGGAAACAGGCTCATTGCCAAGGGAATCTCAAGTTATCTGGCTTTGCCCATCCGCCATGCAGCCAGAAACAAGAGCGAGAAGATCAAACTCGCCAGCCTCGATTTCAAGAAAGAACCGGGGCTGGTTCTGGATTATCAGACCGTCAACACGACCATGACCAACCAAACATTTCAGGGCAACATGACCTATTACATCAGCGGGACAGCGGCCTCTTTTGGAACCAACACCTTTGAGGGTGGAACAGTATTGAAATTTGCGTCAAATGGTGATTTGGAGATCGAACCTTCACTGCAAAATGCCGTGATTGAATGGCAGGCGGGACCCTACCGTCCAGTGATATTTACGGCCAAGGACGACAACTCGGTTGGGGAGACCATCTCTGGGTCGAGCGGGAGTCCAGCGGGTTACTATGGCAGTCCCATGCTCAATCTGGCCGGTTTTTCCCCGCAAACCCCCTTGGCCAACCTCCGGATGTCGTATGCCCAGACCGCCATTGCCAGCTCCGGAGCCAATTGCAGTATTTACGATGCGCAGTTTGTGAATTGTCAGAATGGACTTTTGGTGGGGGGAGCCACCGTTTTTTATGGCAATGCATTGTTTGACTTGGTTAAAACGAACTTTTCCTATTTGGGGGGAGCCTCGGTTGTGGCGGAAAACATGACCAGCGAAGGAAGCGCCAGCCTCGCAAGCGCGCCAGGAGGTCCCACTGGATCGTCCTTGCAATTGACCAACTGCCTGTTATCCGACACGGGTGCTTTGACAAACGGGGATTTAACCTTGGAGGCGGATAATAACGGCTTTTACAACAGCCCTGCAGTTGGGACCATGCAATTTACAGGTTCGAATTATCCCTTTCAAACCGTTGGCGGAGGTGGATTTTACCTGGCTGAAAACAGCCCGTTTTACCAGGTTGGGACCTCCAATCTGGATCCAACGCTGCTGGGGGACCTTGCCACAAAAACCACACGTCCACCCATTGCCTATACAAACCAGACTTTCAGTACATCCATGACCTTTGTGCCCCAGGCACAAAGGGACAACAGTGCCAGCCCAGATTTGGGATTTCATTATACGCCACTGGATTACGCTATAGGGGGTTGCACGGCTGATACGAACATGACGTTCATGCCTGGCACAGCCGTTGGCTGGTTCCGCACCAGCGCGGGTTGGTACCATGCAGGCCAGGCGATTCAGGAAAACGGCAATGTGACGGTGTCATTTAATGGAACGGTCACGGAACCCGATTATTGGACCCGTTTGAATACGGTTCAGGAAAATGACCAGACAGGAGGATACGGACATGGATCCATTGAAAACTGGTCCGGGCCGAGTGTCCCGGTGGTTGAAGGAACGTTTATGATTTGCACGGTGATGGCCGGGGAGAAGTTTAGCAGTTTTTTCTCGGACGATTACGGCACCATCCAGGCGATCATGATGGATTCGGAATTTTGGGGTGGGAACATGGAGACCTACGGAGATTACATGTCCTACAGCAACTGCCTGATCTGGAGGCCCCTGCAACTGGGTGTGAACAACGGCTCAACGAATGGCTGGTTCGTGATGAGGAACTGCACGATGTTTGGAGGGCAATACAGCATGAACCGGAATACGGCCAGTGGGCAGGGGGCGTTGCCGGTATCAGTGCGGGACACCTCATTTGATGGGACGATGATTTCGGCGGATGACACCTTCGGGAACAACACATTGGTGACCGATTATGATTACAACGCCTACACCAACAATGCGGACCCCTTCCCGAGCGGAGGCAGCCACGATGTACCGATGACCAATGGCTTTAATTGGCAGAGCAGTTGGCTGGGAAATTTTTACCTTCCGCCTTCCAGCCTGCTTTTGCAAGCGGGGGACCTTCCCGCGAATCTGCTTGGGCTGTTTTATTTTACCACCCAGACAAACCAGGAATTTCAAGGTTTTTCACCAGTTGACATTGGATACCATTACGTGTCAGTGGATGGGAATGGCAATCCATATATCAACCAGAATGGAATAGCCGATTACATTTCAAATCCTTACACAAATGACACAAGTGGCGACGGATTGACGGATGCTGTGGAAGAGATACTTGGCCTAAACCCTCAAATTAGAAATCTTTCCAATCCTTCTGAACGCGCCAATTATGGCTACACGCCAGCGGATTGGTTAAGCGGAGTTTCTGGATCCAAAAGCGGGTCAATTAAGACGGATGGGGAAGGGAATGTGACTTCGGTTTCACAATAATCTCAGACGGAATCATCACATGAGAACACTACGAATTGTTACTTTGGCATTGATGGCAATTTCCGCTGTTTGCCAGGCACAGGACAGCACCGCCCCGGCATGGGACGAAAACACCAATGCGCTCGCGCCATCGGTGGCGGGCGGCCCGCAACCGCTCTTTGTCGCGCAGGCGACGTCCTTGATTCAAAGCGGTTCGGCGGTTGCCGAGGCCGTCACGCCGGACATTCAAAATTTGGCCAATAATTTGGGCGACGACCCGACGCGCATCTTCAATTACGTCCATGACCAAATCCGGTATGTCCATTATTTCGGCTCGAAAAAGGGGGCGGAATTGACCATGCTGGAACGTAGCGGCAATGACTTCGACCAGTGCGCTTTGCTGTCAGCCTTGCTTCAAGCCGCCGGGTATTCGCCAACCTACCAGTTTGCAATACAGATGATGCCTTATGACAACCCTGCGAATAATCAAGATTTGCATCATTGGCTTGGGTTGAGCCTCCAAAATACGAATTGGAGCAACACGCTCAACTTTTTCGGTTACCTCATGGGAACTCGCGGCAATCCGGTCTGGTACACCTTTTCAGATACCAACACCATCGGTTTTCAAAGGGTATGGGTGAATTTGAACATCGGTGGCACGACCTATTACCTCGACCCGTCCTTCAAAGTGAGCCAGCCGGTGAGCGGCATCAATCTTGCCTCGGCTATGGCGCTTAATACCGGCACCCTTTACAGCGGTGCGGGCGGCACCGATACCGGGTATGCCGTCAGAGGTTTGAATGAAACTTCTGTGCGAAGCAACTTGCAGACGTGCAACAGCAATTTGCTTGGCTACATTTCCAATAATATCCCCAATGCCACTATCGCCCAAGTCGTCGGCGGGCAGCAAATTGTGCCTTCAATGGGATTGCCGTTGAGCACTTCCCCGAATTTTCCCATTTATACCGACAGCACCCATCCGCTCTTGAACTGGACTTATCAACCCACAAATTTCATGGGAACTTTTTCTATTTCATTTGCCGGAACCAACATCACCTGGCTTACACCGCAATTGGCGGGGCAACGGCTTTCGCTCACGTTTAGCAGCAATGGCGTGGCGCAAATCTGGCTGGAAGATTCAAATGTCTTGCAAATATCGCACACCAGCACGTCAAATACCGTGGCCGTTGTTTTCAGTGCCACGCATCCCTATGGCGGGGGCTGGAACAGTACCACCCAAACGCCGATTGACGCCGGGCCATCGGCAGGTTTCGACAAAGGTTCAACGAACGCCTATCAATGCACCAATTCTTCTTATGCCGTTATGTATGGATTTGAGCCGAACCAGTATTGGTTGCAGGAAAGGCAACGAAAACTCGACATTTACCTTGCGGAAGGTCTGCCCAACACTTCCCGGCAAGTCACTACCGAAACTCTCAACGTCATGGGCTTAGGCTGGATGGTGCAGACGGAATTGGCGCAGCTCCTGTTATGTCAGGAATGGGGCCAGTTGGAGGAAAACCAACATCGCTTTGGGCGCATGGGGCAGGAGGCAAGTCGCGGTTACTATGTGGACGTTTATTTACAATCGGACGGCACGTTGCCAACCACCGGGGCCAACACCAGCGACTTTGGAAATGAAAATCAGGTCTTTGACGTACAGAGTTACATTGATAGCGCGATGGAACACGGCATCATTGAGCAATTGCAAAGTAGCAATCTTGTTGCCGCCTCAACCGTAAAAATGCTCGACATCGCCAATTCAAACTCGCAGCCGGTTTATTTGGCCAGCAGCGCGAATTGGACCAGCGGGGCAAACATCCGTGGCAGTTTGGTAAATTATGGCTCTACGTTGAGCACATTGGACGGACTCATCGGCTCCGGTTTCATCCTTCTTTTGCCGCAGAGCGGATCCATCCATGTTGCGGGAGCGGCCAGTTGGGCCGGGGACGGTTATGTGGAATTGGGAACCAGTGCCAATAGCCGCTCAATGGGAATGATTATTGGTGGGGGATATAATGGCGGTTATGTCTCCGATCCAACCGCTACTGTCAACCCGCCCTATGTGGACGAATCTGATGACAGTCAGCCCACATATTTTGATCCGCAGTCTGTCACGTTACAGACTCCACCGCAGTTGGGGGCCGACCCGGTAAATCTGGTGGACGGCAGCCTGCAATTTTCGACCACCGCCTTGGCTTTGGGCGGCAAAGACCCGCGAGGTTTGCATTTGACGCAATACTATTCCTCAGACCGTCTGCATTCCAATCCGGCGGGGATGGGGCCGGGCTGGTTGAACAGCTATTATTGCAATGCGCTCCCAATCAGCGACCCCGAAGGAAGCCTGGGCACGGAAACCGTCCGGCAGATGACGCCGATTATTGTCGCTACTTGGACGGCTCTGAATCTCTACACCAACACCGGTACGCTTGACCCGAAAAACTGGATGGTCACGACGCTCATCGCCAAGTGGAGCGTTGACCAACTCATCGCCAACGCCGTGTCAGTCAATCTTGGAAACAGCACCTTGCAATTTGCCAAACAACCTGATGGCTCCTATACGCCCCCCGCAAATTGCACCTTGACCCTCAGCAAAACCAATGGCGCATTCGTTTTGCAAGAACGTCACGGAAATACGTTCAAATTCAACGCAAACAATGTTCTCACCAATATTGCCGATCAATATGGGCAATTCATGACGTTGGCTTACAATTCCAACAATCTCGTGACAAACGTTGTTGACTGGAAGGGACGCCAGCTGTCATTTGCATACACCAATGGCGTGTTGGCGTCTGTGGCGGATGATTCAGGCCGCTCGGTTTCCTACGGCTACACGGGCGGCAATCTGACCTCCTATTCCGACTCGGAACACAAGACGACCACCTATGTTTATGACGCGAACAACGAACTCGTGGCGACGTTTGATGCTTTGAGCCGACTTGTCGAAACGAATTTTTACGATGGCGCAGGCCATATCACTGTCCAGCTTACGGAAGGAAATACCAACAAAAATTGGCAGGTTCAGGCGTCCGGTTATCAAACTGTCGAAACCGACCCTGCTGGCGACCAAAAGGTATTGACCTACGATGGCCAATTCAGGCTGATTGGCGAACAGGACGGTTTGGGAAACGCATCTCAACTTTTTTATGATGGACAGGATCACCTTGTCATGACCGTTTCACCTCTTGATGAAACAAACCAGTATTTTTATGATGGAAACAATAATCTTATTGAAACAATTGACCCACTTGGTAACACGAATAAATTTTTCTACGACAGCCAGAACAAGTTATATCGGTCACTGGACGGACGTGGCAATCCGACCACCTACGGTTACAACGCGGAATTCTCCCTGACCGGCCAGACCAATGGCGCGGGCGATTGGGTCAATTGCGTTTATAATTCAGACGGCACGCTCCACACGCGCACAGACTCTGGTGGGACGACTGCCTTTGACAGTTACGATAATTACGGTCAATTGACCCATATCTCCTATCCAAACGGGCTTGGCGGCGAAAGTTTCGTCAATGATGAATACGGTGACATTAAAAGGCACACTGATGGGCGAGGTTTTGTTACCACATTAAGCTACAATAATCGCCTCGAACTCACGAATACCGTTGCCCCGACAAATCTCACAACCACTGTTGCCTACGACCCGGCGGACAATGTAACGAACCGAACCGATGCGCGGGGCAACGCCACCACTTATACCTGGAGCGCCACGCGCAAGATGCTCACGGCGACCCTGCCGACCGTCGCCGCCGGAACGCCGGTCTTGACCAGTGTTTATGACAACCGCGACTGGCTGGCGGAAACGGTTGACCCGCTCGATGAACCGATTTATCTCACGAACAACGCCGCTCAATGGCTGGTTTCGCAAACCGATCCCTTGAAACGAGCAGTCACGTTCGGCTATGATAACGACGGACGGAAAACAATGACCATCAACGCCGCCAGCGAAACCAACAGCCAAAGCTGGAATGCGGACAGCCAACTCATTGCGCTGACCGACGGCGCGGGACATGCCTCGTTGCGCTCCTACGATGGGGCCGGAAACCAAGTCATTCTCACCAACCGCAACCAAAAAGTCTGGCAATTTCAATTTGACGGAGCGAACAGGTTGACCAACACCATCACACCCATGTTGCGCACGATGTCCCAAACCTGGAACCATCAGGGGCTTCCAGCGACGGTCACAGATCCAATGCGTCAAACTGCTTTGCTCTATTACGATGGTAAATCTCGGCTCACAAACCGAACTGACCTGACCGGATCAACATTTTATGGCTTTGACGCCAATGACAACCAGACGAATGCGAGTGAAAACAGTCTGACAAACGCCTGGACTTATGACGCGTACAACCGGGTTTCCAGCTATTCGGACGTTTATGGAAACCTCATTCAATATCGCTACGATCCAGACGGAAACCTGACCAACCTGGTTTACCCGGGAAACAGGAATGTGTTTTACGCGTATGACAGCAACAATCATTTGACCAATATCACCGACTGGGCCAATAGAAACACCAGCATTTCCTATGACTTGGATGGGCGGATCAAAACCATCACCCGCCCCAATGGCTCGTATCGGTCAATTAGCCACGACGCTGCTGGTGAGGCCACCAATATCGTGGAAGCCAACATGCAAGGCCTTCCAATTGCCCTTTTCAACTTCAACTGGAATTCAAACTCGACCATGGGTTGGGAGTTTGCCGCGCCGCTGCCTCATATCACCACGCTTCCGCAACGGACAATGACGTACGACAGCGACAACGAATTGCTCACCGTGGACGGCAATACCGTGGTGAATGATGCCAACGGGAACCTCACTTCAGGGCCTCTGACCAACGATGCGTTTGCGAGCTACACCTACGACCCCCGTAACCGCCTGATCAGCGCGGGAGGGGTGACAAATGTTTACGACCCGATGAACAACCGCATTGGGCAGTTATTTGGCACGAATTCAACCGAGTTTGTTGTCAACCCGAATTCAAAGCTGCCTGAAGTTTTGATGAGCATTCAGAATGGCGTGACGACCTATTACGTTTATGGGCCTGGATTGCTTTATCAGATTACTGAGACG
>JAKAFL010000012.1 GCA_021817945.1 bacterium | reverse complement strand
CTTGGCCGCGTTCATGCGTCGCCGCTCCAACGCGGCGAAGTCTCGTTTCACACCTTTGGGATTACCCATATCAGCTTTGACACGGATTCCGCATAAATGTTCACTATATTATGCAAGTGTCAGTAAACCTCAAAAACATCATGTCCACCTTCCTCAAAAATCCCTGTTACGAGTCCGCCAACACTTACGCCGCCTGCATCGAGTTCCACCAGGACAAACTCCACCGCCGTGGCTTCCACACCAGCCAGTTGATTGATTACACTCTCGAACCCAACCCCGATGCCGGGGACGACAAGAACGCGCCGCCGCAAAAACTCGCGCTCGCGTTCTCCACCGCTGACGTGGTGGTGCTCGGCTGGCGGCTCGGCCACCTGGCCGACAAGCTGCAAGAAAATGACCTGGCCGCCGTCCGCGTCCTGCCCAAACGCTACGACGAAGCCGTCGGCCATTCGGCTTTCGTCGCCTCCATCACCATCACGCCCATTGCCAAAGGGTGAAAACTGCCTGGCTCTACAACGCAGCCCAAGATTCGGCGATGAGTTCAAAACAACCCACGCTGTCGAGATAAATCATGTAGTGGTGCATTTGCCATTTGTCCCGCCACTGCTCTTGCGTATCAGCTCGTATTTCCTCAACCCAGGGAGAGCTTTCAACCTCAACCAGTGTGTCGTAAGCACCTTCAATGTGCCATGATTTGCAACACCGTTCGGCCCTCTTGCGAACAGCCGCTACTCTGCTGAACTTGATTCCACCTTGATGCGTCGCACCGTCTTTCTCGTAGCCAAAGCGAATCGAGGGTGTAACCCCTTGCCCGTCGAAGTACGCTTCGGTCGTGAAGCTCGTCGAAGGAACCGGGACTGTGTGCAACGGCTTCTTGGAACTCATAAAGGGGTCAGTTCTTGATATTGTTATATTCTGCCCCTGTTTGGGTTCTGCTTACGGCTGCGATACAGCAGATGATTGACATATCCTGCCGAACCCATCTGAAGCCGTCCGGCTATCCATTCCACCGTCATTACCGTCTCCGCCCGCAACCGCGCTGCCAAATCCACTTTGCCCCGATCCCCTTTCGCCAGCTCCCTTAATTCTCTCTCCAGCCATTTCCTCGCCCTGAGCTCCCTTTGGACCAGCCTTTCCTCCAGCGCTTCCGCCGTTTCCTGTCGTTCCGCTCCGTAATGCTCCGCCCCAATCCTTCCCTTCATCTGCCCCAGCAGTTCCTTGCGAAAGGTTTCCGACCCCCAGCACCACCCCCTCCGTAATCTCTTGTAATCCATCCCCGATTCTCCCGCACGGCGCACCTCCAAGGCCGCTTCCAGTTGCCGCCGGCCCGCTGGACTGTCCTTGGGAATGCGATATTCCCCCAGCAGCCGGTCCACACGCAGCCACGGCCAGCGCCGGGCCGGCGACTTAAGATATTCCCGACAACTGCTCCAGGCATATTGTCGCAAGGGAGCTCCGGCCCTTATCAGGCCTGCCCGCACCGGGTTGAGATGTACGTAATCGCAGACCGTCTTCAAATATCCGCTCCCGCTGCCATCCACGATCAGGGACTTGTAGCGTCCGCTAAACAAATGGCCAAAGCATTTGTGCCGCCGGTTGAAGCGGCCCGTATAGGTGCCGAGGAACCATTTCATGCCAGCCACGAGGTTTCCCTGCGGGGTTTCAACCACCAGGTGAAAATGGTTGGGCATTAGGCAGAAAGAATGTATTTGCCACCCGGTTTTGCCGCAGGTCTCCCCCAGGGTGCTGAGAAATTGCCGACGATCCTCGTCATCCTGAAAAATCGGCTCCCGCCGGTCGCCGCGATTCATCACGTGATAAATAGCCCCGGCGTATTCCACTCGCAGTTTCCGCGCCATGCTTCACATCCTACAGCAACTTTCAAACAGGTCAATATCAAGAACTGACCCCTATTCAGTTCAACCGGCGAGAGGCCGCTTCAATTTTCTACCCCAGGTGATTGGAGACGTCGCTGAATCCGGCGACCACTTCATCCCTTGTTCGCATGTTACGAATGCGGACGTAGGCTTCGCTTTCGGCCCGGACGACGTGTTTGACCTGGAGATCCTGCGCCCGCTTGAATTGTTTGTCCGCCTTGGCGGGTGTCATGGAATATTCCACGGCATGACCGGCGCTGCGCAGGTTCTGGATGAGCCGCAGGGAAATGTCCCGCAAGGTTTCATCCTCAATCAGGACAAAGACATCCATGTGGGAATCAAAGCGGGGCAATCGTCCGCGGGCCTTGAGTAATTCGAGCAGGACCACGTCGCCCATTCCGAAACCGAGGGCGGGCAGGTTTACCTTTCCGCCGCTGATCAGTTTGACGAGGTTATCGTAGCGTCCGCCGCCGGCTATGGCCCGGAATTCGCCCTTACGATCAAACGCCTCAAACACGACGCCGGTGTAATAGGCCAGGCCCCGAATAACCTGGTAATCCACCCTCACATAATCCTGCAAGCCCCGGGCCTTGAGATTGGCGAGGATGAATTCCAGTTCTGCGGTGGGTTTGCCAGACTGGATGAAGTCGTGAACTTCCCGGGAGGAAAAGCCCAATGCGGCGAGCTTGTCGGCATTTTCGCCGGGCGCAGTGCGTTCCCATTTGTCAATGATTTGAAAAAACTCGTATTCCCGCGCCGCATCCGCCCCGGGGGCGGCGCCGGTTTTTTGTTGATAAAAATCCTGCCATGCGTTGCGGCTGCTGAGGCGGATGACAAAATCCTCCGAGCTGAGTCCGAAGGAGCAGAGAGTGTCAATGAGGAGCGCAATCAATTCCGCATCCGCAACGGGCGCCACTTCGCCCAGGACATCGGCGTTGAATTGGAAATGTTCCCTGAGACGGCCTTTTTGCTGGCGTTCGTAGCGAAACAACTGGGGTATGGCAAACCATTTCACCGGCTTTTTGTAGCTGCGCTCGTGCGCGGCGATCATGCGGGCCAGCGTGGGGGTCATTTCGGGGCGTAACGACACGGCGCGATCCCCCTTGTCGGTGAAATTATAAAGCTGGCCGACAATTTCATCGCCGCTTTTGGTGGTGAAGAGTTCGAGCGATTCGACCGGGGGCCCGTCATATTCCCGGAATCCATATCTGCGGGCCACCTCCCGCCAGCGGTTGAAGATGAATTGGCGTGCATCGGCGCTCCAGACGTCAGAGTGCGGGAGCGGCTCGGGATAAAAATCGCGAAAACCTGGAAGGCGTTCCATGGCTCCCAGCATAGACGGGTTTGGAAAATAGGAAAGCGCGAACCCCCCGAAAAACACAATTCAAGAAGCCAATCTGCTTCAATCTTCCGGGCGCATCCTGACCTTTTCCATTTCGCTTTTCGGGTTGAACCCAGCGAAGCATCCCAAGGAAGAGTAAATCCAAACCTGACACCTCGGGCGCAACCCGAATTGCGACCCGGGCCTTTGCCATTCTTCCCCTTGGTCAGGCGGAAGGAGCGGAGGGAAGTTTCAAAACCTCGGCACGCATATCCTTGCCGGCCTTGAACTTTACCATGGCCCTGGCAGGGATGGGCACATCGGTTTCCGGTTTATTGGGGTTGCGTCCAACCCTGGCTTTGCGGATTTTGACCTCAAAGACCCCAAAATTGCGCAATTCCACCTTGCCGCCAGCCGCAAGGGATTTGACAATTTGATCGAGGGTTTGCTGGATGACGTCAAACACCTGGGCTTGGGTGAGACCGGACTTTTCCGATATGGTGATGACAAGATCACGTTTGGTTAGAGTCATAGTTTTAAGTGTTTTTTAGCTAGTCTGATTCTGAGGAACACCGGGGATGCGAAACGGGGTGAGGCTGTTCATGAGGGCGGAGTGGATGGAAGACGCACACGATTTCATAACCGCCACGAAATCGCAGCATCCTGAGGGATGGACATCAAGATACCCACCTTTGAGGCAACTGCCCCACGATAGAACCGGGGGTGTTGCCAAGGTAATGGGGCAGACATACATTGGCGCAGCCATAAACAAGCCTTAATGAGTTTACAATTCATCCAAAATGACCTGATTGTCCAGCAAAATAATTAAAAAACATTGTCCGGCAAGGGCCTAGCGGAATGACCATTAATGATTTGGGTCCTGGGTGGAGGCGCCCGAGGCCAAAACCGGGCCCGGAAACACAGCGGTGGATGACCCTGAAACGGGGGGAATGAGAGCAGCTTGGGGGTCTTCCCTCTGGATTAATTTTCGCCGCTGGATTTCCATTAAAACAGCTTGGGCTTCAGGAGTGAGAGGCGCCGAATTCTGGGAGAGAGAGTCAGACCCAGCCGGATCCGCGGTCCCTACGGCCAGGGGAAGGCCTGGAGGAATAATGGGCAGGCCAGGCGCACCAGCCTGCGTTGGATCAGGATCATTTCCATGGACGGGGACGGTATTTGCGCCGCCTGCCTCCTGGGGAGCGGGTGTGGCGGAGGGCGTTTCCCTGTCCGAACCACCAGCGCCCGCCAAAGTCATGCGCTGGATTTCCCCGCCGTTATCGAACAAAACTGAACCATCGCGCATATCAATCTGGATCACCTTGATGGCATCCACTTGTTCGCCCTCAGCCAGGATATACTCACGCGGGCTGGACCCGGGCTGGCCGCCACCGGCTGAAAAGACCTTGAAAAGGACCTGCGGCTTGCCAAACAAGGACATCATGCCATTGGGAATAATTGTGGGCGCAGAATCGGGAAGAACCAATGCAGCAGGCGCTGCGGCACCGGGAGTTTGCGCCATGTTCAGGTCGGCTGCCTCCAACCCCAGACCGGCTGTAAGACAGGCGGCCAGCGGCAAAAACACATTTTTTTTCATGGGTTTATTGGGGACTGGTTTTGGGACGGAATTTGTTGTGCAAGCCAAGCAGAGCCAAGCCACCCAACGCCACAGAGCTCACGACACCCGGTTCGGGCACAGGAACGACTGGGTGCGACAAAACCAACGCCGGCATCCCTTGAATATTATTGGCGGAGGCAGCGCTGGAGACGAGGTATTCAGAAAAAACCCCGCTGGCTCCCACCAATGCGCTTGAGGACGCCTGGGCGGCGGTGTAACTGGAATAATTGCCGGTCCATGCAAACACCTCAAAATAAACCTTGGTTCCAACAGGAACGGTGGGAAATTGATAGGCAGTTCCGGAGGCATCAAATAACTGGCCGTTCCCCATGTCACCTATATCGCCCTGTGCGGCCAATGTTTCACCCAAGCTACCATTCCCCACGGTTTGGGAACTGGAAAGCAACAAAGTGGAGACCGCGTTGGCCAGGCTTACATTGGATGCCGAGGTGCCATAAGCCAGCTCCGCATTGACATCCAAAGTGGTGTCCAAGCTCGGGCTGTTGCCGGTTTCAAAAAACACCCTGCCATTGGACGTGGCCGTGGGAGAGGTGGAGGTGTTGCTGCTTCCATCAAAATAAATCACCCCTTGGGAATGTGCCGCCGAGGCAAAGCCCAAGGCCAGAGTTGTAACCGTCAAAAACTTTTTCATTTTCTTTAGCATTTTAGATGAACAGCGAACTGTACCGGGTCAAACCAGAGCCGATCCAAAAATCATCGCAACCCCCTTAAAGCATGGGCCATGCCGCCTAAATACGAATGTCCAACCCAATTGCATCCGACTCTCAAAAACCATGAAAACGCGTTTTCGATAACGTTATTTAACCGAATTATTGGTTTGGATCAGGTTGTGAAATAAGCTGGATTTCAGCTCAGCTAGAAACCCAGAAGCGAAGTTTCCAAAAATGAGAGACGGTGCCAAAGAATAGGCCAAAACAGGCGGCTGGAAAATTTTACAGGCGGTTTCCGATCCGGGGCGCCAGCCCCATCCGCCGAATGAGGCCCTTACGAAACCTCATTCTACCCGAAAAACGAAATTCAAAAGGGTCAATCTACGTCCATCTACTGGGCGCAAATTCATTGGAAAAGCCTCACCAGACCGCTTCGGGTATGGTTTCAATTTTTCCGAAGAGTTTCCGCTCCAGCATTTTGCCGCATCTTGACCCTTTCCATTTCGCTTTTCGGGTTCTATGCAAACCAGGAAAGGCTCAAGGACTGGATCGGACCCTGTAAAAAACAGTTGTGTTGGAGGACCCGTGTGAAAAAGATAAATTGGGCAGGAAAACCAACCCTGATGAATTCGCGGTCAGCCCAGTCGTCCAATTGGTCCAAGGTCCGTTTAAGGAGGAGGCCATTTGAACAACATAATTCCTGTCTGGAACACCGGAAAAGAGCAGGTCAAATCCTGAGCCTTGGGGTGCCAGCGACAAGCGGTTGAAACCAGGGGGTGCGGCGTTGGGTATGTAAATGGAACTTTGAACGGGACTGCTCCGGGTCAGGCCGTCACTGACCGTCCAATTGACAGTGCGGAGGGGCGATTGTCCTGATGCGGAGGGATTGATATTGGTGGAGCTGTAGGAAACCGATCTCAGCGCCATTTGATAATCGGCCACAGAATCCACGCCAGAAAGAGTGAGGACATCCTGAACGGGATCAAATGAAGATTGGATGGCGGTTCCTTGGACCAAGGCGGATAATTGATCCCCGGAAGAGGCGGAGGATTGGCCGATGAGGGAAACCACCGCACCAACCAAAGTGGGCGTGGCGGAGGGAACATTCAGGACCAGGCTGGGAGAAAGCGCCACCGGCGGGGTGCCAGCCAGATAAACCGGGGACGCCAGCGTGACGATGGATGGCGGCGGATGAAAGGCGCGATAAAATTGCGCAGCAGAGGACGGAGTCCAAGCCTGTTGAAAAAGGACCAAGCCATCCGAATCGGACACGCCAGGTTGTTGGAAGGCAAACCAGGGTCCTGACGGGGTTGGAGCGGATTGCAGGATATAGCCCTGGCTAGGTGCGCCAGAAAATGCAAGGAACAGGTTGGCGCCGGAAAAAAATGCAGTCAAACGATTGGTGGCTGGAACTGGCCCGGTCAGTAAAGTTACGGAGGAAGACACCGGGGCGCTGGTCATGCCACCATCAGAAACAGTCCAGTTGAAGGATCGAGAGGGATACAACTGGCCCCCGGCGGAAGCCTGGCTGGATCCGGCAAAGGAGATAGTCCGCAAAACCTGCTGGTAATGGGCGACGGAGTCCATGCCCTCCAGGACGAGGGTGTCAGAGGCCGGGTTGAATTGGGAGGTTATCAAGGTGCCATTGGTGGCTGCGGCCAGGACATCCCCGTCACCGGCGAAACCACCGCCGGTGATGACCACAGACGCGCTGCTCAAGAGAGTAGATGATGGGTCTGCGGCAACGATTTGTGGGCAGAGGAGAGTGGGTGCGGACCCGGAAAGGCGGATGGCGTTGGCCTGGCCTGAAAGGGATGGGGCATCCTCCACGAAAATTCCTTGCAAAGCCACCATGCCGGCATTGGGACTGCCATTGACATCCTGGCCGGATAATGAGGGAAAGAAGACAGCCTGGGGCGGAAGGCTGGAGCCAAGCAATCCGCTGTAAACCGCCTGACGGTTCATCTGCGGCACCTCACCGGTGCCATCCCTGCCGAGGGTGAAATAAAACCGTCCATTACTGAAATCCGCCGCCATATTATCTGGATAACCTGAAAAGCCTGAAGCGATCAGCACATTGGTCTGCCGGGCGAGGTCATACCTCCACAAGGCATTTTGGGAGAGATCATAGTGGCCATTTAAAAGCCCTGCATTCCAGGTGAGATAATAAATCCGCTGGTCAGCCGCGTCCCCCAGCACACCGGCGATCAATCCGTTGGTAAAGGAAGGGTCATTGCGAGAGACAGCCACCAATTCCTGGAAGGAACCGCTGCCATCCATTGGAGCCATGTACAAGCCAGCATTACCCGTGGCGCTATTAATGGCCCCGAGGCACAGATTGGTGCCACACAATGAAATTGCCCCCTGCCCCGGAAGTCCTGCCACGTAGAACTCATGAACCGGAGGAGAACCTAAATTCGTGGCGCTGGCATCCGTCAATTCACTGGAGCTCAAGTCCAACCGCCCCACGAAGGAGTTGGTGGCGGTGGAAACATCCCTTTGCACAAAGTACAGGCAATGATTCGAGGAATCCAAAGCCATGCCCGAGATCAGCGGGGTGGTGCCCAGGACCTGGTCAGCCGCCGGGACGGGCATGGTGTACACCGCCTGGGCGCTGGCGGCGACCAGTGCGGGCGACCCTGCCAAGTTAAAAGAATAAATATAAGCAGGCGAACCGCCAAAAAAATTGTTGTCCAGCACGAACACCTTTCCCATCGCGGGATCCACGGCGACATCGAAAGGCGAGGCAAAGCTGGTAAAATTGGTCTGAGTGAGCCAATCCACAGGAACAGATGAGTTGACCGCACTGCCATTGCCATCCGAAAAAAGGTTGAGAATCCCCACGTCACTGCTGGGCGTGGGGGACCCACCGTAGGAAGCGACCCATACCCGGTTGGAAATCTGGGAAAGGCAATTGCATGCCAGGGACAAAAGCAACAGGAGCGCAAAGCAAGACCGGAGGCGAACAAGAACATGTCCGGCCCTGGTACGCATAAAATGGATGGTCAGAAAGCCCGTCCCGGGGGCGAAAAAAATCAGAATTCCCAGACAAAAGCGGCCACGATGGAGTGACTGAGAGTACCGGACGTCTTCAAAGGTTCCCCGCCGGAACCCCAGTCATGGGCAGAGGTCCCCAGGAATTCATAGGTGAGCCCCACAGAAAAGGAGCTTGTCACTTTGTAGCTGAAACCGAGTTGAGCCTGGTAGGCGAGGGTCCAATCCGAGGCGGTGTAACTCACCGGCAACAAGGGGATATTGGCCGAGTCAAAGGTGGTCATGGCAGCGCCACAACCCACGCCCACGAAGGGCTGAAAGGCTCCATGAAAAGGATGATACAGGACATTGGCCAGCACGGGGACCTGGTAAATATCGGCTGAGACGGTGTTCCCCGCGATGTTATCAATGGAATTCCACAGAATGCCGGTTTGCAATTCTGTGGAGAAGCTGCGCGAAACATTCCAGCCCAGGTGGATATCCCCGCGAATGCCCGGCTTGATCTGCACGTTGCCACTGTTTCCAAAAGCGCTGGAATTGATGGTCAGGGGCTGCTCCAGAGATCCGCCAGCGCCAAGGCCGAAATAGAAGCGGTCCAACTGATTGGTGCATTGGGCCTGGCTGGACAAGCCCAACAAGGCCGGGAAGCCGGCCACGGCAAGCGCGCGTGAAAGTTTCATGAATAATAAATTGAATTACCGGGGTATAATACGCCGTGAAACTGATTCATTTTCCGGGGCCATTAAACCACCGTTCCACCCAGGACGCCACCATTATCCTTGATATTGGCCAGGTCCAGTTCAATAAGATTCAACCCGGCGAGCGGCCCCCCGGTATCGAACTGCAGCACGGCATTGTTGCTGGTGAAAACCGCCTGCAATGCCAGAAGATTATTGCCGGACACGCTGGCGAGAAGGAGTTTGGCGGGCAAAGTTGTGGAGCGCAAGTTCACCGCGCCACCGGCGGCCACAAAGCCGGCAGGAGCACCCAAATAAACCGAGGTGCCACCGGTGACATCCCCAACCAAACCTTCAGAAATAATTGCGGCAGCGGACCCAAAGGAACCCACGCTGACATTGCCCAAAATGCCCATGCGCGATGCGGACAACCCGGAAACAGACTGGCCTGAAACAGCCAGGCGGCCGGTCATGATGCCGCTGACGGTGACATCGCCAAACACATTGCCCAGGACAATGATTTGACCGCTGTCATTGCCCGCCACCTGCAGGCCGCCAAAGCGGCTGAGGGAGTGGGTGGCGCTGGTGACGGCAACCCCGGCGCCAGTCCGTTGAATGGCACCGAAATCTCCCTGGGCTGCAATGACTCCTGAAAAGGCGCCATTGGTGGAAATGGAGCTCACCAAGTTCCCGCGGCTGATAATCTGCCCAGTAATGGATCCGCCCGCATGAATCGAGGTCACTGAGGTGATCAAGCCATTTGAGCCGGCGATGACCTGGCCCAAGTCGCCCGAGGTGGTCTGAATCACGCCGTAAATACCCGCATAGATCACGTTGATGCTTCCGAAAATGTTCGGGGCGGTCACATTGCCCAATCCCGGGGCATTATTCACCGTTGCTCCGCCCAAGGCCGAGATGGTGACATCGCCCAAGCTGCCGGAGCTAGTCAGGCTGGCTACCGACACCGAGCTATTCACCGAGCCATCCGCGCCATTCAAGACAATGCTTGAAACCAGGGGATTAACACCGGCCACCTTGCTGGGCGCCATTTGAACGGTGGCCATGACAGGCAGGTTGGTATTTCCCTCCACGGAAAGGGTCATGACCCAGTTGAAATCGGCATTCGTATCGTCATGGGCGTAGAGACGAACCCCGCTGACCTGGGTAAAGGGAATGAGGAACGCATCATTTGCAGAATTCAAAACCGGAGTGTCACCCAGGAGTGTATAGAGTGAGCTTCCCTGTCCCAGCGGGGTGCCCACGGAGATGGGAGCGCCGGCGGCGGTGGTAAGGACGGCAAAGGCAAGCCCCTCGATTCCTGCCACGTCCACCTCGCCAATGGGCAACTGTCCACTCACTTCCAAGCCGGTGATGGCATCGGCTGGCAATACCACGCCCGTCCGGCTGGCGGCAGTGAGATTGGCGAACAGGGCGAGTTCCGGAGCGGTGAGCTTGTTGAGGAGGTCACCTTGGACGGCGATGTTGCTTACGCCCGAGGCCGCATTGCCGGTGGAATCCACCAAAGCCAGGTCAAACTTATTCGTGGCGCTGCCGGGCACAAGAAGTTCCAGATTGAATTCCCGCGGCAAAGCCCCGGGATTGGTGATGCGAATGGCCACCTGCGGCGTGGAGGAGCTGACATTGTCATAGACCAAGGCAAATTTAATGGCTGGGTTCAAAGTGCCACCAGACACCGGCACCGCCATGATCAAGCGTTGCACCCCGGCCACGGTCAGGTTTAACACCTGGTTGCCATACCCGGCGAGGACATTCACCACATTCACATTGCCCGCGATAACCTGGCCCGGAGCACCGCCATTGATGGTGAGCGTTGCCAGGAGACCCGTCACATTGAGCAACCCGGCCAGGTCCCCGCCGATTGTGGCAGAAACCACAGAACCCAGATTAAGCTGGGCCCCGGCCAGAACGGATCCATTGATGGCCAGGGAATTGATGGCATTGGCATCGTTGAGGATGCCTGAGAAATTTCCGCTGACGGCGATGGTGGATGTGGCAAAATTCAGCAAGGTCAGGTTTTGGGCATTGAGGTTCCCTGACACATTGATGACAGCGGTGTTGTTGCCCGGCCCGCCATTCACGGTGGTAACGACGGCTGGCATGACTCCGGTGATGGTGAAGGTATCGTTTCCCGAACCCAAATTGATATTCAAGGAAGTCAAACCCAACAAACCTGAGTAAGAAATACCTGCGCTGCCCATACCCAGGCCCAGGATGGTTGAGGAAGACAGGACCCCCGTTGACTGACCTGCCGTATCGCCCGTGTCATCCACGTTCAGGACATCACTTCCATTGCCCACCAACTTCAAACCGCCTTGAATGCCGGTAAGCACACCGTTGCCCAAGGGGGCATTGCTGCCCACGTTGATTATGTCGGACCCGGCGCCGGTATTGATCATGGAGACAGTGGATGCGGCTGTGCTGATGACATTCATGGTGACCGCGCCAGAACCCAGATAAAGGTTCAGGGCGGAGACTCCTGAATACGAAACGCCGGCTGATCCCATGCCAAGCCCCACGAGGGTGGTTGCGGTCAAGGCGCCACTCAGGGTGGCCGTGTCGGCAACATCATTGAAAACCAAGGTGTCGGACCCGGCACCCGAGATTGAAAGAGGTCCTTGAATACCGGAAAGCAATCCAGCGGCCGGAAGATTCTGGCTGCCAATGTTCACCACATCGGCTGCAGGCCCGGTGTTCACGGTGGTACGCGTGGCCAGGTTGGTGCTCTGGATGGACACGGCCACCTGACCCAGGCCGAGGGTGATGTTCAAGGAGTTGATGAAGGAATAAGTGATGCCAGCACCCAGACCCAGGCCAACGAGGCTGGAGGATGTCAGGACGACGGAGCCACTGATCACGCTGCCTGAATCGTCAATGTTCAGGATGTTGGTTCCAGAAGGCGCCAAGTTGATAAGGCGCATCAGGTTGCTGCCACCCGTGACAACCAATTTGCCCACCAAGCCCGTCAACACTCCGCCGCTCAAGGGAGCCGCGCTTCCGATGTTGAAGGTATTGTTGCCGGTCGAGGAGCCTGTCACATCCAATTCACCGGTGTTGGCTTGAATATCAAAGACATCATTTCCAAATGTTCCGCCATTGACGCGGGTGATGAAGGCGGAGGTGCCTTGGATCAGGAAAGTGTCATTGCCTGAAACACCATCAAGGGTCAGGTTTGTCCCACCGTAAGTAATGGTGGCGCCCAGTCCGATAATGGAAGTGCTGGTGAGGGTGATGAAGTCATTTCCGGCTGTGCCGTACACGGTGAGGAGGCTGCCCTGATTACCTCCGCCATTTACCGTGAGCGCGGCGCCGAGGGGACCTGACACGTAAAAGAGATCGCTACCCTTGCCGCCATTGATGACCGCGGCGGCGCTCAAGGAATTGACAGTGAAGGTGTCATTGCCCGACCCGCCATTCAGCGTGAGCGATCCGCTATTGCCATTGATGGAAAAGGAGCTGCCGGAGGCCCCTGCGGAAAGGGTCAGGCTGCCTGAATTGGCGTTGATGACAAAGGCATTGGGGCTGGAGCTGCCGGTGCCCGTCAAAGTCCCGCCATTGCCATTTACGGTAATGGTGTCATTGCCCACGCCGCCGGTGAAAATCAGTGTTCCTGAGTTTGCATTAAAGGCAAACACGTTGCCATCACTGCCTCCGGCGGCGGTCAGCATGCCTGCGTTCGCATTGATGTTGAACGTATTGGCCTGGTTTCCACCATTCAAGGCCAAGGCCACCACGTTGCTATTGACGTTGAAGACAGTGGAGCCAAAGCCGCCATTCAAGGTTGTATTGACGCTGTCTCCATTGACAATGAAGGTCGTGTTTCCTGCGCCCGTGATGGTGAGTTGCTCCATTTGCTCGTAGGTCAAGACCGCCCCCAATCCCTGGATGGTGGTGCCAGTGATGGTGAAAGTGTTTCCCGCCGGAGCGCCATTAACCAGAAGGCTGTCCCCCACCGTGGTGTTCAACCCGCCAAACAAATTCAACGGTGTTTGCAAGGGACCGGTGTTCGAGGCGTTGACAATGAAAGAGTCGTTTCCAGCCCCGGCATAAATGCTGGTCTGGGTGGCAGTGCCGGTGCCATTGATGGTGAATGTGTTGTTTCCGCCGCCCGTGTAAATATTCAGGTTTTCCACCGCAGGATCGTAAGTCAGCATTCCGCCAGTGCCAAAGGCGGTTCCCGTGAGTGTGCTGGAATTCAGCGTGAACTGCTGGTCCACCAAGTCGGCTGTGTCATTCACGTAAATGGTGTCATTGGTGCCCGGCACATTGGTGGTGGAACCATTAAGATTGGGTCCGTTATCACCATAAATGGTCAACGGCGCCGTGAAGCCGGCCAAACTGCCGGGAATGTAGGAGGCCCCCTGCCATCCCACGTAGAAAGTGTCACTTCCAGGAGTTCCTTGGGACGCGGTTGGGACCGACACTCCCAAAGCCTGCAAAACATTCAAGCTCGGAGCCGGCACGATGGATCCGTCCCCGTATATCGTCGTGGGAATGGTCACGGATTCAATGTAAAAGGTATCATTGCCGCCCAAGCCCTCGATCACCAGTTTTTGAACACTGGTCAGATTCACGTCAATGCCACTGCCCGTTACGGTGTTTCCATTGACCGTGATCACATCATTATATTGGGTGCCAAAGATATAGACCGTGTTGAAACCGCTGCCCCCATTGATATTCACCTGGGCGTTGATGCGATAAGAATAAACCGCGTTGCCGCTGGTGGCGGATCCGCCCGGGTCCACATTGGAGGTGTTTTCGTAGGCGGAGGCGTAAATGTAGAAGGTGTCATCCCCAGCATTCCCGTTCAGATTCAACACCGCGGA
Organism: bacterium; assembly: GCA_021817945.1. GTDB lineage: Bacteria > Verrucomicrobiota > Verrucomicrobiia > Limisphaerales > UBA11358 > UBA11358. The sequence continues at coordinate 58,240 of JAKAFL010000012.1, read as the reverse complement.
ATTGCCGAAATTATAGAAACTGTCATTCCCATCGCCGCCATTCACCGTCGCGATGGCGTGGGTATCAAGGATGACAAAATTGTCATTGCCGCCGTTGCCATCTATGACCACCGGGGTGGTTGGCGTTGAACCCCCTGAGTTGACCGTGGCGGCGCTGCTGGTGAAGGTATCCGACACCGCAAACAAATCAGCTCCCTGGCTTAATGCAATATTGATGGAGGCCACCGTGGGAAGATTGATGGTCAGAATGGTGTGCAGACTTACTGGATCCACAAAGTTCACCACCTGCAAGTTGGTTTTGGAATTCAGTGTCAGCGCCCCGTCCACCCCGGTCAAACTGCCGCTGTCGTCCAAGTTAAAGATATTGGCGCCGGTTCCGTAAAAGTTCAGTGTGCCGGTGATCTGGTCTAAAACACTGCCGGTGTTTTGGGAATTGCCTGTGTTGGGATCGGTGATGATCGGCCCGGCGTTGCTGCCGATATTGAGGAAATTCACTCCATTGCCCAGGATGATATTGACCGTGCCGCTCATGCCCCGCACGTCCACCGTGTTATTTTGGTTGCTCAAAAACACGTTGATGAGGCCCACATTTTGATAAGCCAAAGAGCTGGAGCCAGAGAAAATACTACCGGAGATGGTGCTGGTGGTGAGAATAAAGCTTCCCGGATTGGTATCGCCCGAGTCATCCAAATTCAAGGTGTTGGAACCACCGCCCTGCCCTGCAATGATCAACAGACCATTAATAAGCCCCACCACCCCGCTGTTTTCCACAGGTGCCCTGCTTCCGACATTAATGACATTTGAGGTTGGGGCCAGGTTGACAATGGTTTCATTGGCGATGGATTGGATGTTCACGATGTCTGAACCATACTCCGCGTTCAAGGTGGTGGTTTGGATACCCAAGAAATTGATGGCTTCCCCCTTCAAACTGATCAACTGCGAACTGACGGAGTAAACCTGATTTCCCGTGACGCCATTCACCACCAGGCTGTTGCCGGTTCCGCTGCCGCCCACATTGACGTTGTAGGTGTTTGAACCGAGCAAATTCACCACAAAAGTGTCGCTGCCAGCAGGCCCTTGAAGGGTGATGCTGGGCAGGTCAGCGCCATTCGTGACGGTTAACAAATCCCCGGCTGAGGAACCCACAAGAGTGACATTCGGGATGTTTTCAAGCACCACCGTGCCGCCATCCGCTTGAATTTCACCATAGGTCTGGCTGGACACCACCGTACTGGTGAGGGTGATGTTGCCGGGATAATTGAAATTAACACTGTCACCGGAATTACTATTTCCAACCAAGGTGACGCTGAAGTCCGCCCCATTGAATTTCTCCAAGGTGAAAGTGGCCACTCCGGAAGAGGCTGATGTCAGTGTGATGGTGGCCGGACCGGTGATCTGGTCGGTGTAGCCAGGTCCGTAGGTCAAAAGATTCCCGTTGAGGTCATAGTTATTGTAGCCAGACTCCGTGACCGTCAAGCTGCCCGGGTCGTTAATGATAATGTTTTGTGCGGCTCCGCCAGTGAAAGAGGCATTTCCCCCGCCCACATTAAAGGTGACATTGCCGGAACCACCCACCACCGCATCCGTTCCGCCATCGCCATTCACAGTGGTCGGACCACCTCCCAAGTAGTAATTATTATTGCCGTGGCCGGAGAAAATGACGACCTGGAGGGTGATGTTGCCATCAATGGTTATGGTGACATTACTCACTGCGCTGCCCACGTCAGAATTGGGGGCGACAATTTCCGTGACACCGCCATAAAAGACCGAGCCATTGTACACCCCGGCCGCTGTCACGCTGACACCGCCGCTGCCTGCCGTGATGGTATAATTCTCGTTGGGCAGGGCTGGCACGCCGCGGTTGGTATCCGCGTATTGCCCCAAATCCAGAAGCAGGATGTTTCCGGTAAAGGATATTCCATCCACAGTTGGGTTGACCAGCACCACACCCAGGGCTGGTGGAGGAGGCGGGGCAGGAGGAGCACCGATGGTTCCAAGATCAATTGAGACGGTTCCACCAATTGAGAAGAAGTAAAAGCTGACCGAGACATAAACAGAAACAGAAACATCATACGATGAGCTGATGCTCAAGGTGGCGCTGATGCTGGCGAAATTCCAATCGAACGCGGTCACGCCCCCTGAAATGGTGATTTGGAATAAAATGTTATTTCCAACACTGACACCCCCTCCCCAGTTATAGGCATAATTGGCCGCAATGAGCGTCAGGCTGCCATGGATATTAAAACTATCCGAGCCCAATTGAACTCCCACATAACCGTAGAAGGCATAGTGGCCAGCGGTATCAAAATAGAAATAAATTTGAAGCGTGGCCAAACCGAAGAAATTCAGGTTAAAACTGCCAGCTGCGGTAAGGGTATTGTTACTGTAGCCAATGTTAATCTGGGTTTGGGCTATAGAGAAGCCGAACAAATTGACCGAGGCGTACACTGAAACATTGAACAACGTTCCTGCGGAAATCCCGAAGTGAGAGGACCCGGTGGTGTTGATTTGCAACTGAAATGAGCCTGAAAGCGCCAGAACATAGGGGATGACCGTCAATGTCGGGCTGTTACTGCCGCCCAAACTCAGGCTGATGGACAAGGCGATCCCATCGCTGTAGAAGCCAGCCATTCCCACAACGCTGAAATACGCGCCAAAAAGATTCAGAGATGCATTCAGCATGATTTCAACCTGGACCTGGTTATTTACGGTGGACACCGTGAAGGTGAAGGATCCCATGATGCTGAGGATGCTCGCCCCCCCAAGTTCCAAGGATCCATTGGCCACCACCTGGAAATACGGGCCACCCGGCAGGTTCACGGCGTCGCCTGCAATGTTATTGACAGCGCTATGGGTGCTGTTGATTTCGAGGAGGAAACTGGCGCTAAGGCTGAATGAACTACCCAGCAGGCTGTTGCCTGTACCAAGGGAAAGGGAAACTTTGGCGGCAATGCCGCTTGAATTGATCAGCAAAGCACCCTCGGCATTGAAAGTGATCAACCCTGCCAGACTCAGCGTGGCATTGTAGAGCGCCACTTGAAGCCCTTGCGAACTGACAATCAGGGTAAATTCCCCGCTCAAGGTAAGACCCGGACCGCCGCCCAAGGATAACGTGGCTGGCGTGCTGGGGTTGCCCCCGTTGATTTGGATTTCAAAATATGGCCCCGCAGCAACGTTCAAGCTCACCGCTCCCACCTGATCGTTCACTGCCTTGCTGGTGGTATTGATGGCAAAGAAGAAAGAACCATTAAAGGTAAACGCCCCGCTCTGCGAGAGACTTGGAGAGCCTGAACTGGCCGTGAGAGTGAAACTTGCCGCCAAACCTGCCGAACTGATCTCCATGGCACCACTTGCAGTCAGGCTCAAAATGGTCTGGCCAAACAGATTTGTTGTGAACGCCACATTGGCACTCACGAAGAGAACTGGGAGATTGTTTGAATCCGTCTGGATGGACAGGAAAAAGGATCCCGTCAACGCGAAGCCGGTGGAATTGGTGCCAAACAGGATGGACCCCTGGGCAGTGATTTGGAAATAGGCCCCCGGCGTGCTGGAGCCATCCGCCCCTGCCGAGATCGTTATATTCTGTGTCGGGGTCTGGATTTGTTGGGAAACCAGGGTGGTGTTCAATTCCAAAGTAAAACTGCCGCTAAAGGCAAATCCACTGCCACTAAGCGGATTCGTGCTGCCCACCGTCAAAATCAGTGCTCCTGCCAACCCTGGTTGAGATCCGCCGTAATTAAGAATCAATCCGCCGACTGCCGTCATCTGGAACAATGTGGCTCCTGTCACATTCACACTAAGAGTGCCACTGGCGGCAATGATCAGGCTCTGAGAGCTGACCGAGAGATAGAAGCTGCCCGCCACAAAGATTCCTGTGGAACTGGTCACACTACCCGTGCCCAAGGCCAAAGTCCCACTTACAAAGACCTGGAAATAAGGACCCGCAGGTGATCCTGAGGATCCCGGTCCGGCCTGAATGGTGACCGTGCCGGTGGGAGTGGCAATGTTTTGCTGCACTCCGGTTGTGTTCAGTTGCAATGAAAACATTCCGCCGAAGGTGTAGAGATTGGAATTTCCCGGGCTGTTCAGGGAAGCCTTGGCCGTGAGAGTGGCAGCGATGCCTGCGGAGGAAATGAACATCGCCCCGGAGGCGGACGCACTCACCACCTGCGTGCCATTGATCGCGATCTCCAAAGAGGCCGAAGCGCTGATGGCCAGACCGGAGCCGGTGCTGATGGACATATACAAACTTGCCCCTGTCAGGCCAAATCCATTGGTAAGATTGCCATTTTGATCTGACGTTCCAAAAATGAGGCTGCCGGAGGCATAAACCTCAAAATAAACCGCACCGGTGGAGGACCCATTGGCTCCCGCGGAAATGGTGGCCGTTGTGGCATTGGCGCCACTGCCCACTGAAACCGTCTGCGAGGTCAGGGTGGTGTTGACCACCAGGCCGAAAGTGCCGTTGAAAGTGAAACCCACACCGCTCAGTGGATCCGCCCCGGCCAGTGTCAAAACAAGTTCACCAGCCAATCCTGATCCATTAATCACCAGGACGCCACTGGCATTCATCGTCAGCAGGCTGGTTCCACCCGCATCCGCGCTGAATGCCGCATTCACCGCCACGATCAATCCAGTGGTGGTGCTCATGGACAGATAAAAACTTCCTGAAAGGTTGAACCCATCGCTGGCGGTTCCGAAGGAGAGCATTCCCGCCCCATAAACCTCAAAATAGGCCCCGGGAGTGGACGAACCATCAGGACCGGCGGAAATCGTTGTGGTTCCCTGACCCGCACCAAAGCTGACCGTTTGCTGAATTCCGGTGGTGTTCACCTGCAAATTGAAAGTGCCGCTGAAACTGAATCCACTCCCTGCCAGCGGGTTGTTGTTGGCAGAAAAACTCAGGGACAATTCACCGGCCAACCCTGCATTGCCGCCACTGGTGGTGATGATCAGCACCCCGCTGGCCGTCATCGAGAGCAGGGTGGTCTGACCCAGCGTGGCGGTCAAAGTGCCATTGGCAGCGATGGTCAGGCCGTTTAATCCCACCGAGAGGTAAAACGATCCGTTGATGAACAAACCGCTGCCAGGAGCGGAAGAATTGGCTGCCCCCAGCATGAGTGTGCCGTTGATGAAAAGCTGGAAGTAGGGTCCGGCTGGCGAACCGGCTGCTCCTGGGCCGGCATTGACCGTGATCGGATTCTGGCTTGTCCCCAAATTAACGGACTGCCCGGTGGTATTGGCCTGAAGGGTGAAATTTCCGCTGAATTCATAATTTCCGCCGTTGGGATCGGTCAGGGTGGTATTCACCGTTATGCTTGCCGCAATGCCTGATGAGGTGACCAGCAAACCGCCGCTGGCGGCCACGTAAAAGAACTGTGTCCCATTCACTTCGATCACCATGCTGGCGCTGGCGCTGACCACAAGCCCGGTGGATCCCACTTGCAGATAGAAATCCCCGTTTTGCAATTGGAAGCCATTTGTGGCAGATCCAAAAATCAAGGTTCCCCTGGCGTGAACCTCCAGATAGCTTCCCCCATTGGTAGAACCGCCAGGTCCGGCGGCAATGGTGGTGGTGCCCTGTCCCACATTGACAATTTGCTGGACTCCGGTGGTGTTCACCTCCAAATCAAAGCTGCCGGTGAAGGAGAAACCATTTCCATCCAAAGGATCCGACCCTGCCAAGGTGAGATTCAATTCCCCGGCCACCCCTGGATTGGATCCACCCGAGGTAATAACCAAAGCCCCCGAGGCGTTCATGGTCAATAGGGTTGTGCCGCCCACGGTGGCGGTCAAAGTGCCGCTCAAGGTGATGGTTGTGGCAGTGACCCCCCCGGCGCTGGTCACTGTGGTGGAGAAATTGCCGCTGATGACAAACCCGGTTCCTGCACCAATATTCAGGCTGAGCGTGCCGCTGGCCACCACCTGGACCGTATTGGCGGCAAGGGTGATGTTGGAACCGTTGTAAGTAAGAGGCACACCGCCGATCTGACTCACGCTGGCATCCGTGGTGTTGACGGCCAACTCCGCGCTCACCTGCAAACTGATTCCTGACCCGTAGCTGGTGGTGTTTCCCCCGCTCGCCCCTATGGCCAGCAAAGCCACTTCGCCCTGGCTGGAAATTTCGAGTGCTCCAGTCACATTGGCCGTCCCCACAGAAGGAATATTGCCGGACACGTTCAGCACCAACTCCAAGACAAATCCGCCCGTGGAACTGTCGCTGACCTGGAAATAGAAATTGCCGCTCAGGGACAATCCCTCCAGAGACAGACTCCCCACCCCGGAAATCACCACATAAGGTCCCGCCGCTCCCGATGTCGCATAGTTTCCGGTGTTGGTGCCGGAGACGTTGGTGATCTGCATTTGACCCTGCGGCGGGCCGGCCGGTATCACCAGACTGCTTACGGTGCCTGCCACGCTCCCATCCTGATTATAAATCGTGATTCCCGCTGTGCCTGTTGAGGCGGATGTGGAAGTGGGAACCGTGACTGGCGGAATATTGTAAGTCACCGCCTGCGAGGTGGTGTTGATCACCAACTGGAAGTTGGCGGAAAAGGAAACCCCGCTGATGGCGTTGCCTGAATTAAGGGAAAGATTGATCTCGGCTGCCAACCCGGAACTATTCACCATCAACAGCCCAAACCCGGAAAATGACAAGAACGTGTTGTTGCCAGACCCAAGGGTCAGTGAATTGACATCCGCAAAAATTTCAAGGCCCAATCCATTGGTTGGATCGTTGGTGATGCGCAGGTCAAAAAATCCCTGCATCTGGAAAAGGGTGTTATTATTGACCTCGTAACCGATGGTGGCGTAGGGGGAGGAAGTTCCTGTGATGGTCACGTCAAACACCACTGATCCCTGGATGGTGAATGATGTGGAATTGGATCCGTTCAAAGCCGGAGCGCTGACAATGGTTGAGGAGGACTGGTCGGTTGGCGGAGCATTGGGCAGGTTCACGGTTTGGTCCACACCGGTGGTGTTGATCTGGAACAACACCGCACCATTCACACTCAGGCCATATTGCTGGAGTTTGGCCAACGCCGCGCCGGTGGAAACCTCCAACGCCCCGTAGAATTGCAACCCGTTGGCGTAGTTCACCACAAACTCACCCTGGGCAGTGGCAATATCCCCGAGGAAACTAACGTTTAATTCACCCAATAAGTCCAGCTTGGCCTCGGTCCCGGTCACGGTAAGGGTCACCCCGCCGGAAATGGTCACATTGGCATAGCCCAGGGCGGAATATTCAAGGAAACCCGACAGGCTGATGTAAAATCCTCCAATCGTCTGGGAGGGCGTAGTGAAGGTGGTGGCGGAGTAGGTTTCCGTTGTGCCATCACTGAGGGTGAAAGTCTGCTGCGTGGTGGTGGCCACAGGGGCCTGGGGCACGAGCGGATTGCCACTGGAATCCGTGAAGCCAAATTTCAGGGCGCCGCCAAAAGACTCCACCGGTGGCACATTCCCGCCGGGCACATCCACTAGGAACATGAAGCTGGCCGTGGTGAGTGCTCCTTGAACCTGCAAGTTCGCATACAGGTAGCCATTGAAACTCAGCGAGCTGCCAAGGGTGACCGTGCCATTCACAAAAATTTCAACGGTGTCCGGGGAGGAAGGATTGATCTGGATAGCCATGTTCCCCTTGATATTGAAGGCATCCTGAGAGAGATAGGCATCGTAAAGGGTCACCCCGGCTTCGATGACAAACGGTTGGGAATAAGCAGACAAACCGGAGCTGGTGGCCTTGACTTGGGTGATGGTTTGCATCTCCAACTGTTGTTGCCATTGTGAAATGGTCAGGTTTTCGGGTGAGAGGCTGATTCCGCGCAGATCGGTGGGCTGGCTGGGCGTGGGCAATGAGTAATCAAACACCACCCCGCCACTGAATCCACCGATGGCGATGCCGCTTACCGGGTCCAAAATCAGGGGGAATTGCGCGCTTAAATAAACCGTGAGTGGCCCAAGCTGTGAAAACCCGATATAAATTTCAACACCACCCACACCCGGAATCATGGCACCCCCGGCCACCCCCACATACACCGTGGTGGATGCCACCTGCGTGCTGCCACCCGAAACCAGGTTTCCAGTCTTTGGATCCGTCACCGTGTTGTTTGCGTTAATGATCTGGCCATTGCCATTGAGGTTAATGATGCCCATCACAAAGCTGGCATTGACCTGTAATCCGAATAATGTTCCCTGGACACTTCCCCCAATGCTGCCGAGACTGGTGATTGGAAACTTTCCCTGTTCCAACAATCCCATATTGATCACCGCATCGGTGATCTCGCCGCTGACCGTCACCCCGCCCGGCAATCCCTGAATGGAATTGATGCTTGCCGAGAGCACCACGGTGAAATCACCCGGGTTGGCGTTAAAATTAGTCCAGTTGATGGAGAATTGGGTGATGGAGAAGCCAAGCCAACTTGGCAAGAACAGCGAACCCGCTGACGGACTGGAAAAACTAACCCCGAAATTTGCCCCCTCCTGAAACTGCGGAGAACCGGCCACATCCACGATCGAAAAGTCCGTGGCCGTTCCGGTGACAGAGAAGGAGGGATTCGAACCGCCCGTACTTAAAGTCGCCGTCGCACTGCCCACCGTCAGGTAGTCACCCCCCACTCCAGGATTTGTGTTGATTGCCACATTGTCCACCGTCACGGTCAGGTATTGGGAGAAGGAAAAGTCCAACTCGGTTGCACTGATTGCGAGAGACCCATCCTGAAGACTCACCGTTATGGACAAGCCAGTCGCGGAAGCGGTCACCACACCGCCCAAGTTCAACGAAGCCGAACCCACAGCGACTGTCAGGGCTGAGGCTGAAATGGAAGTGTTTGTGCCGTCAAAAGTGGCGGAGAAACTGCTCAGGGTGATGGACGGGTTGGTGACGGACAAAACGGAGCCAATGGATATTGTGCCCGTGTAGCCCAGCGTGCCGCTATCAAAGGAAACCCCATCCCCATAAATGACAAGATTGGTGAATTGGCCCGTGATATTGCCGCCTCCGAACCCGTTGAAGGTGGCAGTGATGGTGGCGAATGAAACAATCTTCTGGCTGCTTCCTGCCGCAGGCGAATAGGTGATGTTCACCTGCGAAGCACTGGCAGACAACACGTGGCTGACACTCAAACTCAATTGCTGCAACGTGGCCGAGAAGGCACCTGTGTTGAGATCAAAAACGGCGCTCATCGCAGGGGTGCCCGGCGTGCTGGAGGTGACACTGCCGCTCAAAATGCTGCTGCCGGGGAAAAGGTTGATGCTGTCCGCCGTGATGGTCAGGGTTGAACCTGATTGGGCCGTGAAGGCGCCGGTGACATTGTCTATGGCCAGATTGGTGATGGTCACGGTCGGGGTTATCACATCCAGCACACTGGCTATTTTAATCTCTGGGAACGTGAGGCTGGCGCTGGTGATTTCGGTGGTGCCGTGCGTGTTCCCCACCGTGGGAGTGATCACCATGTCCAGACTGCCAGAGGCCGTGAACAGTGTATTGCCTCCTGCTGTAATGGTGAGAGACAAATCTGGAGCACCGGTAAAAGCGCTTTGACCGAGAAGAATGGTTTGCACTCCGGCCTGGTCCGAATAGTTGAACCCGCCTTGAATTGAAATAAAGGAGCCAAATTGAAGCGCAATCTGGCCATAGACCTGCACCAATGGCTGGGTGAAGGCGATGGTTTGTGAGTTGCCACCTCCGGTTGAGACAACCAAGCCGCTGCCATTTCCAAACGAGCTGCCAAAGTCGGCCACATAACCATTGGAATCAGCGCCGCCATTGATGGCCACAAAGAGATTGGAACCAGTGACATTGAACCCTGAGGGCAATCCCACCGAGCCAATGGATTGGGCTGAAGCCATCAACCCATAGTAAGTATTCCCATTGGCACCATAAACCAGGGCCAAGGCAAAACTGGCGGATGTCAACTGCAGCCCGGCAGCCCCTGCCTGGGTGGCCGGACCGCCTTCACCGGCAAAAATGCTCACATTGCTCGCGCCTATTTCCAATATGGAATTGTAGGTGGTCGAACTGGTCCCGGTGCTCGATGCCAGGTTGAGAGTCCCCGAACCGCTCTGCTCCAGAAAGGATATATTGCCACTGACATAAATAAACCCATCCAGATTCAAGGTCAGGCTGCCTGACACCGACACCACTGGGGAGGCTGTGTTCACAAACGCAGCCACAGAGGCGGTTTGGATGGTCAATCCTCCATAGGCGTTTCCAGTGGGGGGATTGGTGGTAAAGGAACTGGCAAAATCCACGGCATCGCCATTGGTCCCGCCGTTGATCAACACGCTGATATCCCCCAAGCCAATGCTGAATCCCTTGGGCAGGCCCAACCCGCGCACACCTTCATAAAGTGTGACTGCCGCTGTCACCGAGGTCCCCTTCTGGCCGGTCAAAGTCACTGATGTGCTAGTCGCCTGAAATACCCCCGGGCTGGTGATGGTGGTGGTACCGTTAATCAGGGAAACATCGTCCGATGGGGTGGTTGCCGTGGCCGGCTGGTAGGGCGTCCATTGGTAATAGTCCCCCACCGTTAATCCAGTCAAGGTGTAATCCCCGGTGTTGCTATCGTAAACCGGCAGGGACTGGGGAGTCTGGTTGGATCCAGGAATCAAGTTTTGCACCGAACCGGCTCCCGCTTGAATGTAATAATAGTTGGGCCCACCAGAAGTGGTGGAATCCATCAGGATAAGGGTGAAACTCGCGTTTTGGATTTCCACACCCACCGCATTTGACGGAATCACCCCCGGGTTGGAGGCGGTTGGTCCATTTACCCCTGCAAAAACAGTCACCCCGCTGGCAATGACCTCCAACATGGACACGGTGGCCGTGCCATTGTCCACTACAGACCCATTCGAAACGGTTCCATTCGTGGTATTGACCGTTGATTGGGTGCCCTCCTGGAAATACACACTACCCATCACATATACAAAACCGCCAAAGGAGAGATCAATGGTCCCGCTGGCCTGCACCAGAGGCTGGCTGAAATCCAAGGATATGGAGGCAGTCGAGCTGAGTGAGACCGAATAGCCAGAGCCATGGGTGAACCCGGAACTGTTCGTTGTGTTGAAATCCACCACATTTCCGTTGGCCGCCGCGTTGCCGCCGTTGATCTGCACCGAGACGTTTGACACACTCATGGCAATGCTGCCAGGCAACCCAACCGAGGTGGCGCTTCCCGATGCCGATAATCCGTAATAAACAGCTCCCGAAGAGGAGGTGGAATTCATCACCACCAGTGCCAGATTGACACTACTCAGATAAATCCCCTCAGAAGGCGAAGATGGAGCCGTGCTGGTCACCCCACCCGAGGGTCCATTGATCCCCACAAAGGCGTAAGCTCCTTGCAATCCCAATGACATCAAAGTGACGTTGTCTGAGGAAGCGGCCCCCTGACCATTAATCAAATTAACGGATTGGCCGTTGGCTGTGCCTGGTCCGGTATAGTAGAGGGTGGCACCGGCAGCCCCGACTTCCAGAAAGCTGGAGACGGAGAACATCACCGATCCCTCCGTGCCATTCCCCAAGGTGAGCTTCACACTGGCATCGCTCAGGTTGCTTTGGGTGTTCTTGGTGACCGTCGCAGAAATTCCGGTGATCGAGGATTGGAATGTGGACCCCAAGTTGAAGGAGGCCGTTTGAGCGCTAAAACCTATGGAGGTGATGGAAACCGTACCACTCGAAACCTGGAACCCCACGGTCACTGAAACATTGGTCAGTTTCAAAACTCCCCCCAAGCTGATGCTCGCCAATGCCGAATAGCTGGAGTAAGCAAACGTAACCGAGGTGCCCGTGGAGGAGCTCGTGATGGTTCCAATGAGAGTGTTAATCTCACTTAAAAGGTCAGTTGAACCGTTTGCAGCAGGAGAAACCGATGGAGAAGAGGAGGACGTACCAGTGTTTTTAGACTGGGTTTGATAATTTTGAAGTGTTTGTATTGGAACAGGTTGCGAAACAGGTGAAGATGCGGGCGGACCGTTTGCAGCGGTCAGAGAGTTCGTTAATTGCTGTGCGGTCCCATTTGTGGCAACCGATGTATTGGAACTCAATGAAACCTTGGAATGGCTTGAGGTGGTGGTCGAATTATTGGCCAGCACGGAATAATGAGCGACTCCCGTTTGCGCTGTTTTTTGAACCGTGCTTCCAGTCTGGCTCACCTGAGGAGCCACCTCCGCTGCCACCGTCACGGACTCGGAATTGCCCGAGTGCGCAGAGGCGGGGGGAGCCGATGAAACCGGATGAGCGGATACTCCCTCAAAGATGTTTTCTGTTTCCTGACCCGAAGCATAATGAATCTGTTCAGAGGCAAAAAGCTGGGCCGGGACTGCTGTGTGCTGGACGGTTTCCGCAGGCTTGTGAACCATGGATTGGGCCACCGCAGCCAGCGGAAGAATCCCATCAGCCGATAGCAGAACGCGCGGCTCGAGGGCCTCGAGCTCAAAACGATTCCTGGTTGGCCTTGAAGTGGAACTCATCCCGGATAGCCTTTTGTCTCATGCCGTTGTCTAACCGTCAATTGTTTTTTTGAAATTATTTTTTGGCTGAGAGAAATCCAACTGCGCCCCAACACCCGGTTTTGACCAAACCCACCGCCTTGATCCCGGTCCTGCTTGAATCCAGCTCCAGCCAAAACAAAGTCTAAAAACTGCGCCATTATGACTCTTCCAACCAAGCGGCGCCACCTTTTTGGCTCCTTATCTTTTCGCGGGCGCTGGAGTATTCTGGAGGTCATTATTGCAGCCAATTCAGGCTCGGTTTTTTTCCCAGCCAAAACAAAAAAATTGAGTGCCTGTCTTTCAATAATTCAATAAAAAACGGCAGCCCAACTTTATCTGTTTTGGAAGGCGGTTTGGCGTGACAGTTTGGCTGAAATAGACCGCCAGAATGCCTGGGGATTTTGGTGCGAGCAGTTTCAAAAATAGGGGGTAGGATATGCCAATACCATGTGCATGGGTACTTTCCGGCCTGGTCAGCAGGACTGTTGGAAGCCCACAGGGCGGCCTTCAGCAATTTCTGGCAAGTTATTGGTAGTTGCCCTATGATCCGCGTATGAGCGACAGCATTGCGGACTGCGTCCTGGCCCAGCGGGGGCAGGCATTGATTCACCGGGGGGTTGAATAGTTTTACCCCAGATGGGCACGATTTTATCTGCTTCGGCGGTGTCGGTGAGCCATGCAGGGCGGCCTGTGCTGCGTGATCTGACGCTGGGGATTCAAACCGGCGAACGTATTGGCCTGGTGGGGCGCAATGGGAGCGGCAAGACCACTTTTTTGAAAATCCTGGCAGGGAGCCTTGCGCCGGATAGCGGGGAGGTTTCACGGCCACGGGAGACGGTGGTAAGTTACCTGGCCCAGGATTTCGTGCCCGACGGGATGGGAACGGTGCATGATTGCGTGCGGGAAGGGGCGCGCCCGGTTTTGGATTTGATCCGGGAATTTGAGGCCCTGCCTGCGGATTCAACCCGGCACGAGGTGCTGGAGCACCGAATCCAGGCCCTGGACGGCTGGAATGTGGACCAGCGAATCAGGACGGCCCTGCAACAACTCGGTTGTCCTGCGGCGGAACGCCTCATGGCCACGCTTTCCGGGGGTGAAAAGCGGCGGGTGGCCATGGCCCGGGCGCTGGTTTCCAGGCCGGATTTTCTTCTGCTGGATGAACCCACCAATCATTTGGACCCGGAATCCATCGAGTGGGTGGCGGAATTTTTGGAATCCTTCACCGGCACTTATTTGGTGGTGACGCATGACCGGTATTTTCTGGACCGGGTGTCCACCCGGATATTGGAACTTTATAATGGGCGATTGTTTTCGCATGCGGGCAACTACACGGATTACCTGCTGGCGAAGGCGGAGCGGCTGGAGGCGGATGCCGTGCTGGAGCACAAGCACCAGATGTTTCTCAAAAAGGAACTGGCCTGGGTGCGACAGGGTCCGCGTGCCCAGCGGAGCAAGCAAAAAAACCGGACGGAACGGTATTATGAGCATGCCGCAATGGAGGTGGCGGAAAAGGAATCCGAGGTGGAACTGGTCATACCGCCGCCGCCGCAGTTGGGCAACCGGACGGTGGAGGTGAAGGGTTTGGGCATGACCCTGGCAGGCCGACCGCTTTTTGCCGGGTTTGATTACACATTTGAGAACGGGCGCAGGGTGGGGATATGCGGGAGGAATGGCCTGGGCAAAACCACGTTGCTGAAGATTTTAACCGGTGAGATGCAGCCCACCCAGGGCGTGGTCAAGCGTGGTCCCTTGACGCAATTCAACTATGTGGACCAGGGCCGGCTGCAATTGCATGATGACCGGACGGTGCTGGAGGAGGTGGCGGATGGCACTGAATTTGTGCAATGGGGCACGGACCGCATCTCGCTGCGGGCTTATCTAAAACGATTTTTGTTTTCGGACGACCGGCTGGTGACCCAGGTGGGCAAGCTTTCGGGAGGGGAACGAAGCCGGCTGCTTTTGGCCCGAATCCTGAAGAACGGGGGCAATTTCCTGATTTTGGACGAGCCGACCAACGACCTGGACCTGCCCACCTTGCGGGTATTGGAAGAGGCGCTGACCGGGTTTCCGGGGGTGGTGTGCGTGGTGAGCCATGATCGTTATTTCCTGAACCGGGTTTGCACGGATATCCTGGCTTTTGAGGGCCAGGGAGTGATTCGCCACAATGTTGGAAATTATGATGACTATGTGGAGATCACGAAACAAAGGACCGAGGCGGCCCGGCGGCGCAACGTGCCGCAGCGGGAGGAGGAATACCGGCCCGCGACGACGGCTCCATCCGGGCGGGCGCGCAAACTTTCCTTCAAAGAATCGCGGGAGCTTGAGGAGATGGAATCGCTGATTGGCGCTCAGGAGGCGGAAGCGGCGCGGATCGAGGCGCTGTTTGCAGAGCCGGATTTTTTCAGGCAGCGGGCAGCGGAAGCGCCGGAGTTGAACCGCCAGATGGAAGCCGCCCGGGCGGAGGCGGTGCGGCTGTATGCGCGCTGGGAGGAATTGGAGGCCATCCGGGCGTCCGGGGACAGGAGCTGACGCAGCGCCCGACTCAGCCCGAAAAGCAAAATTAAAAAGGCCAATCTGCCCCAATCTACTGAGCGCATCTTGGCCTTTTCAATTTCGCTTTTCGGGCTCAGCCGGCTTTGGAAGCCTTTTCGAGCCGATGCCATGCGGTGCCGTACGCGGCGATCAAGGCAAAGCAAACCAGCGGCACACAAAACCCGGCATGCATGGAATGGGCATCGGCAATGCGGCCCATGAAAGGGGGAGCGATGGCGCCACCCACGATGGACATGACGATGAGGGAGGAACCAAGCTTGGTATGGTCGCCGAGGCCATGGATGCCGAGGGCAAAAATGGTGGGGTACATGACGGACATGAAAAAGAAGGTGGCAAACATGGCCACGAGACCCGGCATGCCGCCAGCCATGGCCACGGCGGTGAGGAGCACATTGATGGCGGCGTAGGCGGCCAGAACCCGGGGCGGGCTGGCCTGGCTGATGACAAAACTGCCACAGGCGCGGCCCAGGGTGAAAAGGCCAAAACCCACCACGCCCAGCAAGGCTGAGGCATGGGCCGGAGTGGTGGAGGGATCGTTTTCAATCACATAATTGACGCAAAAGCTGAAGATGCCCGTTTGCGCGGCGACATAAAGAAACTGAGCCGCCACGCCCAGGGTGAAATGGCTGCGCCGAAACATGTCCCAATGGCGTGACACCACAATCAGCGAGCCCACGTAGGCTGCGACCACCAGCGTCCACTTGATGGGAACCAAGGTTCCCGGCGGCCATTGCAGGAGGGTCCAGACAAGGGCCAGGATGGGGGCTATGAAGAAATACAACAAACCCCAGACCAAGGCCAGGGCGGCGGCCACAAGAACCAGGACGGGCAGGCCGGGGACGACGGAGGCTGCCTTGGTGGCAGGGCCGTCCGCATTTTGGGGGCGGTCATCGGCGGCATGCAAATCCGGCACAGGAGCCAAAACAAAAACCACCAGGAGAAGGAAAACGAAGGCAGCGATGCACAGGTAGGGAATGCCCAGCTGACCTGCGGCGGCGGTGCCGGAGGTGGCAGAAAAGACGAAGTGACCGCCGATGACGGGTCCCAAAATCCAGCCCACGCCATTAAAAGTCTGGGCCATGTTGATGCGCGTGGCCGCTCCGCGAGGAGCCCCCAACACGGTGGTGTAGGGATTGGCGATGGTTTCCAGGCAGGTCATTCCGGCCGCAATCACGAAAAGCCCGAGCAAAAAGGACGAATAAGTGCCCAAACCCGCTGCATGAACCAGCCAGCAGGCGCCGGAGCCGATCAAAACCAGGCCCGTCAGAATGCCGCCCTTGTAGCCAAACCAACGCGCCAGCAGACCGGCGGGGATGGCCATTAAAAAGTAGCCCAGGTAATTTGCGAATTGGACCAGGCCGGATTGTTCCTTGCTGATGTGGAGCGTGTCCTGAAAATGTTTGTTCAGGATATCAATCATGCCATTGCAAAATCCCCAGAGGAAGAACAGGGATGTGACCAGGGAAAAAGTCAGGGCAAGACTCCTGCCATCGGGTAGCCGAAACAACCCGCCCCCGGCTGGCGAGGCTTTTGAATCATCCGGGTTTGAAATGGGAGCGGGACTGAAGGCCATGTTTGGATTGGGTATGGGATTGGGTGATGTTTTGGGTAACGATCAGTGACGCGGGCATTGTTGTTTATTCAACTGGAAGGTCAAGATTGATTTGCGCAAAATGGTACGCGCCATTTGCGCGAGGATTGAAAAAACAGGCGATGACTGGGAGGGGGTCAATTCCTGATGGCTTTGCGGGTGGATGCGGTTAATATGACGGCATGAACGGGACATTTGACCCCCTGCTGGATGCCACCATCCGGCACTTGGAAACCTTGCGCGAGCGCGGGGTGGGGCATGTGAATGTCTCGGCAGAAACCTTGAAAGCCCTCAGGCTGCCTGCATCGCGTGTGGGAGGGAATCTTCCACCGGCCAAACCGGAGGCGGCACACCCCCGGATAACGATCCGGCCCGAACGCGAGCCAGCACCCGCGAACCAAACGGCATCCCCGACTCCAACCGCACCCCCGGCCCGGTTTCAAGCCGCGCCGGCAGCGGTGGAGAAACCGGCCAATCCCATTACAGACATCCCAGACACCCAACCCATGCCATCCTCCAAAGCCCAAAAGACCAAGGCAGCAGCCATCCTGGCTCTGCAACAAAAGGCGCTGGCCTGCACACGATGCGCGCATCTGGCGGCCTCCCGCACCCAGGTGGTTTTTGGCGTGGGCAACCCGGATGCGCGGCTGATGCTGGTGGGGGAAGCGCCCGGGGCGGATGAAGATGAACAAGGCGAACCATTCGTGGGGCGCGCCGGCCAGCTTCTCACCAAAATCATCCAGGCCACCGGCCTGGATCGCGGCGACATCTACATTACGAATATTTTGAAATGCCGCCCGGACACCCCCGGCCAGGACAGCGGCAATCGCAAACCCCGGCCGGAAGAAATGGAAACCTGCCTGCCCTACCTGCATTCCCAGATAGACATCATCAAGCCCGGAGTGCTGGTGGCGCTGGGCACGGTGGCTGTGGAAGGCTTGATGGGGCCGGGCGATGTCATCTCCAATCTTCGCGGCAAATGGCTAACCTACCGGGGCATTCCCCTCATGCCAACCTTCCATCCGGCCTACCTGCTGCGAAACCAGTCACTTTCCATCAAACGCGCCGTCTGGGAGGATTTCCTCCAGGTCATGGAAAAACTGGAAATGCCCATCAGCAAGCGCCAGCGCCAGTTTTTTCTAAATGCCTGACAGCGGAAACGCACCCCTCCCCCGCCCTGCTCCGCGCGATGCGTGGACGGCAATTTTTTGATTCGATTCACAGTCCGGATTAAAGCATGCTGGAGGTTCGCGCTCATGCCGGATTTAAAGCAAAAAGATGGTCGAAAAGGCGAAGATTCCAACCCGTATTCCCCTGGAAAACTGGCTTGGCGGCTTCTGGGAATAGCCTGGCAATTCCGCATGGATTGCATTGTATCCGTGCTGCAGGCGGCGGGTTTGCTGTTGCTGGGCATCACCGGGCTGCAGTTGCTGGGATCGGCCATTGACGTCATCCGCCACGCGCTGGATGCCACGCTGCCCCCGCCGGTCTATCCCCTGGGCTGGCATCCGCCGGGGAACTGGACACCACTGGAAATCGTGGCGGCCCTGACGGCGGGGATTGCGGCGCAGGCGGTGCTGCGGGCGTGGCTGACCTACGAGTACAACATGACCACCGCCCGGCTTTCCCAGGGCGAGATGGTGCCCGCCCTGCGCACGCAATTGTACGCCCGTTTGCAGCGGCTCAGTTTCCGTTTCTTTGACGTGCATGGTTCGAACTCCATTTTCAACCGGGTGACAGGCGACGTCCAGAACACGCGGTTGTTTGTGGATGGAGTTCTGCTGCAGGGCATCAACATGGCCATCACCCTGTTGACGTATGGGTTTTTCATGTGGCGGATTCAACCGGGGCTGACCCTGGCCTGTCTATCCGTGACGATTCCGCTCTGGGGGGTGGCGCGGTTTTATTCGGCCCGGCTGCGTCCGGAATACCTTCGCAACCGCGAGCTGACGGATGACATGATCCTTCTTTTCAGCGAGACGGTGCGGGGGATGCAGACGGTGAAAGGTTTTGCGGCCGAGGATTTGCAGCGAAAACGGTTTGAGGAGGCCAATGACCGGGTCAGCTCGCAGCAGCGCCGGATTTTTTTGAATCTGTCCATTTTCACTCCGGGGACACAGCTTTTATCCCAGTTGAGCCTGGTGATTCTTTTTCTTTATGGCGGCTGGCTATATTTGCATGGGCGGATTGCCCTGGGGAGCGGGCTGGTGGTTTTTGCGGGACTTCTGCAACAGTTCACGGGCCAGGTGGCGAATGTTTCCACCATTGCCAACTCGGTCCAGCAGAGTCTCGCCTCTGCGCGCCGGGTTTTCGAGGTGCTGGACACGCCGCTGGATGTGGCCAGCCGTCCGGGGGCGGTGCAACCGGGACGATTGCGCGGGGCGGTGACTTTTGAGCAAGTCACGTTTGAGCATCTTGCCGGGGAGCCCGTTTTGCGCGAAATTTCCTTCCAAGTGCAGCCGGGGTGGAAGGTGGGTATTTTTGGTTTGACCGGCTCGGGCAAAAGCACGCTGTTGAGCCTGATTCCGCGTTTTTACGATCCCAAAGGAGGCCGTGTGCTTGTGGATGGCCGGGATTTGCGGGATTTGGACCTGGATGCATACCGCCGGCAGGTGGGGCTGGTTTACCAGGAAAGTTTTTTATTTTCAAACACCGTGGCGGCGAACATCGCCTTTGGCAACCCGCGCGCCAGCATGGAGGAAATAGAGGAGGCGGCGCGGCTGGCATCGGCGCATGATTTCATACGGGACCTGCCGCATGGCTATGAAACGGTGCTGGGCGAATCCGGGGTGGATTTATCCGGCGGCCAGCGGCAGCGGCTGGCGCTGGCGCGGGCGCTTCTCCTGCAACCCCCGCTATTGATTCTGGATGACCCCACCGCCTCGGTGGATTCACGCACGGAGAATGAAATTGTGGCGGCCTTGCAGGGGGCCATGGCTGGCCGGACCACTTTCATGGTTTCCAGCCGGCTGAATTTATTGCGCCGGGCGGACACGATCCTGGTCCTGGAAGGGGGCCGGATTGCGGCCCAAGGCAGCCACGATGAATTGGTGCGGCGGCCCGGGCCGTATCGCGAAACGGCCCTGCTGCAACTCATGGACGCATGAAGAGCAGGGAAAAGGACAATGGGCGTGAGAGCCGGGAGGACGCGGGGCATTTCTCGAACCGCGAGGCGATCACGCATTACAATGACGCCGCGGAGCGGGAGCCGGACAAGGCGCCGCTTTCCCTGGGGCTGATTCGGCGGCTGCATCATTACACCATTCCCCATGCGCGCCGGCGCAACGCATTGTTCGCGCTCACGCTGGTTCGGGGCTGCCAATTGCCGGCGCTGGCCTGGTTGATCGGGTGCACTCTCAACGGGCCGATTGCGCACCGGGACTGGCATGGCATAACGCTCTATGCCGCCGGGTACCTGGCGCTGGCGCTGGCCACGGTGGGGGGTTTTCATTTCCGGCAGCGGTATGCGCTGGAATTGGGCGAGGCGGTGGTGCATGACCTGCGCCGGGACTTGTTTGCGCGCGTGCTGTCCATGCCCATGGGCTTCTATAACCGGACCAAATTCGGACGGTTGATCAGCCGGATGACCTCGGATATTGACAGCGTGCGGGCGGGGGTGCAGGACGTGGCGTTCGTGCTGGTGGTGCAGGTTTTGCAGATGGCGGTGTCCGCCGCATTGATGGCGTGGTATGACTGGAAATTGTTTGTGCTGATGCTGGCGCTGGCGCCGGCCATCTGGGTGGTGAACCGCAATTACCAGGTTGAAATGGCCCGGCGCACCCGCCGGGTGCAGGAATCCTGGAGCCGTGTTTCCTCCACGCTGGCAGAGTCGGTGGGGGGCGTGCGGGTGACGCAGGCTTTTGTGCGGCAGGATTTGAATTCGGATTTTTTTGGGCGCCTTGTGAACCGCCACGGGGAGAACAACGTGGGGGTGGCCCAGGCATCGGCGGTATTTGTGCCGCTGCTGCAATTAAAGAGCCAGTTATTTTTGGGCGCCATGGTCCTGCTGGGGGGCTACGGCGCCTTGCGCTGGCATGGCTGGATGCACATGGATGAAGGAGACGTGGTGATGTTTTTCTTCCTGGCCAGCCTGTTTTTTGATCCCGTGCAGGTGATTGGCAACCAACTGAACCAGGCGCTCACGGCCATGGCCGGGGCGGAGCGGCTTTTCCGGCTCATGGATGAGCCGCCGGACTGGCAGGATGCGCCAGAGGCCAAACCCCTGGGCCGCATTGAGGGAAGGGTGGATTTTGAGAATGTCCATTTCCACTACCAACCCGGCCGACCGGTCCTGGCTGACATCACCTTCACAGCCCTGCCGGGACAGTCTGTGGCCCTGGTGGGCCACACAGGGAGCGGCAAAACCACGCTGGCCGCCCTGCTGCAAAAGTTTTATCTCCCCACGGACGGCATCATCCGGGTGGATGGGGTGGACCTGACGGCGGTCTCCACCCAATCCCTGAGGCGCCAGATGGGGTCGGTGCCGCAAAACAATTATTTATTCACCGGCACGGTGCTGGAGAACCTGCGTCTGGCGCGCCCGGATGCAAGCGTGGAGGATGTCCTGGGGGTGCTGGCGGAGCTGGATTGCCTGGATTTGGTGAAAGACCTGCCCGAGGGCTTGCACACCCGCGTGGCGGAGCGCGGGGCCTCCCTTTCCCTCGGGCAGAGGCAATGGATTTGTTTTGCGCGCGCCATGCTGGCCAATCCCAGGATCGTGGTTTTGGACGAGGCCACCAGCGCGATTGATTCGGTGACTGAGGCGCGGCTGCAACGGGCCTTGGAGCGGCTCCTGCGCGGGCGCACCGCCTTCATCGTGGCCCACCGCCTGAGCACCATTCGAAAAGCCGACCTGGTGCTGGTCCTGGACCGGGGCAGGATCGCAGAGCGCGGCACGCATGACTCGCTATTGCAAAAACAAGGACTGTACGCACGGCTGCATGACGAGTTTACCCGGGCCACCGCCAGAGGCTGAACGGAGGATGAACCTCGGTGCCCATTTCATCCCGAAAAACGAAATTCAAAAGGCCAATCTGCGCCAATCTTTTGGGTGTAAACTCTTTGAAAATATCTCAACAGACCGCTTCGGGTATGGTTCCGATTTTTCCAAAGAGTTTCCGCTCCAGCATCTTGCCACATCTTGCCCCTTTCAATTTCGTTTTTCGGGTTCAACTCATGTCCACGGGATCAATATCCACCCCCACGGACACCTCCGGCGGCACGGGCCATTGGGTCATCAGGCAGGCAAGGTACCGGCTCAGGGCGGTCATGGCCCGGGTGCGCAGGAGGATTTGATGGCGGTAAAAACCCTCAGCCTTCAACAAGGGCGCCGGAGCCGGGCCGGAGATGAGAAGGTCCGCAGGCGGACGGTCGCACCCGGGCTTGTTCGACCCGCCTGGTTTGACCGCCGGTTCGGCTTCAAATAAATCCGCCGTGGTTCCCCCGGTTTTTCCGCCTTGTGCGGCAAGGGGCTTGTCCATTTGCTGGCGCAAATTGGCCGCCGCAGCCTTGACCTTTTCATCGCTCCGGCTTTTGAGGGTGATCAGGGCCAGACGACCATGCGGCGGATAGCGCAGTTGCGCGCGCATTTCCATTTCCTGTTCATAAAAGCCCTGGAAATCGTGGCGACGGGCATATTGGATGGCTGGATGAAATGGCGCAAAGGCCTGCACAAACACCTCGCCCTCCACATCGCCGCGCCCGGCCCGGCCCGCCACCTGGGTCAGCAATTGGAAGGTGCGCTCCCCGGCCCGGAAATCCGGCTGGTACAAGGCCAGGTCGGCATAAATGATGCCCACAAGGGTGACGTTGGGGAAATGCAGGCCCTTGGCAATCATCTGTGTGCCCAGCAGGATGTCTGTCTTGCCACTGCGGAATTCCCCCAGCACGGTCCGGTAATCATCCTTTCGCCGCATGGTATCGGCATCCATGCGGCGGACGCGGGCGTGGGGAAACAGGCGCGCGAGGATTTCCTCCACTCGTTGGGTGCCGGTTCCGGCAAATCGGATTCCCGGATGGGCGCACTTGGGCTGCGGACAGACATGCGGGGCCTTTTCCGCATGGCCGCACACGTGGCAGGCCAGCTTTTGCTCGGTGCGATGATAGGTCAGGCTGATGCTGCAATGGGGGCACTGGGCCACAAAGCCGCACTTTGGGCACTGAAGCGAGCTGGAATAACCGCGGCGGTTGAGAAAGAGGATGGTTTGCTCCCTGCGTTCCAGGCGCTGGAGGATGGCCTCCTTGAGTTGGGGTGAGAAAGTGGGCGGAGCCTTGTCCTGCCGCGCGGTTTGGCGCATGTCCACCACGCGCACGCGGGGCAGTCGGCGGTCATCCACGCGGTCGGGCATCTCAAGCAGCTCGTAACGGCCCTGCCGGGCGTTGGCATAACTTTCCATCGAGGGCGTGGCGGAGCCGAGCAGGACCACGGACTGCTCCATGCGCCCGCGCATGATGGCCACATCGCGCGCATGGTACCGGGGCATCTCCTCCTGCTTGTAGGTGTGCTCGTGCTCCTCATCCACGATCACCAGGCCAAGCGGTTCCACGGGGGCAAAAATGGCGGACCGGGCACCGATCACAATGCGCGCGCGGCCCTGGCGGATTTTGTGCCATTCATCGTGGCGCTCTCCCTGGCTGAGGTGGGAGTGCAGCACCGCCACGCGGGTCTGCATGGTCCCGTGGCTGAACCGGGCCTTGAACCGCTCCACCGTCTGCGGCGTGAGGGCGATCTCCGGCACCAGCACGATCGCCCCGCCGCCCAGTTCGAGCGCGCGGGTGATGGCTTGCAGGTACACCTCTGTTTTTCCCGACCCGGTGACACCGTGCAGCAGAAAGGCGCCGCCCGATTTATTCTCCATGGCCCGCACCACACGTGCCAGGGCGGCGGCTTGGGCGGGGTTCAAGGCCAGGGGCTGCGAAGGCACGGTCTGCTCGTGCGCATGGGGATCGCGCTCGGCAATTTCACTGGCCAATTCCAGGGCACCCAGGTCCTCCAGCTTGCGGATGGTTGCCGTGGTGGAGCCGGCCTGGGCCACCAGCGCAGCCAGCGGCATGGCGCCCCTTTCCTGCAAAATTCCGACAATTTCCTTCTGCCTTTTGGTCAAGGCCACGCCTGCGCCGGATGGATTGAGCCGGGCCACGAGGCGCTCTTTCCAGGAGGCATCCTCGCGGCGCACCGCCTCCGGCAAAACCGCCTTGAGCGCGGTCTCGGGCGCACAACAGTAATACTCCCCCATCCACCGCGCCAGACGCATGACCTTTTCCGTGACCAGGGCCTGGTTTCCAATCACCTTGATGATGGATTTAAGGCGGGCATGAGCCGATTCCTCGGCCACGGCGGTGACCACGCCCGGCAGGACCCGGGCGCCAAACGGCACTTGCACACGGCTGCCCACCTCCACGCGTCCGGCCAGGTCCGCAGGCACCACGTAGTCAAACTCCTTGTTCAACGCCAGCTCAAGACTCACCCGGGCAATCATAAGGCGCAAGGCAGCCGTTCCGGCCTGCGGCACAGGCCGCCGCACGACCCTGTGTAACTGGGAAATGGATTCATGAAGGTCGGTTTCGATGGATTAATCCCGGGTGATGGATCGCAATTCCGCCTCCAAGGATTGCCTGAACTTTTCCCGTTCAGCGTCATCGGCCAGGCTGGAGGCGGGGGCCTGAAAAACCCTGCCCAGGACCACATCACAGCGTGTGAATGGGATCGGGATTTGGAAGCCGTCCCAGCTATTCAGGGTTATTTTCCGTTTCAACCCGTAGGACACGGGCAGGATGGCGCGGCCGGTGAGGCTGGCCAGGGCGGCCACTCCCTCCGCCATGGCATAGCGCGGTCCGCGAGGGCCATCCGGCGTGATGGCCAGGTCAAAACCGCGCTCGGACCATGTGGTGAGTTCCAGCAGGGCCTGGGCGCCGCGGCGGCTGCTGGAGCCGCGCACCGGCACCACGCCAAACCGCTCGAAGATGGCTGATAACAAGGCCCCATCCCTGCTTGCGCTCACCAGCCCGGCCACGCCCGGACCGGTCCGTTGCCGCTTGCGGAACCGGTGGAACAACTCCACGCACAACGCCAGGCGATTGTGCCAGAAACAAAAAATCATCGGTTCATCATTCTTGCCGGCCAGAAAACCATGGGGATCCTGAATGCGATAGCGCAGTGTCTTGGACAGGGCGCCCACGAGCAGCCAGAGGAGAAGCGCCAGCAGACGCTGATGCCAGCGCGGGGCATTGGGCTGAACCGCGCCGGGTCCCGTTCTGCGCGGCGGCATGGATGGCTTTGCCCCCATGACTCAGCCTTTTTTGAGACTGGCCCGCACCAATTCCTCCACCGAGGCGTCCTTGCCCAGCATGGCTTCGGCGGCACGGACCGTTTCCTGCGCCGCAGCCGGCTTGAACCCCAGGGCCATCAGGGCCAGCGCCGCATCCTGCACCCTTTGGTCCCCTGCCGCCCCACCCGCGCGGCCCGCGCCCGCCGCAGCGCCCTCCGCCAGGGACATTTTATCCCGCAACTCCACCACGATGCGCTCGGCCGTCTTGCGGCCCACCCCGGTGATGCCGGCCAGCGCCTGCACGTTGCCCTGGGACACCGCCGCGCGAAATTCCGCCACCGGCATTCCGCTGAGAATGTTCAAGGCGGTCTTGGGACCTATTCCACTCACGTTTTGAACCAGGGCGCGGAACAAATCCCGTTCCGCCGCGCTCATGAATCCGTACAGGACATGCGCATCCTCCCGCACCACAAGCTGGGTGAGCAGTTTCACCGGCTGACCCTGTTCCGGCAGTTTGTCGTAGGATGAAAGCGGGATAAGCGCCTCATAACCCACGCCACCCACGTCCACCACCACCTGCGTGGGCAGGGACTCCACCAGCCTGCCTTGGAGGAAGGATATCATGGCCCCCTCCTGGCTTGGACGGCCACAACGGGGGCGGGATGCGGTTGGAATTTTAAATGGTGCATGCTTAAATTCGTTTGAGAGAGCCTAGGCGATGGCGGGAATAATCCCGGAAATGCGTCAGGGCCAGGGCCAGGGCATCCGCTGCGTCAGGCTCCGGCACCTCAGCCAGGGCCAGCATGCGCTGCACCATTTTGGCCACCGCCGCCTTTTGTGCAGCGCCATACCCCACCACCGCCTGCTTCACCTTGCGGGTGGCGATTTCATGGATGGGCAGGCCCGCCTCGGCGGCCACGGCCATCGCCGCGCCCCTCGCCTCGCCCATGATCAGGGCGGTGCGAAGGTTCTGGGCAAAAAACAAACCTTCCACCGCGCACACCTCGGGCCGGTGCAACCGGACGATTTCCCGGAGGGTGGTGGAGATCATGGCCAGGCAGCGCGACCTTTCCCAATCCCGTGGACAGCGGATGGTGCCTTGCGCCAGGACTTCCCCTTGCGCGCCCTGGCCCAGGGACTGCGCGGATTTGCCAAATCGAATGATGCCGTACCCGGTTCCCCGCAGGGATGGGTCCACACCCAGGACGATTCCAGGCACCAGGCTGGCAGCCAGGTTGCCCTGCACCCCCAAAAGGTCCATGCCCCCGCGCGGACCGCGGCCTGAGACGCGATCCTTCATCTGCTCAAACTGACGGGGGGAAATGCCCATGGCCCGAATCATGCCACTGGCAGGCACCTCAAAAAAGAAAAAACACCGCCCGCCATTCCCCCGGGACCGGCATGGGCCGCGCGCAGGGAGCGAGGAGACGGAGAATGCGGTAGTGAAGGCGGCGGGCTGCGGGATGGCCTGGTGAAAAATGGTGCCCCCGCACGGAATTGAACCGTGATAGGCAGTTTAGGAAACTGCTGCTCTATCCATTTGAGCTACGGGAGCCTCGACCCCGCCAGCATATAGGGAGGGTTGTTTTTTGCCAAGCCTTCGTGCGGGAGGTCGCGTGGGGGCGGGAGCGCAAAGACCATTTGTACCAAGCGATGTGGGCTTTCTTCAAAAGCTGTAAAAATTGGTGGCCGTTTTCCGCCAAACCCACGCTTGAATCAATATGACAAATATGTTCCTTGAATGGTGGTGGTTCTGGAAATGCCCAAATGCGGCGGCTCACACGCGGCCTTTCCAGTAGAGCGGCCGGCGGTGCAGGTGCATCACGGCTTTGACGAAAAGCGCGTCGGCCTGCACACTGTAAACGATGGCGTAGGGAAAGCGGTGGAAGTTGAGCTTGCGGTTCTCGCCCCGGATTTTGCGCCAGCGTTCCGGCTCGGCCACGATGCGGCGCAGCGTGAGTTCAAATTGTTCAAGGAAGTCGCCGCCCAGGCCGGGCTGCCTTTCTTCATACCAGAGCACCGCCGCTTCCAGTTCCTCGTCGGCTTCAGGATGGCTGACGACGTGCATGGAGTTTTTGCCGGATGTCCCCAATAACCTGTTCCACCGGGCGACAACTGACTTTGCCTTCCTCAATCTCGCGGGAACGGCGGTCAATGACTTCGTTCCATTGCGCCTCACCATCCGCGTCCACGGTGTCATCGAGGCTGGCAATGAGTTGACGGGCAAGGAATGCCCGGTCTTGTTCCGGCAAGGCCATCATTTCGGCCACAGTCTGGGCGGCAATGCTCATGCACCAAAAATATCGGCCAGTTGGCTCATTTTGGCAAGTGCGATGGTTTTTCATGATTAGTCAGCGCTTCGCCTTGTTCGTCCCGTTCACGCGGATGGAACTGGCGACGGGCCTCTTTCAAGTCGGCAATTGTCAGGTGCAGGTAACGCTTGGTCGCGTACGCGCAGAAGTGCAAGACGGTTTGCGGATTCTTTCAATTCCCGGCGGCACTGTATGATTTTAACCCCAAGGCCGTGGTGACGACCAAACAGGACGACCGGTTCGCTTTTCAGAATTTTATGAACAGCACCGATCCCAGGTTCCGGCAAATTGTGAAACGTTTCGCCGCCGCCGGTTATCTGGACCCCGAAGGCGATAAGTTTGTAGCGCCTTGAATCTTCCGAACACATGCCCCGCAGCGCTTGGCGAGGTCGTGTTCCCAAATCCGAATGACTCGCCAGCCGAGCTTTCGCAACTCGCGGTTAACGCGGCGGTCGCGGGTCTTGTTCGCAGCGAATTTCGTCTTCCAGAATGCACGATTGCCGACTGGGATTTTGCAATGCTTGGGACAACCATGCCAGAAACAGCCGTCAACAAAAACCGCCAGTCTTGCCGAGCGGAAAATGAAATCTGGTTTTCCGAATACAGGTTGACCGCGCCGTCACCAGACAACGCCCATGCGTTAATCTTCGCGGCGGGGAAGCGTCCACGCGATTCCCAACGAAGGCTGGGACAAATCATTTCTGCGTTGTCGGCCTCGTTATGCTCGGCGAGCCGTTCCAAGACGCATTCGGTAAAGGCGTCCTCCCGCATTTGCAGCGAAGCGTCGTCTGCGCATTTCACCTGCACTTCTTGGTGAAGGCCTTGGGCGAATTGATCCAATTCAGGAACGGTTTTTCCTTTTGAAATTGGGCTTCGAGCTGGCGGCGACAGTGGTTTCAACCTCTTTGGGCTGAATTCTGAACAGCTCGTACGCGGCCACGCTCAAGGCATAGTTGGCGTCGCCAACGCCCGGCAGCATATCGGCTTCAACAAGGCTTGGAAATTTTTTGCCTACCCTGAAAAACCCGATTACGCGAACGGTATAACCGCGATCCGAATATTGCGCGAGTACCGTGAACACGTCGGCGAAACGCACTTCTTTTAAGGCACGCCAAAGTGGGTGCTGCCGCCGATTGAGGCGGCAAACGGCTCAAGTCCCTTGCAACGCGGCCATCGGCGACGCGTTGGCACGGAAGCCGTTCAGCGAGTTTTTTAGTGCAGAGTCCAAATTTTTCGCACAACCTGGATGCGGGTCGCACAAATCAAATATGTCAGACTATTGGTCACGCGAAGAAGTTGAAGCCACCGTCTTGGATTATTTCGGGATGCTGGCTATGGAACTTCGTGGCGAATCGTTTAACAAAGCAGAACACAATCGCAATCTGCAAATTTTTCTTAAAAGCCGAACGAGAGCAGCGATTGAATTAAAGCATCAAAATATCAGCGCGGTTCTGACTGACCTGGGCTATCCCTACATTGACGGCTACAAGCCGCGCTTGAATTATCAGGGACTTCTTTACGACGTGGTTGAGGAACGGCTTCTCGGTGCTGGTAGTTTGCATCAAGCGGCGGCAACTGCGGTTGGGCAGACCGTCCAGCACCCGCCGGAAGTCAGCGATGTGTTGGCGATTTTGGTCGCGCCGCCGCGCAGTGAAACGAAAAAAACAAAACTTCACGACGAAGCTCAGCGAATTCGCAAGCCGGTGCGGAGAAATTATCTAGAGCTTGAAGCACGAAATCAAACTTTAGGATTGGCTGGAGAAAGATTGGTTTTGGAATTTGAATACAAGCGACTTTGGCAAGCTGGGAAGAAAGATTTAGCCAACCGAATCCAACACGTCTCTGACACAACCGGCGACCATCTTGGCTTTGATATTTCATCGTTCGAGATAGATGGTCGCGTCCGGCTGATTGAAGTTAAGACCACGCGCTTCGGCGCGATGACTCCGTTTTTTGCATCAAAAAATGAAGTTCAGATTTCTGAAGAGCGGCAAAATGAATATCAACTTTACCGGCTTTACAAATTTTCCCAGCAGCCACAACTTTTTATTCTGCCCGGCTCACTTCGCAATACCTGCACCCTCGACCCAATGCAATTTTCGGCGCTGCCGCGCTAAATTTTACAGCGAACGCCAAGCACCATTGGTGAAGTATTCGATTTGCGTGCAACCGGCGTAACCCCGTCCAAAATCATCAAGCGGGGAAAAGGCTTTTTGCGAATCGTGAACGTCGGAAATCCCCTCGTAATAAATATTACCATCATCGTCCAGCAAACGGAATCGGTGCTTCAGCGAGACAGCTTGTGTTGCATCGAAGGTGCAACTCGACGCGCCAACTTTTTTGCCGCCATCAACTAAATCATTTGTGATTGTCCACATGGATTTATTTCAGTTGAACGCGAGATTTCTGATGGCTTCAAGAACAAGCGGAGGAACGGCATTCCCGATGACGCGGAACCGATGTGTGCGAGCCACCGGAAATTGAAACCAATCGGGAAAACTCTGCACACGAGCCGCCTCGCGCGGCGTAAGCGAGCGGTTTTGCGTCGGATGAATAAACATCAGACCGTCTTTGCTCAAATGAGCCACGATGGTTGAGCAGGGTTCGTTGCGATGCTGCCGGGTGTAACGGTCTTTGAAAGATTCGCGGTCGTAGGGAAACTCGAATTCCTCGCCGCGCTTGATTGCCGCCGCACAATGCTCGCCCTCGCGCAATTTGGCAAAATCGCGCAAGTCGCGTTCGCTGTGGGGACGGGCACGGTGCGCCGTCAGTTTTTGTGCAAGCTGCACTTCGAGCGTTCCATAGAGATAACCCCGGCTGTATTTGGCAACGTGGCTTTTGCGTTTCTCCATGTCGTAATCAGCCTCTTCTTCGCCGCCACCGGCCCAGACGGTGGGAAGGTCGCCAATGGCTTCGCCGAGCGTCGGCCATTCCACGGCGCGGGGTGCGGGTTTCAAGTCCCCTGGAAAGTAATCCGGCAAGTCAAGGCGTGTGCCGATGATGAGTTGGCGCTGGCGTTTCTGCGGCACGCCCAAGTCAAATGCCTTTTCAACCTGCGGATGGACACGATATCCCAATGCCCGCGCCTCCTTCTGGACGCGCGTGAAGTATTTTCCACCCGCCGCCGATTTGATGCCCAAAACATTTTCCATCACGAACAATTTCGGCTGGAAATAACCGACGTAACGCAAAAATTCCTGGTAAAGATGCCGGCGCTTGTCTTCAACCATGCGCGGCCCGCTGTTCGCGCCATCTCGCTGCCGCACGGTTGAATATCCCTGACACGGCGGACCGCCGACAATGACATCCACCGTTTCGTCGCCGATGAGCTCCGCCATTTTGTCAGGCGTGAATTGAATTAAATCCTTTTCGAGGGCCTGGCAAATTTCAGGGAAGTTTTTTCTGAAAACGGTGACGGCTTCGGGGTTGAAATCAACCGCCGCCAAGCAACGGAAGCCGGCGCGCTCCATGCCAAGGCTGAATCCTCCGCAGCCGCAAAATAGGTCTATGAAGGCCGGTTTTTTCATCTAAACTACTGTCCCACGAGATTAAGAGGACGCCAACGGTTTTCCAAGAAGTATCGGGAGACAGCATCAAGGGAAAGCAGATTGTTTTATTCCGCATCACCCCCACAACTGGCGGTCGAGGGAGCGGTATTGGATGGCTTCGCTGATGTGGTCGGGGTTGATGTTCTCGACGCCGGCGAGGTCGGCAATGGTGCGGGCGACTTTCAGGATGCGATCGTAGGCGCGGGCGCTCAAATTGTACTCGGTCATGGCGTGCTTGAGCAGTGAGGCGGTGGCATCATCCATGGCGCAGTGAGCCTTGAGTTCGCGGGATCCCATGCGGGCGTTGCAGGTGATTTTGGGTTTGGCGGCGAACCGGGCGTGCTGGAGGGACCGGGCGGCGATGACGCGCTCGCGGATTTGTGCTGAGGTTTCGCCCGGGGGCGCGGCGGCCATTTCACGGAATTTGACGGCGGGCACTTCGATGTGGAGGTCTATGCGGTCGAGGAGCGGACCGGAGATGCGCCCCAGGTAATTTTGAATTTCCCGGGGTGAACTGCGCGACTCTGCGGGCATTTTGCCATCGGGCGTGGGGTTCATGGCGGCGAGGAGCATGAACTGGGAGGGGAAAGTCATGGTGCCAGCGGCGCGGGAGATGGTGACGCGGCCTTCTTCCAGGGGCTGGCGCATGGTTTCGAGCACGCTGCGTTTGAATTCGGGCAATTCATCGAGGAAAAGGACACCGTTGTGGGCCAGGGAAATTTCGCCCGGGGTGGGGTTGACATTGCCGCCGAGGAGGCCGGCATCGCTGGCGGTGTGGTGGGGCGAACGAAAAGGTCGCTGGGTGACAAGGGCCTGGCCGGGTTGCAGGAGTCCCACGATACTGTGGACCTTGGTGGTTTCCAGGGCTTCGTCCAGGGTGAGCGGGGGCAAAATGGTGGCCAGGCGGCGGGCGAGCATGGATTTACCGGTACCCGGGGGACCAATGAGCAGGGCATTGTGGCCGCCTGCGGCGGCAATCTCCAGGGCACGCTTCACGTTTTCCTGGCCCTTGACCTCGCTGAAATCATGGTCTTCAGCGGGGACAGGGGCGAACAGCGCCTGAAGATCCACTTTGGCGGGGGTGATGCGGGCCTCGCCTTCCAGGAAGGATGCCGCCTCGCGCAAATTTTGGACGGGGATGACATTGAGTCCGCGGACCACGGCGGCTTCGGCGGCATTTTCCACCGGCACAAGCACACCGGCGCGGCCATCGGCCCTGGCCCTGAGTGCAATGGAAAGGACACCCTTGACCGGGCGCACGCTGCCGGTGAGGGCCAATTCCCCCACGATCACAAACTGGTCGAGTTGGTCAGTGACCATTTGTTCGCTGGCGGCCAGCAAGCCCAGGGCGATGGGCAGGTCGAAGCTTGGCCCCTCTTTTTTCATGTCTGCAGGAGCCAGGTTGATGGTGGTTTTGCCCATGGGAAAGGTGTAGCCGGAGTTGGAGAGGGCGGTGGAAACGCGGTCCTTGGATTCCTTGACAGCGGCATCGGGCAGGCCCACGAGGGCCACGAAAGTCTCGCCATAACCGCAATTCACCTCCACCTCAACGGCATAGGCATCAATGCCATTGAGCGCAGCCGAGCAAACCTTTGAAAGCATGGCAGGCTTATGCCTCAATTTACCAGGGACAGCAATGCCAATTTGTCGTTTGCCCCTTGCGCATCCCTCCGCTGCGCCAAACCTGAATCTGGGCGACGAAAGCAGAGCGAGTGGCTGGTCACGGGGCGTGCAGACGGTAGAAGCGATTTCCACCGTGCGGAAGATTGGTGTAAACTGCGGAGCTGACCCCGCCGCCCGTGGCAATTCCATTAGTGACTGGCAGCCAGATGATGGGCGGGGCCAGATTGGTGGTGGTCTGCAATTCCAAATTCGCCGACGATGGCCAGGAGATTTGGAACCTGTTACCGGACAAACCGGCGATGGCCAGAGAAGGAGGGCCACCCGCACTGACCGAGACCGAGGTTTGCACGCCGTTATTGTAAGGATTCAAGTCGGGTTGATTGCCAGACACGGTCGCGTCGTTGTAAATGATTCCCGCCAGGGTGGGGGTCAGAGTGAGGGTGGCTGTGGCTTCACCGCCTGCAGCCAAGCCGCCCGGAGACCATGCGACCTGGCCTCCAGCGAAAACCGGCGTCCCCTGACTAGAATGCGCCGAAACAAAAACCACTCCGGGAGGCAGTTTATCCAGCACCACCACACCGGTGGCATTGGTTGGGCCGAGATTTGTCACGCTCAAAACCAGGTTGAATGAATTACCAACGCTGGCGGAAACAGGCGCGGCGGCGCCAAGAGCCAAATCAGCGGTATTGGCAACGGGTTTGAAGCCATATACGAACAGGTCGTTGGCCTGGTTAAAATCCTGGGGAGTGAGATCGTAGGCAGAGCTATCAAACGCGATTAGCGAGCCATCAACACTCATGGCGGGGCTCTCGGAAGTTGCCGAACCTGAGCCGGTGCCGGCGAGGTTGCCGCTGATCAGGAGCGTCACGTCATTCGACAAGTCCCGCCGGTAAATATTCCCAACGCCGGAGGCAAATGCGCCAGGCACCAAATCGGTGGCAAAGCTTCGGAACGCGACGTAGCGGCCATCACTGCTGATGGCAAAGGAGTCGGACGCCGCATTGGCACCGCCAACCCCGAGGTCGTTGATACTGACGAGGGTGGTCGTGTTATTCACCATGTCGCGCACGAACACATTTTCAATCCCATTCTCGCCTGTATTGGCGGTCAAATCGCTGGCGTAACTGGCAAACACGATGAAACGCCCGTCCGGGGTCATGGCTGGCGTGCCGCTGGCGTAATTATTTCCGCCGCTTGTGCCGGCGAGATTGACACTGACCAGATGGGTTTCACCTGAAAGAATGTCCCGTTCATAAACCTGGCTGAACAAATTGGTGCTGCCGTAGATCAAATCGGAGGATGATGATTCAAATGCGACATAACGGCCATCCGAACTGATGAGGGGTTGCGCGTAATAAATGCCGAACTCGTTGGTTGTTGGGCCGCCGGACGGGGTGGCGCTGACGAGCACGTTGCTGCCGGACCACATATCATGCCGGAACATTTGATAATCCTGGAAACTGCCGGTCACATTGGACACGCCGGTAACGAGCCAATCCGAGGCGCTGGTGAAAGCCACAAAGCGTCCGTCCGGAGTGATGGACCCGGTGCCGGCATCGCTGTCACCCGGAAAGCCATTGGTGGTGACATCCACCATCGTGGTCGTGCCTTGCAGCAGGTCACGAACGTACAAATGCTGCCAATAACTATTGGTGAGAGCCGCCACCGTCAAATTCGTGGCATAGCTGGTGAACAAAATGTAACGTCCGTCAGGAGAAAGACCGACCAAAGAAGAACTACCGTTGTCGCTCCCGCCAGCAAGGTTGACACTGACAAGATTCATGGTGTGGTTGGTCAGGTTGCAGGCGAACACGTTGTTGTTGTAGGCATCGTTGACCGGGTTGGTAACCAGATCGGAAGCAGAGCTGTTGAAAGCCACCACGTTGCCATTTGCGCTGATCTGGGGCCCGTAAGCGGAATAATACATGGGTAATCCGCCGTTTGTGCTCAGGTTCAGAAGGGTCAGGGTGTTGCTGAGGGTATCGGCCAGGAAGATGCTTCCATTGCCATTGGTCTGGTTCTGCACAAGGTTAAGCGCATAGCTATCGAAGACAACCCAGCGCCCATTGGCGCTCATTGAGTAGGCAGTGGCTGGCGAATTGTTGTTGGCCGTGCGCGAGAATACGGCGCTCACCGGCATCATGCCGCCAATGCCGCCCGCAAAAGGATTCGCCCGGTAAATTTCTCCGGTATTGTAGGGCGCGCCGGGCGCCAAACTGTAATCGGAGCTTACAAAGACCACGTCCTTTCCATCCGGAGTGACCGTCTGCTGGTTTGCGCCCAAGCTGGCTTTGCCACTGGAATTTGTGCTGACCATGATCATGGCGTTGGAAAACAAATCCAACTCAAAGACATTGTCGTAGCCGAAATCAGAATTGGTCACAATGTCGGTTGCGACGCTGTCAAAAACCACGAACCGGCCATCCGGCGTCAAATTTGGATTATGGGCATAACCATTCGCGGCATTTGTGCCGGCAACATCCACGCTCACCAACCTGTTTGTCTGGCTCACCATGTCACGTATGAAAACCTGCTGGTTGGCAATTCCGGAGGCAAGCGGAGAAAGATTCCCTGCCCCGCTCACAAAAGCCACAAACTGCGCATTGGAACTGATGGTTGGTGAGGAGGAATTTTTATCGCCGGCCAGTCCATTTGTTCCCACGCTCACCAGAATGGTGCTGCCAGCATTCACATTGCGCAGGAAAATATTCCGGGCTCCATTGGTGATGACATCTGATGTCAGGTTGGTGGCATAGCTGATGAAAGCCACAAAACCACCATCGGGGGTGATGACGGGCGAGTAGGAATAATCGCTGGCTGATTGCGTGCCGGAGGGATTCACCGTCAACAACCAGGTCCTATTGGAAAGTGTATCGCGCAAAAAGAGGTTATCCACGCCGTTTGTGGCTGGCACAGGCGACAGGTCGCTGGAGTAACTGTCAAACACCACGAAGCGGCCATCCGGCGTGATGGCATCCAAATAAGATCCCGAACCGTTGCCGGTCAAGCCGTTTGTGCTGATGCTCACCAGTGTGGTGAGGTTGCTCCATGTGTCACGCATGAAAACGTCGCCGTGGCCAGTCTCAATTTGCCCAGCCAAATTCGTGGCGTAGCTGGTGAAAAACACATAGCGGCCGTCTTGCGAGATTTGCCCGCCATAGGAATAACCGGCTGCGCCGACGGCGCCACTGGAATCCACACTGATCAACCTGGTTTGCCCGGAAACCAAATCGCGTAGGAAGATTTGATTAAAGCCGCCAAGGTTGCCTTCGGTCAGGTCGGTGGCCGAGCTTTCAAAAACCACGTAGCGACCGTCCGGCGTGATGGAATCGCCGTAGGCACCCGAATTGCAGGAACTGCCAGTCGTCGTCACATTTACCAAGGTCACAAAATTGGTGTTCATGTCACGCACAAACACGTTGCGCTGCTGCACGTACTGGTAGCCGGTGTAGTAGGAGTTATTGATGCCGTTGACAAGGTTATTGGCAATGGAATTGAACAAGACATGGCGGCCATCCGGCGTGAGCGCAACAACTCCAGGTGTCCCCCCCTGGTCGGGATTATTGCCATAAATCAGCGGGCTGTTGGTGATTGCCGCACTAATGAGGTCCAGGCCGCCTGGGAGATTCGTGGAAAAATCCGATTCATCAATTGTCAGAGTCGCAGCCCCAGGCACGCCCATGTACCCGCCGGTTACGCCGCTCAACAACAAGTTCACAGACATGTTGGGCGAAAGCACGCCATCATCCAGCAGCGGCACGGAAAAACTCGCGACATTCTGGCCCGGCCCGAAGGTGAGCGTGCCGCTGACAGGGGTATAGTTCACCCCAGATTTGGCGCTTCCGCCGGTCGTGGCGTAATTGACACTCACGGTGCCAGCGCTGCCTCCTTTGCGGCTGACTTGTATGGATGCGCCGCCGGAGTTTTCTGCAGCGGTGAAGCCGGCCTGGGCAAACGACAAGACCCCCGGTCCATTCGTCACCGTGATGTGCAGCCAATTGGTGTACTCGTAAAAATTGTAAATACTGTTGTCCCAAGGCGTGGGATCGGGCTGGTCTGAGTCTGCGGCGAAGATGACGGACTCATTCACTGCATTGAATGGCTGGGCTTGCACCGTAAATTGAGCGGTGCCTCCCGGACTAATCTCCGGGAACACGTCCTGCGCGTAAAGCACTGATCCGTTGTAAAAGTCATTCGTGGAACCAGACCCGCTCATTGAAATCAAGTTGAATGCGCCAGAATCCAATCCAAAAAAGATGGAGACATTTTTAGCCACATCAGGCCCGGCATTGGTGACCAAACCAGAAATGGTGACCACCTGGCCTGCCACGATAGGATTTGGACTTACAGAGCCACCCATGACCATCAGATCAGCCGCTGTGCTGTTGGTTTGCGTGAACAAAACCACCCCGGAAGAGCTGACTGGAGAAACAAAGGTATAGGCAGTGACGTTTGCCGGGCCTGATGCGGAAACGCGGACCGCAGCGCCGCCCCCTGGAGGAATGGCGCCAAGCGATGCAACGACAAAATTATTGGAAATAACCGCCGAACCCTGGCTGGCAGCGGCCGATTCCACGA
Source organism: bacterium (assembly GCA_021817945.1). Classification (GTDB taxonomy): domain Bacteria; phylum Verrucomicrobiota; class Verrucomicrobiia; order Limisphaerales; family UBA11358; genus UBA11358. Next base: position 21,279 of record JAKAFL010000012.1, on the reverse strand, counting down.
CCGTATTGGTCCCGTCAGGCGACGCAATGGTCAGCACAGTGTTGGCGACGGTGTCGGGACCGACATTAGTGACAAGCATGGTGAAACTTTGGTCTGACTGCTCCGGCACCGGACCCGAGCGGATGACCTGCAAATCTGCCGCAATGATTTGCGTGGCGGAGGCGGCGAAATTATTGGCCGGGTTCGGATCATTTTCATTGCCGGTGACACCTGCAAAATTGGTAATCATGCCGCGTGATCGCGGAGTAGCGGTGATAGTGAGAGAAGCGATTGCACCGGAGGCAAGATTCCCAAAAGCCGCCGTCAGATTTTTTCCCAACTGCATCAAAGACCCCTGACTGACAACGGCGGAAATCAACGTCACGGTTGAAGGAATCGCATCGGTCAAGGTCACACCACTTGCAGAGTCCGGTCCAAGGTTGGTGACACTCACCGAGTAACTCAAATTGTAACCCAGAATCCCCGGATTGGGCGAGATTATGGTGCCCAAGGCCAGATCGGTATGCAGTGCGGCATTTTGCAAAACCGTGGTTGAGATGGAGGCAATGTTATTGGAAAGTACCGGATCATTTTCATTTGCGGTGACACTGACCACATTTTGAGCCGTTCCGACGGCCACCGGAACCGCGGTGAGAACCACCGTGGCTGAGGTTTGATTGGACACCGCGCCCAAATTGAAGGTCACTGTTTGGCCGGCCACCTGGTAAGAGCCTTGGGGCATGGATGCAGACTGAAAGGCAAGCGATGAGGGCAAAACATCCTCCAGCGTGACGGCGGACGCGTCGCCCGGTCCCATGTTTGTGACAACAACCGTATAACTGAAGGCTTGGTTCACCTGTATGGTGTTGGTTCTTTCGGACAGGAAGACAGCCAGGTCAGCGTCGGAGGAACTGCCGAGTTTGGCAATGAACGCACTTTGGTTGCCGTAATACATTTGCTGATAGGCGTTCGTTGTCACCGGGAAATCCGCTGCGGCGGTGTTGCCCACCACCCAGACATTACCGGTGCCATCCACGGCAATGCCGTCGGCGTTGTTATTGGCGCGTTGATTGTAAGTACCCGTGACGCCGCCCAGGTAGGTGGCGTAATTGAGCAACGACCCGCTGGCATCCAACTTGGCGACAAAGCCTTCCTGGAGATATTCGCTGGAGGCGGCAAAAAGCGTTCCGGCCTGCAACGGATCTGCCGTCAGTGAACTGATCCGATACTGGTTGTTTTGGGAAGGGATTCCGGTATCCATGCTGGTCCAGTTCGTGCCGGCGTTGGTGGAAACGATCACGCCTTGATAGTCGTAGCCTCCATACACCTCGAGTCCGTAGAGCGTATTGGGGTCCGATGGATTGAATGCAAGACTGGGAACGCCATAGAAGTTTTGCCCGGTGACCAGCCAGTTTGTGCCACCGTTCAGGCTTTCATAAATGCCGCTGGCAAAGGTTCCCACATAAATGTTGTCCGAATTGGCCGGGTTAATGGCGATGGTTTGCACTGAATCTGACGAGGGCAGGCCGGTGTTCAAATTAGTCCAGGTGTTCCCGCCATCGGTACTTTTGAAAAAGCCGACTTGACTGCTGCTGGCTGCGTAGATTTTCGATGAATCCGACGAGTCAATATCCACCGCAACAAATCCAACTGAACCGGTGGCGCCCGCCAGCACATTGCTCCAAGTCTGTCCGCCATCGGCACTGCGGAAAATCCCGCCCGCACTGTTATTCATGGCCCCCAACGCGGCAAAGACTACCTGTGAATCATGCGGATCAACCGCCAGCGCACCGATCACCCTTCCTCCGGCACCTCCTCCGCCCGCAAAAAAAAGCTGAGGCAGGCCATTGGTGACGGCGAACCAACTCCCGCCACTGTTGGTGCTTTTTAAAATGCCCGCGCCGGAACTAAATCCGGCATAGAGTACGTTTGGATTTGACGGATCCACCGTCAGGGATTTGACGCTGGCCTGAATCGTGTCGTAGCTGAAGCCGTTATAGACGGAGAAATTCGCCGGCATTCCCGTGTCACTGCCAGTCCAAGTCAGCCCGCCATCGGCACTTTTATAGAACACCGGCTCGCTGCCACCGCGCGTCGCACCGGCATAAACATTCGAGCTGTTCACGGGATCCACGGCAAATACGTTGATGGTTTGTGGACCTACGGCCAGTCCGGTCCAGTTTGTCGCGCCGGCCGCGAATTTATAGGCGTCAAACAGATTCGGCGTTTGCGCCGCCTGACGCGTCGGAAAATTCAGCGAACTGGTGTCGCCGGTCACATACACGTTGCGGTTGGAATCCACGGTGATGCCCGTGGCATTGTCGTCCAGGCTGCCGCCCAGATACGTTGACCAGAGCAATGTGCTGCCGGTGGGATTGAATTTGGCCACAAAGGCGTCGCCGCTGTTGGAATACGGTCCGCCGCCGCCAAACGTCGGCTGCGCGGCGCCAGGCGTGGTCGGAAAATCCTTGGAATCGGTCTGCCCGGTCACATACACGTTGCCATCAGCATCCAACGCAATACCGGCGGTATTGTAACCGTCATTGCCACTGCCGCCCAGCAGGGTGGAAAACACCAGCGCTGTGCCGGTGGGATTCAACTCGGCAACATAAGCGTCAGAATAACCAAGCCGGTTCGTCTGAAAAGCGCCAGGGGTGACGGGAAAATTGGTCGAAGTGGCTGTGCCCGTGAAATATGCATTCCCGGACGCATCCACCGCCAAGGCTTGAATTCCGTCGTAACCCGACCCGCCGAACAACGTCGAGTACACTAAAGAATTCGTGCCGCTCAACGTTGGGTTGACTTTCACGACAAAGCCACACGGCGACCCCCCGTTCGGCGCGTTGGTGCGCAACACTCCCGGGGTTACCGGAAAACTCGCAAGACTGGTCACGCCTGCGACGATGGCGTGGCCACTGCCATCCACACCCAAGCTATTGACAGAATCACCAATGTAAGTCGAGTAGAGGATGTTCGTTCCGCTTGTGTCCAGTTCAGCGAGAAATCCGTTGGCGCTGGCAGTTTGAAATCCGTTTGTAATCGGAAATCCAGGCGAGGCATTCCCGGCTAAGAAGATGTGGCCCGTGCTATCCAGCGCAATTGCCTGGCCGGAATCGTTGCCACTGCCGCCAATGAAGGTCGTGAACAATGCGTTTGTGCCTGTCGAATCCAGTTTGGTGACAAAAGCAGCATTGCCACCGGCATCTAAAAATCCCCGCACTGCTGGGAAAGCGAACGTGCCGCTGGAATCTGTGCCGGTGAAATACACATTGCCTGCCGCATCGGTGGTGACGGCGTTGGCACTGTCGCCGCCTGAACTGGATCCGCCCAAATAGGTTGAATAAAGCAGCACCGGGTCAATCACCAGAGGCTCGGAACAATTGTAATTCCCCAGACTGAAACGCACAATCTCGTGGCCATTGTTTCCTCCAAACCGCTCCTCCAAGACATATTGGCATGGAACCCTAACCTTTTGACCGTCAATCTCCTGCCATGCTACCGGATGTTGCCACCGTACCAGGCCGCCAGCCAGTTGGATATTCAGGTCGCCATTATCTGCAAGAGCCACTCCCTCCGGGCCGTCGAATTTCAGGGTGATTTGCCCGGGCTTGACCCCGGGTGCCAGCCGGAAATCGTATTCCAACCGGCCTTGATTCCCATAATAGGTCAGGTCCACCCCTGGATACACGGATTTAAATTCCACCCGCCCAAACGTTGGCATTCCCTGCCGCCATTTTGCCGGATCTGCGCCAACGAGATAACTGACCCTGCCCTCCAATTCTTTTTCTCCCATACCAACAGAGTCAACCCGGGCAGACTCAAGGCTTAATCCAAGTTCTGCGTCATGGCGGGAATCATGGTTTTTGGATGAGAGATGCAGCATCGCCCCGCCGCCTGCTGATAAGCACAACGAGTAACCTTCACCGCGAGCAAGGAACTCAGCGGCAGGTCCCGCCTGGCCACGGTTCAATTCAAAGGCAAGCGGCAATGCAGCCCGGGCAAGAGATGGCATCTCGCTGGCATGCAGTTTGATGAGAGACAGGGCGATGGAGAGAAACACCCCTTGAATGCATGTGAATTTTCCGATCATAAGTCTTCCTTCTGAAAACCCACGCGTTTTTGCGTGAAAGGCCATAAAATGATTTGACCTTCAAGAGTGTACTAGCTTATCATGTTCAAACGAAATACGTGTATCCACGTAGCCCCAGAATTGGGATACGTTGAAGCACCGGGTGGTCGCGCGCGAAGGGCACGACTGTCCTTCGACAGTTTGGTTTTGAGTTGTTTGGCCATGTCAACCTCCATAGCCAGAGTCAACATATTGCTTGAGTTATTGCCAGAGCTATACACGCCGGCAGACTCGAAGGAATTTTCGCATCGGCTGGTGAGCTTGATTGCAAGGCTGGTTCCTTGCTGGAATGTCGGCTTCAATGAGATTGATTTCCTGCGGGGCCGGACCACGGGGGTGGTTTCCTCTGTGGACTTCGACATGGAACGATGGGGACCCATCTTTGAGGCAAATGTGAATGACCACCCTTTGATCAAGCATTACCAGAAGAATCCCGGCGACACCCGCGTGCTCAGGTTTTGCGATGTGACAACAACGGCTGAATTCCATCACACGGGAATTTATAACGAATTTTTCCGGCCTTTGGGGCGACCTTATCAAATGGGGCTTTCCTTGAGAGCCCGGCCACAGTGTGTCATTGGCGTAGGTGTAAGCCGCGGGGAAAAGGATTTCTCGGATGAAGAGTGCCGGCTGCTTGAGGCTTTGCGACCGCACGTCTTGCGCGCATATCAAAATTCCAAGGCATTGACGCGCCAGCGGGAGATTCTAAAAGCCTGTCGGCACGCCTTGGATCGGTCGAATGCGGCGTTGGTGGCAGTTGAAAATGGCCATGCAACCCTGGCGACCCCCCGGGCGAAGGGGCTGCTTCGCAAATACTTTCCAAAGCAAGGCAGCCGCAAGCTCCTGCCCGAGGAATTGCGGCAGTGGGTCAGCCTTCAATTCTCCGGGCCACGAATGAGTCATTCCAATGCAAAGGATTGCGCAGCCTTGCCTCCATTTGAAATACACCATCAAGGCGGCAAGTTATCAGTCAGTCTTTTGCCCGGACGCCACCCGGATGAACATCTGCTGCACTTGGATGAACAAATGGAACATTCGGCTGGTCAGCTTCAATCTTTGGGACTCACGACGCGGGAAGCCGAAGTGGCAGCCTGGCTTGCGCGGGGCAAATCCAATCCGGAAATTGCCATTATCCTTGGAATGAAAGCCCGGACGGTGGAAAAACACCTCGAACACATTTATGTCAAACTGGGAGTCGAAAACCGGCTCGCCGCCACACTCCAGATACTCCAGAATCCAAGCCATGAGGGTGCCGATTCCGGCCCGGACAGCCCGTAAAGCCGGACGGCAGAACGCACAGACTGCCTCAGCACGCAGGGCGCATCTCAGTTTTTGAGCAGGTCGCCCCCGGCGTATAAACCCGAAAAACGAAATTCAAAAGGTCAAGATGCCGCAAGATGTTGGAGCGGAAAATCTTTGGAAAAATCCAAACCATATCCGAAGCGGTCTGGTGAGATAAGTATTTGCGCCCAGTAGATTGGCGCAGACTGGCCCTTTGAATTTCGCTTTTCGGGTTAAAATCATAAAAACCCTCGCAAACCCATCACCGCTTCTCTCCCTCTCCGTCAACTTTACCGGGCTAAAAACTGAGATGCGCCATTTTTGTGCAAACTCCGCCCCTTCATTCCCAGTAAAATCGCACCACCTGGGTGGTGGGGCCGTTTCGGAAGATGATGGCCACGAAGTCCCGTTCCTGATTGCCGATGCGGGCGGCGACGTGGACTTCAAAGGTGGTGCTTTTGGTGGTGCAATACTGGGCCACCTGCGCGGCGGCTTGCGGCGCCACACCCGCCGCGGCAAGCTGCCCCACGCTCACAAAGGGCGTATCATCATCCGTGCCGTCCACGCCATCAGGCCCGGCCCGGAACTTGAGCAGGTTCTGGGCGCTGGTGGTATCCATGCCGGGTATGAGTTGTAAGACAGTCAGGTCCGCGGTGTTGATATTGATTTTGCCGGAGGAGAATGGGGTGAACACATTGGTGAATCCAAAGGCGTAATCTGGATTCTGGCTGGAGGCGGAGTTATTGAAACCAAGCTGGTGATGAGGGAAGGGGCTGGCTCCCTGGCCGCCACCTGGCGTTCCAAAATACATGGCAGGCGTCACGCCCTTCACCAGAAGCAACTCGGACAAATCATCCATGGGGCCGTTTTTGGCATAGTAGGGCGGGTTCAATCCCTGATAATAATCACTCTCCGCCCCGGCGGGACGGGTGGCGTCATCCGGATCAATCCAGTCCTGGATGGAATCGGATAGCACGGAAATATCATTGGCATCCACGCCCATAGTATTGAACACCTGCTGCAGCAACGGGGATTGCGCCGTGTTGATGTTGATTTTGCGCTCAAGGTCAATGATTTTCAGGGAGACTGTCCCGATTGGATTAGGCAGGCCGACAGGATAGTTATCCAGCGACAACCCCATCAGGGGACTGTTGGTTTCAGGTCCGATCCCGGGGCCGCCAGCCCATATTTGCGCAAGTGAATCGTAAGGCTGCTGGCCCTCGATGGTGAGGACGTAGCGCGCCAGTTCCACGCCGGCGCGTCCGAGCCAGAGCATTTGTTCCTCGTTGTTGGCGTTTGCCTCGAGGCGCGTTTCCACCTTCATGGAATAGGCGAAGCCCCCCGCCAGGACGGTGAGCACCACCACCGCAACCAGGGCGGCCACCACGGCAAACCCTGATTGGCGCCGGGGAGGGTTTGCCAGCCTGATGCAAACGTCGTTTGCCTGCGGCGTGATTGAGGGGCGCTTGAAAGGGTGGTTCACGGTTGCATTAGCGGGGTGGAATGGACAGTTGGAAACCGGGCTGGCCATTGCCGCCCAGACCGCCGGCGCCCAGTTGCACAAAAGTGGGCATGGTGGTGGAGGGGAGGGAAAAGACCCGGACAATGGTCCGCTGCGCCTGCGCATCCGGGCTGTCATTGGCAGAGTTGTCGCCCAATTCCAGGCCCACCATGACCATGGGGGGAAGGGAATTGGTGTCGTTCCAGCCGTCCACCCAGGCGGATTGATTGGTGTCCCAGCAGGATATGGTGAATGATTTGACATTCTGCGCCAGGACCAGCGGGTTATTCTGTTCATCCGCGTCCATGTCCATGAGGATGGGTTTTTGGCGTAAAACCAGGTTGTTTTGGTGGTCCTGGCCGGGCTCGAGTGAAAAGGTGACGCGGCGGAGTTTAAAATCACGCCCCATTTCAGGGTTAAAAAACTTTCCGTTTCTGGGGAAGACCGAAGGCAGCCGGGCGGCGAAGCTGAGTTCCGCCTGATCCCCGTTTTGGACGATGAAATTGTAATATTGGGAGGAAGCTTGAAAGGATTGGATGCACATGAGGGAATTCTCGATGGCGCTGAGGGTGATTCTTTGGCGCTGGGCGCGGGCGGCTGCGGTGCGGCCCACCGCGGTGGCGCGCAGGACAAGGGTGAGCGTGGCGCAAATGGCTGCCACCACAATGCTGAAGACAAAGATGGAAACCATGACCTCAAGCAGGGTGAAACCGCGCGAGGAACGCCGCGCGCGAAACCCTGGTTTACCCGGCAAGGATGAATGATTCCAGGATGGCTTGAGCGTGGCATTCATCGGGTGAAATTGCCCCCATCCATACTGCCGGGCGGCGATTGGGGCCGGAAAAACAGTGTGGAAGTCTGGGCCACAGGCTGGCGCGGGTTTCTGCGGTCAAAGATAAAGAAGTCGGCGCTGTAGAGGTGGTTGGAGCGAATCTCGGTGATGGCGCCCTGCCAGTTGAACTGGTCGTAATCCTTGCCCATGACATCTCCAAGGTTTCCCGAGTAATCCCCCTCGATAACCTGGTTGGTGAGGGAGATTTGGGAAAGAATGGCGCTGGCATCCACAAGGGGGCGCTTCATCCGCTGGGCATTGGAGAGGGACTGGGAGACAAGAGAGAGAATGGCAAAGGAACCCACAAAAAAAACGGCGACAGCCACCATGACCTCGAGTAGGGAAAAACCACGGCGGGCCGCTTTGGGTTGGCAGGATTTCATTTGGGATGGCTCACTTCAGGTCGGTCACCACGGGAAACCCGGTGGCATATTCCAAGGTGATTTTTTCCTCCTGGCCATCCCCGCGCAGCACCAGGACCATTTCATCACTGGTGCCATCGGCGTAAAAATAAACGCGGCCGAAATCGGACTCGGTGAAATCGAGTGAATTAATGCCGAAAGCATCCACCGTCACGCCATCGGTGAAGTGGCCGGAAGACACGTAGGGGGAGCCAAAGGAGGATCCACCTCCATCCACGGCAAACGCGCCATCGGCCGGGCGGAGGACGACGGCGACGGTGTGGCCGGAAAAAATGGCGCGCGCGCGGGCGCTCTGGCAGGCCTCCGAGAAATCACTCACTGCCTTGCGCATGCCCCGCTTGACCAGCATGCGGTCAAGGGCGGGCAAGCCCATGGCGGCGATCATGCCAATGATGGCCACCACCACCATGAGTTCAATCAAGGTATAGCCAGCCTTCCGGGCGGCGTGAATGCCGCCGGATCGCGAAAGAAGTTTTCGCATCATGCAGCTTTAATGGATGGAGGAAATCAACTTGAACAGGGGCAGGAAGATGCTCAACAGGAGGAAACCCACCACGATGGCCATGACAATAATCAGCACGGGCCCGATGAGATCGCTCATCACGCGCAGGGCAATCTGGAGTTCGTTTTCGTAGGTGTCGGCGAGGTTGTTGAGCGCACCGGGCACGTCGCCCGTGTCCTCGCCTATTCGAACCAGGTCCACCATGAGTTGGGGAAACAATTTGCTGCGGGCCAGGGGTTGGGCGAGGGTTTTTCCATCCGTGACGGCGTCGCGGGTGTTGGAGATGGCTTCCTTGATGAGGACATTGGGGATGACCTGCTCGGTGATTTTGAGCGCGGTCAGGACCGGCACGCCATTTTGGAGGAGGGTGCCGAGAGTACGGGCGAACTGGCCGAACAGATTGATTTTGATGACATTGCCGAAAACAGGGGCGGACATGCGCCATTCATCCAGCTTGCGCCCTCCTGCCTTGCTGGACTGGAACCGCTTGAACAGGACCACGATGGACAGGATCACCGGCACCGCGAGCCACCACCAATGGGTGAAAACATTGCTGGTGCCAATGAGGATGCGCGTGGGGAGGGGCAGCTCGACGTTGAAGCCGTTAAAAATCTCGATGAACTTGGGCATCATGAACGTCATGAAAAAGATCACCAGCAGGATGCCGACGCAAATGACCATGACGGGATAGATCATGGCGGATTTGAATTTGGCCTGGATATCGGCGAATTGCTGGAAATGGGTGGCCATGCGCCGGAGAACCTGGACGAGCGAGCCGGAAGATTCGCCGGCCCTGACCATGTTGATGTACAGATCTGAAAAGATGCGAGGCTGGCGGGCCATGGCATCCGAGAGGGAGCGGCCCTCGGTGACTTCCTGCTTGAGGGACTGGCTGACAGAGGCGGGGATGCCTTTGGTCTGAAGGTGGCTCATGCTGGTGAGAGCCACGGTGAGGGCCATGCCGGAATTGAGGAGATTGGCAAGCTGGGTGGTGAAAGTGGCCAATTCCTGGAGTTTGGGGCGGCGTTGTTGGGAGAGTTGGGCCTGGATGGAGGGGGGAAGAAAAGCCTTGAGATTGATGCTTTGGCTGGTGGATTTGGTTTCCACCGCCGCCCCTGCCCGGGGCACATCCACCGCCATCGGAAAAAGGCCAAACCTTTGAATCTGGACCAGGGCGGCGCTGCGGTCCGCGGCATCCAGCACTCCTTCCACCATCTCCCCGGTCCGTTTGCGTGCCTTGTAAGAAAACTGCGGCATATTATGATTCCTTGTTAATCTCCGTTGCGACCTAAAAGTTTCAAAAAACGATGTTTATTGGGGATTGGCCGCCAGCCAGAATCGGATATTGGAAGCCTGGGGGTTGTTGGGATCCAGTTCCAAAACCTTGAGGTAATGGGGGCGGGCTGCCTGGGGATCATGCAGGTTTTGCGCCTGGATATTGCCCAGGGCCAGATGGGCGCCGACATGGTCAGGGTGCGCAGCCAGGATTTTTTCGAATTCATGAATGGCATCCGGGATATAGCCTGCCGAGCGGAGGGCCAGGGCAAAATTATACCGGGCATCCACCGAGCCTGGTTCGATGACGAGGGCGTTTTCATAGGCTGCGAGCGCCTGGGAATAAATCCTTAACCGCTGGGCCATGAAGGCAGTTTCATACTGTGCGAGAAACCAGGAAGGGTCTGCGGCGGCGGCTTGGGAATAGTAAAGGAGCGCCTGTGTCCAATTGGCATCCTGCTCGTAAAGGCGGGCGTGCAGGAAAGCGGCGGCGGCGGGGGTGCCATTCTGGTGCTGGCCCGGAGCCGGTCGGGAGGGATGCTGGAAGGCATAACGCGGAAAATTGGAAAGCGGCACCTGTTCCTGCCTTGTCACGCCAGAGCTGTCCTGGCCTGCGCCAGGCAGGGGTGTGACGCCGTTTTCCAAGTAGGCAGACTTGGAGGAGGAATTGTTGTCATGGAACAAATGCTGCCAAAACCCTGAGGAATGACTGGAGACCGGGACGGAGGGTTCCGGAGACCCATTACCGGTGTCATCGCCCACTGGAACCTGGGTCCTGGGCAGATTGGCGGCCGCGCGTGGGGAAGCCACAATTTCCGGGGGCGCCGCCACCTGCACCACCTGCGCGGGAACCCAAGTGGAAACAGGCGCTGACCCCGCCGCTGGGGCAACCGGTCTGAAGGAATCTGAAGCCTCCCTGGGCGCAACAGGCGCCGACTCGGTTGGACTGGAAACCACTTGAGCTTCATGACGAGGTGGATGAACCACGGCGCCGACCGTTGGACGCTCGGCGGGGCGGGGTGGAATTTCATTCGAGGTTTCCGCTGGCGCCGGACGTGGCGCGGACTCAGGCTGGTGTTCCAATTGGTTCACCAAGGCATTGACCTGCTCCCACTGTGGAGGTTGAGGATTGAGAGCCAGATAAGCGCGGTATTGTTCCAAGGCGGCGGCGTTGTCGTGCAAATATTTCTGGTTGACCGTGGCCAGGTTCAGGATGGCTGGGGCGTAACCCGGGTTTGAGTGAATGGCTGCATCAAAAAAACGCACGGCATCATGAGGCATGTCCCGCTGAATCCGCGCCAGGCCCAGTCCATTGTAGGCGGCAGGGTCGGAAGGCCTCAGGTAAAGCGCTTTGCTGAAACATTTCTCGGCAGAAAGAGTTTCACCCACCCGCAGATCGGCTGAGCCCAGTTTCAGCCAGCCATCGGGATCGTTATCGCGCCGGAGAGTGTAGGCGGTGAACTCGGCGCGCGCGGCGTCCGGCTGGTTTTGTTCCAGCCAGAGGTTGCCAAGATTGAAGTGGGCCTCCATGAGGTCGCGGTCCAAGTCCAAGGCACGTTGATAGGCGCTGGCGGCGGCCTGGGGCTGTTGATCTGCCTCCAAGGCCATTCCATAATAATCCCACACCACGGCGTTGGTGGGCATGAGGCTGGAGGCCTGCTTGAAGCGGGCCACGGCCTCTGCGGAATCGCCATGCTGCAAGGCTTCCTGTCCCCGGAAAAACGCGCGTGGCCCGGCTGGGGAACAGCCAGCCAACACCCATGCCAGCATGGCCAACCCGCAGGCAATCGAAATTTTTTTGAACTGCATCCTGGCTGGTGGTAACATCCGCTCTCATAAGTGTCAAGAAACGCACGGTATATTTTATGGTCTCTCGTCCTCACCAGCCTGTGGGCTGGCGCTGGCGCTGAGGGGGCGGATTACTTTGTGCCCAGCAGCGCCAATCCGAAGAGCCAGGTGGTGGTAGCGCAGGGCAACGGCTTGCTTGAAGCTTATCTGCCTGATGATAAGCGGGTTGAATCGTTGTTCAACATGGGCCTGGAGCGCTTTACGCATGCCAGCAACGTGGTGTCTGCATGGCGCATGTTACTAAACACCAACGATATCGTGGCAATCAAGGTCTTTTCCAAACCCGGACCTTACTGCGGAACGCGTCCGGCAGTGGTGGCCGCGATGGTTCACGGACTGATCACCGCAGGGGTGCCACCTGCTCAGATCATACTCTGGGACAAAGACAGCGAGGACCTGCGGGCATCGGGCTTTTCCGCCTTGGGACGGCGTTTGGGAATCCAGGTATGCGGCGCAATCGAGGCGGGCTATAGTCCCACCCATTTTTATCTTCCCGATGACCCGGTCGTAGGCATGTTGGTTTGGGGCGACCTCGAGTTTGGCAGCACCAGCCGGGACGCCGGGCGCCGATCTTTTGTCACCCGGCTGCTCACCCACCCCCAAACCCGGATTATTTCCGTGGCTCCATTGATCAATGAAGCCGATGCGGGAATCTGCGGGCATTTCTACAGCCTGGCCTTGGGCAGCGTGGACAACACGCGCCGGTTTGAGCAAAGTTCAGACCAGCTCTCGGTGGCCCTGCCGGAGATCATAGCCCTGCCGGAGATCGGGGATCATGTGGTGCTGAATGTAACGGATGCCCTGCTGGGCCAGTATCAGGGAGGTCCCTCCGGCTTTCTGCAATATGCCACTGAGCTGGACCAAATATGGTTCAGCCATGACCCTGTGGCGCTGGACGTGCTGGCCATGCGCGAACTCGCCCGGGAGGCAAAAATGTTTGGGGGGAGCACCAGCCCGGCCGGGTCTGAAATTTATACCAATGCAGCGCTGCTCCAGTTGGGAGTTTGCGACCCGGCACAAATTCAAATTGACCGCGTGCGCAACTTCTGAGGTTCCATCCTGAAGTTGACCGGTTTTTTGGAATGGATTGAACCCAAAAAATGAAATCCAAAAGGCCAATCTGCCCCGATCCACCGGGCGCAAACTCATTGGAAAAATCTCGCCAGGCCGCTTCGGGTAGGGTTTCGATTTTTCCAAGGAGTTTCCGCGCCAGCATCTTGCCGCATCTTGACCCTTTCCATTTCTCTTTTCGGGTTGAACGCGGTTGGAATGGGCGCATCTCGGTTTTTGAGCAAGTCTCCCCTGGCGTTTCAAATTTCAAAAACCTCCGCAAACCCAGTGTTTTTTTCTCCCTCTCCATCAATCCTGATTGATGGGAGGGCCGGGGAGGGGTGGCACCGAGCTTTCGGGATGTGAGACGGTTCGTTGATCGCGATGCCTGTTTGCGAGTTCCCCTCTCCATAATCCTCTCCTCGCGCTTCGCTGGCGGGGCCAGGAAGCCAGAGGCGCTGGGTTGGTGGATGCGCTTGGAATGGTCCATTCCTTCGAGGCTCGAAATGGTTTCAAACCAACCGCTTCACTTTTTCTCCACGCCATCTTCGCCAACCCAAAAGCCGAGATGCGCCCGGTTGGGTTTTGAGGAGGTGGTTTGAGGAGGTGGTTTGAGGAGGTGGTTTGAGGAGGTGGTTTGAGGAGGTGGTTTGAGGAGGTGGTTTGAGGAGGTGGTTTGGCTTGCCTTGAACGCGTCCCTGCAGCAAGGTTTGACAGGCTCGACCCATTGAATCCCATGGAATGCCCTGAACATCACCAGACAGCGACCGGCGTTTGCATGCGTTGCGGCAGGGCCTTGTGTCCGGCGTGCGGAGGTGCGGCGGGGGTGGGACGCCGGGCCTGTGGCGAGGCATGCGCGCGGGTATTGGACCAGCACGATCAAGCCTTTGCCTTGCTGACCCGTCAAACCCAGCAAACCGCGCAGGCCAGCGCCGTTTTCTCGGGCCTTTGCAGTTTGCTATCCCTGGCGGGGGCGGCGGGGGCGTGGTTTTATCTGCCGGTGCCTTTCCTGGTATGGTTCTGCGCGGGCTGCGGCCTGGTTTTCATGGCCACAGCCATCTGGCAGGCGCGCATCGCCCGCAGACAGGCCGGTCCTGCTTCAGGCGGGAGGTAATCTGCCTTGTTTCAACTTTCGTTGTTCGCCAAAAAATTCCCGCAGAATGGACCGGCATTCCTCCCGGCACACCCCGCCTGTGAATTGGCAGGAATGGTTGAGGGTGGGAAACTGCAACAGGTTCATGGCTCCGCCTGCGGCGCCAGCCTTGGGATCCTCCACGCCAAACACCACACGCAGAAGGCGGGTATGGACAATGGCACCGGCGCACATGGGGCAGGGTTCCTTGGTGACGTAAAGCGTGCAATCCGTAAGGCGCCAATCCCCCGCTGCCTGCTGGGCCTGGGTGAGAGCCAGCATCTCAGCATGAGCCGTGGCATCCTTCAGGCTCTCCACCTGGTTGAAAGCCCGGCCAATCATCCTGCCGTCGCGCACCACAATCGCCCCCACCGGCACCTCGCCTGCCGCGTAAGCCTTGGCCGCCTGCCGCAACGCTTCCCTCATGAAATCCTCGTCACTGCGCAAACCCATCAACCCCTCATTCATGAGCCACCCCCACGCATGACCGGGAAGCCACCCCATCCGCACCACGCGCCTCGTGCAGCGACCAAAGATGGCCGCCATCGGCCCGACACTGGCAATGGGCGGCAAAAAATCCGCCACGATAATGCCAGAACCAAGGCCAGATTTTATCCCGGTCCGTATCGGGAATCCTGAGGGATTCCAAGTCTTTCCGGTTGAAAAAGGCGAACCGCCCTTCCGCGTGCACAGGGGGCGCATGGGTTAATTTCCGCCGGATTTCAAAAAGGAACATCAGCCAGTGGGTCTCTCCCTGGTACCCGGCTTCACTGACAATTCCCGAAAGATGGACATCCGCAGGGGATAAATTCAAGCCCATTTCCTCGCCGGCCTCACGGCAGGCGCAGGCGTAAGGGGATTCGCCAATTTCCATTTTAAGTTTGCCTCCCGGCGGACTCCAGAGACCCTGATTGGGATGCCGCGCCCGCTCCAAAAGGAGAACCTGATCGGCGGCATTGAACACATAAAGCAAGGTGGCTGCTTTGTAAGGCAATTTCACCCGGGAAATGTCCCGTCCAAAAGGTCAAAAGTCAACACGGGGGCAGGCTCAAGGATTTATTCCGTGATGAACTTGCCCTGCTTGACGCGAGCTTGTTTTTGAATCGCTGAGTTTCAACCATGTTTGATTCTCAATTGGGTTTGGGCTAGGCTGGCGGGATGTTGAGAGAAACTGAACCGCAAAGCGCAACGAAAATTCCCACCCTGCATTCCCCCATTCAAATTGGGGCCTGGCATCTGCCCAACCGCATCCTCATGGCTCCGCTGACCCGTTCGCGGGCGGGTGAGAGCCGGGTGCCGAATGCGTTGATGGCGGAGTATTATGTGCAGAGGGCATCGGCTGGCTTGATAATTTCAGAAGCCACATCGGTCACCCCCATGGGTGTGGGCTACGCAGGGACACCCGGCATTTGGTCTGCGGAACAGGTGGCCGGGTGGCGGGGAGTGACGGAAGCCGTACACCGGGCGGGCGGGCGCATGCTCCTGCAATTGTGGCACGTTGGCCGCATTTCCGATCCGATGTTTTTAAACGGGGCATTGCCGGTGGCGCCCAGCGCGATTGCGGCGGCGGGTCATGTGAGCCTGGTTCGACCGCTCAAACCGTTTGTGACACCACGGGCCTTGGAAACCCGGGAAATTCCGGGGGTGGTGGAGGCCTACCGCAAAGGCGCCGAAAACGCGCAATTGGCTGGTTTTGACGGGGTGGAGATTCATGGCGCCAATGGTTACCTGCTGGACCAATTCCTCCAGGACAAGACGAACCATCGAACGGATGAATACGGAGGCTCGATTGAAAACCGTGCGCGCCTGATGCTGGAAGTGACCGATGCGGTGGTGTCGGTTTGGGGTTCGGACCGTGTGGGCATGCACCTGGCACCGCGCGGTGATGCCCATGACATGGGAGATTCTGATCCGCTGGCCGTATTTGGCCACGTGGCCCAGGAGTTGAAGCGCCGGAGGATTGCATTCATTTGTGCCCGTGAATCATTGGGGGAAAACCGGATTGGCCCCAAGTTGAAGGCGCTATTTGGCGGGACATACATTGCCAATGAAAAATTCACCCTCGCCACGGGCAGCCAGACGCTGGCCGCCGGGGAAGCGGATGCCGTGGCTTATGGGGTGCCGTTCATTGCCAACCCAGACCTGCCGGAACGTTTCAGACTGAACGCCCAGCTCAATTCACCGGACCCGGCCACGTTTTATGCGCCGGGGGCCAAGGGATATACCGACTATCCCTTTTTAAACCGATAAATCAAATCCCGCCCTGTTCGTTTATCGCAGGGGTGATGACTGTCCTGAAGGTGAGGTTAATCCTGGGTGCCTTGATTTTTTGCGATTTAGGCAGGCTATGCTGCCAGAATTGCTGGGTGGATCCTTTCATGACCAGCAAACTTCCATTTTCGAGCCAGATTGACAAGGGGGCAGGAAGAGGCTTGGTGACATGGCGAAAACAGAATTTCCTCTCCGCGCCAAGACTGAGCGAGGCTATGGCGGAATTCTGACCCAGCATGGCTTCATCGTCACTATGCCAGCCCATGCCCTCGGCGCCGTGATGGTAAAGATTGCAGAGGCAGGAGTTGTAGGAACATCCAGACCTGAACTCCACCAAAGCTTTGAGATGCCGCAATTCTGTGGTCCACGGGAGGGCGGTTTTGGCGGCGCCGGAGTAAATATAAGTGAATGCAGCGTCCCCAAACCAGGCCACCTTCCGGGCAGTTTGAATGATTTTGCCGAAGATGACGACCTGCTCGTGCTTCCATGGCACGGTTTCAACCAGACGGTCAAAAGCTTGCTGGGCCTCGCTTGGATTCAATATAGGGCCGTGGTAGTGAACCTCGCCATCGAATGGCAAAAGATTGCGTTCGGGATTTGTTTCAAACAATGACGAATCCATTGGAGGCAGATGCGGAGGGGGCATGGGCTTGGTTTATTGCATTTCAGACCTGAATCCTTTGACATGCCCCATGGACTGCGGGGTTGGATGCTTGTTTTGGCTCACGCAGGAATATAACACGAAGCGGAGGCTGGTAAACCGGGGGACCCGGTATTTGGCCCGCTCCTTCATGTTTTTTTCTCAGAAAAAACCAGTTGTGGAACGAGTTTATTTTCGAGGCGAGCGGGCTGGATGGATGGAATATCCCGAAAAACGAAATTAAACAGGCCAATCTGCCCCAATCTACTGGGGGCATCCTGACCCTTTCCATTTCGCTTTTCTGGATATAATACATTGGCACATAACCCTTTATCTATTTACAAAGGGTCATTTATTTGACAATTGCGCCAAAAGCTGGTTTATTCTCCACCAAGCAGCCTAAATCTGGCGGGCAGCCGGATGCGGGAGACCCAAAAATCCCCGGGTGGGGATGGGGCGAAGGATGCGTGGCAACACGGATCCAGGCCACTTTTCAGGCCCAGCCCGACAGCTAATCTCGTCGGCGTGGAAAGGGCGATCCTCTGAAGCCTAATCGCTTCATGTTTTCCCGAAGGTAGAAGCATTTGTTTTTATGGATACCATTCGGATATTCAAAGAAGTGGTCATAGGCCGCGCGCGGAATTTGTCTGACCGGCGCATATTTCATAACATGTCATTGGTGGCGCTGCTGGCCTGGGTTGGGCTGGGGGCCGATGGGCTTTCATCGTCCTGCTATGGCCCGGAGGCAGCCTACCGGGAATTGCTGGGTCATACGCATTTGAGCCTTTTTGTGGCGTTGGCCTCCATTTTGACGATCACGGTGATATGCGTGAGTTATTCCCAAATCATCGAGGAATTTCCAAGTGGCGGGGGTGGGTACCTGGTGGCGAGCAAACTCCTGTCGCCCACGGTGGGGGTCATTTCGGGCTGCGCCTTGATCGGGGATTACATATTGACGATAGCCATCAGCATTGCGAGCGGGGCGGATGCCACATTCAGCTTGTTGCCGGACTCATGGCAGCCCTGGAAACTGGATGCTTCGATAGGGGTGGTGGTGTTCCTGACGGTTTTGAATCTGCGCGGCGTGAAGGAATCGGTGGTGTTATGGCTGCCGGTGTTTTTTGCATTTGTGGCCAGTTATGTTTTTGGCATTTCCTACGCCTTGGTGGCGCATTGCGGGGATTTGCCGGGCATGGGAAAGGGGTTGGCGAGCGATGTGCAGGGTGGGGCCGGGTCACTGGGGTGGCTGGGGTTGGTGGCGCTGCTGTTGCGGGCTTACAGCCTCGGGGCAGGCACATACACGGGCATTGAGGCGGTGAGCAATGGGTTGAACGCCTTGCGGGAACCAAGGGTGCAAACCGGCAAAAGGACCATGGTTTACATGGGT
The DNA here is from genome assembly GCA_021817945.1 of bacterium. Taxonomy (GTDB): domain Bacteria; phylum Verrucomicrobiota; class Verrucomicrobiia; order Limisphaerales; family UBA11358; genus UBA11358. Next base: position 3,030 of record JAKAFL010000012.1, on the reverse strand, counting down.
GTTTCACTGGGATTTGTGGTGGGAGGACTATTGCTGGCCTACCTCCTCTACGACGTTCAGCCGGTGCCGGGACTGACCTTGAATGCGGTCCTGTTCCAAAAAATAAGCGAAGGCTGGCCGCACGCGCTTTCGCGCACCTTTGTGATTGTAGCCATGGCCTCCTCCGGAGCCCTGCTTTTTATTGCCGCCCAGACGGGTTTTTTTGGCGGTCCCCGGGTGCTGTCAAACATGGCAGTGGACCGATGGATGCCGACGCGCTTTGCCACGCTGAGCGATCGTTTGGTGACCCAGAACGGGGTTTTATTGATGGGATTGGCTGCGTTGGGGGTGATCTTGCTCACCCGCGCTGCCGTGGATGTTCTCGTGGTTTTGTACAGCATCAATGTATTCATCACGTTCAGCCTGTCGCAACTGGGCATGGTGCGGCACTGGTGGCAGATCCGGCTGAGAACGCCGCGTTGGAAAAAGAAAATACTGGTGAATGGATTGGGACTGATCCTCACCGGGGGCATTTTGGTTTCATTGTGTGTGGTGAAATTTTTTGAGGGTGGCTGGGCCACGCTGCTGGTGACGGGTCTGCTGGTGGGTGTGTCCTTCTGGGTACGCCGACACTACAAAACCACACAGAAAAGACTTCATCGCCTCAACGAACTGGTGGCGGCGGCGCTGGCGGATGAAGCGGTGGCCGGCGTGGACAGCAACAAACCCCCGGAGTGTGATCCCAATGCACGGACGGCGGTGTTCCTGGTGAACGGATTCAACGGACTCGGCCTGCACACCTTGCTGGCAGTGGTGCGGATGTTTCCAAAGGTTTACTCCAATTTTGTTTTCGTGCAGGTGGGAGTGCTGGACGCGGGCAATTTCAAGGGCGTGGCGGAGGTGGATAATTTGCGGAAACACTCCCAAAACGCCGTGAATCAATACGTGCAATTCATGATGCGCCGGGGGTTTTACGCCGAAGGCTGCGTGGCCCTGGGCACGGACATCGTGGATGAAGCGGCGGTGAAATGCGGCGTGATTGTGGAGAAATTTCCCCAGGCACAGTTTTTTGCGGGCCAGTTGGTTTTCAAGGACGAGAGCCTTGTGACCCGCTGGCTGCACAACCACACGGTATTTGAACTGCAACGCAGGCTCTACCAGATCGGCCGTGCAATGCTGATCCTGCCCATTCAGGTTTGAGTAGAGTGGGCGGAGCGAAACGGTCATTGGCCCTGCGCCTCTCAATCCGTTCGCTCCGCCTACTCTACTAATTGGCAGAACTTAATTTGCTCTCCAGTTCCTGCGCATCGGCGCGCACCCTGGCGTCAGCATTTGGCAGGAGAAGAGGCTGCAAGGTACGGCGTGCGGCGTCTGGTTCGTGGTTGCGGACCTGCACCTGCGCCAGAGTGTAAATGTAGGCTGCATTTTCCGGCTCAAGCGCGATGGCAGCGTTTAATTGGTCTTCCGCCAGCCCGAGGTTCCGGCCTTGAACCATTTCAAAAAAACCAAGCAACTCATGAGCGGGGGCAAAGCTGGGCATAAGCTCGATTGATTTGTTTAACTCATCTGAAATCTCCCCTGCAAGATCATCCTGGAGGGGCGTATAAACATCTCCGTCGCGGGAGGTGAGATGGTACTGCTCCCGGGCATAAATATAATGCACCAGGAAACTGGTGGAGCCTCGCAGCAGAGCCTGCTGCAATTCGGCAACGGCCTGGGTTGAATTGGTGCATTGGGAGGCAAGCAAACCCAGACCTTCGTAGGGCAGCGGGCTGGCGGGCGCCAATTGCCGGGCATGGTTGAACCAAGCCAGCGCAGTGTCCTCGCGGCCAATGCGCAATTGTTCATCACCAAGGCGGAACAGGATTTCCACCGGGGTCACCGGCCAGGTTTTTACGGGCACGGCGGTGGACAAGTCTGCGGAGAGTTTCAGGGTGATCGGCTCAAATATTCCAGCTTTGGCATAGCGCTCCAGAGCATTCTGCATAACCTGCAAGGAAACACCCAGGGCATTGGTAAAAGCCTGTTCGGGCCACTGGCCCTGGCGCAGTAACCCCATGTATTGGGCGAAACGGGCGCGTATTATGGGATTATCCCCGGCCATCAGGTAATGAGTGAGCAGCCAGGATTCGGCGTAAAAGACGCCCTGGCGGCTGGCTTCATTGTACTGGGGAGAATCGTAAGTGACGGCAAAGAGGTCGTGAAGCGGCATCATTGGTTCGCTGGCCAGCGTCTCCAGGTGTCGTTCGATGGGCCGGGCGATCACCACATAACCCACCTGGGTTTGGAAGGTGGAGTAAATCTCCGCCATGCCTTCCTTCAACCAAATGGGCCATGCCTGGTCGTTGTGGCGAAAAAGGAGATGAGCGTACTCATGGAAAATCACGTCCATTCCCGGGTCATCCGCGTTGGGGAGGGAGAGCACGATGAGATTCTCGTCGCTGCCGCGGGTGAAGAACCCGGCGATGTTCCCGGGCTGGCCATTGTACAATGGAAGGAAAGGTTTCAGCGTGTCATGGTCGGGAAAGGCGATGACAACAGTTGGCGGCGAGGCGATGGCATCCTTGCCGGCAAGGATGGAATAGGCTCGGCAAAATTGCTCCAAACACCCGGCAAGCCTGTATGTATCCTGGATGCCGCCGCAGCTATAGATGTTGAAGTGGGCGGTCTGCGTTTCGAACCAAGGCAATTTTTCGACTGGAACATTCTGGGGCTGCGCCTGCAACCGTCCGATGGCAAGCCATAGGGCCAGAAGGATGGAACAAGGGCGAAACATCACAGTGAAATTACTGGGTAGCCTGGAGCCTGACAAGCACGGCCAAAGCTGCAAATCCGAGCCGGTGCAAGGAACCAGGCAGGCTCCGGCCCCCGCAGGCGCCGCCATGGGCCTGGGGCAGCGCGGCACACCGTCGGCTCAACCAACCTGAAGGCTATGTTGCTCTTGCACCGGGGACGAATTCCCCGTTTGCTGGAACGACTATGAATACCGCCACCACGAAAACCATCGGAGTCGATCTGCATAAAGCCTCGCTTACCGCCACCGTGCTGGAT
>JAKAFL010000065.1 GCA_021817945.1 bacterium | reverse complement strand
CGAGCTACAGAATAAGCGGAATAAACAGTCATTGCAAGAACAATATTGACAATAATTAATATATTACTTGCTACAAAAATTCGCTTTTATTGGCCTTTTGTGATTTTTTGGGGGAAGTCAGGTTAACACGAATAGCGAAATCGAAAGGTCAAGATGCTGGAGCGGAAACTCTTTGGAATAATCGAAACCATACCCGAAGCGGTCTGGTAAGATTTTTCCAATGAGTTTCCGCCCAATAAATTGGGGCAGATTGGCCTTTTGAATTTTGTTTGAGGGTTGAATTTCGTTTTTCGGGTTTAAGGCAACCTCACGCCTGGCAGTTGCCTTCCCTCCGCTTCATCCAGACGGAAGGCGGGCTTGAGCAGCACTCCCCCTCGGGCACATCTCAGGGTATTCCTGGCGAATTGCGAATGGTCACCTGTTCCACCCCGGCCCCCATTTTCACGGGCGGCACGCCTGTGGCGGTCTGAGCCACAATATGGTCCATATCCAGTCCCTGAACGTCCGTGAACATGGCTGCCGGACGGGCATCATTGGTGTCGAAGCTCAAATGAATGTCTGAAAGCTCAAGGTCCTCCGCATGCCGGGCAAAGATTCCGTAAGCGGGCATGGTCCCCAATTTATTTGGCTCTGGATAACCCACGCCTAGTTCCTCCGGCTGCCGGCCCGCGTCCGCTTGGGTTCCTCCTCCGCAACTGATCAACTGGATGTTGCTGAGCCTTACGCCCTGAACTGGCTGCGCGGGCAGGCCCATGATTTGAATGCCGCTCATGGCGCCCACTTTGTCCGCAATCACATTGGATATGAGAATATTCCTTCCACGGCTTAAGGTTTGCAAATTCGGCGTCCGATTTCTTTCTCCCGTGGTGATGTAAATGGCATAATCGTACACATTCAGCATGGTCAGGTTGTTGATGGAAATATCAGACATCAAAGCCCCGTCCACTTCCTCCAGCGCCAGTCCGCGGCAATCCCGGAAAGTGCAGTTGGCCACGGTGCAGTTCCTGAATCCCCCGCTGGATTCTGTCCCGAATTTGATTCGCCCATTATGATTTTTGCTGGGCTGTTCAGTGCCGTCCAGCAGCGTCCCCTCCTTGAATCCAGAGACCTGGCAATTGACAATCGTCAGGTTTTCCGTGGGCTGGATGCGCCCCAGCACAAATGTGCTTTTGGGGCACAAGCCATCATCGTTGGGTGAATTGATCCTGCAATTGCTCACCATGGTGTTGCGGCAGCAGTCTATATCAATCCCATCCCGATCCGTGTCCATGGTGACATTGTCCACCGTAAGATCGTCACAACCCGTGACCAGAATGGCAAAATGGCCCCCATGAAAAATGGTGACATCGCGAATCAGGACGTTGCGGCATAATTTCAGGGCGATGGCCTTGTTTCCAAGGCGCACAGGCGGCAGCTTCCCGGGATTGGTTGAAGAATGTTTCTGGTTAAACCCACACATCCTGTCCAGGATTTTGTCCGAGGCCACCATCCCGCCTCCGTTGATCATCCCCTGCCCGGTGATGAATACGTTGGTCAGGTTTTCGCCCCAGATCAGGCTGTTATGAAAATAACAATGACCGCCATCTTGAAATCCGCCCAAGTCATAAGGTTCGGTCTCATCGTAAGCCCCCATTGACTGCGGCGCCCCCAAAATGGTTGCACCGGCTTCCACCTCCAGATGAATGTTGCTTTGCAGGTGGATGGAACCGCACAAATAAGTTCCAGCGGGCACATAAACCGTTCCTCCCCCCGTCCCGGCTGCGGCGGCGATGGCTTGGTTGATGGCGGGGCTGTCCAGGTGCAGCCCATCTCCCGTGGCGCCATAATCCCGCACATCAAAACGATCCGGGTTATGACCGGATACCGCCTGGCCAGCCCATGCCGGGCATGCAAAGCATGAAATCGCAAGGAGGATGCAGAAACCCCGAAAACCAGAAGATAAAAAAGCCATAAGGAATGTTTTGTTTCTGGAAAATATGAAGGACAACCTGTTTGGAACAAGACAAATATAAATTTGAAATTCCAGTCAGGTTCAGGAGCCGGGCGAAGAAATCCCACGCAAAGCGCCATGAGGCCATTCCATCCCAATCGCCACTGGAGCAGACTCCTTCCAGGTTTAAAAAAGGCCTACACCACTCAAGGTTTGCCCGAGAGCCTGACCTGGTCAAAAAGCGAGGAATTCAACATTGTATTATCGTGTGAAGAAATGGTTAGACCCACGATCAAACGCTTTTTGAGAGGCATTACAGTCTGCCCCACCTGCTGCCACGTCTTGCCATCCTTGGACAGATAACCTGTGAAGGTGTCATTCATGCGGACCAATTTCACCCAGTAGGGGAGCTTGGCCGGTGGACCATCCACGCTGCCAGATGTCCGGTCGCCGCCAATGGGCCGCCATTGCATGGTGGACCCACCCTGCCCACTCAGCGCCACCAACACATTCCTGGAATCCGGCGCTTCGCTTTCACGCATCATCACCCCAACCTTGGCCCACGGATCGGTGTATTGCATGGAGATGACGCGGGCCACAATCTGGCCATTTCCGTTCAATGTGTGATAGGCAAACTGGCAACCATCGGCATAGCCCCAAATATCATTTCCAGAGCCAAGCAGGTTGAACCTGCCATTCAAATAACTGGCCTCCCCGTAAACCCCCACAGGCCCAATATCCTGATTGGTCCACCCTCCCGGAAGGGGGGCGGATTTGACCGGCATGGAGCTGATCCAATCCATAAAAGCGGCTACAGCCTTTTCATCCACTACATTCTTGGCCAAGGGCGGCATTTGATTGTTTCCGAGCATGGCCAGCCGCATATACAGGATGGATTTGCCCAGGTTTTGGGGAACCACCACCCTGGCGCCGGGAATGCCAAGCTGGTTTGCCACGGGGCCATTGATAATGTTCTGCCGGGCCAGCGGAGTGGAGTAACGGGCATCAAAAAAGGCTTCCGCGCCTCCCGGGCGATGGCATTGGGAACAATTGGCATCCAAGTAAGACCGCACCCGGTCTCGCAACAAGGCATGCGTGTCGGAGATGGACACAAATCTGGGCATGTAATTAATGCCGATTTCCAGGATGGGTTTCTTGAACCAGCCCAGGTGGTTCCAAACACGCAACTGGTTATCCACAATCCCGGTGTCGTATTTGTAATTGCCATTCAATTGGCCTGTCTTGATTCCCAGGACACCTCCCGAAACAGGAGTGTGGCAGGTGAGGCAATCCTGTTTGCCAGGGTAAAACCAGTTCTGCTTGCGGATCCCGCCACCGGAGGTCTTGATTTCAAGGGTCTCATTTGTGCCGCTGTTGACCAGGTCCGCATCCGAATTATCGGCCCGCCATTTGTAGCTGCCTCCATAAACCCCACCGCTGGCATCGCGTATCAAGACCCGGGTTTCAAGACGCCGCAAAACATTGCTATTGGATTCATCCACAGGCATGGAAAAATTTTTGACAAAAACTGTTCCCGCAGGGAAAGACCATTGCTCGTCATTGGACCGGTCTATTTTGCCGCCCTTGGGAAGGTCAATCCATCGTTGTTTCACCGCGCCGTCGGACCAAAGCGGTGAATTCACACCATAGGGCATTAAAAACGCCGCCGGGCGAAGCGACTGCATATCCTCCATGATGCCCAGGTCGGACAAATGTTGGGGAAGGAATTTTTTGGGCGGTGGCGGCCCCCCGCGCTGCAATGTGTAAATGGAGCCTCCCACGCTGCTCATCTGGCAAAAATAAATCTCCCCGCTGGAATCCACGCCAAATGAGGAAAGTCCGGTGTAATCGGTTCCGGAATTGGGGCCGGTTCCCTTGGGCATCACGCAAAGCAGCTTCTTTTGAGGAGGCGTGGCGGTTTCATCCATGGCCCAAACGGTCCGAAAAACATTGTCCCCAAAAATGTATTTGCCGCCCAGGTCCGCCGCAAATCGGCTTCCCCGGTAAACATACCCCCCGATCACCGCCCTGCCATCCGTGTGAGGGTAATCCAAGAGCGGCCCGCGGCTGATGCCTATGTACGGAGATTTCATTTCCCCCAGATTCCCCTCGCAATAATTCCATTGAAAATTCAGGCCGGATTCACCAGGCCTGATCAGGTCAATCTCCTCCCGGGCGCTCTGCCCCACGTCGCCAATGAAGATATTTCCGGTGGGAGGATCAATGGTCATCCGGTGGGGGCTGCGCAATCCCAGGCAGAAAAACTCCTCCAACACATTGGACTGGCCCACGAAAGGATTGTCATTGGGAATGAAATAGTGGGCGGTGAACCCGTTCACGGGCTGACGAGGCGGAGGATGGCTGAACGAGCCTCCCCGGCAGTCCACATCTATGCGAAACACTCCTGAGTAGAGGCTTTTATTGATGATTTGATCGTTGTCCCCCACCGAATTGTCGCCATCCGTATAATAGAGAAGACCATTTTTGGGATGGAAAAACATGCCACCGCCATGGTGCCAGACCGTCTGATTGGTCAAATCCACAAAGATGCGCACGGATTTAGGGTCCGCCAACATGTTGGAGTCCAAATTGTAGCTCTCCAAACGGTCATGATAGGTATTGGGCATGACCGGATTGGGGCGGGTGTACGCATCTCCCGCCACGGTTCCAGGATTCACCCAGGTATAATAAACAAACATGAGGTGATTGGTGGCAAATCCTGGGTGGAATGCCACACCCAGAAGACCAGAATCATCCCATCCCTGACACTGGTTATGGACATCCAAAACCAGGGTCTTGGTTTTGACATCCGGCTTGTTCTCAAAAACCCAAACCCTGCCCTCCCTCTCCCAGACGCACAAAAGATCAGTGTCCGGAACAGGCGCCAAACCCACTGAATTGGTAAAAAGAAGATTTGTAAACGCCACCACTGCGGTCCAGTTGCCGGATATGACCGGAGCCACTTCGGGCAGCATGCCATCCAAATAGGGGCCGTTTTGTTTGATCGCGTCCATTCCATAGGGCCGCGCCTGAGATTGAAAATGGCATACCATTCCCCCCATCAACAAAACCATGGAAAGCCACCTGGAATTCCACCCTGAGAACTTCTTTAAGTATTTCACGTCCTGTTCCGCCACAACATTAGCCTTGATTGTTCAATCGTCAAATGGAAAGCCAATGAATTATGCAGGAAAACTTTCAACTGCCGACTTCCATGGACAAAACCAGGAGTTTGCCTGCCCACGGCGGTCCGATGGGCGGCAATGGATTTAACATTAATTGGCCCACACGGAGCCAGTAACGGTCAGCGCCATGAATTGTCCGTTGCCGATATATTGCAATTCCACGGCATCCCCCTGCCCTCCGGATAGATAGCCGGATGTGCTTGTGGTGGTGGAAGCGGTCTGGGCTTTCACCATGGAACGGTAAATTCCACCCGTAGTGGTGGTGTTTTCATATGCTGCATCGGCCACGGAACCGTCAGCGGAGCAGGCTATGGAAGTCCAGTGTTCGGAGGGAACAGGTTCAGCGAACCAGGTCAGGCCGTTGTTGGCAGAGGCATAAATGCCACCGCCATTGGCCACCAGATAAATGGTGTTGGCATCTGCGGAGCAGGCGACGTGGTACCAAGAGGAGGAAGGCAAACCAGTGGCAGCCCTCCACGACACTCCCCCATTATTGGATAATTCAACCGTTCCCGAACTGTTCACCATCACCAGCTTGCTCCCATCCGATGAAGAGGCAACCGAAATCCAATTGCCAGTGGGAGATGAGGTTTGCTGGGTCCAGGTGGAACCGCCATTGGAAGAGGTCCACACTTTGCCGCCATAAACCACCGCCGCCAAATGACTGCCATCGGCGGACGAAGCAATGGATGCCCAATTCTCGGTGGTTGCGCCGGTTTCAGCCGTCCATGAAACGCCTGAGTTGGAGGACACGTAAATAAGCCCCCCATAGATGACAGCGGCCTGATTCACGCCATTGGCTGAGGACGCCACGCATTCCCAATTGGCAGGACTGGGTGCTGCGCCGGAATACCACGTTCCCCCGGAGTTGGTGGAGTAGAGAATGCCTTGTCCATAGACCACCGCAGTCAAAGTGGTTCCCGAAACCGAAGATGCCACGCAAGTCGGCGAGGGTTGACTTGGAAAACTGCCGGAAACCGACCATGTAACCCCTCCGTCCGTGGAGGTTGATATTCCCCCGCCACCCGTGGCGCCCGCCACCCATCTTGTCCCATCCGAGGAACAGGCGATGGCATCCCATCCCAGGCTTGCCGCGCTGGAGGGCAACCATGAGTTGTTGCTGGCAGTCAGGAAATGGCCAAAAATGGATTCATTGGCCTGCTGTTGTACCAGCCAGCCTCCGGTGCCCTCGCCAGCCACGCGCACCACATCTCCCAGGTACAATTGGTTGGTGGCAGGCAAGGTTAGCGTCGTCAGGCTGGAACTCAGCAGCATGTAACCCGCATCCGGGATGGCCTGCGTGCTTGTCTCGCTCACCGGTATCCACCCCACCAGGCCGTTGCCATAAAAACTACCCACGAAACCATTGGCCCGATTGGTGAAAATATTGGCCCCGGAAAAGTAATTCGACCCGGAAAAACTCTGGGTGCCATTGAGAAGCGGAACATTGGAGGACAACCGCTGGTCTGCCAGGGTGCCGGAACTGACCTGGGTGGCGTTGAGGTTGGTCACCCCGGCGCCATTTCCAAAAAAATCCCCGGCAAAACTGTCCCCTGAATTGCTGAAGGTGACCAGGGAAGGATAAACCCCGGAAATTGCCGTGGTGGGAATAAATCCCGTCAATTGGCTGGCGGACAAGTCACCCGTCAATCCGCCAGAAGCCGTGGCAAATTCCGCATACGGAACCGGAAGCAAAGCCTGGCGGGGTGTCAAATCGGTGAATGCGCCATTGGCGCTATTGGTGCGCACCCCGATGGCAAGCCACAAGTTCGTCCCCTTGAAAACCTGGCCAAAATCAATGGCCGCCTGCACCAACCCGTTGGTCACGGAATTGCCTGACACAATGACCGGCCCGGCAATCAAATCGCCGTTGGTCAATGAATCATACAGGGAACATTGTAAATCATACAATCCATTGGCTGGTTTACCCATGTCATCAAGCTGGCCCTGGTACCAAAAAGCCGTCTCCTGCCCCAAACTCGCCCGGATCGAAACACAGAAAACAAACAACGCCACCCCCATTATGCGCAATAAGTTCATTCAAGCATCATTTCAAAGCCCCAATTCAAACTCAAACAAAAATTTCAAGCGCATGAGAAAAGCGTGAAGGAAAGCATGAGTTTTTACAATTTAACCCGAAAAATGAAATGGAAAGGGTCAAGTGAGGCAAGATGCTGGAATGGAAACCATGGAATTTGCGCCCGGTAGATTGGGGCAGATTGGCCTTTTGAATTTCGTTTTTCGGGTTGAACCGGGCTACCGCGCAAAAAACTGTCGGATGGTTTCCGCCACGCGTTCCACTTCCGAATCGGTCAGCTCCGGAAAAATCGGAAGACTGAGGCATTCACGCCCGGCCTTTTCGGAGACGGGAAAGTCTCCGGGTTTGTGGCCCAAAAAAGCGTAGCATTTCTGCAAATGCAAAGGCAGCGGGTAATGGAGCGCACAGCCGATTTGATTGGCCTCCAGAAAAGCCTTCAACTCATCACGCCGGGGATGGCGAACCACGTAAAGGTTCCAGGCGCTTTCCGCATAGGCAGCCTGAGCCGGCAATTGCAGGGGAGTCGAGGCCAGGAGTTCATGATAACGCCGGGCAATGCGTTGCCGGGCCTGTATCCATCCTGACAAATACCTGAGTTTCACCCCCAGCACCGCCCCCTGGATGCCTTCCATGCGATAATTGTAACCAATCTCGTCATGATGATACCGGACGGTGGAACCATGTTCGCGCAGGGACCGGGCGCGCTTGTCCCAATCCGCGCGACGAGTCACCAAGGCGCCTCCCTCCCCAAATGCACCAAGGTTTTTGCCGGGATAAAAACTGAATATGCTGGAATCGCCCATGGTCCCCACCCCTTTGCCCTTGTACCGGGCTCCGTGGGCCTGCGCGGCATCCTCCACCACGGCAAGGCCGTGATTCCGGCAAATCTCGAGGATGGGATCCATGTCCGCCGGTTGCCCGTAAAGGTGTACCGGCACAACCGCCCGGGTGCGCGGGGTGATGGCAGACTCGATCTTTCGCGGATCCAAGTTGAAAGTGGCCTCCTCAATGTCCACATAAACGGGCCTGGCACCGGCATAAGAAATGGCCCAACTGGTGGAAGCAAAAGTGTAAGGGGTGGTTATGACTTCATCTCCCGGCTTGAGGTCCAGCAACAGCATGGCCACATGCAGGGCCGATGTGCCGCTGTTGAATCCAACAGCATGTTCCACCCCGCAAAAACGCGCAAAATCCTTCTCGAACTGCAAGGTATCGGGTCCCAGGCAAAAACTGCATTGATCCACCACCCGCCGGATGGCTGCATCCAATTCCTCTCGCAAAGGTTGAATTTGGGCCTTGAGATTCAGGTACGGTATGGGTTGGGTCATAAAAAATTAGATCGTCACGATATACCCGCAGGATGGTTTTGGAAATCCAAAACCATTTTCACAAAAGGAGGTGGGCATGGGTACCTCTTCCAATTTTCCGGCCCAATTGTCCGTTTTTTGGAACCATTGTCCCTTAACCATGCATCGGCGTCCCGCAAACCCAAAATTTCAGCCCCCGATCAGGTTGGCACAGTTTATGCAACTTCCCCCAATGACCCTGGCCTTTGTCAGCGTCGTTTTAATTATGAAAAAAACATTGCTCCTCTCCATCTTGGCATTCCTGTCCCTGAACGTCCTCGCCGCCGGGACTTCGCTCTCTCCCGCCGATGAAAAATGGCTGGGCGTGATTGAAAAAATGGTCTCCAACGGCCACAATGAAATCTCCACCCCCAACGCCGTCAGGGCAGAACTCCTTCGCGATTGGGCCAGGAAAAACGGCTACACCATTCAAGAAACCAAGAGTGTCGCCACCATCCGTATCAAGCTGTCCAAGGACATCGCCAAAAATTAACGCAGCCCGCCCGCCGCAATTCTTTCTGGAAACAAACAGGCGTGCGCTTTTGAGGCCGGCCTCACCGTTTCCTGATCCGCAGCCTGGTGTTTCCATGCTCGCCATGGCAATGGCCGCTGCCTTGCGTGTCCAGGGTCCGGGCATGGTTCTGATTCTCCACGAAAATCATCCGCCATGCCTCATGGCTGCCCCCGGCAGGCGCTGGCAAAGAAAGATGGGCCGCTTTTTGCAACGCGCCATTGCGTGTTGCGCCGTTTGAGGCAGGCGCTGACCGCCGGAGGGGTTCATCCCGGCTTGGCGCCGGACTGCACCGCTTGCGCGATGGAATCCACGCTTGATAGAACCACGCGCGCCACCTCGGGATCGGCTATTTTGAGACCAAAATTCTTTTCCAAAGCCACCACCAACTGCAAGGCATCCACCGAGTCCAAACCGATGCCACCGGAACCGAAGAGCGGCTGGGCATCGCCAATTTCCTCCGGCTTAATTTGCAACATCAAGTCTTCCACCAGGATTTGCTTGATTCGGGATTTGAGAAGGGATGAATCGAGGTCAGTCATGCGCAAATTTTTCTCGTAAACTGCAATTATTCGTTTTGAGGCGGCTAAGCCTGATGAGTTGAATGGTTGGGATCAAGCCTAAAGCGCGGTTATTGGCCTGGTTCGCCGCAGCGCCGGCCTGCAAACCGGGCGCCAATGGCCTGCTGGTTGGTTCCCAGTATTTCCACCAGGGCCGATGCACAATCTCCCCGGCCCAGCGCCAGGCACGCCGCCACGCATTGCCATGCGGCGGAGGCAACAAACGCCTCGCCCAAAATGGATTTAATCGCTTTCCTGGAATTGGGGTATCTTGTGGACAGCACGGTTTGGGATTCTCCGGCATAGATCACCTCGTCCGCCGCCACATCTCCCCATTGGCCAGCCATTTTTAGGGCCGCTGTTTCCCGGTTTTGACCGGTCAAGTAAGACCAGGAATCAGTGATATTTCTAAGACAAATCGCCGAGGGAACGTCTTTTTTAAGAAGCAATGCCCCTGCCCCCCCCGCATAAACCGTCCTGCGATTAAAAAGGCGCACGGCGTCCGCCACTATCCAATCCATTTCCTCCGTCCCAATCACCACGCAGGCATCGGCCTGGCCCCATTCAAGCCAGTCCACAGCCAATGCAACCCCTTGTAGAAACGTTCCCTCATCTCCAACCAGGGTGGCATTGGCCAGTTCCGATTGAAGATAGGCAGACAGGTGGCTCGCTGACGCGTTGAAAACTGTTTCAGGAAAGATCAGGGGACTGGCTGTGCCTGGCTGATCCAGAACCTCCTGGTAAAAGCGGCGGGAATAGGACACGCCCCCTGCCATCATGCAGACAATGACGCCCAGCCGAAGGCGCCCCTCCATTACAGCCTGGCTTTCATCACCCAGCGCTTCCAATGCCGCAGCCACGACGTGCTGGGTCATCCGGCTGGATCGGCGCAGCCGGGGATGCGCCAGAAAAGCCGGGCGAACCGCCGGGTCCGGGACCATGCGCACCGTCAGGTCGGTGGTCCAACCGGGCCGGGCCACTTTTTGAACGGGAAGCGGCATTCCGGCATCCAGGGCGTTCAAAAAAGGATTCAAACCCCAGCCCGCCGGCGAGACCACTCCGCAACCATGGATGAATAGACGACTCATGGCCAGCGTTGAAATACCAAGGAGGCATTGGCTCCGCCAAACCCAAAAGAATTGGAAAGGGCAATCCGGCAGCTTTGATCGGTGGGTTGGCGCACAAGATTAAATTGGCAAATCGGATCCGGCGCGCCCTCCGCCGTTTGAGGTGGCATCCATTGCCCCTGCAAGGCCATGAGACACACCACCGCCTCCACCGCTCCAGCCGCGCCGAGCAGGTGTCCTATGGCTGATTTGGTCGAGCTCACTGCCAGCCGATTGACATGGCTGCCTGCCCATTGGTTGATGGCCATGGCCTCTGTGGCGTCATTTTGTTGGGTGGCTGTGCCGTGGGCATTCAAATAATCCACCTGGTCCGGCTTGATCCCTGCCCGGGCGCAAGCCAGGGTCATTGCCGACAGTGCCGCACGACCTTCTGGATGAGGCTGGGTAAGGTGATGGCTGTCGTTCACGGCGCCATAACCAATTATTTCACCCAGGATCACTGCGCCACGCCGCTCTGCGGATGCCAAGGTTTCCATGGCGAGCAGCGCCGCGCCTTCCCCCAACGTCAAACCGCTTCGGTCCGCCAGAAAAGGCTGGCAAGGCCGACTGGACAAGGCCTGCAAGGAATCAAATCCCGCAAAAGTAAGCTGGCAGAGGGCGTCATAACCGCCGGCCAAAACCCTGGGAAACCGGCCCTGACGAATCCAATCCCAGGCCTGCCCAATGGCGTTGGCTCCCGAGGCGCACGCGTTTGACACGGTGGTCAGCGGCCCTGTCAGGTTCAGGGCATTGCAAAGGTCCAGGCCCTGGCGCTGCACCTGGTACCCCACCACACGGGCCGCCTGCCCCCTCAGGCTTTTCGGGGCGGTCAACGCCTGTTTTAAATAAGCCTCGCCCAAAACCATTTCACCGCTGGTCGTGCCCAGCGCCACCGGCGTGCTGGACTGCTCGCCCCAGCCGGATTGCATCCATGCCTCATGAGCGGCATGCAATAAAATCCGACCGGCCCTGTTCATGCGGGCCTCGCTTCGACGACTCAACCGCGTGGCAGGCAGACACGCCGGCATTGACACCTCCGCAGCTATCCGCGCCCTCTGCCGGGTGGTGTCAAAAAGTGTCACCTCGCGAAAGGCTCTCCGCCCCGATCGAAATCCCACAGCATTGACTTGCCAGCCCAGGCCCAGGGACGTGATGATCCCCGCGCCCGTCACCACGACCCGATGCGGCTGACCCATGGAGGAAGAGGGGAACAACATGGCCTTTTAATCTTGCTTCAGACTTGGCCCTGGGTGGGGCTTGGCTTCCCCATGGCCCAATCCTGCGCGGCAATGAGCCATCAAACCAACCGTGGATGCTTCCAGGCCCGCACTTTCCAGGGCGTTCAAAATTTTTTCCTCGGTCATGATGAATCGGTCCCGCTGGTAAATGACGTAGTCAGGCCGGAAACGATCCGGCGTCAGGTTCATGGTCACCAGGTTGGCCCCGGCCCGCAAACCCGATTGGTAGCCTTCCGAATCCATGAGGTTTAAAGCGCTCACCGCTGGAATAATCCAATTGGGGCGCATCAGGCGCAGAACTGCCATGGCATTCAGCGTCCATGCAACCGGACTGGATGGAGCTGCGGAACAGGGTGTGTCTGCGCCGGGAATGAACGGACTCACGCTGCATCCTTGAAGTGGAAGCGAGCCGGCAAGCTTCAAATTATCCACCAAATCGAAACTTTGCTGGCCCGGAAGACCCGCTATGAAACCTGAACTGACCATCCATCCATGGCTGGCCAGCCAGCGGATATGATCGAGCCTTTCACCCAGCGTCCCCGGCGCCTCCAGCCTGGCATAGAGGTCTGGGTCGCTCATCTCGAACTTCATGATGTAAAAGCCAGCCCCGGCGTTTTTTAATTCCTCATAGAGGGAATGCGAAAGCGTTCCCAAACACACGCTGATTCCCAGGGTTGTTTCCCTGCGCAGGGTCCGGATCAAAGGTATCACCACCTCCCGAACCACCACGGGATCCTCGCCGGCCTGGATGTTGATGTCCGTCACACAGTCCGGTCGTTGTTCCAGCAGCGTTTCCGCCAGCACATCGTGGCTGATTCGAAACCGGGCCAACCCCCCATTGTCCCGCCTCATGCCGCAATAGGAGCAGTTCTCACGGCAATAGTTGGAAACCTCCACCACCCCCCGAACAAACACCCTCCTGCCATAATGGCGGTCCCGGGCTTCCACAGCCCGCTCATGCAACACGGCCTGCCTGTCCCCGGTCAGATCCAGGTCTGCCTGGGATGGATCATGTAAACCATCTATAAACACTCGCGCATTTTAAGCAGACAACACTGCGGGCGCCAGCACAGGCTTTGGCTGCCCGCCACGGCAAATTAGCTTCCTCAATTCGCCTTTAAATGCAATTTGCCACCCTTGGTTATTTGAATTAAATTGGGACTATGATCTGGAAATATATGGCAGGATGGCAGGTTGCGCTCATTCTGGCTCTGGCCCTTCAGGGGGTCCAGGCTGAACCAACGGCCTTGGAGCTGATAAGAAAAGGCGATCCCTACGTGGGCATTCAAAGCAGGGACAAAGTCGTCCAAATCAGGTCGGAAAAATCCATAGGCAGCCTCACCCCAAACATTTGGTATGTGGTTTATTACGACCCCGATGCCACCTTCAAATCGGTCGAAGTCAAATTCGGCGCGGGAGAAAAACTGGATGTCAGCCATCCTTGGAGGATTTTGGAGATGGCGAATTCGGACCACACGCCTCTGGACCCCAAAAAGCTGGAATTGGATTCCAACAAGGCCATCCGCATTGCCACTTCACAGCCCCTATTGGAAAATCTGAAATTAACCGCCACCCAACTCTGGCTGGAACACGGCGACCTGGGGCCTCAATGGAAAGTGAAACTATGGGCGGCCAAACTGCATCAACCCCAGGATGATGCCGATATCGGGGTCGTGGTCCTTTCCGCCACCGATGGCACGATTTTAAGCACGGATTTGCATCCGGGCAGCGTGGATTAAGCCGGACGCCACGTTTTATGTGCAGGCGGCATGAGTGCGCGGCGGTCATTCCCTGCCTTGATGAGGCACCGCGTATTTCGGAAGTCGTCCGGCAGGTTCGGCGCCATGTGAACCTGGTGATTGTGGTGGATGACGGCTCCCGGGACGACACTGCAAACCTGGCTGCGCATGCCGGGGCTTCTGTTATTCGGCGACCTTTCAATGGCGGCAAAGGAAGTGCCGCGCGGCTGGGATGGGACCTGGCCCGCAAACTCGGTTTCCAATGGGTTTTATGCATGGATGGCGATGGCCAGCATGCGGCGGATGACATACCGGCTCTTTTCGAATGCGCGCGCCTTTCCAACGCGATGTTAGTGGTGGGCAACCGCATGGCCAAACCCGATGGAATGCCGGCCCTGAGGTTTTGGGTGAACCTTTGGATGTCTGCCGGCCTTTCGCGACTCGGCAGGCAGGTTTTTCCTGATTCACAATGCGGGTTCCGACTCGTTCACCTGCCTTCCCTGATTCAGGCCAGCCTTCGTTCCAGTCATTTTGAAGTGGAGTCTGAAATGTTGCTGGCATTTGCCCGGCTTGGCCTGCCCATTTCTTTTGTCCCCATTCAAACCCTTTACCGTGGCTCCCAAAGCAAAATCAATCCGGTCGTGGATACTTGGCGATGGATTCGCTGGCGCCTGGCACAAATGGCTTTTTTCGGGCTTGAAGCATGATGCGGGTGCCATAATAAACCCATACTTGGGCATCTGGAAGCTCTGCCTGGGACGCCAATTTCAGCCATTCCCGCCTCCGAAAACCGCGTTTAACGGAGATCAACCCATCCGCCCGAAGGTTTTTATCCAAAAACAACAGCCGCATCACCACGCCGAGAACGGCATAGAATCCGGCGTTGCGATGCAAATCACTGATGAAAATGGCGTCCCGGCTCACCCGCCATGCCTCCTTCCAATGCCGCACCACCTCCTCATCCTTCAGGTGGTGGGTCATCTGGGAGGCCACCACCAAATCGAAACTTTCCTTGTCAAAAGGCAGGTCCAAGGCGGAACCCGCCACCTGGCGGGTGGTGTCTCCGGGGTTCTGCGGCATGGGATGCAAATCGAGGTTGGTAAACCGCCAGCACCACCCGCGGCGGGCGGCCCAATCCGAAAGGGTGCGCCCAAGGCAGCCCGAGCCTGCGCCCACATCCAGAATTTCAAGGCTCGCGCATTTCTCTTCTCCAAGCCATTCTGGCAGCCGGCTGGTGAATGGATGATCGAACCGAAACAAACGATTCACCCGGTCCAGTTCGCGATGGGCTGCCTGTCGCTCTCTTATTGACAGGTCCGGAGTGTCGAAATATTCCTCCTGCCTGGTTCGCTCGCGGAAAAACATGATTTGAATTAAATTAAAAATGGAACCTTTACAAGCTCCGGGTGGGCAATGGCGGCGGCGCGCCTCATTTTTTGCCCGCAAAGCCATCTTGCTGGCCCTTTCCACCGTTTTATTTGGATATGTTTATTCCAAGCTTTCCCCCATGGCCTACGCCGGCAGTCATCCCGCAGGCTTTGGCCTGGGCTTCCTTCATGGCGCTCTCATGCCCCTTTCCCTGCCCAGCCTCGTCGTCGGCCAGAATGTGTCCATCTACGACGACAACAACCTGGGCAGGCTCTACAAAATCGGCTACATCTGCGGCGTCAATGTTTGCGGCATTCTTTTTCTGGGTCCACTTTTTTGGAGGCCTCGCCCGGCTAATCTCGAAAAGCGAAATTGAAGGGACAAGATGCCCCAAAATGTTGGAGCGGAAACTCTTTGGAAAGATCGAAACCATACCCGAAGAGGTCTCGTGAGATTTTTTTCAAAAAGTTTGCGCCCCGTGTTGACTCACGGCTAACCTGACTTCCCCCAAAAAATCACAAAAGGCCAATAAAAGCGCATTTTTGTAGCAAGTAATATATTAATTATTGTCAATATTGTTCTTGCAATGACTGTTTATTCCGCTTATTCTGTAGCT
>JAKAFL010000099.1 GCA_021817945.1 bacterium | reverse complement strand
CGGGAAGGGCATCCGTTATCATGGACTCATGATTAGCCAAAACCGGCAGAAAAGCAAATTCTTAGGTTAACGCTTATGGCCGGGTGCCCTCACCCGGCGATTGTCAAACTATCAAGGCCTTTATCCATTTGGAGCCACAATGCCAGCCGCCACTTGAAAACAAATTGCAGGCCCAAGTCCAGAAGCGCCGTAGGTGCGACATATTTGTAGTAGCCCCCGCCAAAAGATTTTTTAAGCTCCGTCAGGAGCGGCATATGCATACCCATGGCGTGCAACTATTTCATGTGGCCAAGCTTACTCCCGCCGCTTGCAAAGCCGATCACCTCAAAATCACCTGACATCCCAGGGTTCCATCTTGGCCAGACCGCCTCACCAACGGGGATTGCTGACACGGATACTTTCAACATGGCCATGAAGCGGCAATCACTGAAACTGGATGAGATTGACTGGCAGGTTTTAATGGGCATCGCCGCCGATTGCGGCTGCGAGTATCGCGGCACTCCGTCCTGGCGTCGCCTGTTCGATGACATCGCCAGCGGCAAACCGTCCGTGGTCAACCGCCCGGACAAGCGCGTGCGCGACTTTCAAGCGAAGCTGCGACGGCCCATGATCGAGCAACGGCAAAAACAACAGGCCGCCAACTGGACGGCTCGCGGCGAACGCGACCGCCTGCGGCAGGAACGAAACCGACGCGCCGCCGGTATCGCTCCCCATGGCGCTCAAGAGGCGTTGGATGAGGCGATGGGCTACCGCGATGCGTCCGGCAGGCTGGCCGATCCCGGATGAAAATCGTCCAGGTCTCGAACGGTTTTCGTCCAGTCCTCGGCCAGATTTCGGACAACTCTCGTCCGCAAAATGAACTAACAGCGTTAGACGTTAGGCGTGCCGTCTGAAATGGCTCGTGTTACGGCTGCCCATTGCTCTGGCAAGGAGAACAGCGTCCAGCATCAAATCAGGTTTCCTTCCGTCGTCGTTTCACCACTTCACCAGCGCAACCTTGCGGCGTTTTCACCGGCGGCATTTGAAGCACGCCACAGACTTTTTCCCGGCAGCCAGGTTCACCGTCAGAGGCGGGGTAAGTGTCTCGTCGCAAACCGGGTTTCCAAGGCGCTCACGTCATCACCATTTTCTGCTCGCCGTCAACGTAGCCAATCGGTCATGGACTGTCCGTGGCCGGGGTCAGGGACAATGAACGCACAAGAGAAAGTCAGCCTTTGGTATCTGAATGAGTAATTGCAAACCTCAACCGTAACTTCTCCTCAAGAGCCTTTAGAGCTGGGAGCTTGAATAAAAGCAATTTTAAGCATCGAGCAATCGAAGCAAACACAAGATATTCAAACGGGACAATCACGAAAAATATCCCAGGTGGTGACTCCTCATTAAAGAACATCACAGACATCAGACGGACTGCTGCCCAACAGAAACCAAGAGCAAATTGAACCAACAGTGCCCGCATCCATGTCTTGGCAAATGGCGCATATGTAAAAGACGCAACACACACTAATAGCCCCAGAACACTAGCCGAATAATAAAGAAAATGTTGCGCGAAGTCGCTCATGGATGTGCGTTGGGTGTTGGCCAAGAACCCGAATCATTATAGGTAGTGCCGGGAATCCAAGAATAAGGAGTATTCCGCCAACTTGATAAGCCAGTTCCGCTTGAAGTAAATGGAAACGCATATACATCCGAAACTGTTGTCATCGTGCCATTGTTGCTATAGTCGAAATGTCCCAATGAAAATTCCGCTAAATAATCATCGTATGGATGCTGCCAAGAACCATAATCACGAAGACCAATATGGCTCGTTTGATTTGGACAATTGCCGGTTTGTGGCCACGGATTGGCTTGTTGTAGTTGTTGCAGAGCAGCCTGCAAATCAGGACCGAGAGGAACGGGGTCTCCATCCCCAAGCATATAAATTGCGAGACCACTCACAGGCCCATTGATTTGTGAGGGTGCATAATCATCTGGTGAATAGTAGTATGATGGCGCACCCCAGCCAATGTTGACATACGATGATCCTGAATTATTACCAAAGGCAATACCCCATAAACCTAGCGGATCAACCTTGTTGACTGGGTTATTGCCCACGTAGGCATAGAGGTTGATTCCGCCGTCTACTCCGATGGGGTCACGATTTAGCCACCTCCCAAGATCCGAATTGTAGGCGCGATAAAGCGTCAGGTTTAGTCCACTGGGCGCATGCAAGTACATTCCGGCATACCCGAAGTCGGAAATCGCCGTGCCGGCCAAAAGTGTTTGCCTTCCGTATGGATCATAATCATAGCGCGCCAGTATCACGCCCGATGTGTCCTCCACTTCCCGGACTGACCCCAAATGATCCCTGGTGAAGTAGTAATTGGTCCCCGAAATCTGTTCTCCCTGGCTAAAGAACCTTCTGGTGACGTTTGCGCCGGTATTGTCTCGCTGTTCCAGTATCGCCTGCCCATCCCAAACAAAATTATTGGTGGCAACCGCCACGCCATTTTGCCACTCGACAATTTGCGTGCGCCGCCCCAACCCATCATACCCAAACACGCTCTGATTGGTTGGTCCAGCGATTCTCACCAGCCGGTTCGCCGCGTCCCATTGGTAAGTGTTCGTGCTGCTGGCCGTCATCACCGAAGTGAGATTTCCGTCGAGGTCACACTCCATCGTTGTCGGAACCCCATTATTTGTCACGATTAATTCATAGACATTTGTCCGTGTGTTCTGGTTCGAACTGTAATCCATGGCGACGACTGCGACGGTATTCGAAAAGGCGTCAGTTCTTGATATTGTCATATTGAGCCCCTCTTTGGGTCCTGCTTACGGCTGCGATACAGCAGATGATTGAAATATCCCGGCGAACCCATCTGAAGCCGTCCGGCTATCCATTCCACCTTCATCGCCGTCTCCGCCCGCAGGGCAACCCAGCCGCAGATAATCCCAATCGCGCCTTGAAACAAACCAACACTCCCGATTCCCTGCCATGTGGAACAGAATCCCGGGTTTTGCGAATCGTTGCAGCATGGATTCATGCCTGCGGAAACCCTAACCCCATCCGCAATGATTCTCCATCTCTTTTTAAACCCTCGCTTTCCCCTTCCCAATCTGCGTCCATCTGCGTCCATCTGCGGATAAAACTCCCCTTCCCGTCTTCGCTTGAAAAACGCTCAAATGCGCACCATGCCATTTTAGCCCCCCAGCCAGTCCACCATCATAAAGGGATCAAACTATAGTTTCGACTCATTTGTTGGTTTTTTTCCACTGATACAGCTTGGCATTAAGGCTTTTCCAGG